>CAIOHR010000349.1 GCA_903858115.1 uncultured Pirellula sp. | reverse complement strand
TTGATGCGATTGCGAATTCGCCGGTCGAAGTGAAGAAGATCCGTCTAAGACTTAGCGACATTTCTTGGTGGATGCGAATCCTTTGCCAAAAGATTGGGACGCGTGCGAACCAAGACGACAAGGAAAATGGCCGATTTTTCCAAGGACGCTTTAAAGCTGTCCGTCTTTTGGATGACGAAGCAGTATTGGCTTGTGCGACGTATGTCGATCTGAATCCGATTCGAGCATCGATGGCCAAGAGCATTGAGAAAAGTGAGTTCACTTCAGGTAAGCTTCGCTACCAGAGTGCAAAAGCTACTGCCGCTGGAGTAGCATCGGATGCCGATTCGTTCCTAAGTCCGATCGAATTGAAATCGTCGAAGAATGATACGGGGCCCAAACCGAGCAAGAGCAAGCGTCGCTGCAGTGACAAGGGCGTGTTGCCGTTGTCATCTCTGGACTACCTGCAATTGTTGGATTTGACCGCCAGGATGCATCGATCCGACAAGTCGGGTTTCACCCCCAATGGGCTTGCACCCATGTTGGAGCGATTGGGGATTGAGGTAGCAGACTGGCAGCGGTTGACGAAAGACTTTGGCCGGATGTTCAGTCAAGTGGCCGGTAAAGTTCAAACGGTCAGCGAGATGCGCAGCTTGAAGACGCATCGACGATTCTATCTCAAACGGCTAGCGTCCTAGTTCGATCGATTTCGAACGAAAGATACTTCTCAACAACCCTTTCAGCACCTGCCAAGGGTGTCTTTCTGCGCAGGGGTGCACAATTGCTGGTCTGCACGGTGCAAAAACTGAATGCAGTTGCGTGAAGAACACCTCTTGCTTCTCGCAAAGCCCATTCATTTCTACAGATCGCTAGCTGGACCCGACTGACAAAAGTAGCAGACACGCTCCGTCGTGCCGTCAGCTCCTGGACATTTGCAGGGATTCTAGGTGAACGGTCCATGGAATGCGCCTACTGCTTTGATAGTTCTCGGATCTGTCCAGCCGTTCCAAAAAAGTGGCGTGTCCCCAAAGAGGACTTCCTCGAAAAAAATGGAGTGTCCCCAAGCGGAGCCCTTATCGAGATCTTCGGTGGATGAAGCGTATCGTCCAGCCTTGATGATCAGCGGTTTGGTGGTAACGATCGCTTGTTACCACTACTTCATGATCCGCCACTCGTGGCAGGACGCTTACAAGCTCTCGGACACTGGTTACACGAGTTCAGGAGCCGCCTTCAACGACTTTTACCGGTACGCGGACTGGATTCTGACCGTCCCGTTGTTGATGGTCGAATTGGTGGCCGTATTGCGATTGGAAGCCAGCAAGTCCCGTTCGCTGCTGACTCGCCTGGTCATCGCCGCCGCCCTGATGATCGCCTTGGGTTACCCAGGGGAAGTGATCTCCAATCCCGACGGCTGGACTCAGCGCGTCATTTGGGGAGCTCTCTCTTCCGTACCTTTCTTCTACATTCTTTACATCCTTTGGACCGAATTGACCGCATCGCTCGCTACTCAGCCGGTTGCGGCACGCAAGCTGATCGAAGTCGCTCGTTTGGTCATTTTGGTCACTTGGGCGGTTTACCCGATTGCCTACGCGTTGGGTGGCACCCCTTCGGCCTTGGCAGCGAAGGCTGCAGGCGCAGGTGATGCGACCGGGATAGTCGGTCTTCAAGTCGGTTATGCGTTTGCGGACATGACGGCGAAGGCTGGTTTTGGTCTGCTGATTTACTTCATTGCTCGCGCCAAGAGCTCGAGTCACGGCAGCGCTGCTTACCAACCAGCATAAGTCGTGAGTGTTTATACGAAGCGACCGCACCCGATGGATGTTGTGCGGTCGCGCAGATCGGTTTTTTCCTTTCAGGGTGCCGGCGTGTCGCTTTCCGCGTTCTACATTGTGTTCTGTGTGGCTGTGATGGCAGCGTTACGGCTATTGGGAGCGCCCGAGTTTTCGGTTTTGGTTTACGTGGCAGCTGTTTTGGTGGCGATTCTTGGGGTTCCGCATGGAGGCTTGGACCACTGGACCGGTCGTCGGCTCCTCGCATCTCGGTTCCGCGATTCCTGGTGGATGATGTTTTTCCCTGGGTATCTGGCGGTGGGTGTGGCTGTAGCCGCGTCCTGGTTTGTGTTTCCGCTCGCGACGGTGATCGGATTCTTTCTGCTCTCCGCATGGCATTTCGGTCGAGAAGATCAGCATCGCATGGCCGAGAAATCGGAGGGACCGCGGTCTTCGACAATCGTGGAGCATTTTTCGGCCATCGCTTTGGGGGGGCTGGTGATCTGGATTCCTGCTTTGGTTCGCGTCGAGGAGATGACCTGGATGTTACGGATGATCGTCCCGGCGAATGATTCGGGGGAAGTGGAAAAAATCGTTTTCTTCACGCGATCGATCGCAGTGATCTTGTGCCCGATTGCATTGGTCGCATGCGTGTCGCAACTGCGCCGCGAGGGTCAGGATTTCAATGCGTGGGTACCGGTGGCAACCGCGGGAATCGCTGCAATTGCCCCGATTCTGGTTTCGTTCACCGCCTATTTTTGCCTTTGGCATTCCATTCTTGGTTTGTCCCGTTTGCGAAGTCAGGAGGGTCTGACAGCTTCTCAATTTGTTGCTTCTATCTTGCCCTTGTCGGTGATGGCTGTGGCGGGCGTAGTCGCTGCGGGGTGGTTTTTTCGGCAATCGCTCGGGACAAGCTCGATCGGCACAAATCCCCACTCCCTGCAGACATTGTTCATCGGTTTGTCCGCCATCGCGGTTCCCCACTTGTTGTTGCATGAGTGGGCTGGTCTAGCTAGACGAGCGTCGTATCGACCGGAGACCCAGTCATGAATCCACAGAACGGATCGCCACAGAACGGATCGCAGGAGCCGCGGCCCCGAGAAGAGGTTCCTCGAGTGGATTACATCCTTGTGGGAGGTGGACTGCAAAGCGGGCTCATGGCGTTGGCGATTTCCCATCATCAGCCTCAAGCCAGTTGGATTCTCATCGAACAACAAAAAAAGTTGGCTGGCAACCACACCTGGTCCTTTCACGCAACCGACATTCCCGAGTCCTGTAGTGCCTGGGCGGAACCTTTAGCCGAATATCGTTGGCCGCGTTACGATATTCGGGTAGGAGGCCGAGTGCGATCGGTTGAGATTCCTTATCGCACCTGCTCGTCGGAGCACTTTGCCAAGGTGGTGATGCCACTGGCGCTGCAATCGCACCGTCGCATTCTGACCAATACCACCGTCGATCAGATCGCTTCGGGGAGTGTGACGCTCAGCGACGGGCGCCGAATCGATGCCACGACGGTGATCGACAATCGAGGTCCGGCACCCCTGAACGCGGGGAACTTTGCTGGCGGTTTTCAGAAATTTTGGGGATTCGAGTTGGAGTTCAACACCGATTGGCCTCATGCGAATCCAATCATCATGGATGACCAAATCGATCAGCAGGATGGCTTTCGCTTTATTTACACCCTGCCGTTGGAACGCCGCCGCGTGTTGGTCGAGGACACGCGGTTCTCGAACACTCCATCGATCGACCGCGAGGAATGTTTGGAAAAGGTCCGTGCCTATGTTGTTTCGCGAGGATACCATGATTGGCGCATCGTTCGCGAGGAACAGGGAGTCTTGCCGATGCCTACCGCAGGATCATTCCCTGGTAGTGGTCTTCCGATGTTTGCGGGGGGATACCGGGGTGGATGGTTTCACGCTGCGACCGGCTACTCGTTTTCCATGGCGCTGCAGGTGGCCGCATGCGTTGCAACCAATCCTTCGGATCGATTGCCTCAGGTATTTCGGCAGTTAAGCCATGAACATGCATGGAGAGCGCGGTTCGCTCGATTCCTGAATCGGTTGCTATTTGAGCTCGTCAAGCCGCAAACGCGTTATCAGATCTTTCGGCGGTTTTATCGGGTGCTCGATGAGCCGGCAATCGCCCGCTTTTACGGCCATCGATTCACTCCGCTCGATGCCTTTCGCATAGTGGTCGGAATCCCTCCCATGGGGCTCCGTCCCTTTCAATTCTTTCGATCCTACAAGCGGCTTCCCTCCGGTCGGGCAGTCATCCAACCATCCACTCAACCGCACAAGGTGCTGGGATGAACCCTTACGTCAAAGAACTCTTGGACCGCTCCTTGTTCGAACCTATGCGCGACTTCAAATGTCGACAGGGGAAACGCATTCGCAGTTCGCTGCTCCAAATCAGCTACGAGATGGCTGGTGGCATCGGAGATGTGCCCGCCTCGGTAAGCGACGCGATTGAAAGCCTGCATGCAGGTTCCTTGGTCATAGACGATGTACAGGACGACTCGCGCTCGCGTCGCGGCCAGGCGACGATGCATCACAGCATCGGCGTTCCGCTCGCCATCAACGCTGGCAACTGGATGTACTTTCAAGCGCTGGAGTGCTTGAGCACTTCCCCACTTCCTGCCGAGATTCGCTCGCGATTGATCGAGGCTATGATCCACACCGCGCGGCGATGCCATGAAGGTCAAGCGATCGACATCCACGCTCGAGTCGATGAGGTCCCTGTCGAGCATTGGGAAGCAACCGCCAATGCGATCAGCCTCATGAAAACCGGCTCGTTGGTCGAGCTGGCGGTGCGGATGGGTTGTCTCGCTGCCAACGCCACCGATCGACTTCTGCCGGTGTTGCCAGTTCTCGGGCGACGGATCGGTATGGCTCTCCAAATGCGGAATGATCTCGACGAGTTGGCATCGATCGCCCAGAGGCGACCAGGGGAACAAATCGACGATACGATTCGCGACGATGATCTTCGCAATGCGCGGATGACATGGCCATGGGTCTGGGCAAGCCAACGGACCGATCCTGCGCGATGCCGGGAATGGGTGCTGCGACTCGTCCGATCTCCTGAGGATCGACGTCAGGTCGCGAGGGAGTTATTCGAACGTATTGGACAGCACGGCGATCATGTCATCGCGACGCTGATTTCCGAGCAGGTGCAGTTGATGGCGGAACATGTCATCGATCAACGCTTGCTTGATGGCGTTGCAGAAATTCTTCAAACGATCGATCGACCGAGCTGGCCCGTTTCCCTCGTGGAAGGGATCCACACCGAACGAACGTCTGAGGTAGTCCGATGATCCAAGCGCCGCTGGCCAATTCGGGTTTCTTGGACGATTTTCAATCGCGAGGAGGATCGCGTCGCGGTCGCGCGGCGGTGATCGGCAGCGGTTTCGGCGGTCTCGCAGCCGCGATCCGACTGCAAGCGATGGGCTTTGAGACAATTTGTTACGAGTCTCGCGATCGCGCTGGCGGCAGGGCCTATGTATATCGAGATGCTGGGTTCACATTCGATGCTGGACCAACCGTCATCACCGCCCCGCACTGCCTCGAGGAACTCTTCGAGTTGGCTGGTGAGTCGATGTCGGACCACGTCGAGTTGATTTCGGTCGATCCGATGTATCGCTTGCAGTGGCCTGATGGCATGAGCTTTGATTACAGCAGCGATGAGTCCCGATTGGTTGACCAAATACGAAAGTGTTCCCCGAACGATGTCGATGGCTACTATCGTTTTGCGGATTACACGCGGCGGGTGTTCGAGAAGGGATACGTCGAACTCGGTGCAACGCCGTTTCTCAATTTTCGCGATATGATTCGGTGCGCTCCGGACCTGATGCGATTGCGGGCCGATCGGAGTGTCTACTCGACGGTCTCCCGATTCATCCAGAACGAGCAGTTGCGGCAAGCGTTTAGTTTCCATCCCTTGTTGGTGGGTGGCAATCCGATGGAGACCAGCGCCATCTACACCCTCATCCATTGGATCGAGCGGCAGTGGGGAGTCTTCTTTCCGCGAGGAGGCACAGGGGCCTTGGTCGAAGCCATGGTCGCCCTCTTCGAGCGGCTCGGAGGGGAAATGCGGTTATCGAATCCGGTCGATCGGATCTCCGTTCAAACCGATACTCGCGGCAGAACCGTCCACAGCGTTCATGATGCGAAGGGTGTTACGGAAAGATTTGATCTGGTTGTATCCAACGCCGATATTCATCACACCTATGCGAAACTGTATCGAGAAAACGCGGATGGTACCACCATGCAGCGCAAACTCGAGCGGATGGATTGGTCGATGTCTTTGTTCGTGATGTATTTTGGAACCAAGCGGCGCTATCCGGACCTGGCTCATCACACGATCCTGTTTGGTCAGCGCTATCGCGGTTTGCTGAAAGACATTTTTCACGGCCGGAAGCTGCCCGAAGATTTCAGTCTATATCTGCACGCACCAACAGTGTCCGATCCAGGGATGGCTCCACCGGGAGGAGAGGCTTTTTACGTGCTGAGCCCTGTACCGCATTTAGGGCGAGCGAATGTCGATTGGGAGGAAACCGCGACTCGTTACGGCGATGCGATCTTGGAGTCCCTCGAAAAGCACTTGCCCGGTTTGCGAGAGTCCGTCGTCACGCGCAGGCACTTCACCCCTGTCGATTTTCGCGATCAGTTGAACGCCTATCAAGGCTCCGCTTTTTCGGTTGCCCCCAAACTGACGCAGAGCGCGTACTTTCGACCTCACAACAAATCGGAAAGCATTCCGAACCTTTACATTGTCGGTGGTGGTACTCACCCAGGGGCAGGTGTCCCGGGTGTCGTGAATACGGCCAAGGCGACTCTCGGCATCATCGCTCGCGATTTTGCAAAGGTGCTGAAATGAGCGAACGATTCGAGAATCGAGGCGATGCCGACAAGTTGATCGACCCTGTCGAGGATGCGAACGCAGTGATCGCTCGTTCGAGCCGATCGTTTTCGGTGGCCTCCTCGTTCCTGCCTTATTCGATCCGAACCAAGGTTTGGGCTCTGTATGCGTGGTGCCGCAGTGTTGACGATGCAGTCGATCACGCATCGTGTCCGACAGAGGCGGCGGAGGCTTTGCATACACTGGAAGAGGATCTCGCGCGGTGTCAACGGGGCGAATCCCCTTCGCATCCGGCCTCCGAGTGGATTCGCCCCATGATCCTTGCCGGTCAGATCCATCCTCGCCACGCAAGGGAGTTGATCGAAGGCATGCGTATGGATTTGGAAGGGTATTCCGTTCGCAACAACGAAGACTTAGAACATTACTGCTACCATGCGGCCGGAACGGTAGGTCTGATGATGACATCGTTGATGGGGGTCACAAATCGTGCTGCCAGTCGACATGCTATCGCATTGGGAGTAGCGATGCAAATGACCAACATCGCCCGCGATGTGCGAGAAGATGCGGAGCGAGGTCGATCCTACTTACCTGGGATAGAAAACGTTTTGGAAGCGAACTCCGATCGAATCTCCCAGAGTGTGTCCGAGATCCTTGCCCTAGCTGAAGAACGCTACAACCTTGCGATCGAAGGGCTGCCCTACGTACCATGGCGATGCCGAATTGCAATCCGAGTCGCTCTCGAAGTTTACCGCGAAATCGGTCGCGAGATTCAGCGCAAGGGTTGCTCCGTGATGGACGGACGGACAGTCATCAGCAAAAAACGCCTAGCCTGGGATGCTTCCAGAGCGATGCTGTCATCAATAAAAATGAACATCAACATGACGCTGCGTTGTGTCATGGATCGTAAACCATTTTCTTTCAAGGAGTTTACCATGAGCGAATCATCCGATTCCAACCTACCCGTTCGTCCGTGCACTGCGAACCAAGCCAAACAGATAGCCTTTTTGGGTCTATCGCTGACCTCGATCATGGCGACTGCACTGTTCGTTTTGGTGTACATCAATCCGAAGGAGGAAGGTTATTCGTACCTGCCGCTGGTTTATGCGGGCGCATCGGCTATCGCAGCGTTTTTGTTTCATCGATTGTCGGCGCGGTATGACAGGCCCAGCGCCGAGCAGGCGGCGTAGATCAGACTGATCGGACTGCGGTTCAATGTTGGGGTGGGCATCAACGACAGCAAGCGATTCTCAGTCACCACGGTCAGAAGGAAGCATTGCAAGCATGAAAGACGCACTCACCCTCAGTACCGCCTTTCTACTCGCGCCGTTGGCTGCGTTGCTCGCTGCTGAGACCAAACCCAATTCCTGCTCGCTTCGGCCACTTTCGACTGGTGGAACGCTATAACAAGTTCCACGCTGGCCTCGTCTTGGGCATGGCGTTCCAATCCGCGAGACACATGAAACAGACTGTGCACATGAAATACTCGATTCTTCTGCTTTTGATTCTCACCTATCAAACATCGCAAACTCAGACCGCGAACTGGCCGCTGGACGAGATCAATGCCACAGTAACAATGCGAGGCAGTGCAAAGACGGCCGGTGGAGCTTTTGGGCGGAGTTTGGTATCTGATGGCGAGTCGCTGATTGAACTAAAGGATAGCGCAGACTTCGCAAGCGACGCGTTCACCGTCTCGTTGTGGTTCAATCCGTACGATCTTGCTGGCGGGCAGCAGATGCTCGCCGGCAAGAATCGTTACTCGCGAGACGAGCGACAATGGAGTCTCACCATCGAGCCGGACGGCAAACTGAAAGCACATTTGCGTCAGAACGGATGGAGTGCGATTTCCTGTGACAAACCGCTCGTCGCAGGACAATGGCATTCCGCAACGTTGGTAGTCGATTCAGGCATAGCCAAGCTATTCTTGAACGGAAAGCCCGCGGGCGAGGTGACGCTTCAGACGCCCATCGCCGCCACACAAGCTCCCATCACACTTGGAGGCATTTGGGATAGGGAGAGAGTGTTTCAAGCGTTCCACGGCGCAGTGGACGAATTTTCGTTGCGACCGCGAGCGTTGAGCGCCGACGAGATTGCAGCCAGTTACCGGCCCGTGCTCGCTACGCATGAGATTCCGAAGCCGCTGGTGGCGGGCGTGCCGCTATGGGACGAGCGCGTACCTCTGCTTAAGACGGCCGAGTTGCCGGTGGTCCAGGGTGTCCGTTTCTCCGTGATCAAGCCTTACGAATTCCATAATGACGGTTACCGTTTCCTGCACGGCGTGGGACTTTGTTTTCACAAGGGACGGCTCTACGCATCGTTTGGGCACAACAAAGGCGGCGAGAACACCGACACAGAGGAAGCTCGTTTTTGTGTGAGCGACGATGAAGGCAAAACTTGGAGCGAGGTGCGCACGATCGACTCAGCCGATGGACCGGTCGGGGTGAGTCATGGCGCATTCCTTTCGCACAACGGTGCGCTCTGGGCTTTTCAGGGAGCCTACACCGGCACGATGAGCGGCGTTCACACTCGAGCTTATGTGCTCGATGAAACCACACAGCAATGGCAGTCGAAAGGCACCGTCATCGAGAGCGGTTTCTGGCCCATGCAGGACCCGCAGAAGATGGACGATGGAAATTGGATCATGGCTGGGCTCAAGGTCGGCGAGGGGAACCCGGCCATCGTCGCCATCAGTCACGGCGATGATTTCACTCAGTGGGATGTGGTCCCCATCCCGCAAGCGAAAGACCTCAAAAGGATGTGGGGCGAGTCCACCGTCATCGTGAACGGCAAGCAGATCATGAACATCTCTCGTTACGGTGACAAAGCGGAAGCACTTGTTGCGACCAGCGAAGACTACGGCCGCAATTGGAGCGAGATGCGTCCAAGCAATTTGCCGATGGCCACCAGCAAGCCGATCGCTGGCATGTTGAGTACCGGCCAGCGTTACCTCGTCTGCACCACGACCGCCGACAGTGGCAACCGACGTTCGCCGTTGACCATCGCTGTCAGCAAACCAGGCGAGCGCGTGTTGAGCAAAGTCTTCGTCATTCGCCACGCCGAATTCCCCCACGGACCCGGCGAGTCACACCAAGGCGCCGCGCTCTCCTATCCGTATGCGACTGAGCATGAAGGAAAGCTCTACGTCGGTTACTCCAACAGTGGCGACAAGTCTACACGCGTCGGTACCGGCCGCGAGCTTTGGAACAACAACAGCGCCGAACTCGCTGTTATTCCAATCGATCAATTGCGCATCGACGTAACGCCGCTGTCGCAAACAGAACCAACGAATGTCCAAGAAGCGGCAGCGATGAAGGCTCGCGAAGAAGCGGAGCTGGATAAGAAGTACCAAGTTTGGGTTGCAAAGTTGACGCCCGCTCAGCAAGCATGGGAGAGAACATTGCAGGCGGAGCTTGGCAGCTTCTATCTGCCGATTCATAAGCGTGAGAAGGTTGCCGGGAAGTCCAACGCCTGGGACTTCGTCGAAGACGATCCCGCGTTGCCGCGCGTCCTTCTCATTGGCGATTCGGTCTCACGCGCCTACACGCAAACGGTCCGAAAGGAGCTATCGGGGATCGCCAACGTACATCGAGCTCCGGCCAACTGTGGGCCAACGTCCACGGGGTTGAAAAAGATTGACGTATGGTTGGGGGACGGCAAGTGGGACGTGATCCACTTCAATTTCGGAATCCACGATCGCGCGACACCGCTGGCGGATTATGCAAATCGGCTTGAACAACTTGTCGAGCGAATGCAGCAGACCGGTGCGAAGCTGGTTTGGGCCAGCACAACACCGATTCCCGACGTCGCCGACAAGTATTCCGCCGAATCGATTGTTCAGCGCAACGCAGCAGCCGCTGACTTGATGCAAAAGCATGGCGTCGCCATTGACGATCTCTTCACAGCCATCATGCCAAGACTCGCCGAATTGCAAAACTCCAATGATGTTCACTTCACTGGACTAGGAAATCAATTTCTCGGTGAGCAGGTGGCGAAGTTTCTCAAGTCAATGATTCCGATCGTGTCCAAGACACGGAAGTGACATTCGGGACGCAGCAGCAAACGTCAAAGATGCGGCCGCGATGAAGGCTCTAGAAAGCAGCGGCGTTGCTATCTGGATACCTTCAGTTCCGACATCAGCTTGGTTAGCCCCTGTAAGGTGTTTTTCTGCACCTCTTTGTCAATGACTTCGACTGGGGAATCCGAGGTAAGGTCTTCCCAATTCTTGTGAAACAATTCCACACGAGCATTCCATATGTCTCCAGAGAAAATTCCGTCGTGGCTCTTTCCGCCATTAGTAGAGGATGACACACCAACCAAATTGCCTACAGTGTCGAACACTCCTCCTCCCGACGCGCCGTTCAAGTTTGTGACCACCTCTTCATCATTGCATTGGAGAAAGATCTTATCCGATGTCCGTTAGTCGATTGATACCTCGAACAATCGCGTTTGCCGAACGGCCGTCCGCAAGAGTGATTTCTAATCGATCACCTGGGAGGTGAGGGTGGTGAGCACAAGTAATCACATAACCATCTGGAACGATGACTCCACTAAAGACGGGCTTCTTCCCTACGACTCCAATTTGAACGGTTGCCGCTTTTGCCTTGGCTCGTGCCTCATCACTGAGGGTCGCAGGTAACTCCCCAAAACTCTGTGGCGGTCTAATATCTTCCAAGAGTCTTTTGCGATCCATGTTCATGCCGGAAGTCATTTCTTTCCAGTGATCCTGAATCGCTCTTCCGCAACAGTGTGTTGAGTAGGTTCCATCACTGCTTGCTTGAAGCCCAAGGAGTTCTCCATCCATGTTGAAAACAGGATGCCCACTAAAATCGGATTGGTAAGAAGTTTCAAACCATTGATCTTTGTACGCTTGCGTTACCAGCCCCAAGCGGGACCGTGGTAGATGGTCCTTCGCATCGTTATGGTTTCGCGGATAGCCCAACGCCAAGCAAATTTCTCCGACCTTTACTTGCTCGGCTATCTTCACAAATTTCCATTCCCCAGGCTCAGTGATCTTGAGCATCCCGCAGCTAGACTCGCTGGACCAACCTAGCGCTTCACCCCGGACACGTCGCCCATCGGTGAGCCTCAATTCAAGTAGCTTGTTGTCCAAGATCGCTCCTACGGGGCCGCAAACGGCAACATGACCTTCAGGAGAAACGATAACACCACACCCAAAATGCAATGGTCCGCTACCGAAACCGTCATAACTAAATTGAACAATAATTGGCAGTGTTGCTTTCACCAGTTCTTTGCATCGCGCAAGAGTCGGCAGTTCCGTCTGCTCTGCCGCAATCGTTGAAAAGTTATGCGTTGCAGTCGCAACGACAAGGAATACTAGCGATACAAAGGTGCGAAACATATCATTCTCCATTCTCAATTGAATAGGCTATATTTTGCGGATGATCTTTCTGCCGATACTCAATGATGCATGTCCAAAAACCAGACAC
The DNA here is from genome assembly GCA_903858115.1 of uncultured Pirellula sp. Lineage (GTDB taxonomy): Bacteria > Planctomycetota > Planctomycetia > Pirellulales > Pirellulaceae > JBKCUI01. The sequence continues at coordinate 99,602 of CAIOHR010000349.1, read as the reverse complement.
TGCTCACGTCGACACTGGTTCCCACGCGCGCGAATCCAAGTGACTTTAAGTAGTCGACCGCTTTACGTTGGAATTCCGAGTCCTTTTTGATTTGAGCAAATTGCTCTCGGATTTCTTTCCCGTTACGCGGGTTTTCGAAATGAACCACTAGTAATGCGGAAGAGCCCTTTGGCAATTGAAGCTCAGAGACAGCTTTGCGAATGACTTCTTTGTCTTCGATCGTGAAGGCTTCTTTGGCATTCTGCTGCAATACGGTTGAGAGGTTGATGAAACAATCGAACCCATTCGGGACGGAAGTTCTTCGCATGAGAATCTTACTCAGGGCAGTCCTCACAGGGAAAACGCTCACCCTTTCATTACCAAGCTTAGGTTCTTGCTGGTTCGGCGTAGGTTCTTCCGCAATCTTCCACCAATCGCGTTCATCACTAGTAAAGCTTAGGATAATCCCGACTTTCTCGATTCCAGCTTCACTCAACTTGAGCTTAAAGGAGTCCTCAACTTTGCGCGCGAGTTCATTAAGTGATTCATTGTTGATGGTCTCAAAATCAATGATGATCTCGATACTCCCCTTTTCGCTTGCCTTTCGTGTACTTGATAAGTCGCGGATAAACGAATCGAAATCGAATCGATTCATGTTGAGCTCAGGGCGTTGTTTATTGAAAAAAGATCTGCCATTGACGCTGGCATACACCGAAACAGACTCACTCTTTCGCTTACGTAACTCCTTTTGCAACTCAGTCACAACAGGGGCGATAAAGTAGTCCTTTGCGATGACGTTCTTCGGTTGTTCTTTTGCTTCTTGTGCAACCAACTCGACTCGCACGACATGAGCTGCAGAGAGCCCGATCAGAATACCGAGCGTAACAAGAACTTTGGTTCGCGAGTCGGAGGCGTTATCCGCGGAAACAACACGGCGAATCCTCGCCGCCAAACCACCACCAAAGACGGCAGATGCCCAAGTGGTCGACACCGATGAAATGGAACCCAGCGATAGTAGAGCCTTCGCATAATGTACATTCGCTTCTGGCTTGGACGCAAGGACGATACGGTCGCAAGTCCACTCAATGCTATCTTCGAATCGACGAACAGCGAACCATGCCAGCGGATTAAACCAATGCACGGCAGCAACCAAGTTCGCAATCAAAGTCTTTAACAAGTCATTTCGCTCGAAGTGCGCTAGTTCATGGCACAAGATCGCTTGTCGCTGCTCTCTAGGTAATCTGCTCCAGAGTGTTTTTGGCACAACCACACGTTGACCATCGGGCCAACGGCAAAGCATCGGTCCAGCGAGGTCGCTGACGTAAAGTGGAATGCGCGTAGCCGTGCCTCTTTCTGCTTTAACTGCATCCCATTCTTGATTCCAGCTATCATTCTCGCATTTCCTACATGGAAGATTGCGAACGAACCAAACATATCGCATACTCCATCGACCTAGAATTGCTAAAACTCCAGCAAACCAGACCACAAACACGATCGAAGGCCAATACTTCCTGACGGTCCATTGCGGGATTTCGCCAGCCAGTAAATCTGCTGAGGTTGCCTGATTGGGAGCAGCAACGTCCATCAAGACAGACGATTCGCGGGTAATGTCGTTCTCGCCGAGTGCTGATGCTATGCTCCTCTCAGTCTTCCACGGAATAGCGATGGGAAACTGGAAGATCAATAATGATTGTGCCAACACCAAGCACCAAACGGTGCGGTGTACAAAAGGAGATTGGCAGCGAAGAGCATGCAGGATGCTCCACGCAATGACGGCAGCAACCGCCAGAAAGGCAGATGCTTGTCCCAGTCGGAACAAAAACACATCAGCGAATTCGTTCATGATTTACTCTCTAATGATTGATTGTTGCCTAATCGTTTCTCTGCCTCTGCAATCAACTTTTTCAACTCATCCATCTCGTCGCACGTCAAAGCTCTGTCCTTGACCAAATGGGTTACCAACGGCATTACGCTTCCGCGACTTACTTTGTCCAACAATAGATCCAGATCCGAGGAGGTGACTTCTTCAGGTTGGATAGCGGCCGTGTATTTTGCAGGCTTGCTACGAGACCGCTTTACCACTCCCTTTTTCACCATTCGGTTGAGCCTGGTTTGAACAGTCGTATAGCCAACATCGCCGCCTAATGCCCGTTGCCCTTCGATAATGGTCACGCTACCAGCACGCCAGAGCATCTCGAGAATTTCAAGTTCGCTTGCCAGCAAACGGGGCACATCTTTCTTTTGCATTTCACTGCCTCCTATGACACGTGTCGTAGGAAGTGTATGACAAGTGTCGTATGTGGCAATAGTCCAAACGGAAAAATAGGCGAGAAAATCGAACGAAGAAGCTGAGCTCTGTTTCTAAACATGTAGTCGCGTCTCTCCGGGACGACGAAATTTCTTGAACACCACAGCGGCAGTCTCGCTGGCTGCGGCTGTGCATCCGTTACAATGTGTGATTGAAATCGTTCGCGAGGGCGCTCGGCAGGCCTCGAGCGAGTTCAATCACCAGTAAGGAAACTATGGTATGACGATCCACCGAATGCGGTACGTGTTCTTTTCCACTGCGATTAGTTAAGAAAAGATGAGCCTCTAAAATGCGACTGTTTTTTATCCTCATTGCCGCGTTCTTGTGCTCGTTGGTCCTGGCTACAAAACCTTGTTTCGCCGAAGAAGTGTTGACAAACGAACAGAATGACTTCTTTGAGACTCGAATTCGACCCGTGTTGGTCGAGCAATGTTACTCCTGCCACAATTCGACAAAGCAAGCCGATGCTTCGCTGGAATTGGATCATCGTCCAGGGCTTCTTGAGGGGGGCGACGGAGGAAAGATAGTCGTTCCGGGTAAGCCTTTGGAAAGTCGGTTGCTGGCCATTCTTCGCCATGAGATTCCTGGATTGAAAATGCCGCAAGGGGCGGCCAAGCTCGACAAGCAGGTCATCGCAGACTTTGAAAAATGGATCGAGATGGGGCTGCCTGACCCTCGCGATCGCCCACCGACAGCCGAGGAAATTGACAAGCTTACGTCGTGGGGAGTGGTGCTAGAGAAACGCAAGCAGTGGTGGAGTCTACAGCCTGTCCGCGAGGTGTCGCCAGTATCGGATGTCAACAATGCATGGTCGCCGCATTTGGTCGATCGATATGTCCTCGACAAGCTTCAAGAAAAACAACTTGTCCCAAACAATCCCGCCGACGCGAATACGTTAGTCCGTCGACTCTATTTCGCGTTGGTTGGTTTGCCTCCAACCGCCAAAGAATCAAATCATTGGGTGGCGGAATTGAGTCGGCCGCATGGCTATGATGCCTTGGTAGAGCACTTGCTTAATAGTCCGCATTTCGGTGAGCGGTGGGCGCGTCATTGGATGGATTGGATTCGCTATGCCGACTCGCACGGCTCCGAGGGTGATCCCAGCATTGAAAATGGCTGGCTCTATCGCGACTATCTCATTCGAGCGCTGAATGCAGATATCCCCTACGACCAGATGGTTCGTGAGCATATGGCAGGCGACCTTCTCGAACAACCGCGTATCGATGCTGTCCAAGGAGTGAATGAATCGCTGATCGCAACAGCTCATTGGAGAATGGTCTTTCACGGGTTTTCTCCCACCGATGCGCTCGATGAAAAGGTCCGTTTCATCGATGATCAGATCAACACTTTTTCAAAAGCATTTCTTGGGCTTACGGTTTCCTGCGCTCGCTGTCACGACCACAAATTTGATGCGATCAGCCAAAACGATTACTACGCGTTGTTTGGCATCATGAGCTCGTGTCGCCCTGGTCGTTCGGCCATTGAAACGCCCGAAAAAATGGGCTTGAATCGCAAGGTGCTTCATGAACTCAAACCTCGGATCCGTGAGTCGATCTCCGGTGTCTGGCTGGAATCGGTAGCAACCTTACGGGATAAGCTTTGCCGCGATGACGAACTATGGAAAAAAGTAGATGATAAATCCGTTCTCTTTCCGTGGGCCATGCTCGAAAAGGATTTGAGTAAAGGGCTGAGCTTTGCGGACGCTTGGCGCAAGCAGTCGGATGTGTGGGAAAAATCTCGAACGGACCGAGAAGCAGTCAGCCGGGGTCGGGTACTTCAACGATGGAATTTCGCTAGACCGGACGATATTGCTAGTTGGACTCGAACGGGAGTTGGACTATACGATAACGAGCCATCCACTGCTGGTGAATTCGTTGTGGACATCAGTGGCGATAACGCGCTGCTCGGAATTTATCCGGCTGGCATCTATTCTCATCGTGTGAGCAACAAGCATCCGGCGCGGTTGACTTCGCACGATACAAAAATCGATGGAGAATTCGATCTGTGGCTTCGAACGATTGGTAGTCCGTTAGCGAGTGCTCGCTATGTTGTGCATGACTATCCGCGCAAGGGAACGGTCTTTCCGACGGTGGACTGCAAGAATCAATGGCAATGGCACAAGTTGGACATGAGTTACTGGAGCGGCGACACGATCCATGTGGAACTATCGACGGCTGCGGACGCTCCGTTGCTAGTGCAGAATGAGCCCCGTTCATGGTTCGGTGTACGTGAAGTCATGATTGTTCCCAAAGGTCAATCAGTACCAACGGACTCGTCGGAACATCTCGATCCATGGTTTGAGATTGCTGCTCGATCTCCTCCGCATTCCCGAGAAGATGCTGCAGGACAATTCGCAACAGCGGTCGAGTTTGCAATCCAAGCATGGCAGAAAGGTTCAGCCACTGACCAGCAAGCGATTTTGCTGGATCTGTCTATGAAACAAGATCTGCTTCCTTCGAAACTCGACGCGCTAGGGGATGCAAAAGATTTAGTGAGCGAGTATCGGCGACTAGAAGGCGAAATTCCTGTCCCGACGCGCGTTCCCACATTAGAAGAAACCGACTCCCGAACCCAAGCACTGTACGTACGCGGCGACCACAAAAAGCCAGGTGATGAAGTGTCTCGTGGCTTTTTGTCGGCCATCAACGCTTCGCCATATTCAACGAAACAAAGTGGTCGGCTCGAGTTGGCCGAAGACATTCTTCGCAACGACAATCCGTTAACGCGAAGGGTGATTGTGAATCGGTTGTGGCATCATCTGTTCGGGCGCGGAATCGTCGGAACGCCCGACAATTTTGGTCGGCTTGGACATCTTCCCACGCATCCACAACTGCTTGACCATCTCGCGGCAAGATTTCAATCGCAGGGTGGTTCGCTGAAGGAGATGATACGTTATCTCGTGACTTCGAAGACATGGCAACTTTCATCGAAACCATCATCTGCAGCTATCCAAGCGGACCCCGACAACAATTTGCTCACTCATTCGCACGTGAAGCGACTTGAAGCCGAAGCCATTCGCGATTCCTTGCTCGCGGTCTCGGGTCGTCTCGATTCTACCTTGTACGGCAAACCGGTTAGCGGAGATTCGAATCGCCGGAGCGTCTACCTTCGAGTAACACGGAATGCGCTCGACCCGTTCTTGCGAGCTTTTGACTTTCCTGAACCCTTCTCCGCAGTCGGTCGTCGTGACGTGACGAACGTCCCTGCGCAATCGCTGACGCTGATGAACGACGAGCATATCGCCTCGATGGCGACATCGTGGACGACGGTTTTGCTCGCCGATAAAGCAACAGCAGACGATGATCGTGTGCGAAGCATGTTTGTCGACGCGTTGGGACGACCGGCCAATCGAGGCGAAATCGAGCTCGCCCGAAGATATGTCGAGAGCGCGAAGCAGTCATACGCCGGGATTGAAACACAGGCTACGGAGTTAGAATCGCAGATTCGGAACCGACAGTCGGCGATCGATCAACGTCTCGCTCTGGGTCGTGCCCAAATATTGGTTGAGTCCAAAGTCAAACCAGCTATCGACGATCCTATCTGCCCAGCACCCATCGGTCGTTGGGATTTTGAGAGTGGTGCTGAAGATGTCATTGGCTCGTTGCATGCGAAGCCACAACAAGGGGCAACCATGAATGCTGGGGCGCTGATTGTCGATGGTAAAGGATATGCGATGACAGAGCCGCTAAAGCAATCGTTGAAAGAAAAAACGCTTGAAGCATGGCTGCAGCTGGATTCCTTTGACCAGCATGGGGGCGGCGTCATGTCGGTTCAATCGTTAACGGGTGGACTTTTTGATGCGATGGTATTTTCCGAAAAGCGTGATGGCCAGTGGATTGCTGGTAGTAACAATTTCCATCGAACCCAATCGTTTGGTGGTCCGGCTGAAACCGAGGCGGTAAGTCGACCGGTTCACATTGCGATTGTCTATCAGCTCCATGGAAAAGTCATTGGCTATCGAGACGGAAAGCCCTACGGAGAGCCATACCAAAGCAATGGACCTTTGGAGTTCAAAGCCGGTGAGACAATCGTAAGCTTCGGAGTTCGTCATCTTCCGGCCGGTGGCAATCGCATGTTGAAAGGAAGAATCCTTCGAGCACAACTTTACGATCGCGCTTTGAATCCCGAGCAGATTATCGCGTCGGCTCAGTCGATAGCGCAGTACGTTTCAGAGTCGCAAATTCTCGCATCGCTTTCCGAGACCGAGAGAAAACAAGTCGAGTTGGACCGAAGCCAAGTCAAGGAATGGAAGTCGAGATTGGAAAAACTGCGCCCGAAGAATGGGCACTCCAGTGAAATAATGGCTTGGAGCGATCTTGCCCGAGCGCTGTTTACATTCAAAGAGTTTATCTTTGTTAAGTGAGATTGATCATGTCGATGTACGATGATTTGAATTCAACCGTTTCACGCCGCCGAATGTTGCAGCGATGCTCGAATGGCTTCGGTGCCATGGCCTTAGCCAGTATGTTGAATCATACTGCGATAGCCTCACCAGATTCGCTTCCAGTGGGTGCAGCATTGAAGGCGACTCATCATGCACCCAAGGCTAAGCATGTAATCTTCTGCTATATGTCAGGCGGGGTCTCGGCAATCGATTCGTTTGATCCGAAACCATTTTTGAATCGCGATCATGGCAAGCCGATGCCGGTCAAGATTGAGCGTACGATGTTCAATAAGAATGGCTTAATCATGGGCAGTCCCTTTGAATTCACTCCGGCTGGGGAGTGTGGCATGCCGATCAGCAATATGTTTCCTCATATCGCCAAAGTTGCCGATGAATTGGCCTTGGTGCGTTCCATGACATCACCGTTAAGTGAACATGCACAAGCTAATTTCTTTATGCATACGGGATTTCCAGTGATGGGTTATCCGACCGCGGGGGCATGGGCTGCGTACGGACTCGGGACGGAGAATCAGAATCTACCCGGCTATATCGTTTTGCAAAGCGGGTCAGCTACGGCGCCGCATGGGGGGGTAAGTCTTTATAGCAACGGTTTCTTGCCAGCTCAACATCAAGGTTCAATCGTGAAGGCCGACCAAGTCGAAGCGATTCGTAACATACGCCCTCAGGAAGCGATCAGCATCCAAAGAAAGCGACTCGACTTTGTAAAGCAATTCGACGAACCGTTTTTAAAGGATTCCTCGGATGTTCAAATCGAGGCTGCCATTCAAAACTACGAGACCGCCTTTCGAATGCAATCGGCGGTACCTGATTTGTGTGACATATCGGGTGAGACGAAACAAACATTAGAAATGTATGGCGTTGATTCACCGGACGTCGAAATGTCGGCATATGCAAGGCAGTGTCTGTTGGCTCGACGTTTAGTGGAACGCGGGGTGCGTTTTATAGAGCTGAGTTGCTTGACTCGAAAGATTGGTGCGGGCAACGCTCCAAATCCTTGGGATCAGCATAGTGAATTGGAGAAGGGGCATCGCGCTATGGCGTTGCAAGTCGACCAACCGATTGGAGCCCTTATCCAAGATCTGCGTTCACGAGGCTTACTTGATGAAACCTTAATTGTTTGGGCCGGAGAGTTTGGTAGAACTCCGTTCTCGCAGGGTAGCAACGGTCGCGATCACAATCCATACGGCTTCAGTATTTGGATGGCCGGTGGCGGCGTAAAAGGTGGAACAATCCATGGCGCCACAGATGAACTTGGGTACTACGCTATCGAGAACAAGTGCAGCATCTACGATATGTGGGCGACCGTCTTGCATCAGCTTGGAGTAAATCATGAAGAGCTAACCTACCGTTACGGTGGCCGTGATTTCCGTTTGACCGACGTGCATGGCAATGTTATCCAGGAAATTCTTGATGGCTCGCCAGCGTAATCGCAAGTGAGAAAAGTGCACCTATTCGGCAATCAACGCACCAGGTACCTCTTCATACTGTTTGGCGAACGCAAATAGTGATCGGCTAGATTTTTACTTTCAATTTTTTTCGATCGGCTTTATCCATGCGCTTTGGTTCGGGAAAGCCAGACTTGCGAATTCGTTCACCCGCCTCTCGTAAAGCAATCACATCATCTGGATGGATGGAGCCATCGGGAAGGGGTCCCGTGTTGAGCGTGAGGTTTGCTTGTTGCGAGAAAGCGTCCGCCAAGAGTGCTAACGATTGTTCGGCGTTGATGTGCTGACAACCATCGATATAGATCCAAGCAGGTGGCGCCGTTTGCATGTTCGTGCAGATATCGCCCCGTTTGCCGGCGTTCATCGCCCACGCTTTCTGTGCAATGTCGTCACTCTTGGTATGCATCCATCCTTCTGGAGCCACAAAATCTTCGGTGCCGGTGCCCTGTTTGAACGAGATCAGGCATTGAGGCTGAAGCGAGCGAATGAGCGCGTACAACTCGTCGATGCGGCGATAGGCCACGGGTTCTTCGTAATAAGATCCGACACCATCCAACCAGATTCCTGCAATTGGACCATATTGCGTCAGCAGTTCGTGGATAACAGTTCGGTTACGGTCGAACACGGATTGCGGTTCGGTCCGAGCGACATCCGGTGGGCAATAGAGGAACAGACCGAGCCCCTTCTTTTGACATTGCTCGGCTAGTTCGGCGACCAAATCGCGTTTGGCTGGCGAATTCAAACTAGTAAAGTCGGAAACCGACGTGCGAAACATGTACAAGTCGCCGAGGTGACGCGTCGTGAAATTCACATATTTCATTTCGGCAGCCAGTGCCAAGTCGGTGATCTGATCCGCGTTGAACTTCTCAGCGGTAAATTGCTCCTTGAGCCTAAGAAATTCCTCGGGGGTTCCTTGTTTGAGCTTCTTCCAATCGTCATTCGCTCCATTTTTCGATTTCAAGGCTGCGTCAGCCGTCAATCCCCGCAAGCTTGCAAGCGCATAATGAACGAACAAGCCCCACTTTGCGTTTCGATGCCAAGCGATGGCCGCCGCCTTGGGGTCTTTGTGGTAAAGAGCTTCATAGCCACGCAAGTACGATGGGACCAATGACATATCGATCGCCGGTCCAATCGACCGATCCGTCCTTGACGATCGTTCCTGTCCGTAAACACGAGAAAAACCAAATGAATATCCAGCGCTCGCCATTCCAAGCAGCTTGATGAACTCGATTCGCGTTGTCTTCATTTCTTTCCCTTTCCCATGGCTTAAATCTTCTTCCAGGGCTTAAAACTTCGTGACTAAAACAAACATTGATCAATTGTCCTCATTTGTATCCATCGCTTCAACTTCCGACGGATCGATTCGCCCACTGCAATTTTGGGGATCGCAACGCGTGGGCCTGTCGCACACGAATGGCAACCAGTATTCTAAACAGGAACGTACAATCAACTTCACTCGATCTGATCATAACAAAAGTACAAAGTCCAACATGATATCCATTGTTTATGGGCGAATTTTTCATTGGGTTGCATTGTTTTTCGTCGGCATTGTACTTGCACCTTGTGCCGCGCAGACGCCCCAACCTGTTCAGGTTTTCATCCTTGCTGGCCAATCCAATATGGAGGGACAGGCCGTCGTCGATCTTGCCGGCAAGGACTACAACTTCGGCAGGGGTACTTTGGTAAAGCTCATGGAAGATCCCGCCAAAGCTCCGATGTTCGCACATCTCAAGGGAAGTGAAGGAAAGTGGACGGTACGCGACGATGTGTTCGTTCGCTATCAACGCGAGAATCGCTCATTGCTTGCGGGCCCACTGGCTTTCGGCTTTTCGGTCTATGGCGACGTCCATCATTTTGGACCCGAACTGCAGTTCGGTCACATTGTCGGCGACTACTTTGACAGCCCCGTGCTACTGATCAAGACCGCGTGGGGTGGTAAGAGTTTGTACCGAGACTATCGCCCGCCTTCCTCAGGCGGCGAAGTTGGAAAGTATTATAAACTGATGATCGAGCAAGTTCGAGAAGCAGTTGCCAACATGGAATCCGATTTCCCCGCCACGAAATCGCTAGGCTACGAACTCGCTGGATTCGTGTGGTATCAAGGCTGGAACGATGGTGTCGATCCCAAAAAAGCCGTGCCGGAGTACGAACAAAACCTTGTCAACTTGATCCATGATGTGCGCAACGATTTAAAGAAACCAAAGCTTCCAGTTGTTATCGGCGAATTGACCGGCCCCTGGGTGAAAGCCGAAGGCGGCTGGGATGCGTTGCGTCGAGCGCAATCAGCCGCGGCCAATAGACCCGAATTCGCCAATAATGTCTGTTTCGTGCCGACGCATGATTTCGTGCGCAAAGCAGAGGAATCCCCCAATACAGGTCACGGCCATCACGAATTTGGCAATGCCGAGACTTATTTCCTTGTTGGTGATGCGCTCGGCAAAGGAATGCTCGACCTGATATCCAAGTGAACATGCGATTTCGAATATGCCCGGCCGGATTGCATCCCATTGCCACAGCACTTCAAAGCGGACTCGCCGCTCGAAGGCGATGCAATCCCATCCAGTATCTCAGAGGAATTCACCAGAGATCCCGTACACATCAAAAACCAAAGCTCGTAAAAATGAAAACTTGTCTCATTACATTACTCGTGGCGACTTTAGCTTCGATTCACGCTTTCGCTCAATCGTTGATCGCGGCCCCGCAGAAGCCAAACGTCATTTTTATCCTTGCCGATGATTTAGGAATCGGAAATGTCAGTTGCTATGGTTCTGACCATTACCATACGCCGAATATTGATAAACTTGCAGCCGGCGGGATCCGTTTCACGCATGGCTTTACGGCCGCTTTGTGCGGACCGTCGCGAGCTTTGATCATGACAGGACGCTATGCCTTTCGAAACGGATCAACAAATCAAGATGCATGCATGGTTATGCAGAACTCCGAACTACAACTAGCGCGGACTTTCAAAGCCGCGGGCTACACGGCTTCATTCCTTGGCAAATGGGGGCAGCTTCCGGGAGAACCGGACGAAGCTGGTTTCGATGATTATCTTCGCTTCAATGGGAGCGGTGTGTATATCAACAAAAAGTCGGATAAGGCGGAATCGTATCGCGTGAATAGAAAAGAGTTGAAGCTCGAAAACCATCAATACATGCCCGATCTGATTCACGATCGAGCCGTAGGATTTATCAAGGACAATCAATACAATCCGTTCTTTCTCTACTATTCCATGGTCCATGTCCACGGGGATATCGTACCCACTCCCGACAGCCCGCCAGATAGCAAGAATCTTTTTGGTGACAATATCTTGTATATGGATAAACTTGTTGGCAAACTCGTGGCGGAATTGGAAGCGTTGAAACTGAGAGAAAAGACAGTCATCATTTTCATGGGGGACAACGGCACCGGCAAAGGTCAAAACGAGTTGTCGACGATTGGGGGACGCAAGTTGTCAGGCATGAAAGGGTCGATGCTCGAGTGCGGTGGACTGGTACCCATGATTGCAAACTGGCCTGGCACAAGCCCAGCGGGGAAAGTCTCCGCCGACCTGGTCGATTCAACCGACCTGATAACAACATTCGCCGAACTAGCTGGCATTCCGCTTCCCGAGCATACCACTTTTGACGGCCGTAGCTTTGCACCACAACTTCGTGGCGAACAAGGAAAACCGCGCGAATGGATTTTCAATCAACTCGCTCGCATGTGGTATGTCCGCGATGCCAAATGGAAGCTAAATCAAGCCGGCGAGCTTTATGATATGAGTGATGCACCTTTCACCGAAACGCTCGTCGTCGCGGAAAAGCAGAGTTCCAGCGCAGTTGTGGCGAGAGCAAGGCTTGCTGCCGTTTTGGCTGACCTCAACCCTGCCGGCGGAATTCTTGACACCGGAGACGGTAGTGGTCGTCACGCGAGCAAAGCTGCCAAAAAGAGTAGTGGCGCGCCATCCCATTCTAAGCCGGCAGCGAACTCGATTGAGAAACCATCTAGCGATACAGAAGTTTTGGACCGAGCGTCCAAGTTTGACAGACTCGACAAAGACAAAATCGGTAGGCTCACTCGCGAGTACTACACCACCCATCAGTCTGATGCAGCTGCCGCTGGCGAACGCTTCGACAAGTGGGACACCAACCGTGACGGATTCCTCTCTCGCGAAGAGTACATCGCACACGGCACGAAGATTTCGAAATAACGAAGCAACGAGACGATTGAATTTCAACGACAGTCTTGAATTATTCCGGGCTTGTGCCACCGACTCGAGTGGCTCGTCGATTGGATTGAGGATTGAAAACAGGCGATCTGCTATTCAAAATGTGATTAATATACTAAAACATTCTAAAGAATATCGGAATGAACCATCATTCACATCGGCCAACTATCCAGAAAATCGAAGCGGGGATTCATCAATGAAGTCGGTATTATCTACGTGCTTGTTCGCCTTGTTGGTCATTAGTGGCTCGTTCGCACGAGCAGAGATCTCCGTCATTTCATGTAGCGAGGCGAAACTTTTGATTGACAAATCCAAGGAGTCCGAGCGACCGATCGTGATCGATACTCGCGGCGGATACAAGGACTACTTCAGAGCGCATATTCCGACTGCCCACCATCTCAACTTTGACACGCTTCGTGGAACAGACCTTGGAGTTCCAGTCCAGTACTTACCCGACGACTTGACCAAAGCGCTTTTGACGCGAGCAGGAGTCGATAGAGGTAGGACTCACATTGTGTACGCAACTGGCGACAAGCTTCCTAATGACGAAATTCTTAGTACGAGCATGGTTGCATATGTGCTTGAGAAATTTGGAGTGAACGATATACGAGTCTTAGATGGTGGTCTTGCTGAATGGCAAAAACAGAAACTCCCCACCACACAAGAGTACTTCGGAAATCCTCCAGGCAAGTTGCCGGAGGCTACAAAGAAGAGCATTGGAATTGACATCGAAGAACTGCTCTCGAAGAAGGACAAAGCAAATGTCATGCTGGTCGATGCAAGACCACACAACGAGTACATTGGGGAGGATGATGTTTGGCTCCGAAAAGGCCACATTCCCGGTGCTATTAGTTTCCACTGGGCTCGGCTGATGGAAAAGGACAACACTCACAAGTTCATTGCGAAGGATAAGGCACTAGCGGAGCTTACGAGTGCGGGCTTGACGAAAGACAAAGAGATCATTGTCTATTGCGGGACTTCAAGAGAAGGCAGCCTACTTCGCTTCTACTTGGCACACGTTGCCGGATTCCCAAATGTTCGACTCTATGAGGGATCTTGGAAAGAGTATGCATCTCTGAAGAAGTATCCTGCTGAGACCAAAGAGAATAAGGCAAAGTAGACTTCGAAGTGTTAATTGCTTTCTTGATTCTTTCCGTCGGATTCGTTGCGTTTACCAATGGAGCCAATGCGAATTTCAAAGGAGTCGCTTCACTCTATGGCAGTGGTACGACATCATTGAAAGCAGCGCTATGGTGGGGGACACTCACAACACTTGCGGGTTCGGTTGCCGCAGTGTTTCTCGCTGAAGGCCTTCTCAAGAAGTTCAGCGGAAAGGGGCTCGTCAGCGATGAATTGCTCCAGTCGTCTACGTTTACGTCTGCCGTTGCTTCCGGTGCGGCGCTCACAAGCTTTTTGGGGACTAGGCTAGGGTTCCCTGTCTCGACAACGCATGCCCTTGTAGGGGCACTTGTCGGCGCGGGATTGGCTGGTGCGGGCGATCAAGTTCACTTGTCTGCCTTGGGGAAGAACTTTCTCTACCCACTGTTCTTTAGTCCACTCATTGCGATTCTTCTCGGAGCTATTGTCTACTGGGCACTTCGATCTCTTCGCTTGGCCCCAGATCAACGAAATCGGTATCTCGACATCGCGCACTTCGCTTCGGCTGGAGCCTCAAGCTTTGCACGCGGCCTGAACGATACTCCCAAAATGGCGGCATTGCTTCTGATTGCGCCAAGTTTTTCGATGAAGTACGCAATGCTCTTTATTGGAATCGTGATCGCCATCGGAGCCATGCTCGACGCAAAGAAAGTTGCAGAGACTTTAGGCAAGAAAGTAACGAGCATGACGCCTGGGCAGGGCTTCGCTGCCAATCTTGTTACAGCAATCCTTGTTACGACTGCTAGTTTTCACAGCCTGCCCGTTAGCACAACGCATGTGAGTGTGGGATCACTGCTGGGGATGGGCGCGAGCACCAAGCAAGCGAAATGGAGAAAGGTGATCGAAATACTCTTGGCATGGATTACAACCGTCCCGTGCGGCGCAATCCTTGCAGCGGTTGCGTACATCATTCTGCGGCTTTTCGTGACTAGCTGATCGAACTTGCTCTTTTTTGCATCGAACATCGATCCATAAGGTGGACGAGTCGTTCGTTGAAATTGCCATGAGCCGTTTATTGGTTGCGATATCCTCTCGAAGTCGCGTTCTTCCGTTCGCGAAGAGGCTTAGATCGAGTTAGTTCCTCAAATCAATTTTGCAGCACCCAAAGTCGAGCGACTTGGCAACGGAGCGATTTGCAAGAAACGCTTTGTTCACTGCGTAATAAATGAATTTTCCTTCGCGCTGGGTAGTTACGATGTTGGCGTGAAAAAGGACTCGCAAATGATGGGAGATGTTGGCCATCTCGATTTCCAGCAGGAGTGCTAGATCCGACACGCTCATGGGACCGTACTGCAACGCGCGAACTGTCTGCAAGCGAACAGGGTCCCCGAGCGCCTTCAAGTAATTGGCGCAAAGCGATGGGTCTTCAGTTGAGTCGTCTTTGTGAGGCATGCTTGCTTGATCCAATAGGCCATTTGCGAGCTTAAAGCGATCTATCGATTATCTGCGTTACCGCTCTGAGACGCAACGTGATTTTAACCATCAACGCAAACAGGAGCTCCCACTTTTTGGATTTTTGGTAGTTGACAAGAATCTCAATAGTAGGCTGGAAGAGATCGTCCGTCGGGCAGGCGACCGGAAGAACTTCGGTATTTTCTTATGATCTAGCGTAAGATTCCAGTAGCGACAGGAGATTAGGTATAATCAAGCGACAAGACCTCTCAGCCTCTCAGCAAACACAGGAATTCGCAGGATGCATCTATCCGCTCCCTATCTTCGTGGTTGTTCCGGATTTCAATCTGTGCCGCGCCGTCAGGTACTCCGGGCCGGAGTGCTTGGTGCGCTTGGGATTTCCATGGCTGATTTGTTTCGCCTGCAGGCCGAGGACAGGTCTGGGATGACGATTGCCGGTGGCAAAAAGATAGAACCTCGCGCGATGAGCGTTATTCAGATCAACCTCCCCGGTGGCTTCCCCCATCACGAGTCGTTTGACCCTAAGCCCGAGGCCCCCGTTGAGTGCCGCGGATCGTTTGGCGTTGTCAGGACAAGTTCGGGAGAGGTGTTTAGCGACAACTTGCCTAAGCTAGCAGGCATCGCCGGCAAGATCACCGTCGTGCGGTCTGTGGTTGGAAAGATTCCAGACCATGGTTTGGCAACCTATCACCTCCATACTGGCTACACTCCTTCCACGGTGATTGACTATCCGCAAATGGGGTCGATCGTTTCACACGAACTCGGTCCACGCGGGGAGCTTCCTTGCTATATCGCCTTGCCTGGAAAAAATGTATCGGGTGGAGGAACGGGTTTTCTCCCGAGCATTCACGGGCCATTTGAAACGGGTGGTGATCCTGCGACTCAGAAAAAGGACTTCCGAGTCAGGGACTTTTCTTTGCCTTCGGATTTAACCGTTGAGCAGCTCAATCGTCAGCGATTTGTTCGCGACACTGTCGAGAAGCGGATTCGCGCTCTTGAGGCGAATCCAGTATTGTTGGATACGATGGACGAGTTCCATGCCAGGGCGTACTCGCTCTTAACTTCGAGCGGTGCTCAAAAGGCCTTTTCTTTTGAAGGAGAGAGCAGCGAGATCTTTGATCTGTATGGAAGCCAAGTGACAGGAGATGTCAAGGGTCCCGATAATAGGCTTCACCCCAAAGGTCTTGCCGAGCGGTTGATTATTGCGCGCCGGTTGGTCGAAGCGGGGGTGCGGTTCGTGACGCTGGAATACGGAGGTTGGGATTGTCACGCAGACGTGAGGAAGGCGTGTATCGACCAGATGCGGCCGTTCGATTATTCGATTGCAGGACTCATCAGTGACCTCGATCGACGCGGTCTGCTCGACTCAACCATCGTTTGGGTGACGAGTGAGTTTGGACGCACGCCGATGATCAATAAGGAGAGTGGTCGAGATCACTGGGCTCGGTGTTATTCGATGATGCTTGCAGGAGGTGGTTTCAAGCAAGGGTTAGTCTATGGGGCTAGCGACTCGACGGGAGGTGAACCATCGCGCGACGCCATAACGCTAGAGAATCTCATGGCTACTATCTATCACCAGTTGGGTATCGACCCGAACAAGGAACTGGTGGCATTTGGCACTCGCCCGATCGAGATCATACGTGATGCGGAAGTTGTCAAGTCGCTCCTGAGTTGAGAGCTACGAGATTCTTTACTGGAGCCAACTCAATATGCGTTCGTTTAGATTGTTGATACTCTCTTTTTCATCGCTCGTCGTCATTCTTCAGGCTGTTGCTATTGCGGACCCTTGGATCACGGGTGTGATGCCGCGAATTGTAGGCCGAGGGACAACCAGCGAGATTGTTATCGCCCCGTGGCGTCACGAAGCAGTGGATGTCTTGTTCTATCCGCAGGCAACCTACGCACCATGGACCGCAGTAGACGCCAACACATCGTCAGTCATCCGCTGTGTTGGAATGCATTTCGACGTAGCGAAGGAGCGGCTGATTTGCAAGCTTGAGGTTCCTCCAAACTGCCGTCCGGGCGAGCATCCGTTCCGTGTGCTCACCGGTTTGGGCCTTTCCTCGATGGGGACAATCTATGTCGGTCCTTTCCCCGTCGTCGACGAGGGAGAGACCAAGTACAACACGAACGATACCATCGAAAACGCCCTGCAGGTTGAGCAAGGCGTAACCGTCCGTGGCACGCTCTCGAAAAGCCCTGCCAACGACATCGATTGTTTCCGTTTGGCAGGTAGGGCTGGCGAGCGACTGTCTGTGGAAGTTGATATGGCAAAAATGGGAGATGACCTCCAATGGAATCCTGTTCCCGAAGGCTATGATTCTGTCGTCGCGGTCTTCGATCCAAATGGGAAACGGATCGCCATCAACGATGACTCGGCACTCAATCGACAGGACCCGCTCCTTTCAATTCAATTGCCGTTGGATGGTGATTACACGGTTGTACTGCGGCGTTCGATGTTCGTACCACAAGACCGCGAGTATGCAATACATATCGGAAGCTACTTCCGACCGTTGACCGTTTTTCCATTGGGTGGGCCCTTGGGCAAACCGCTGGAGGTGCAACTGCTTGGCGACCCTTTAGGCACGGTGTCGCAGGTGGTTGAGATGCCGCAAGTATCCCGAACGTTTCAGCATTTCGTCGAAGCGCCGTTACCACTCTCTCTCCGATCGAGTCCGTTTCCCAACTTGATTGAGGAACACGACCAACCCGAGACGCGTGTGCCTTCCATCCCAGTCGCAGTCAATGGCATCCTTAGCAAACAAGACGAAGTCGATCGGTATCGCCTTAGTGTGAAAAAGGATGTACCGCTCCAGGTTCGAGTTTGGGCCAGTGCGCTTGGATCGCCCGTAGACCCTTCGATCAAGATCAGGCCGATCGTTGCGGTGGGATCATCTGGTGAGATTGAATTAGAATCTGACGATGCCAAACTCCCGGAAAGGGACATCTTTGGCGCACAAGGTGACTTTCCTGACACATTTGATCCATCGGTTGTTTGGGTACCCAAGCGGGATGGAGAGTACTGGCTTGAGATCAACGATCCGCGTGGCGCGGGAGGCCCGACCCATGTTTACCGAGTCGAAATCGCTCCGCCATCGAACACGTTGCATATTGGTTTGTCCCATGAACAATACAAGCCGGAACGTCCTCGTAAGACATCACTTTCCCTCCCTCGAGGCAGTCCTTGGACCGTTAGGCTTTCGCTGTATCCCGGACAAGGAAGTATATTCACAGGACCGATCGATCTTGCGATCGAAGGGTTACCTCCCGGTGTGAAGATGTTTTCACCTCGAATGCCGACCCTGCAGTCGGTCTGGCCAATGACACTCTTTGCTGACGTCGACGCACCGATTGCGGCGTCGCTAGTTCGAGTGACAGCGATCCCAGCCGATGGAGGCGAACCATTCGCAACCGTTAATCAACAGAATTTGCAACGCGTATCGTATTCTCACTATCCGTGGCGCAGCATTCGCGTCGATCGCTTCGCGGCATCCGTAAGCGAGCCTGCGGGTTTTGCGGTACGGATCGAAGCCCCCAAGCAGCCGCTGATGCGCGGTTCTGAAATGACCATCCCGGTGAAGATCGAGAGGCAACCTGGATGCGACGAACCGCTGGAGATGCAGTGCGAATTCGGTCCTGCAGGTGTCGGCATGTCTCCAGCTCAATTGATCCCGGCGGGCGAAAACAGTGCCAGCCTTACACTCTCAGCCGATTTGAACGCCAAGCTCGGCAGTTCGCCTCTCTACGTGATAGTGACCACGACCCAGCCACGGGGAGGTCGCTCAAAAAGCTCGGTAAGCGGAGATACAGCCCTAGGATCTGAACGTGTGCGGGTCTCTTCGGAGCTCGTAAACATCGAGGTCGCTGAGCCCTTCGTGTCCCTATCGAGCGATCCGCAGAGCGTTCGCAGGGGCGATCGAATAGCATACCGTTGGGCGGTCAAGAAGCTGCGGCCATTCCAGGGACAGTCAAGTGTCCGAATACTTGGACTACCGGTAGGAGTGACTGCATTAGGCCCTGAGCCATCTATCAGTGAATCTTCAACTGATGTCGCAATAGAACTCGAGGCTAGCGATCAAGCGCTCCTAGGTATGGTAAGTAATCTCCAATGCGACGTGAAGTTTTCCGTAAACGGTGAAGAGATTCACTTGCGAACGGGCTCGGGAAAATTGCGAATCGATCCGCGATTGGAAAAGTAGTTGGATCAATCTTTCGGAAAGCGAAAACGGAACAGGGACCACCTTCGTGAATATCGTGAATATGAAGTCGATTTTGTTACTATTGGCAATGGCTATGGAAGTGGCTGGAACTGCAGTGATGGCATCGGATACAGCCGTTCAAACGACAACAGCCGATAGCGCGGTAGTGCCGAGTTTTCGGCGCGATGTGATGCCTGTCTTTTTCAGAGCTGGTTGCAATTCCGGTACTTGCCACGGATCAGCACGCGGCAAAGACGGTTTCATGCTCTCGCTATTCGGGTACGATCCAGCTGGTGACTATCGCCGGGCGGTTGAAGAGATACCGGGGCGCCGAGTCAATGTTGCCATGCCGCGCGAGAGTTTGTTGCTGCTCAAAGCCCTAGGTGCAGTGCCTCATACCGGCGGAAAGCGAATCGAGTCCGACAGCGATCTGGCTAAAACGCTTGTTGCTTGGATTGACGCTGGTGCCCCCGACGACGTTGGTACCATACCTGATGTAGCAGGCATTCACGTTTCGCAGCCCGCCATGGTCTTTGACAAAGTCGGCGGGACGGAGAGCATGCGAGTCACAGCCACCTACGCAGACGGATCCACCCGTGATGTCACATCCTTAGCACTTTTTGGTACCAACAATCCAAGCGTCGCCGACATCGATTCGAAGGGTCTGGTCAATGCGAAAGGTTCAGGTGACACTACCGTCTTTGCCCGTTTCAGCCGTTTCACTGTCGGTGCCGAGGTAATCGTGTTGCCGCCGGGCGATCATTTTGCATGGCCCAACCCATCGGAGAACAATTTCATCGATACTCTTGTGTTTGAACGGCTCAAGAAGTTACGGATCGTTCCTTCTGAAATTTGTGACGACGAGACATTTCTTCGACGCGTGACACTCGACCTTGCGGCACGTCCACCCACGGTTGGCGAATACAAATCCTTCAACGAGGACATGTCAGCTGGAAAGCGGGCGGAGAAAATCGATGCTTTGCTCAACAGCGAAGATTTCAACGATTACCAGACAGCCCTTTGGGGTGAACTCCTGCGGGTGAACAGTCATGACTATACCGGACGGGCTGATTCTCACAAACCAGCGAACGCATTCTTGGGCTGGATACGGGACCAGGTAGCAGCCGATCGACCGTTCGACGAGGTCGTCGCTGATATGGCGACTGCTGTTGGCAGCACGAACATCGACGGCCAGACAGGCCTCTACACCATGTTGATCAAAGACTACAAACTCAATCCCAAAGTATTGGCGGCGGACTTCTCGCAACTATTCCTTGGAGTGCGAATGCAATGCGCCGAATGCCACAACCATCCATTTGACCGTTGGACGATGGACGACTATTACGGTTTCGTCAGCTTCTTCACATGCGTCAAGCGAAAGACAGGCAGCGACAGTCGCGATCGTCGAGTCGTATTTGATCCATCAGCGCCGCCGGCTATGCATGCGGTTGATGGCCGGCCTGTCCCAGCAAAGTTGCTCGGAGAACTGACCCCCGTTGGAGGCGAAGGAGATCCTCGTCGTGCTCTTGCAGATTGGATCAAAAGCCCAGCAAATGACCTCTTCAATCGAAATATTGTCAACCGAATATGGGCGCAATTGCTCGGTGTCGGAATCGTTGATCCAGTAGATGACTTCCGTGCCACAAATCCGCCGTCTAACGGTCCACTTCTCGACGCCCTTGCCGCTCGGTTCGTGGAGAACGGGCGTCGGATTCGACCCATCTTCCGTGACATCTGCAATTCTCGAGTCTACCAGCTATCGGTTCAGCCGACTCCTTCAGGAAGAGATGATACCAGACAGTTCTCGCACGCACGCCTTCGAAGACTTCGAGCAGATGTGCTGCTCGACTCCATTGTAGCCGTCACGGGCGTACCTCGATCACTTCCCAATGCACCGGTCGGCACCAAGGCCATCAATTACATCAACCGCAAACAATCCTACGCAGCTACGGGTGATTTCGTGCTCGATACCTTTGGGCAGTCGCCACGGAAGACCGTTTGTGCATGTGACACCAGGACCGATCCATCGCTGTCGCAGGTCATGCATCTTCTGGTTGGTGACACTGTTGGTACAAGGGTCCATACCGCTGCTAAGAACGGAGTTCTCAAAGAGATCGTAGATGCCGATTCAAATCCGGATCGGATCATCGACGCGATCTTCATTCGCGTTCTTGCTCGACGCCCAACCAAGGAAGAGTTAGAGTCCATGCTCGAACTTGTCGAGGAGAACAATTCGTCTTCTATCTATCAAGACATTTTCGCTGGACTAATCAACTCTAGCGAGTTCCTCTTTAATCATTAATGCTTCGGCATCACAGGTTCGGACTGCGCCGTTCAACCCTCACTCGACTCGGAGAATACCATGAAGCTATTGCGTCGCCTGCCTCTTCCAATTTTTGCAGTGATTCTGACTTTTGCATTCATGGCCAACGTCCGCGGTGAAGATGGTAAGGAAGATAATGGCAAACCCATTACGTTCGAGGACAATGTCGCTGCAATCTTTAAGAAGTCCTGTTCTGTATGCCACGGCGATGGTAAGCAGGAGGCTGGCTTGAACCTCGCAAACTATGCGGCGGTTATGAAAGGGAGTGGAGGAGGTGAAATTGTCGTTGCCGGCCGGTCCTCGGCGAGCCGGCTCATCGAAGTACTCAGGTCAACGGAAGAAGGGGAACGCATGCCTCCGGACGGAGAAAGATTGTCCATCGAGGCACTGTCCATGATTTCGCAGTGGATTGATACTGGACTAAGGGAGAACGCTGGCAGTTCGGTGGCAGCGATGCGAACGCTCGGGTTCAAAGCTGCACCACTCGTCGATGGGGCGCTGGGGGCGGTTCCAACGAACTTGCCTGCAATAAACCCGATTGAAACACGACGCCCCTATCCGTTACTAGCCTTGGCTACCAGCCCACGTGCACCAGTCGTGGCTGCCAGCCGGTACACGGCAATCGAACTTCTCACCCCATCATCGCGAAGTCCGCTCGGGACGATCCCATTTCCAGAGGGTGAGCCACTGGCGATCACATTTAGCAGATCCGGCAGACTTCTTCTCGTTGCTGGCGGCAAACCAGTTCGGAGTGGAGCCGTGGTGCTTTTCGATGTAGCGACAGGAAAACGCCTCGCGACGATTGGAGACGAACCCGATGCGATCATCGCAGCCGATATCTCACCTGACGAGAAACGGGTGGCAATCGGCTGCACGAGCCGGCTAGTAAAGCTCTATTCGACGGAAGATGGCAGCCTTCAAGCGACGATTGACAAGCATACCGATTGGGTTACCGCAGTCGCATTCTCTCCCGATGGAAAGTATTTGGCGACAGGGGATAGAATCGGCAATATCCATCTATGGGATGGAGCGACCGGCGGAGTGATCCTCCCCCTTTCCGAGCACAAAAAGTCTGTCCGAGCTCTTTCGTGGCGGAGCGACTCGAAGGTGATCGCATCCTGCGGCGAAGATGGAACCCTCGTGTGGTGGGACGTGAAAGATGGTTGGCCATTGGCGACCAAACCGGACGCTCACGCCGGTGGTGTACTCGACTGTCGGTTTGGACCGCAGGGGGAACTAGCGACTTGCGGTCGAGATGGCACAGTAAAGCTTTGGTCTACTGATGGAATGGAAAAATCGAAAATCCTGCTCAACGAATTGGTGTCGGCAGAGTTTCAGGCTCCGAAGGGTGTGCGACTTCTGCCGATCCGAGTTGCCATGTCTAGCGATAGCGAAACTGTAATCATAGGTGATACGGGTGGCGAATTACACACATGGAAGGTTCCTTAGGGATTTTTTCCCTTATTAATTCAATTTCATTCGTAAAAGACGGGTTTCTGCCGGAGATACTTGATGCGCGTTTCAAATTCGGCGGTTTTTGTTTTTTTAGGATGGAGTAAAAGCATGATGAGGCGGTACAGAAACGGATTCACTCTAGTGGAGTTACTGGTAGTGATTGCGATTATTGGGATTTTGGTGGGTTTACTATTGCCAGCAGTTCAAGCGGCTCGAGAAGCGGCGCGAAGAATGCAGTGCACGAACCAATTGAAGCAGTTTGGGTTAGCATTGCATAATTACGCGGATGCGTACAAGAGATTCCCGGCAGGGTCAGGCGGATCTGGCGGTCCAACCGGTATGGGCAATCCGCGAAGTAACCAAAATCGCATCAATGCGATGGTCGGTCTTTTGCCTTTTGTGGAGGAAAGTGCCCTCTACAATATGATTCAATCTCCGCAAACGTTTGGAGCCAATTCTTTTCCGCCAGGTGGCCCCGCTCCTTGGGAAGCAAGTTACGATCTTTGGGGCTCGCAATTTCAAGTGAAGGGCATGAATTGCCCTTCGGATAGCCCTGTCGGCGACCCTCGCGGTGGACGCTGGGCAGGTGGTGCCGCCGCGACGACAAGTTATGCGTTCTGCCACGGCGATCACATGACGGGCATTCAAGACCAAGGCGCCTATCAACGACGCGGAATGTTCGGTACAAGAAGCTGGACTGGCTTTAAGGACATCACCGACGGGACAAGCAACACGATGGCGATATCAGAGCGTTGTTTCCCGAAGGGAGACCGATCTCTTTTTGGAAGAACGATCGAAGGACTAACTGGAATCACAACCAACCCAGCGCTTTGTTTGGCTCAAGTCGATCGCGCAACTCGACAGATTCGAGCTTCCGTGCCAGCGTGTGGTGGATTCCCATGCATTTCGGTATATCGAACGGGCGGAACGCGTGCCTATGATGGGATGCCGATCTACACAGGATTCAACGCCATCTTGCCGCCCAATAGTCCATCGTGCTTGATCGGTAACATTAACGCACGCGGAGTTATGTCGGCCCAGAGTTGGCATACCGGAGGTGTCAGCTGTGTTTTTGGCGATGGTTCCGTTCGGTTCATTTCCGAGAGTATCGATGCCGGGAATTCAGGGGCTCCCGAAAGTCTAAGCGGACCGAGTCCATACGGAGTTTGGGGTGCGCTCGCAACCATTAATGGTGGCGAAGTAGCCAGCGAACAGTAACGCAACTCGATGTGCAATTGTGGCCGAGTCGCATCGCGACTCGGCTTGAACTTGGTAAGCTAAGCTTGAACTCGGTAAGCTAAATTGTGCGGTAATCGAATTCGCCGGCACTCGCGGCACTACAGAGATTCCGGTGAATCCCACTTAAGTCAATTCAAAGAGAGCTGCGTTTAGATGTTGAAAATTTTTTTTTGTGTTTCCCTGGTCTGCTTGGGAATGTTATCCATCGTTGGATGCACTGGCGGACCAGAAGAAAATCCCAATTGGCCCAAGCGATTCCGCGCATCAGGAACGGTCACTTACCAAGGAAAGGCAATCGAAAACGCTGAAGTCACTTTCACAAGCAAAGCTGGGAACTCAACAGGCGTTGGCAAAACAGACAATGCCGGTCGTTTTCATTTGACAACACATGTCGAGAAAGATGGAGTGGTGGCGGGCCCCCACGTTGTTTCGATTCGTCGGGTCGAGGTTATTGATAAGACGCCAAAAGACGTCGACGTTTCCGCTGGTGGTGTCGCTCTCCCCCCCGAGATTAAGTGGATCATTCCTGAAAAATACTCGATACCAACCAAGTCCGGTCTGACTGCAGACGTCACCGAGTCGGGACCCAACGAATTCAAGTTCGATTTGAAGTGAGCTCAGTACCCAGTCGACACTCGCTGTTTCTGCGCTCCTTCACCATGCATGAATCGAGTGTACGCGCGTACATTCGACGGTTGCTCCCCGCGCGAGCTGATGCGGATGATGTTATGCAGCGAGTCGCGTTGGTGTTGTGGGATAAGTTCGATCAGTTTCGAGAAGATGGGGATTTTCGAAAGTGGGCCTTCGGCGTTGCCCGATACGAAGTGCTAGCGTGGTTGCGCGATCATGGACGCGATCGGTTAGTACTCGCCGGTGATGTGGCGGAGATGATAGCGAGTGAGTCAGCTGAGCAAGAGTCTCTATTTGAACAACAACGCACGGCACTTCAGCTCTGCCTTGAGAAGATTGCTCCGCATAACCGACAATTGCTTCTCGATAGTTATCGATCAGAATTGAAGATTCAATCGGTTGCGGCTACTAGCGGTAGATCGGTCGGTGCCTTTTACCAGTGGTTGCATCGCATGAGACGCATCCTTTTGGATTGTGTTCAACAAGAAGTGGCGAAGTAAGAAAAATGCGTATGTATGACCTTGATTTCCTGATCAATCGTTACATCGACGGACTCGGCTCGGAGCATGAGGTCGCACAGCTAAACGAGATTTTGCGGTCCGACGCGAAGTCGAGGCAGACGTTTGCAGAGCACCTCAACCTCGATTCAGCGTTGGCCGAAGTTGCTGCAGGTTTACCCGGCAAGCAAGCGGCAATCGATGACATCGTTCAACTGAATCAAAGGGCTTTGTTTTCCAATGCGATCGCATACTCCATTACTGCGGTAGCTGCTGCGGTCGTGATTTCTGTTGGAACCTGGCTTTGGTTAGCAAACTCAACGAGAAACCGAGTTGCAAGCACACCAGCTGTTTCTATCAATGACATTTCAGAAAATAGTACCTCAAGTGTAGCCATTTTCGTCGATGAAGCAGGGGCCAAGTTCGCTGCGGATCAAGGGCCGCTCGGAAGAAAGTTCGAACCGGGAGATTACGAATTGGTCGCTGGCGTGGCACACCTACGGTTCGCCTTAGGCGCAGACTTGATTGTCAATGCGCCGGCTCGCTGGACGATTTTGGATTCGATGCACGTTCGAGTCGAGTATGGAAAGCTGCGTGCGATCGTTCCGCCATCGGCAAAAGGGTTTTCGATCATGACGCCCGATGCCGAGTATATCGATTTGGGAACCGAGTTCGCATTGGGGGTCGATCAGAGTGTTGGCGCAAGTGATCTTTATGTATTCGATGGTCAAGTCAATGTTGCTCATAATACGTCGAGACAAGTGATGGAAGAGGTCTTCGAAGGTGAAGCCAATCGCTATAGCCAGGGCGTCGTGGCGTTAGCTCCCAAGATGGATTCCGCGGACTTTCCTACTCCTAACCAAATCGGCTTGGTACGTTGGCAAAGTCACATCGAACAACTGCTGAAAGCCCCAGGATTGATCGCCTTTTTCCCGTTCCACAAAACGAACGATGAATCGGTTCTTGAGAACGAACTCAGGCACACAGAACATGCCATCCCCAACGGACGAATCGTTGGGGCTCGTTGGGTATCGGGACGCTGGCCCGGAAAAGACTCGCTGCTCTTTGACGGGGACAACGAACGTGTGGAATTGAGTATCCCTGGAGCGTTTCGAGAGTACACCATCGCGGCGTGGATCAAGATTGATCGCTTGGATTATGAAATGAATGCAATTTTGAATTCAGATGATTTGGAAGACGGCGATGTGCATTTTCAGATTACCAGACAAGGACTGCCCAAGGGAGGCGTGCAAGGTAGCGACGCGAGTGACTCTTTTATCGGAGATCCACTGCCTATCGGGAAATGGGTGCAAGTGGCTATGGTGATCTCCTTGCGAGACAAAACTCGACAAGTGTTTGCGAATGGAATATTGGTTCGGCAAGGTACTATCGATCATGAAGTGCTTATCAGGCCAAGTTTGTGTCGGCTTGGCAACTGGTTGCCGTCGGAAAGGCATTTGGAAAAAAGAACGCGTGCTTTTCGCGGTCGAATGGATGAGTTGGCGATTTGGAATCGGGCGTTGCTAGAGAGTGAACTTCGCCAGATGTTCGAAGCAGGAAGGCCAAATGTCCTCGAATTGCAATAAGTGAATGCAACATACGCACGATCGCCACATGGTAACCCTCTCGCTGGGAGGGGCGAGCCTAGCGAGGGGAGGCTGGTTTGCCATCCACCATGCTACAATTCAGTTCTCCCTCTCCGGCCTTTGGCCGACTCACCCAGAGGGAGAGTGACTTTTTTGGTAACCCTCCGCCACTGGAACCAAGCAGCAGAGGCATACAGATTCAGTTGAAATATGATATGTTGCTGGAGGAGTTCTTCAGTGACGAGTCGTTCGATTTTATCCGGACATTTGGAAAGTAGTTGCATTACCTCGCGGGGCGCAGTTATTTGGACGCTAGTGAATGAGAAGAGGCAATTCGGAATCATGTTCAACCACGTAAGCGTTGCAGCACTCTTGATCCTGTTGGTCACATTAACACCAACGGTTGGAGCACAGAGTACGGACCTTACTCTCGACTATCTGCCACCTCATTGGCTGGTCATTCGCGGCGAGCATTTTCCTGGCAAAGAAATCCGAATCAACTATTTGGAAGCTTATTGTCGAGCGGGATCGACGGAGGCAGACTGGGTGCAGCATACCGTCATCAAGCACTCACCAAAGCTCATTTCGTTGAGTTCTGACAAGAAGACGTTGAAACTCAAAGATACAGTTTCGGACGGTGTCATCGTTGATCACGAAATCAGCGCGAGCGACGAGGAAGTCACATTTAGGATTATGGCTCATAACCCGACCCAAAAAAATTCTGAAATCCATTGGGCTCAGCCATGCATTCGATTGGGCGATTTCACCGGTTACGACAACAAAGGAAAAGACATCGACGACTATTTGCCCAAGTGCTTTATTTTTGTCGACGGCAAACTGGCTCGTATGAACAGCATCGTTCCCTGGAACAAGCAAGCTCGCTATATTCCCGGCCAAGTCTGGCGTCCTAAAGGAGTTCCCCGAACGGACGTGAACCCTCGTCCACTGAGTGAGATCATTCCAAGCAATGGACTCATCGGTTGTTTCAGTAGCGATGAAAAGTGGATTTTCGCTGTCGCCTTTGACCCCTACCAAGAGTTGTTTCAGGGCGTGGCTCGCTGCTTGCATTCCGATTTTCGCATCGGAGGATTGAATCCAGGCGAATCCAAGTCGATTCGAGGGAAAATCTATATCGTCCGCAACAACGTCACCGACCTTTTGCATCGGTACGAGAGAGACTTTCCAGGACACTTGGAGAGGAAGTAATGCGGGCACCAGGTCGGAGCATCTCGCTTGGTGTGGTGACTCTCTTGATCCTCTTGGCATCGTCATTCATTGCGTACCTCTGGATTGGGCAACAGAAAGCGGTTCGCACCGACCTGACTTATTCCGCAGCGAAAGCAGCCTTTCATCGGGGCAATCACGCGGAAGCTCTTTCGATCTGTAGAGAGTTATTGACGAAGCAGCGGGATTCGCCAAAGCTATTGTTGATGGCAGGCGAGTCAGCTTCTCGACTGAAACAATACGATGAGGCGATTGAACTTTACGATCTCATCCCCGATTCAGCAGGTAGCGATGCAGCGATTGCCAGGTGGGCAGCAGGTGAAGTGGCGCTACAAATGGGGCAGATGTCTGTGTCCATGCAACGCATGGAACAGTCGCTTGCACTCGACGCGGGCATGGACCAGGCTCGCGATCGATTGATCTACTTGTTCAATTTGTCTGGGCGTAGATGGGATGCATTTCCCCATCTGTTCGCCATGGTGCAACAAAATCGATGGTCTGTCCAACACCTGTTGTACTTGGGAAACATCGCGATGCCAGTTGAGAACGAAAAGGAACTGAAAGGGTTTCTCACGGCATCACCGCATGACCGAATGCCGCTACTTGGGTTAGCAAGGATTCGTCTTCGCGCAGGAGCCACAGCGGAAGCCGGGAAGTTACTGTCCGATTTGCTCGAACAGTCTCCAAATCTAGTGGAAGTGCATGTGCAACTTGGAAAGCTGCTTCAGCAAGTCGATCCAGATAAAATCGTAGACTGGAATCGCTCGCTACCGGCCACTGCTGAAACACATCCGATGGTTTGGTTGATACGAGGTGAATGGGCCCGCGATCATGGACAACCCGAAGCCGCCGCAAGGTGTTTTGCTGAATCGGTGCGATTAGATCCGGACCATCTAGCGGCGGTCAACGCATTGACGCAATCGCTTGGGAGTCTGGGACAATCCGAGCGAGCCAAGACTCTTATGCAGCGAGCTACCAAGCTTGAAAAATTGTCTTATGTATTCGAACGGATCATGTCCAATGAATGGACTAGTCGCAGAGCGGTGGCAGAACAGAAGCTCTCAACCGCAGAGATTGGCCAAACCATGCGATCAAGAGGGATCATGGACCCCATCGTTGCAGCCGCCCAACAGACATTCGATCTTGGGCGATTTTGGGAATCGATGGCTTGGTGTCAATATGGTCTCTCATTTGATCCAGCGCAATCTGAACTGCGAAGAATTGCAGAGCTATCAAGACCAAAGCTCGATCGGCAAACAACCCGGACGCTTCTAGAGAAGGATTTGATCGACATTCGATGGGTTCAAACTCTCGAGTTGCCTGACTGGAAAATTACGGACAGCAGATCTCTGTCGCTAGCTGATAAGTCCGATCAAGGTGCGCGGACTATTCGATTCACGGACCTCGGAGAGGAGCTCGATTTCACTTATTATTCTTCTCGCACCGTGTTCGAGGATGGACGCCGCATGTTCGAAATGACGGGAGGCGGTGTGGGGGTTCTTGATTACGACCACGATGGTTGGCCCGATCTGTATCTTGCACAAGGTTGCGATTGGCCGCCGGGTTCGGAGTCGGAACACTCAGATCGATTGAAACGCAATGTAGGCGTGCGCAACTCTGGCGTGAAATTGTTTGAGGATGTGACAGATTTCGCTGGCGTTCGCGAGCATGCATTTGGGCAGGGGGTAGCGATTGGGGATGTCGATAGCGATGGGTTCGACGATGTATATGTTTGCAACTTTGGAGTCAATCAGCTTTGGTTGAACCAGGGTGATGGGACATTTCGCGATGGTTCTTCATGCATCGAGCCTTTACCTCCGCAATGGACAGTGAGCGCTGCGATTGCTGATCTGAACAACGATGGATTGGCAGAGATTGTCGACGCAAACTATGTCGAGGGGGATGACGTCGCAACTCGCCGCTGTCTCTTGAAGGGTATTCCTCGCGCTTGCTCGCCTCTCAATTTCCGGCCCTCGAAGGGGCGGTTGCTATCCGTCGACGAAACCGGTTTGTTTCGCGAGATAGCTGAGCCATTTTCCTCGGGCTCTATCCACTCGGGCAACGCCTTGGGGCTGGTTGTTTTTCGACTCAAGGATCAATCACTTCCCTCGATCTTTATCGCCAATGATCAGGTAGCCAATTTGATGCTCATCCCCATACCAGATGCGAGTTCCTCACTTGGGGTTCGATACGAAGACCATGCGTTGTTTAGTGGATTGGCTTACGATGGCGAAGGCAAAGCACAAGCGTGCATGGGAGTTGCTGCAGGAGATACCAACCGTGACGGGGCAATGGATTTGCTGGTGACAAACTATTTTGATGAAACGAACACACTCTATCTACAAGAGCCGAACGGCATCTTTCGCGATGCGACACGTTCTTCGGGACTGGTCGCCCCCAGTTTGAAGATGTTGGGATTCGGGGCCCAATTTCTCGATGCCCAGAACGATGGCGAGGCAGACTTAGTGGTTCTGAACGGGCATATCGATGACATGACACATGCCGGGATGGGCTACCGGATGCGCTCACAATTCTTCTTGGGAAACGGTCAATCAAGATGGATGGAACTCGTACCGAACGAGCTTGGCCCCTATTTTGAACGGGAGCGGCTTGGCCGAGCCTTGGCACTGATCGATTTCAATCGGGACGGTAGACAAGATTTTGTTGCGACAGATTTGGAAGGACCGACCAGCTTGGTTCGCAATGATTCGCCATCAGGCAACTATTTGACAATTCGCCTTGTGGGCACCAAGTCGCATCGCGACGCGATTGGAACCAATGTAATCGTTACGGTCGCAGGAAATCAGCGTTCACAACAATTAGTGAGTGGATGCGGGTACATGGCAACCAATGAGAAGATTCTTCATTTTGGCCTTGGATCAGCAGAACAAGTAGACCGGATCGAATTGGATTGGCCCTCAGGGACTCGCGAGACTTACTTCAACGTTCAAGCGAACACTCATTGGATTGCAATTGAAAACATGTCGCTTACGCAGCAATGAGGTCGAACGGTGAGCGAGTAGACAAGAATTCCTCACTGAAGTTAAGATTTAAGATTCAATCGGCAAGCTATCATATTTATGAACTGCTCTCAGAGTTGGGAGCCAATCCCCTTCTTCCGCGGAGTTTTTATGTATCGGCGTTCATTTATTGCGTCTTCTGCGATCGGCATGGCGGGACTTGGATTGCAGGATGTTGCTGCAGATTATGGTTCGAAAGCTCTGGAAATCATTGACTGTCATACCCACTTCTACGACCCTTCGCGACCTGAAGGGGTTCCATGGCCGGGGAAGGACACAAAGTTGTATCGCACCGTACTGCCCGAGCATTTGCGAGCTCTCAAGCAGTTTCGGCAGGTAACGGGAACCGTCATTGTTGAAGCCAGTCCTTGGGTCGAGGACAACCAATGGCTGCTTGATTTGGCCAGGGTCGATCCATTCATTGTCGGTATCGTCGGTAACCTCAAACTTGGTGAGCCAGACTTTGCGAAGCTCTTGAAACGCTTTGCAAGCAATCCGCTGTTTCGTGGCATTCGCGCCAACGTCGGCCTCGTCAAGCAATTGATCGACAAGAGTGAATTCGCAGACTTCCAGCAGTTGGCAAACCTCGATTTGTCGCTAGATGTCAATGGAGGCCCCGACACGCCAGCGGTATTGGCAAGACTGGCAAGCAAGTTGCCGACACTTCGGATCATTCTCAATCACATCGGGAACGTACGTATCACGAAGGATGCACCGATTGCGGATTGGAAGTCTGGTATCGCGGAAGCGGCCCATCACCCCAATGTCTTTGCCAAGATTTCAGGGCTTGTTGAGGGAGCCGCTCACGATAGCCAACCGGCGCCTCGTGATCTCGATTTTTACCGACCTTACATCAACGTTGTTTGGCAAGCTTTTGGAGACCAGCGAGTCATCTACGGTAGCAACTGGCCGGTCAGTGAGCGAGCTGCCGACTACGAAACAGTGCAACGACTCGCGTTAGAATATGCGTTCGAGCGCGGCGAAGAAGCAACACGCCAATTTTGCTCGCTCAATGCGATGAGAGCCTATCAGTGGGTCAAACGTGTCCCATCCAGTCGTCCTTGATCGGCTAGTCAAAGGAACGTGGTCAATGGAATAATACTTATAAAAACATTCCTTCGATCACTTGGTGTTTACCATCCCCGAGTTCTCAGGTGATACAATACAAGTATCTAGGCTTTAGGATGAATCTAGATCGTGCACATTCCTATCCTTACTATCGACGCCGTCATTCTGCTTAGCACAGCAGTGCAGACTGCCGGTCTGTGCGATCTGCGCGAGGGCAGCTATGAAGACCGCTTTCCCACCCCAGCCATTGCCCCAGAACTTTTCTTTCTGTCGGTTCCTGGTTCTTCGTTGCCCGGCGGGGCGCCGAGAATCCGAAACCAAGAACATGAAACTCACCCTCTTCACCGCGCTGCTCCTCACTGCTAGCCTTGGTCCTGTGCGCAACGTCTGCGGGGCCGAACCGTTTGAAGCGTTTTTGGATAAACACTGCGTCCGCTGTCATGGCCCGCAGAAGGAAGAGGGAGATATCCGGATCGACCAACTCTCGCGTGATTTCAAGGCGGGCTTGGACAGCCAACACTGGGCAGAAGCTCTTGAGAAGGTTAACAGTGGCGAAATGCCTCCGGAGAAAGAGCCCCGGCCAACACAGGCGGAGATCGCGGCGTTCGTCACGAATCTCGATTCGCTCATTAAGGAGGGGCGGTCAGCTCGCATGGCGGCGCGGCCGGCGGTGGCGCACTATCGGCTGAGCCGGAAGGAGTATCAGAACACCGTTTATGACCTGCTCGGAGTACGTTACGATCCGGCCAAACCGGGCGAGTTGAACGAAGACACACTTTGGCACGGGTTTGAGCGCATCGGGTCGGAGCTTTCGCTTTCGCCGTCGCATGTGGATCGCTATTACCGTGCGGCGGGGTTCGTGCTCGACCGTGCCTTCCCCGCTGCGAGCGTGGAGCCTCGCAAAGTCCGCAAGACCGCTGCGGAGTTGCTTCCCGGTGGTGGGAAGACGCAGCAGGCAGCGCTAGACCGCTTCGGCATCAAGCGACCGCTGCGTTGCTTTATCTACCCCGGTGCTGCTCCGAACGCCGGACCTGCTGCGTTCTCCTCAGGGTGGCTAGGACAAGGAATCGGTCCGGAACACAGCGGGCTCTATAAAGTCCGCATCCAGGCCAGCGGAATTCGCCCGCCAGGGGGCCAGCCGGCACACCTGAGCATCGGCATTCCGGGAGAAAGTGAAAACCCGATCGCCACCCGGCTCATCGGTATTGATATTGCCGCACCGGAGGACAGTCCCGAGGTCTATGAGTCGGAGTTGTCGCTCGAGATGCCTGTGGGGCTGCGCTTCAACTTGGAGGCCAGCAATCAATTGAAAGGATTGCACTTCCACAGGTTGTTCGGTGGCACTATTTTCACGCATAGCAGCGAGACATTGCTATCGTCTCCGTCGTTCCCGCAGTTGTTCGATGACAAAGGGAACGGTCTCTACTCGCTGGTGCTTATCGATTGGATCGAATGGGAGGGGCCGCTGGTGTCGGAGGCGGAAAAAGCCCGGCGCCAGGGTCTCCTGCCGCCCGATGACGCAACGCCCGAGGTGGTTGCGGAGCATTTGCCACGCGTCGCTGAACGTGCCTGGCGTCGACCTGTGAAGACGGAGGAGCTAGAGCGGTATTTGCGATCCTACCGCACCGAGCGCGAGGCGGGCGAGAAAATGGCCGATGCCTATCGGGTCGCATTGCAGGGCGTGCTAACGTCCAGGCACTTCATCTACCTCGTCGAGGGCGACAAGGTGGCCCGCGAACGGCTCACCGACTCGGAACTCGCCTCGCGTCTCTCGTATTTCCTGTGGAGTTCGATGCCGGACGATAGCCTGTTCACCGCGGCCAAGAGCGGCTTCCTGAAAAAAGTACGTCGGACTTCCAGTCCGTCGCAGGATCCGACTTCCGATTCGTCGGAAGACCCGACGGACAAGATGTCCGTCGTACTGGAGCGTGAAGTGGACCGGATGCTCGCGGACGGCAAAGCCAATCGCTTCGTAGATGACTTTGCGCGGCAGTGGCTGCAACTGCACCGCGTGGGCATGTTCCCGCCGGACAAAAAGCTCTATCCCAGCTACGAGGCGTGGCTGGAGACCAGCATAAAGGCCGAGCCGGTGGAGTTTTTCCGCGAGATGTTCGCAAAGAACCTGTCCGTGGATGGGTTCATTGATTCAGACTGGACGATGGCCAATGCCCGGCTGTGCGATTTCTACGGACTGCCGGAGCCGAAGACGGGCGGTTTCCAGCGTGTTTCGCTCAAGCCCGAGGATCACCGGGGCGGTCTTCTCACGATGGGCGCGGTGCTCGGGCTGACCTCGGACGGCACGCGGCACCGCCCGGTTCACCGCGGCGTCTGGCTCAGCGAAGTGGTTCTCGGTAAGACGCCGCCGCCACCGCCGGCGAACGTGCCCGCCATCGAACCCAACCCGCCGCAGAACCCCAAGGCCACCCTGCGAGAAAAGATTGAGGCGCACCGCAACGATGCCAACTGCGCCGCCTGCCATGCGAAGATCGACCCGCTGGGACTCGCCTGGGACAACTATGATGCCATCGGCCAGTGGCGCACCCGCGAGAAGGTCCCAGCGGGAGTTGGCGAGGACCCCTTGATCAATCCCGCTGGCTTAATGCCCGATGGGCGTGCCTTCAAGGATCCCACTGATTTCAAACAACTCTTGCTCGAAGACCGCGACAAGGTTGCCCGAGCCTTTATCGAGCACCTCTGCACCTACGGCCTCCGCCGCGTGCTCACCATAGATGATCAGGACGACCTCAAGTTGATTGAAGAAGAAGCGAAGAAGAACGATTACCGAGTCAAGGACATCGTGCGAGCGGTGGCCTTGTCGGAACTGATGAAGAAGAGATGAAGCTGTTAGCTATTAGCTGTTAGCTTTTCGGCAACCAATACGATTCGTTTAGCAGCAAATGAAGAACTTTCGGGACTTACAGATTTGGAACCGTTCGCATGGACTCACTCTTGAGATTTATCGGCTCACGCAGAGCTTTCCAAAAACAGAAATCTACGGCCTTGTCAGCCAAATGCGTCGGTCTTCTTCGTCGATTCCTACCAACATCGCGGAAGGGTGTGGAAGGAATACTGAGAAAGACTTCGCGAGGTTTCTCGATAATGCCATGGGTTCCGCATCCGAACTCGAATACCAACTCATCCTGGCTTACGACCTGCAGTACATAACTCAAGACACTTATGAAAAGACGAATGCCGAACTTACTGAAATCAAACGCATGCTCAACGCATTCATTCAAAAGCTAAGAAACTAACCGCTAACCGCTAACTGCTAACTGCTAAAGGCTTCCCCATGAAATTTCTCTCCGAATCCTGGCTGATCGACCGACGCCATGCGCTGCGAGCCATGGGCACATGCATCTCACTGCCTCTGCTGGAATGCATGATCCCGCTCAGAGCGGCCGAGGAACAGTCCGCCGTGCCTCGGCGGAGCGCCTTCATCTATCTCGCCAATGGCGTCCATTCGCTCAACTACCAGATCACCAAGCCGGGAAAAGACTACGAGTTTTCCCGGTCACTCAAGCCGCTCGAGAAGCATCGCGAAGTCATCACGCCTATCAGCGGGCTGCATCACCCGGGAGCCCTCGGCCACGACCACGGCTGCATCAACGTGTGGCTCACCGGCGGCAAGATGGGCCCTACGGATCGCAACACCATTTCCGTGGACCAAAAGATGGCGGAGATCACGGCGCCGCACACCCGTTACCCCTCGATGGATGTCGCCCTCACGGGTGCTTCGCTCGCCTGGACAGCGGATGGCGTGCGGCTGCCGGCGATGCGTCGTTGCAGTGAGATCTTCGCGTCGATGTTTGAAGAGCCGAAAGGGGGCAAGGCGGTCCAAAGGAGGAACTTGCGTCGCAAGGGGAGCGTCCTCGACGCCAACCTCGACGAAGTGCGCCAGCTCGATAAAGACTTGGGGGCGGCGGACAAAGGGCGCATGGAACAATACCTTACCTCGGTGCGTGAGGCAGAGATCCGCACACGCAGGGCCGATACGTGGCTCGACACGCCGTTGCCCGCGGTCTCCGACGCCGACCGAAAGCGCACCAACCGCGACGTTGCCGCCACCATGGCGGGCGATTATTTCCGCACGGTCTATGACCTTATGGTGCTGGCCTTCCAGACCGACGTGACCCGTGTGGCCACCTTCAGTCTGGGTGGCGAGGGAGACGCCTTTTCCATCCCTGAAATCGGCATCACCGAGTCGCGCCATCAGCTCAGCCACCATGGCGGCGATCCGGGCTACATGGAAAAGCTCACCAAATACGACACCTTCGCCATCGAGCAGTTCAGCTACTTCCTGACTCGGCTCGCCGAGACCAAGGATCTCGGTGGCAAGCCGCTTTTGGGCTCGACGATGGCCCTCTTCGGCAGCGGCATGTGCTACGGCCACAGTCACGGCAATGCCAACCTCCCGTTGGTGCTCGCCGGCGGCTCGGACCTGGGCCTGAAGCATGGAAGTCATCTCGACTTCAACAAGGACGCCAAAGGCTTCCAAGGCTACGCGCTCGGCGCGGACGGAGCGCTTACCAGCGCGCATTATCAGCTCTGCAGCCGCCCGGTCAACACCGACGCCCACATGAGCAACCTCCTGCTCCTCATGGCCCAGCGCATGGGCGTTGAAACCGACAAGTTTGGCGACAGCAATAAGGTCATCGCACTATGAAAACGTTCTTTGTTCCTCGTTATTCGTTGTTGTTGCTTGCTTGCTCGTTAGTTGTCCATGCGTCATCCGCCGGCCAAGAACCAAGCACAAAGAACCAAGAACCAGGAACCGGCGTAGCCGCCCCCTTCCGGCCCGAGGCGGGAAAGTTCCCCCCTTTGGAAAAGGCCAAAGCCTACGACGGCCAACTCATGTTCGTGGACCATGCCAATCGCCGCGGCAGCATCCGCGTGACTGGCGGAGAGTTGCTGCACTCCACGGCCCCGAGC
Organism: uncultured Pirellula sp.; assembly: GCA_903858115.1. Classification (GTDB taxonomy): domain Bacteria; phylum Planctomycetota; class Planctomycetia; order Pirellulales; family Pirellulaceae; genus JBKCUI01. Next base: position 62,517 of record CAIOHR010000349.1, on the reverse strand, counting down.
CCCTTTGCCATGCTCCCCTATGGCATGGTCCGCTATCACGGTGCGCCAGCGGATCTCAGGGATGTCCCGCTCGGCACCATGATGCATGGTCGCTTTTATCTGCCACCAGATCCAAAACTCTCCTCCGTGCCGGTCGTCACCAAAGCCAGCGTCACCCAACCCGCGGAGAACCACGCCATCCTGCTGGAGGACGAGTCCAGTTTCTGCCTCCGGGAGGGCAAAGTCTGGAAGTTGCAGGAGGTGGCGCTCAACGGAAACAAAAAAGGGATGATCGTTGCCAATCGTGAACCCAAGGCAGGCGGAGAGGGCAAGGAAGGCGAACTACAGATGACCATCGATGCTGCGACCCGTTTTTGGCGCGGTCGCGAGCAGCTCGGGCTCGAGGACTTGATTGCCGAAGGCCTGTGGCCTGCCGACGGGAAGAAATCCCTCGGCGGTCAGGTCGTCCATCTGGGAATCACTTGGAAACCGGATGGGCACTGGGAGCGACGTGTTGGCAATCGACTTCGTATCTCCGATATCTGGTTGGATGAGACGGCGATCCAGCGTGCCACCCAGCACCAGATCGAGGTGCATCGGGAGCTGATCCGGAGCCGCTGGATGCCCGCATGGGTGGATGCCGTCGAGTATGGCAAGTTCGGCAACGCCACAGTGACCGCGACCTTGTTCGGCGGCATGGAACCTTCCCTCTATGCCGATTTCCAGAAGGGCATCGATGGACAGGTCGCTGCGTCCGAAGCGAATTTGAAGCATGAGTATGGGACGGTTAGGGATTCCCTGGTAGCCATCTCGGGCCCCATCCTAGAAGTGATGAAGCAGGACAAAGAGATCCCGCTGGGCAGCAGCGGGATCCAGATCCGAATTAAGGTGAACCAGATCATTGAGGGCATTCGTCCTGGGAGGATTGTCCGAATCCGACCGATGAACTGGCCCGACGACGCGGCGCCACGGGAGGAATACACAGAAGGCCATTTGGAAGAACGCTTCCCGTCTCCGGACATATTCCCGAAATACGGAGGAATAGGTTTGAATTGAAGCAAACGAAGGGGACGCAAACAGCGTTTTCAAACCGGCTGATTGCTACATTTTCAGAACGGCGCTGACGGCCCGCCGCGAGAATCCTTTCGAGTGGGCTGTTCTCCACCCCGCTTCAACTTGAAACTAAGGACCAAGAACCAAGAACAACAAACATGAAACCCACCACCACCCTACTCGCCTCGCTGCTCCTATCGGCCTCGCTCTGCGCCGAAACAATCGTCGACCGCAAGGTGGCGCTGGGCCTGCTCGATACCTGCGCCCAGGCACCGAAGACCTCTGAAGCCGAAGGCTTCCAGCCCGATGGCGCAGTCCATGCGATCTTCTATGATGCCCTGCCTTGGAAGGGAAAACCCACCCGAGTTTTCGCCTGGATCGGCTTGCCGGCCAAACGCGAAGGGAAGATTCCCGGCATCGTCCTCGTCCATGGAGGCGGCGGCACGGCCTACAAGGAGTGGGTGCAGAAGTGGAACGCCCAGGGCTTTGCGGCCATAAGTATCGCGGTCGAAGGCCAGACCGACGTCTACGAGAAGACGGAGGCCAAGGGCCGACCCATCTGGGCGCGCCACGCATTCTCCGGCCCGGCCCGCGACGGGACGTTCGCCGACTCGAAGCTGCCCCTGAAGGAACAGTGGATGTACCACGCGCTGGCCGACACGATGCTGGCGAACTCACTCCTGCGCACCCTGCCCGAAGTCGATCCGTCTAAGATCGGCGTGATGGGAATCTCCTGGGGCGGAGTGATCACGAGCACCGTCATCGGCCTCGACGAACGATTCGCTTTCGGCATTCCGACCTATGGTTGCGGCCACCTCTTCGACGCCGAAAACGGCTGGGGCGCAGCCCTCCATGACAACGAAGGCTATAAGCAGGTCTGGGATGCCATGAATTACGCCGACCGCGTGAAGATGCCCGTGCTCTGGCTCTCCTGGCCGCAGGACGCGCACTTCCCCCTCGGATGCCAGGCGGAGAACTACCGCAAGGCGCCCGGGCCCCGCATGGTCTCCCTCGTGACGAAGATGGGCCACAGCCACCCGGCCGGCTGGAATCCACCCGACAGCTACGCCTTCGCCCAAAGCGTCGTGTCAACCGGCAAACCGTGGGGCAACTCGCCCATGGCCACCGTCCAGGATGGCCATGCGACCGCGACCTTCACCTCCACGAAGCCGATCGACCGCGCTGTGCTAATCTCGACGACCGACGAAGGCTTCACCGGCACGCGCAAGTGGGTCGAGACGCCGGCGCACTTCGACCTGAAGACGATGACCGCCACGGCGACCCTCCCCGTCGGCACGACGGCTTGGTATATCAACGTCTACGCCGACAAGCTGACCCTCACCTCCGACTACCAAGAAATCAAATGATCCGCACCTTCCTCTGCCTCCTCCTACTCGCGTCGCGGGGGCTTTTGCCGAACGCTTCCGCCGGCGAGCCGAAGACGCCGTATGCCTGGCCCTTTACGACAGAGAACGGGTTGTTTCATCTTTGGCTGCCGAAGGACACCGCGTTCATCAAAGGGCTGCTGGTATTCCCCTATCACGGAACGGGGGAGCAATGGTCCGTAAGTCCTGAGGTGCAGGATCTGGGGAACGAATTGAGCTGTGGGATTGTGGCGTTCGACCAGTTGGGCAAACTGCCGGACGGGACGCAGTTGGGGTTCCCCGGCCACCAGAAGTCGCCCGATACGCGGCTCCTGGAGGCATTCGCGGAATTGGCAAAGCAGAGCGGGCACCGGGAGGTCGTGAACGCGCCGCTGTGTTTGTTCGGGCATTCCAACGCAACGGCGTTCGTCAGCGGATTCGGCGGCAAGCATCCGGAACGGGTCTTCGCCTGGATCGCGTTTAAGTCGGCGTTCGGCAAGCAGTTTTCGGAGCCGGCGATCTACCCGATCCCGGGACTCGTTCTCAGCGGTGAGAACGATAGATCTTACTTCCAGGACCAGTTGGAGACGGTCAAGAAGCTGCGTAAGGAGCACCACGCGCGGATGCACATGATTGTCGAACCGGGCGGCGGGCATTGGGGAGAGGGACCGCGAGGAACCCAGACGCTGCCGATCGTGATGGCGTTCATTCGGACGGCGTATCACCTGCGAGTGCCGGCCGATGCCGATCCGAGCAAGGGACCGCCCAAGCTGATCGACGCAGCGGAAGAGAAGGGATGGCTGGGTAAGAACCTGGACGGAGTGCGCGTGCGGGACGACAAGTTCCAATGGTCCTGGAAGACGCCGGTGGTTGTCGGGCAATTGCTGGAGATTGCGCCGTATGCGCAGTTTGCAGGATACAAGAGCGAGGCGTCGTGGCTGCCGACGGAAGAGTATGCTCGGAAGTGGCAGGAATTCTGCCAAACCGGGAGTCTGGCGCCATGATCCGCCACTATCGTTCTTGGTTCTTCGTTGCCCAGCGAGACGCCGAGAAATCGAAACTGGGAACCGCGAACCAAGAACTAAGAACCATGAACTAAGAACCAAGAACATGAAACTTACCCTCCTCACCGCCTTATTTCTCTCGTCGTTCGCCGCGTTGCACGCGGCTGATGGGCCAGTCACCGCACTCGATCCCAAGGTGACCACTTACTTCGCTCAGCACTGCAACAAGTGCCACGATGCGGATGTGCAGAAGGGCGACTTCCGGCTCGACACGCTCTCCCCAAAGGTCGGCTTTGAGAACACGCCGCAGTGGATTGAGATCATGGAACGCATCAACTCGGGCGAGATGCCGCCAAAAAAGGAGAAGAAGCGGCCTGCGGCGGAGGATAGTGCGAAGGTGGTGGAGTGGATCGCGGCGAAGTTGAAGGATGGCGAGCAAGCGCGCATGGCCTCGCGTGGTCGTGTGACCTACAACCGGCTCACCCGCGACGAGTATGTGAACACGCTGCGTGATCTCATCGGCGTGCAGTATGATGCGAAGGACCCGGGCGCTCTATTGGAAGACCAGGAGTGGCATGGCTTTGAACGCATTGGTTCGGTGCTGACGCTCTCGCCCTCGAACATCGAAAAATATCTCGCAGCGGCGGAGACGGTCTTGAAAGAGGCCTACCCTGAGATTGTGCCGCCAAAGAAGGGCGCGAAACCCGTGCTGCCCTTCGGAGGATCGAAGCCTCCGCTTTACGAGGAACAGATCGACGAGCGGCATCGCGAACGGCTGCGTGAAATGGGCCTTCTCGACAAAGTGCGTTACGAGATGTGGCCAGGGGACATTTTCCGCTACTCGTTGCTGAAGGACCCACTGCCCGAGGCGGGCGTGTATGAGATCAGCTACACGCTCAGCGGGTTGAAACCGAAGAATGGCCGCGCACCGCGCTTGAAGGTGTATGAGGAGAAGCTCGACCGCGTGTTGTTCGAGCAGGACATCATCGCGCCCGAGGACAAGCCGATCACCGTGACCTTCCGCGCGCATTTGCCGAAGGGGCGACCGACCATTCACGTTTACAACGACGTGCCGGGTCCGTCGACCATCCCGCGCTCGGGTCGGCATGGCAACATCCCGTTCATCAGCACGAAAATCGGCCGCATCCCCTGGCAGATGAAGCTCACCGATGAGCAGGGCCAGCCACGTTATCCCTTTCTCATCATGGACTCCATCTCGTGGAAGGGGCCAATCATTGAAGACCGCGAGAAGCAACTCCGCGATGACTACATGCCGCGCGAGGAAGGCAACCTGGTGCAAGTGCGCGAGTGCCTCGCCACGCTGGCGAAGCGTGCGTTTCGTCGTCCGGTCGCCGATGAGGAGATCGACGGCTACATGACCATCGTGAAGAGCGAACTCGAAGCGAAGGAGACGTTTCGCGATGCCGTGAAGGCCGGGATGCTGGCGATCCTGAACTCGAAGAGTTTCCTGTTTCTCGCGGAGGGTGACGAGAATGCGCAGCGCACCACACTCAACGATTGGGAACTCGCGTCACGTGTGTCCTACTTCCTCTGGAGCACGATGCCGGACTCGGAACTCCTCACGCTCGCCGAGCAAGGCAAGTTGCATGACAAGGCAGAGCTGGCACGACAAGTCGCACGGATGTTGAAGGACGAGCGCTCGGTGCGCTTCACGGATGCGTTCAGTTCGCAGTGGCTGCGCCTGCGCAAGGTGGGGATGTTCCCGCCGGACAAGAAGCTCTTCCCCGACTACGACAAGACGCTCGAAGCCAGTATGATCGGCGAGACCCAGGCCTTCGTCCGGGAAGTGCTCCGAGCCGGGCTCACGCTGCGTGAGTTTTTGCACAGCGATTGGAGCATGATGAACGCCTGCCTCGCCCAGTTCTACGGCTTGCCGGACGCAGGCATTCCGTGGAATGACTTCCAACGCGTCTCCCTGCCTGCCGAAAGCAAGCGCGGTGGGCTGCTCACCCAGGCATCCATCCTATCGCTCACCAGCGACGGCTCGCGGCATCGTCCCGTGCATCGCGGCGTGTGGGTCATGGAGTCCATCTTCGGCAAATCACCGCCGCCGCCGCCAGCGAACGTCAACCCGATCCCCACGAACCCCACCGGCCCGAAAGCCACGCTGCGCGAGAAGCTCGAAGCGCATATCCACGATGCGAACTGCGCCGCCTGCCACGCGAAGATCGATCCACTTGGCCTAGCCTTCGAGAACTACGACGCCATCGGTCGCTGGCGCACCGAGGAAGTCACCGACGGCATCGGTGCGAACCCGAATGTCGTCTCATCTGGTATGCTGCCCGATGGCCGCGAATACAAGAATGCCGAGGAGTTGAAGCAACTTCTCCTGCAAGACATCGATGCCTTCAACGCCACGTTCATCGAGAAACTTGCCACCTACGGCCTGCGCCGTACGACGACCTTCACGGACCGCGACGAATTGATGAAGATCGCCGCCGTCAGTAAAGCAAAGGACTACCGCCTTAAAGACATTGTCGAGGCGTTTGTTTGTTCTGACTTATTCCAATTACGTTGACGATCCGTCCGACGACTTGTCCCACAACCCGAACACGACAAAGCCGCACCGAAAGGTACGACGGACTTCCAGTCCATCGAAATTCTCGACGGACTGGAAGTCCGTCGTACAATGAATCGCACAACTAAGAATCGCACAACTAACAACCAAAGACTCTCCAAGAAAGCACCAATCATGCCGCATCTCCATCTCCACCAATGGCAAATCTCCCGACGCACGATGCTGCGAGGGCTCGGTGCGACTATCGCCTTGCCGCTTCTCAACTGTATGGCGGCAGTCCCCGCGCCGTCCAAGCCCAAGCGCAGCGTGTTTCTTTACATCCCCAACGGTGTGAACACGCTCACTTGGCAGATTCATAAAGCGGGCAAGGACTATGAGTTCACCGCGCCGCTCAAGGCTTTGGAAAAACACCGCGCTGACATCACGCCGATCAGCGGCCTGCATCACCCGATGGTCATCGGCAAGCACCACAACTGCGAGAGAGTCTGGCTCACCGGTGCGAACGTCCCCGGCGACGGCGGCGCTTTCCGCAACACCGTCTCCGCTGACCAGCTCATGGCCGAAGCGCAGGGCAATGCCACGCGCTTTTCGTCGCTCGAAATGGCCATCGAGGGCACCTCGCTCGCGTGGTCGAAGGATGGCATCCAGATTCCCGCCGAACGGAATACGCAGCAGATTTTCAACGTCCTCTTCGGCGTCGAGAAGGACAGCAAGGAGACCATCCGCCGCCGTCTCAGCCGTCGCAGCAGCATCCTTGACATTGTGGCCGATGACGCAAAACGCGTGAACAACAATCTCGGCAGCGAAGACCGCAGCAAGCTCGACGAATACCTAACCGCCGTGCGCCAGGTCGAGGAGCGCACCCGCCGCGCCGACGAGTGGCTGAACGTGCCCAAGCCCGCCGTCCCTGCTGACGAAGCTGCACGCCTCCAGCGCAAGCTCAGCATGGCCGAGGCTGGCGAGTATTACCGCCTCTTCTACGACCTCATGGTCATGGCGCTGCGCACGGATTCGACGCGCGTCATCACCTGCGGCATCGGCAGCGAGGGCAACACCAGCGGCATCCCTGAGATCGGCATTTTGCAGACCCGCCACGGCCTCAGCCATCACAATGGCGACCCCGAGCAGCTCCGCCGCCTCACGGAGACCGATACCTTCCTCGTTGGCCAGCTCAGCTACTTCCTGGACCAGCTCAAGGAGCACAAGGAAGGCGACACACCCCTGCTCGACACCACGCAGGTCCTCTGGGGCAGCGGCATGGCCTACGGCCACAGCCACGGCAACGCCAACCTCCCCACCATCCTCGCCGGTGGCAAAGCGCTCGGCTACAAGCACGGCACGCACGTGGATTTCAACCTGCCGAAGATCACCAAATACGACGTCACCAACGCCCAGGAACACTACAAGATTTGCTCGCGGCCCGTCGATGGCGACGCCCGCCTCAGCAACCTGCTGCTCACCATGCTGCAACGCGTGGACGTGAAGGCGGACAAGTTCCAGGACAGCGTGGGGCCGCTCTCGCAGATTGTGGGTTGAGGCTCGGCGACTGCCGCTATGGAGTTATGAACTGCTCCAACACTCCAACTCTCCACCAAGAACCAAAAACACATGAAACTACCCGCCATCACATTCCTGACGCTCACGCTCGCCTTTGCCCTGTTGCCTCTCCTCGTGGGAAGTTCCGCAACGAGAGCACAGACGAGGTGATGAGCTTCACGGTGATGCCGTATGCCGAACTGTTGCATCATGCGCCGCGCGGCGACTGCCGCCCGCGCCGCTGCCCGCGAGTTTGAAACGCCCTGAGACAGCGGCCGAAACGAAGCCGAAAGACTGATCCCATCACTCCATCACTCCAATACTCCGGTTCCCCACATGCGTCTCCTGCTCGCCCTCTGCTGTCTCACCGCACTCCTCCACGCCGAGGACAAACCCAAGTTCCGCACCGACGCCGATGGACCGGTGAAGGCCGGCGAGAAGAAGCGAAATCCCAAGGATCCGAATGCCGCGCCCGAATGGTATCAGATCGTCGAAGGTCAGTTTCCGCCGGAGGGATCGGCGCACGCGGTCTCGGGCGAACTCATCAAGGTGGACCATCTCGAACGGCGGTTCCAGATTCGCGTGGATCGCAATGACAGCCAGGATCGCGGAGTTTGGGACCTCCCGGTCGATGCGGGGATGCTGCCGTATGGCTCCATCTGGTTTCATGGAGCACCGGCCGCGCTTCAGGACATCCCGCTGGGCACACACCTGCACGGCTTGTTTTATCTGGTCGATCCGAATGACAAGACACCGCCACCCGACACCGCTTTCCGGCGCAAGACCCCGGAGTTCGACTTCCGCCGCTGCTTCCGCATCGAGGATGACTTCACGCATCATACGCGGCAGAAGCAGCTCTGGAAGATCGACAGCGTGGACCTCACCACGATGAAGCTCACTGCATCGCTCCAGAGCGGAGCCGGGAGTGATGGAGTCGTGGAGAAAGGGAGTGCTGGGGTTCCAAAAAACGCCACTACTTCAGCACTCCATTCCCCGAAGACCTTCGACCTCCTCGCCAGCACCCGCATCTTCGAAGGCAAAGCCTTAGAAGATCTTAAAGCCCTGCAACCCGGCCAAAGCGTCCTCTTCAATCTCACCTGGGCCACCCTCTACGGCCCTGGACGCATCACCGACGTGTGGCTCGATGAACAAGCGCGAAACCTTGCCAGCGCTCAGCAACTCGAACGCCACCGCATCCACATCCGCCAGCGCGGGCTGCCCGGCTGGGTCACCGCCGTCGAGGACGAGCCTCAATTCGTCACCATCACCTTCTTTGGCAATGTCGATCCCAAGCTCTTCGACGAACTCACCATCAAAGACCCGAACGCCAAACCGCCGGCCGATGGCAGCCCGCCGCCTGCCGAACCGCGCGGAGGCCTTGCCGTCGCGCGCGATAGCCTCATGACCTACGACCCCGTGAACGACCGCAAAACCGGCGGTATCCTCGACGTGAAGACGATCCCCGTCGATCCCGGCAGCAGCGGCGTGCAGATCAAGCTCAAGATGGACATGATGCTCGAAGGCTACCGCCCGAAACGCATCGTCCGCTTCTATCCCCCCACTTGGAAAGTAAATGCTCTGCCCAGAGAAGAAGAGTTTCAGGGGCGGGAGTAGCCCTGAGGTGCTGAGGTGCGCTACAACCTGGGCGAGCAGCCGAGGGTTTTCGAGGTCACGCGAGACGAGAAAGCCATGTGGGAATTCATCGACTACGCGGGCTTTGAGACCGTTTGACAGATACAGTTTCTCGATGTGCCTGCCGGCGCGACAAAAGGCGAAGTCCTTCGCTGAATGCCTCCACCATTGAACCCCATGAACAGACTTCTGAACCCCATGAACACACTTCCACTTCACACCCGACGCGACTTTCTCGGTGGCATCAGCAGCGGATTCGCGGGGGTCGCGCTTTCGCAACTGCTCGCTCGCGATGCCTCCGCCATCGTCCCGATGCCAAGGCCGGAGTTCAACGGCGGCATTCATCATCCGGCAAAAGTGAAACGCGTCATCCAGCTTTTCATGAATGGCGGCGCGAGCCCGATGGACCTCTGGGATTACAAACCGATGCTCACGAAACAGCACGGACAGGAGCTCGGCTCGAAGGTGAAAATCGAAGGCGCGACCGGCATGCAGGGGCCGCTGATGAAGAGCCCGTTTGAGTTCAAGCAGCATGGTCAAAGCGGACGCTGGGCGAGCAGTCTGTTTCCCGAGCAGGCGAAGCTCGTGGACGAGATGGCCTTTCTCATGGCGATGCAGGGCCGCTCGAATGTGCATGGTCAGAGCGCCTACCTGATGAACAACGGCTTCCTGCTGCCGGGCTTCCCCTGCATGGGTGCATGGATTTCCTACGCGCTCGGCAATCTCACCGACAACCTTCCCACCTTCATCGTGCTGCCTGATGCGCGCGGCCTACCCTACAACGGACGCGGTTGCTTCACCTCTGGCTTTCTGCCTGCCGTGCATCAAGGCACCGTCATCAAAGCAGGCGCGTCGCAACCCATCCCCGACCTCTTTGCCAGCGACAAGTTCGCCTTCGCCACGCGCCAGGCCGATGGCGACGGACTGGCGTTGTTGAACCAGATGAATCAGGCGCACGCCGCGCAACATCCCGGCGATTCACGACTCGATGCCCGCATTGCCGGCTATCAACTCGCCGCAAAGCTTCAGCTCAGCGCGCCCGAAGCCTTCGACGTGATGCGCGAGCCCGAGTCTGCACGCCAGGCCTACTGCCTCGACAGCGCCGACAAAGCCACTGCTGACTTCGGCAAGCGTTGCCTGCTCGCAACGCGACTCATCGAGCGCGGCGTGCGCTTTGTCCAGGTGTGGAGCGGCCCCGAGGGCGCGGTGAACAACTGGGACAACCACGGCAACATCCCCAAAGAACTCCCGCCCATGTGCGCCAGCATCGACAAGCCAATCGCCGCCCTGCTGCGCGATCTCCGCCAGCGCGGACTCGCCGAAGACACACTCGTCGTCTGGACCACGGAGTTTGGACGCACGCCGTTTTCGCAGGGATCACTGGGCCGCGATCACAACTGCGGCAGTTTTGTGAGCTGGCTTTGGGGCGCAGGCATCAAGCCCGGCATCGCCCACGGCCAGAGCGACGATCTGGGCTACCAGGCCGCGCAAGACATCACCACCGGCTACGATATGCATGCCACCATCCTGCACCTGCTCGGCATCGATCATCAAAAACTCACCGTGCGCACCAACGGCGTGGACCGACGCCTCACGGATGTGCATGGGAACGTGGTGAAGGAGATTCTCGCTTGAAGCCAATCACCGGCCATGAAAACGCATCGGAATTATATGCCAGACATCGCTGCGGACCGCGCATCGGTCCCAAGGAGCCAGTCATGAGAAACAACTCATTCACCATCATGCTGCTGGGCCTGTTGCTGATTGCAACGCCAGTCCGGGCGGCTGATGTTGCATCGGCGAATGTGGATGAGTTCTTCACGTCCAAAATCGAGCCGTTGTTGAAACAGCGCTGCTACGAGTGTCATTCGCACGAAAAGACAATGAAGGCTGGGCTGACGCTCGATTCCAAATCGGGCTGGGAGGAAGGAGGAGACTCGGGGCCTGCTATCGTTGTGGGAAAACCGGAGGAGAGCTTGCTCATCAAGATGGTGCGCTGGTCAGATGACGATCACCAGATGCCGCCGAAAGAAAAACTCCCGGCGTCGGAGATCGCGCTGCTGGAGGAATGGGTGAAGCGCGGAGCGTCCGATCCGCGCGTGCTCGTAGAGACGCGACCAAATACCACGGACTGGTGGTCACTCAAGCCGCTGGTGAAACCCGCGCTTCCAGTCATCGCAGGCTCGACGGTCGAGCATCCGGTGGATGGCTTCATCCGGGCGCGGCTCGCGGAGCGGAAGTTGACCCCTTCTCCGGAAGCAAACCGGCGCACGCTAATCCGGCGGTTGTATTTCGATCTGCATGGTTTGCCGCCGTCACCTGCCGAGGTAGAGGCTTTTGAAAAGGACAGTGATCCGAAGGCTTACGAGCATCTGGTGGACCGGTTGCTCGCTTCGCCGCGCTATGGCGAGCGCTGGGCGCGGCACTGGCTGGATACGATTCATTTCGCGGAGACGCATGGATGTGGTCACGATCTGCCACGGGATCATGCGTGGCGGTATCGCGACTATGTCATCGAGTCGCTGAACGCCGATAAGCCTTGGTCTCGGTTTGTGCGCGAGCAGCTCGCTGCGGACCGTCTTTTCCCCGAGGAGCCGCGTCTCATCGCTGCGCTCGGGTTTCTTGGCGCGGGGGTGTTTGACCACAGCGCGTATGAGACGGCTCCGACGAACTTCGACTACCTCGACCGCGATGATTTGGTGACGCAGACGATGGCGGCCTTCACCAGTACCACGGCGAACTGCGCCCGATGCCACGCGCACAAGTTCGATCCGATCACGCAGGAGGATTACTACGCGCTGCAAGCAGTCTTTGCGGGCATCATTGAAGGCGATATTCCTTTTGATGAAGACATGAAGGTCGCGCAGCAGCGGAAGCATTGGCAGTCGCTGCTCACCGCCGCTGAATCGCAGGACAAGACCGTGCTGCTCACAGCAGAAAATGAGGTGATCGTCGCCGATTGGGAGAAGCGTCAGGGGCCGGCGGTAAAATGGACGACGCTCGAATACGAGAGCTTCATCAGCACCGAGGGCGCGACGCTTTCGCGCAGCGGCGAGGTCATCATCTCCGGCGGCACCAAGCCGGAGAAAGACACGTATGTCATCACCGCCACGGCGCCCCTCGCGAGCATCACCGCGTTGCGGCTCGATGTCATCGCGGACAAGTCCCTGCCCAAAGACGGTCCGGGCAGGCAGGACAATGGTAATCTTACGGTAAGCGAGTTTGAGGCGCAGGTCTTCGATGCTGGAGCATCGTCGCCGGTGAAGTTGAAGTTCTCACGCGCGACGGCGGACTTCAATCAAGCCAGCTACGCAGCTCCATCGGCAATTGACGGCAACGCGGCCACGGGCTGGGGTATTCATCCGGCCGTGGGTCAGTCGCACCATGCAGTGTTCGAACTCGCTGCTCCGCTTAACTTGAAGCCTGACGCGAAGCTCACCATCTCGCTGAAGCAACTCGCGCCGCAGTCGCATCTCGTGGGCCGCTTCACACTCTCCGCGACCGATGAACCCGCAGCCCGCGTTTCAGCGATGCCTGCGATCGCCTCCTCCGCGCTCGCGATTCCCGCCGATAAACGCACCGAGCCGCAACACGTCGCGCTCGCTGCTCATGTGCTGCGCCTGCATGCCGCCGATGCAATGCAAAAGCTGCCCGCGCCGGCGCTCGTCTATGCCGCAGGCAGGCAGGCCGATGTGCTGCTCGCCGTCAGCAAAGGCAAGCCGACCACCGTGGCCAAGCCCAAGGTCGTGCACATCTTGAAACGCGGAGAGTTTGATAAGCCCATCGGTGACGCCGATAGCGGCGCGATCAGTGCCGTGAAGGTGCTGCCCGCGCGTTTCACCAGCGCGCACGCCGGCGATGAATCCGAACGCCGCGCTTCGCTCGCGGATTGGATCGCCGATGACAAAAACCCGCTCACCTGGCGCAGCATCGCGAACCGCGTGTGGCATTACCATTTCGGTCGCGGCATCTGCGATACGCCCAGCGATTTCGGGCGCATGGGCGGCGTGCCTTCGCATCCCGAACTGCTCGACTGGCTCGCCTGCGAATTGCGAGACAGCGGCGGCTCCTTGAAGCATTTGCACCGCCTCATCGTCACCAGCGCCGTGTATCGCCAGAGCAGCGAGCACCGCGAAGAGGGTGCAAAGCTCGACGGCGACAACCGTCTGCTCTGGCGCATGAATCGCTTGCGCCTCGACGCCGACAGCTACCGTGACTTCGTCCTCGCTGCGGCTGACAGACTCGACCTCACCCTCGGCGGTCCCAGCGAGCGGCAATTCATCACCGGCCCGCCCGTGCAGCTCACGCCCACGCTCGACTACGCCGCCTACGACTGGTCCGCGCTACCGAGGCATCGCCGCAGCATCTACCGCTTTGTCTGGCGCGGCGTGCCCGACCCTTTCATGGACATGCTCGACTTCCCCGACCTCGGACTGCTCGCCTCGAGCCGCAGTTTCTCCGCCTCGTCGCTTCAATCCCTCGCGCTCTACAACAACAGTTTCGTCCTGCACTTCAGCAGTGAGTTGGGCAAACAAGTCACTACGCCCGCCGAAGCCATCCGCTGCATCCTGCTGCGCGAACCGACGGAGGATGAACTCCCCGGCTTCATCGCATATGCTCAGAAGAACGGCCTCGCCGCGCTCTGCCGCGTGCTTATCAACAGCAACGAGTTTCTTTTTGTGAACTGAATCCCATTCATGAAAAACATCCTTGACGGACCCGGCGACGTTGATGACGAAGGCCGTGGCCACATCTGCATACGATTCCCCAACCAGGAATCCCTCAACCTTATCCATGCCGACGAAGCACAGGCCAAAGTGAAAGCCCTGCTGCCTACGTTGGACGTGAAGTTTGTGAAGTAACGAAAGGAAAAAAATGATCCACGTCATCGCCACCATTGAACTCGCACCAGGCACGCGCGAAACATACCTGACCGAGTTCCGGAAAATCATTTCCGACGTCCGCGCAGAGAAAGGCTGCATCGAATACGGCCCTGCTCTGGACGCACTAACCGATCTGTCCAATCAAGCCAAGGTCGGTCCCGACAAAGTCGTCGTCGTGGAGAAGTGGGAAGACCTCGCCGCACTCAAGGCGCACTCGGTTTCGCCGCACATGCAAGCGTATCGCGTCAATGTCAAAGATTACGTGCTCGGCATGCATTTGCTGGTGCTCGACCCGGCCGACTAAGTCGATCACGAGAAACGACATTCATCGATCAATGACTTCCCGGCAATCACACAACCACCGTAGCAGGTTCTTTCGCGGCCTCGGCATCGCGCTCGGTCTTCCGATTCTCGAATGCTGGACGCCCGCGTCCCACATTGCGATAGAATCGCCGCTGCCGTCTCTGCCGTTTCCTTCCGCGATGGCTGGCTCAGTTCTTGTCCATTGATCCAAATGAGGTGTCAGTCAATGCAAAAGTGGGATTGGCGATGGCGGTGGCGATGGCCTGCAAGAAGCGGGCGGCTGGAGCGCCGTCGAGGATGCGGTGGTCGAAGGTCAGACTGAGGGTCAGCGTCAGGCCGACTTCGAGACGTCTGTCGCGAACGACTGACTCTTCGATGATACGACCGATTCCCAGAATCGCTGCTTGCGGGAGGTTGAGTATCGGTGTGAAAGCGTCGATGCCAAACATACCTAGATTCGTGACGGTGAAAGTACCCCCGGTAAGATGCTCCTGCTTCAACTGTCCGGTACGTGCTAGCTGTATGAGTTGCCTGGTTTGCCTCGCAATTTCGATGAACGATAAGCGATCGGTATGACGGACGACCGGAGCTAACAAACCATCTGGTGTATCGATCGCAGTGGCAACGTGAATTTCTTCAAATTGGTAGATCCCTTCGCGATACCAACAGGCATTTAATTCCGGGAACTGCCGCAGCGTTTTAGCTGCTAATCCAATCAGAAAATCGTTGTAGCTTGGAACCGTACCATGGCTGGCCTCGAGTTTCAGTCTTTCGCGGAAGAATGAAAGCGGTTGCGCATCGACTTTCGTTGTTAGGGTAACAGGGGCAGCTTGATGAACTCCCGCCATCATTCGCTGTGCAATGACTCGGCGCAACTTGCTTGCAGGGAAATGATGACCAGGTACGGACGGTGTCGGCTCTGCTACCGTGTTCGCCACCTGCGGTGTTAACGGTGCAGTGACGACATCTCGTTCTCGAATTCGGCCTCCACGTCCAGTACCCGTCAGACGATTCCAATCAACTCCGAGTTCGCGAGCGCGTCGGCGTGCGCGTGGCGTTGCGATCGGGCCCTTTGCATTTTTGCCAATCGACTGGTTGCGATCATGAGGAGCGGCAATTCTTCGGATATCTTCCGTAAGGACTCGCCCGGTCGGATCGGGGGTGAAGACAGAGCCCAGGTCTATACCCAGTTCGCGTGCCAATCGACGCGCTGCGGGACCCGCAACCCGCGGACTTGAAGACACAGTAGCGGCAGGAGAATCCGCTGATTCAGTACGCAAGCTGTCTGAGGCGACCGACGGAGTGGGCGATGAGTCGAAGCGATGGACATGAACCGACGCGGGTGCGGGTTCCCCTTCGGCAAGAAGAAAGCCAATCACTTCGCCAACTTGGACGGTTGCTCCCGGCTGAGGTGCATCCGGTGGAATACATAAGTAGCCCGAGTCAAAAGATTCGATCTCCTGCGCTGCCTTTTCACCTTCCAGCAAATAGATCATTTCACCAGCGCGAACATATTCGCCAGGTGACTTGAGCCATTCGGCAAACACGCCTTCCTCCATCGACCAACCGAGGCGCGGAATCGTGATTGAGTGTGCCATTGCTATTCTCCCATCAAATCGCGAATAGCCTGCACGACCTGTGCCACATCGGGCACGACCGCTCGCTCCAGTGTCGGTGCGTAGGGCGTAGGAGCGAACGCACCATGCAACCGTTTGATGGGTGCATCCAGATCGTTGAATCCCGCGTCAGCTACGTGAGCGGCAATCTCCGATGCGAAACCACATGGCCCAAAGGCTTCATCGACAACCAGCAATCGCCCCGTTTTGGCAACGGATTGCAGAATACTGTCGACATCCAAGGGTGAGACGGTGCGTGGATCGATAATCTCCACGGAGATATGCTCGCCCGCAAGTTGTTCGGCGGCTTTCAATGCATGCTGAACCATTAACGAGAGTGCGACCACGGTGACATCGGTCCCGGCTCGTGCGACCCGAGCTTTTCCAAAGGGAATTTCATAGTGCTCCATGGGAACGGAACCTTTGCTCTGCATCAGTTCGCGGTGTTCGAGGAATAAAACTGGATCGTCGCTCCGCAGTGCGTGTGCAAAAAGGCCTTTTGCATCGTAAGGATTGGACGGCAATACAACGCGCAGACCGGGAATGTGCGAGTAGATGGAATGATACATTCCAGAATGATGCGTGGCAGCCGAGTGACCGACGCCTCCACAACCACGCAATACAACAGGCATCTTCAGTCGGCCGCTGCTCATGTACTGCATCTTGGCGATCTGGTTGACGATCTCTCCAAACGAGTCATTGATAAAGTCGATGAACATAAAGTCGATGATAGGTCGTGTGCCGGTCATCGCGGCTCCGCAGGCTAGCCCCACGAAGCCGCGTTCACAGATAGGCGTATCGCAAAGTCGGTCGGCTCCGTACTTGGCGTACAAGCCGAGCGTCGTTGTAAAGTTACCACCGCGAACGCCGATCCCTTCACCCATCACGAAAATTTTTGGATCGGCTGCCATGGCTTGATCGAGGGCTTCCAGAGTGGCGGCGACAAACGAGATTTCTCGCGACTCAGAGTCGGATTTTGGAAGTTGAGCATCGACAACGCCTGCCGAATAGACATACGTAGTTGCTGTCCTGGCTGGCGGTACCTCGCTTCGTTCAGCGAAATCTCTGGCTTCCTTTACTAAGCCTACCACTTCTTGATCAACCGTGTCCAATTGATCGATCATCGCGCCGTTCTCAGTTCTCAAACGCGCGATGGGACAACGCTCCTTCCACGCTGCCACTTCTTCTTTCGTTCGGTAAGTGAAATCACTCATCCCCTCGGCGTGGGCTCGAGTGCGATACGTTTTGCATTCGATTAATGTCGGTCCGCCACCACTTCGCGCCCGTGCAACGGCCTCTGCTGCGACTCGGTAGATTTCCAACACATCATTTCCATCGATGGTGATGCCTGGAATTCCGTAGGCGGCGCCTCGCGACCCGATACTTGGATTGCCGCTGGAATAGGAAAAGGGGACTTCGGTAGCGTACTGATTGTTCTCGCAAATGAACAGCACCGGTAGCTTCCAGATGCTGGCCATGTTGAGCCCTTCATGGAAGGCCCCGTTGTTGACCGCTCCATCACCAAAGAACGCCGCCGCAACCGTGCCGTTCTTAAGTATCTTCGAACTGTACCCACCGCCGCACGCTTGTAGCAGACATGGCCCAACGATACCGCTGGTTCCCATCATTCCAATCACAGGTGAGAACAAGTGCATGCTGCCGCCGCGTCCGCGAGAGCACCCCGTTTCGCGACCGAACAGTTCCGCGATCAATTCTCTCGGTGGCATACCCTTAGCCAATGCGTGACCATGTCCACGATGCGTTGAGAAAATCGGATCATGCTGGTATAAGTGCGCACAGACACCTGTCGCAATCGCCTCTTGGCCAACATAAGTATGACATGCACCGTGAATGAGTACTCGCTGATGGCACCTCGCGAGTTCCTCTTCGGTATGCCGAATAGTTTGCATCGTGCGGTAGAGGGCCAGAATCATTTCGTCTGACAGGTTACAAAGCTGGTTCATTGAGTTCACTTGCTCTCCGTGCGAAACGATTGAATATTCCCAGGCTCATGGCCTGGCGTGCCGCCAGCGTTCATGGCCATGTTGCCACCATCCATGGGGATGATGGCTCCGGTGATCCATTCCGACGCGTCGGACGCCAAGAGTACCGCAAGGCCCATGATGTCGTTTGGCTGTCCCAACCTTCCTGCGGGAATGCCTCGTAGAAAGCGACCTTCAAGCGTACCGTCGTCGGCCATACGGGCTTCAAGGCTCGGGTTTACCACTTGCGCTGGCGTTACACAATTGACGCGGACTCCGCGATAACTCCATTCGGTACTCAACTCACGCGTCATTTGGATGACTGCTCCCATCGCCATGCTGTAGGCGATATGTCCACGACCGAGGGCTGTGGAGCTAGCCAGCGAACCGATGTTCATGATCGAGCCGCGGCCTTGAGACAGCATGCGCCTGCCCGCCTCTTGGCACATCGAAAATCGGCCCACGACCAAATTCTGCAACACCCGATGCAGATCGGCGATGGTCAACTCTTCAGGTTTGGCCAAATGCCCGTCACCGGCAATATTTCCCAAAAAATCGACTCGTCCAAACTGAGTATCGACCCGTTGAAACAGTTCAGCGATGGCTTCAGGAGAGGAGACGTCGGTTCCAGCCACCAGTGTCTTGCGTCCGAGTACCTGTATTTCAGTTGCGGTGGCTTCTGCACCTGACAGATTGCGATCCACCAAAACAAGATCGGCTCCGTGCTGGGCGAGCGCCAGTGCGGTGGCTCGCCCCAAACCTTGCGCAGCGCCGGATACGACGGCGACTCGATCCGTCAAATCAAACAGTTTCATCATCTTCTCTTTTACTTCCCCCATACTTTCCCCGTACCTTACAATCTTCATCTGTGCTCCGGCTCTGCCATCTGAGCTCTAGACTTCGCGAATTGAGTAGCACAAATGGCAAGGCCGGAGCACAGATATAGGCTATTTGTTTCCGTACCTCAACGCAGTTATCTGACATTCTTTGATACCAAAGTTCGCAGCAACTCCCCAGGGCGCACTGAGCGTCTTCATGTGCGACAGTCCGAGGCTCTTGGCGAATTCGTTGCTTTCGAAGTGAGCCGTAACGGTCATTACGAACTTGCCTGCCACCACCATGCACTCCAGAGCACTCTCATGAACGACCTGTTTATGGAACATGGCCGGCGCGATCGGCCGCACCGTTACATCGAGCTGACATAGCGATAGGGCCGTCAGCAGCAAATGCTCTGTGATCGGCAAGCTGTATCCTGTGCGATGTTCTGCGTAGACCAAGTGCAACGCGTTGCGGATGGCGATCCCAATGGTACGGTCCGAACCGCCGATGTGGTTTGTCCAATAGGAAAAGTCCTCAGTGAGAATCGATTCGACGGGATCGAGGATTCGTCGTTCTACGTGGACACGGTCGAGTCCCATGTTGACGATTAGCC
Source organism: uncultured Pirellula sp. (assembly GCA_903858115.1). Taxonomy (GTDB): domain Bacteria; phylum Planctomycetota; class Planctomycetia; order Pirellulales; family Pirellulaceae; genus JBKCUI01. The sequence continues at coordinate 43,194 of CAIOHR010000349.1, read as the reverse complement.
CCAATCGACTACGCCGGGCTCGCAAGTAGTCAAACAATTGCAATGTTTCCGATGGTCCAATCGCTCTCGGTAACGCCTTGAGTTCGACGACGATCTCGTCCCAGCCTACAAAATCCGGGTCGAGCGTATGCGCCACCCGATATCGGATCAGCACTTGCACCGGAGGTTTGCTCGCAATCGGTAATTTCTCTTCATGGGTCCAAATCTCGAACGCACGCTGATAGGCCTCCTCGTTTCGCCCTAGCCCAACTTCATTCTGCACCGCAAAGAAGCCACGAATCAGTTGCTCGGTTTTTTCAGCCAAAAAGTACTCCATCGTTATTTCTCCCACCTTCTTCCCCATCTGTGCTTCGGCCTTGCCATCCGTGCTATCCAATCTCGGAGTAGAGTAGCACAGATGGCAAAGCCGGAGCACAGATAAAGACGGCTATTGATCATGAGAATTCCAGCTTCTTAAGGCAGTTGCCGTTAGAAGGCTGCCGAACATCAGGATCGCCGCCATCGACCAGAGTCCCATAAACCCAAGTATGGAAGCTCCAAAGAAGCCTCCGATGTTGGCAACGGAATTGATGAGCGCGATGCCCCCGGCGGCGGCGACTCCGGAGAGGAATACACTCGGTAGCGTCCAGAAAACGGGCAGCATGCTCATCATGCCCGATTGCGCGAGACACAACCCGGCCATTGCAACCAGCGGGGTTGGTCCCCACGCGACCATCGCCCATCCAATCGCCGCAGCCAATGCCGAACCGGCCAAGTGCCAACGCCGTTCACCAGTTCGGTCGGAGCTAATTCCAACCAACGCCATGGCAACAATCGCACACAGATGCGGCAGCGCGGTGAGCAATCCGATCTGTACATTGGTAGCCCCCTGGTATTGCTCTTTGATCAATGTCGGAAAGTAAGCACCTCCCGCGTTGATGCCAACCGCCACTGTAAAATAGATCGCAATCAGCAACCAGACGCGCGTCTGAAGCATTGCTTGCCAATGATCGGGACCATGTTTCTCGCGCCGAACACGATCTTCTTCGGCAAGATGATCGACCAACCAGCGACGTTGATCGTCTCGAAGCCATCGAGCGTCAAGCGGAGAGTCCTGCAAATAAAACAAGACCGTGACACCTACCAAAGAAGTTGGCAATCCTTCTAGCAGAAATAGCCATTGCCAACCATGCCAGCCATTCACGCCGTTAAAGTGATCCATGATCCAGCCCGATAACGGGTTGCCCAATACATTCGAAAGGCCTATGGCAAGCATGAAGAATGCAGTCATCTTGGCTCGCTGTCGATCGGGAAACCAGTAGGTGAGATAGAGAATGATCCCCGGAAAAAAGCCTGCTTCAGCAATACCTAGTAGGATCCGTAGAGCGTAAAACGTCCATATATCACTGGCGAACATCGTTGCGGCGGAGACCAGTCCCCAAGTGATCATGATTCGCGCCATCCACCGCCGTGCTCCAAACCTTTGCATCAGCAGATTGCTCGGCACTTCGAAGAGAAGGTAGCCGAGGTAGAACATCCCGTAGCCGAGGTCGAACGCAGCTTTGCTAAGCCCCAGATCGTCCTGCATCGCCAAGCGGGCGAAGCCAACATTCGCTCGATCGAGGATGTTCAACACATACAGCAAGCAAATGAAAGGCACGATGCGCCAAGCAACAATGCGAAGTGTAGATTGTTCTAGCTCATGATTCATCGTGATCTCTTCTGTGACCGGCAATTAGGACGTGACCGGCAATTAGGACGCATTCGTTGCGCTGCCAAGTTAAAGTAGCAGGCACACTCCGTGTGCCGTCCGCCATTCAAAAGCCATCGGAATTTTGTTACGGCACACGGAGTGTGCCTACTACTTTCAATTTGTTACAGCACACGGAGTGTGCCTACTACTTTGATGGACAACTTTCATCCGTTCTCTCCCTCTGCGATGACGGGGTTAGTCAGTTTACCAATTCCGTCGATTTCGATCGTCACCGTATCGCCCGGTTGAAGATATACAGGCGGTTTGCGTGCTCCACCGACGCCATGCGGTGTGCCAGTGAGAATCACTGTTCCAGCAGCCAAGCGTGTGCTACCGCTCAGGAATTCGATCAACGTCGGCACATCAAAAATCATATCGTTGGTATTCCAGTCCTGCATCGTCTGACCGTTTAGGATCGTACGAATGCCGAGTGAGTTCGGATTTGGAATCTCGTCGACCGTTGTCAAACATGGCCCCAGCGGACAGAAAGTGGCGAATGTTTTGCCTCGGCACCATTGCGTGCCACCGTACTTCATTTGCCAGTCGCGAGCGCTGACGTCGTTGGCACAGGTGTAACCTAAAACATAGCTTAGTGCATCGGCTTTCGAGACGTTGTAGCACTCTCGACCGATTACCACCGCGAGTTCGCATTCGTAGTCGACAGCGTCGCTCATGAGCCGTCGCGGCAACACGATGGGCTCGTCGGGATGTTGCAGTGTGCCGCTGTTCTTCATAAAGACGACCGGCCATTCGGGAATCGGCTGGTTTCCCTCGGCGGCGTGCTTTCGATAGTTGAGTCCAATGCAAATGATGTCGCGCGGTTCGATCGGTGCGAGCAGTTTCGCGAAGGCAGCCGGTTCACCCGTGTCCGTCAGCTCGCCGAGAATCTCCCCGGCGAGTCGCGTCGTGCGACCATCGGCGTGAAGCCGCCCGTAGGCTAACTGGCCGGTCGTAGTTTGGTAACGGACGATTTTCATGGTGAGCTCCTAACGCTTGATGTTTGATGATGTTGCATAAGGTGACAGGCACACACCGTGGTCCGTCCGCCATAGCTATTTGATTCATGATGGTGAAATGGCATCAACCCGCTCTGCAATCAGCCTGTCGATGTGAGGTTTCAGACGCGCGAGCCACAAACTTCCATCGGGATGAAAGTGCGTGATCGACGAGCCGCAGACTCCGCGAAACAAGGGCTTGGGCACTGGTAATTCCTCAGAGAAAACAGTTTTGTTCAGGCCAATGGCCTCGTGGTTACTCGTGAATGGTTCACGAATCAGCGTTACATTTTTGCGAATACGGTTCGTTGGTATGTCTACCTGTGGCTCGGTTGTGCCATCTGCGCTAATCATACCCCTCAAAGCAATAGCACCGATGGCAAGGCCGGAGCACAGATACATCAGTTCACAATGTTTGGCAACGGTTCTCCGCGCAGGGCCATGATTGCGATCTTTGCAGCGGTCTCGCGAAGCGTTCTAAAGGACTTGGGGCTTGCCGAAGCGATGTGCGAAGCTGCGATAACATTCGGCATGAATCGCAGTGGGTTTTCCAGTGGCAGCGGCTCTTGTTCAAACACATCGAGCGCGGCGGATGCGATCTTTCCTGATTGCAACGCAGCGATGAGTGAACCTGAGTCGATTAGATCGCCTCGCCCTAAATTCACTACGACCGAACCTTGCTTCAGGCGACCGAGCGATTCGTCATTGAGCAACTTCTTCGTCTGCGGCGTCGAAGGACAATGCAGAGTCACGATGTCGGACTGAGCGAGCAGGTCATCCAGCGATACCGGTTCGCAACCGACTGCTCGCACAGTGTCAGCCGGAACGAAGACGTCATGCACGAGCCGCCGGCACTTGAACGGAGCCAGTCTCGCGGCCACTTCACGACCGATGCGTCCGAAGCCGACGATCCCCACGGTTTGATCGCGCAGAGTTCGCAGTTGATCAAGCGGCGTCGCCAGCCCCCATTTTCCGTCGCGAATATGCAGCGTGTTCGGAACCACTTGTCGTGTGGTGCCCAGTATGAATGCGAGCGTATGATCGGCGACCTCGTCGATGCAGTAATCGGGGATGTTGCAGACAGGAATGCCTCGCTCGCGCGCCGCCTTCACATCGACGTTGTCGTAGCCGATGCCGTAGCGGACAATGACCTTCGCCTGCTGCATGCTGGCGATCACGTGGGCATCGACCGGTGCAAACTGAGTGATGACTGCATCGGCATCGGCCACCAACTCAGATGCGGACTTCCTCTCCTTCAGGGAGGCGATTTCATGGCCCAGCGGCCGAAGAATACTCTCTTCGATATCCAGACTCGGAAACGAGTAGTCGGTGATGGCGATTTTCATATGGGAATTTCCCTTGATAACTCAACGCAGACTAGGCTGTACGTTCTTGACATAGTAAGATTGTCAGATAAACTAATCATCCGCTTTGCGATTGTCAATCGCCCGCTGTCAACTTCAGTGAGAAAACTATGCCGGAAACCATCGAACGATCCAAGCTTCGCGACGTCGTTGCCGATCGCCTGAAGACATTCATTCTGGACGGCAATCTCAAATCCGGAGACCGGTTGCCGACGGAGGCTGAACTGGCAACAAGATTCGGTGTCAGCCGACCCAGTCTGCGCGAGGCAACCAAGTCGCTGGAGTTTCTCGGCATCGTCCATGCCCGACCAGGGCGCGGACTGACCGTCGGCAGTGTGAACATGGACCGGGTTACCGAATACCTTGGATTCCACCCTGCGATGCAGGACGTTTCTGCGGAAGAACTGATTGACACGCGAGTGCTCATCGAGGCGGGCGTCCTGCCGCATGTCGCCAGACGCATGAAGCAGGATGAGTCGCTGTACAACAAGCTGAACGCGATCAATGCCGAACTGCGGCAGGCTGGCAGCCTATCTCGCTGGGTGAAATTGGATATTGCGTTTCATCGCGAGCTGATCAGCGCCAGCGGACTTTCGCCGCTGATGGCATTTACGGACGTACTGGCCGTCTTTTTTCGTCGCTTCCGCGAAAGCGTGCGGAAGGCCGAATGGTCTACCGGCATCGAGAGTCATCAAAGGGTCATTGACGCACTGAAGGCCGGTCGTGTTCAGGAAGCCGATCGGGAGTTGCGATCGCACATCGAGAGCCACCGGGAGCGAATCTGATGCGATGCCTTACACAAGTAGCGGTGCAACGCAAGCCGACCGGTGCTGCACGGCGAAACCGGACGGCTTGCGCCATACTGCTAATTGCCTTTCTCACGCTCGATGCAGCGTCTGCTGATGGTGCAGATGACCTCTCGCAAACCTATGACACACAGATCCAGCCGCTGCTCGTCAGATCCTGCGGGAATTGCCATGGGAAGATTCCCGAGGAGAACGAGCTCGATCTCACGAGCTTTGGCTCTGCCCAGGCGATACTCGGCAAGCCCCAGATGCTCAGCGATGTCGCCGACCGTTTGCGACTGGGCGACATGCCGCCGAAGGACGCTCCGCAGCCGAGCGAGGCCGAGAGGGAACAACTGCTGGGCTGGATCCATGCGGCCCTCGATGCGGAAGCGGCTGCGCGGGCCGGTGATCCTGGGCCGGTAACGCTGCGTCGGCTGAGCAATACGGAGTACGACAACGCTGTCCGCGATCTGACCGGCGTGGACATGCGGCCAACCCAGGCCCGCGAGTTTCCTATCGACAGCGTCGGCGGCGAGGGCTTTGCCAACGTTGGGGACGCGATGCCGGTGACGCCCGAACTGGTCGAACGTTACCACCACGCTGCTCGCGACGTCGCCGCGCGGGTCGTGCTACTGCCCGGCGGTTTTCGCTTTTCCCCGTCCACCGAACGCCCGTATTGGACGGAGGAGGCTCTCAAGCCGCTTCGCAGCTTCCACGCTCGCTATGCCGGGCCCAACGGAGAGCCGCCGTTAGCAGCGCATCTGGCGGCGACCTTGAAGCACCGCGACAGGCTCACCCGTGGCGGGGCCGCCGACATCGCTGCGGTGGCCGCCGAGGAAAAGCTCAACGCTACCTATCTGGCGGCACTGTGGGCCGGGCTGAGCGGCTCTGTACGACCGACTTCTAGTCCGTCGTACGTTGGGAGCGACGGACTGGAAGTCCGTCGTACGCAAGGCGAAGTTGATGCTCGGATGAAGCAGTGGTCCGAGAAGGCGGCCCGAATTGAAGCTGAGAAGCAGCTGAGGCAGACGACTCTCCAATCGGCGAAGAAGGCTATCGAGTCTGAGTGGACATCGTCGAAACGTGTTCTCGCGGAGTCCAAGGTTGCAGAGAGGGGCTCTGTTCCCTTCGAGCACAAGGTCTCGGTCGAGCGCGGCGAACTGCTCCTCTTGACTGTGCTTCCGAACGAAAATCACGGGGCCGACAGCACGCTCGTCGAATGGACGATCCACGAAACAGCCGGCGATCAGCGAACATGGAGCGTCTCCGATCTGACTTCCAATCTTCTGAAGGGAAATCCCTGGTCGGACAACCAAGAGGCCCGTTGGAGCTTTTTGGAAACGACATCCACTCCAGTGTTCCTCACCGAACGCCGCGACAGCAACGGAGGGAAGTCCGAAGTGAAATCGTGGAGCCTCGGTTCCGAACCCTCGGTGTTCGTGAATTCCGCCGCTGAGGATTTGCAGGTTTGGACGAAGTTGCCCGCTCGATCGTTCTTTGTGCATCCGGGACCGAAACGCCCCGTGGCGGTCGCCTGGACGAGTCCGATTGCTGGCGAGTTATCGGTCTCGGGCCGTGTCGCCGACGCTCACCCGAGCGGTGGTGATGGGGTCTTGTTCGAGCTGTCGCATATTGCTTCTCCGGCTTTGGGACAGGCTCTGGCTGACTTGGGGAGTGCGTCCTCAGTTCTGCCTGACGCCGGTCTGCCTCCGGACATGCTCGCCCTTGTCCGGGAAAAGTGGGGAGAGGCCACCACAGATCCGGCACCGGTCTTGGCGGCGATCAAGGCCATGCAGGATCAGTTGTTTCAAGGCAACTACGGCAAGAATGCGGCCCTCGCGGTCGGGAACGGCTTTCCTGCTTGGGAAGAGTTGCGTCGCGTGGTCGCTCGCGAGCGGGTCCAAGGGGCCGCCCGTGAGCCACTTTTTCGCATGGTCGCGTTGCCAGCCCAACCCGACACCTTCGTGGTCTGGGATAGGCTGCGATTGGAAGGTGGTGACGGTCCGCCGCTGGTGTTTGCGGAGCATCCAGAACTGGGGGCGATCATCGAGCAAGCATCGGGATTGAAGTTCGGCCATCACCCGCAGGGCCGACCGGTGCCAAAGTCTGCGTTGGTCACGGTGGCCGGTGCCGAGGTCATCCTCGATCTGAGGAAACTGCCCCCAGATTTGCAGAAGGCGCTGACGCTGCCTCGGTTTCTCCGTGCTGACGTGAGCCTGGACGAAGCCAGTCCGGAAACGGCCTCGATTCAGGCGTTCCTGATCGCTGCCACGGGAGGCGGCGGGAGATTGGCCGAGCCAGTTGCTAAAGCAGAAGTGGGCGATCCGCATGCCGCGCAGATCGTGCATCCGCGCGTCGCCGCCGAACGGGCTCGGCCAGCAGCGGAGTTTCGCGCCCTCTTTCCCCCGGCGGTCCTGTTTCAACCGATCATCCCGCGAGACGCCCAGGGGAGCGTCTTCTTGTACCGCCGCGAAGACGAGCCTTTGCGTCGGCTCCTGCTCGATGAGGCGGGCCGGACTGAGCTCGAACGGCTTTGGAGCGAACTGGAGTTCGTAAGTGAGCAAGCGCTTGCCACCCAGATCGCGTATGAGGGACTCGTACAGTACTACCGCAAGCCGAACGACGGCGCGCGGATCATGTTCTTTTACATCCAGCTGTTCGAGGAACAGATTAAACGGGAAGAGAAAGCCTTTCTCGCGGCTAAGGTCGACGCGGAATCGAGGCACCTTGAGGCGCTGCTTGCCTTCGCCGCGCGCTCGTGGCGACGGTCGCTGGCTGACGATGAACGCGGGGCGATTCTCGCGTCCTACCGCGCCGACCGTGCCGACGGCGTCCAGCACGATCCGGCGTTCCGTGCCGCTCTGGCCCGGGTCCTCTCATCGCCGTGGTTCCTTTACCGGGTCGAGCAGCCGGCAACCGGGCCGCGCTGGCAGCCGGTATCGGGTGACGAATTGGCGACGCGGCTCAGTTTCCTCCTCTGGGACTCGATCCCCGACGACGAATTGCGAGATTATGCCGCCAGGCTCCACGACCCTGCGGTCATGGAGCAGCAACTGCGACGCATGTTGAAGGACGCCCGGATGCGGGGCATGGGAGAGGAGTTCGGCGCCCGTTGGCTTGGCGTGCGGGACTTCGTCACCAACCACGGCCGGAACCTAAAGCAATTCCCCGATTTCACGCCGGCCGTGCGCGACGCGTTGGCCGAGGAACCGGTACGGTTCTTCGCGGATATGTTCGTGAACGACCGTTCGGTCGCCGAAGTGATCGCCGCCGATGCAGTGGTCGTCAACGATGTCCTCGCCCAGTACTACGGTATCCCCGGCGTGACCGGGTCGGAGTGGCGTCGCATCGAGAAGGTTTCAACTTATGGACGCGGCGGGTTGCTCGGCTTGGGTGCGGTGCTCGCCAAGCAGTCAGCGTCGTCCCGTACGAGCCCAGTCAAACGTGGCGCGTGGGTGGTTCAGCTGGTCGGCGAGCGGCTGCCGAAGGTACCGCCCGGCGTGCCACCGCTGCCGGAGACTCCGCCCGATGGACTTACCGTGCGCGAGATCACCGAGCGGCATCGCCAGGATGCAGCCTGTGCCGGTTGCCACGTCCGCATCGATCCCTATGGCATGACGCTTGAACAATTCGACGCCCTCGGCAGACTGCGGCCCGCCAAAGATCTGAAGCCTGGCGATGCCAGGGCAACCACGCGTGACGGCGTCGAGATCGATGGCTTCGCCGGCCTACGAGACTACATCGCCGGCCCGCGGCGCGAGGACTTGTTGCGGGAGCTCGCTCACAAACTGACCGGCTACGCGCTGGGCCGGGCTGTGCAGCTTTCCGATCGGAAGCTGGTCGACGAACTGACGAAGACCATGGTCGACGGCGGCCACTGGTCGGATGTTATGCTTATGATTGTTCGCAGCGAACAGTTCCGCTGCATTCGCCCGACAAGTGCCGTTGCCGCCACGCCACCCTAAAGCGCCAACAGGTACGACGGACTTCCAGTCCGTCGCGTCGATCAACGGACTAGAAGTCCGTCATACAAAGAGCCATAGAACAGGTATGACGGACTTCCAGTCCGTCGCGCCGATCAACGGACTAGAAGTCCGTCGTACAAAGAGGCACACAATGCGTCATACAAGTCAACAAGGTCAATTGGCATAGAGACGACAAGATGAATATCGAAACCTTCAACAAGCCAGCGCCGCCGAATTTTCGGGGATTGCATCCCGATCTCCCGCTCCGCACGTATCACCGACACCTGCCACATTGGAGACAAGAGGGTGCGACTTACGCAGTCACGTTTCGACAAGCGGATTCGATTCCGCAGACACATCTGCAAGCGCTCAAACATTGGCGAGCCATCTGGGAGCAACAACACCCGGAACCACGCACTGAGATCGAATGGAAGCAGTTCGCTCAGGAGATCACTAACAAGACCGAACGATGGATAGATGAAGGCTATGGCTCATGTGTGTTTCGCGAGTCCAAGTTCTCCAGAATGATGTCAGATTCGCTGCTGCATTTTCAGAACCAACGCCACTTCACGTCGTGCTTCGTGGTGATGCCAAACCATGTCCATGCAGTGATGCGTCCGATGTCCAGCTTTGAGTTGGAAGATTGTTTGCAGCGAATCAAGCAGTACGTCTCAACGCATGTAAATAAGAACCTCAAACAAGAGGGAACTCTTTGGGAGGAAGAGAGCTACGACCGCATCGTTCGAGATGAAGATCATCTTTGGAAAGTCGTTCAATACATCGGCCGGAATCCCAAGAAAGCAGGCATTCCGGTCGCACAATGGGTACGATGGATTCATCCAGACTGGCAGGCTGCCGGTTGGGATTTCCATGATGATTAATTTCGTACGACGGACTGGAAGTCCATCGTACAGACAGGCATACAATAGGTACGACGGACTTCCAGTCCGTCGCGCAGATCGACGGAATCGAAGGCTGCCGCTAAGATCGACGGACTGGAAGTCCGTCATACAAGATTCTTCCCACCGTTCGACAGACAACCCTCGGCTTCGACTGAAACAACACACCCTCCTGAAAGGATACATCCCATGCACATCAAATCTGCTTCGACCATTTCGCGGCGTACCCTGCTGCGTGGGCTCGGCGTTTCGATGGCTCTGCCTTGGCTCGAATCGCTGTCCTTCGCTGCTCGACTGGGAACCAACGTCCCCACTCCACCGCCGACCCGCACGCTCGTCACTTTCACAGGTATGGGCTTTCACTCCCAGCACTGGTGGGCCAAGGGGGAGGGAGCGGGCATGGAACTCGGGCCGTGTCTAAAGCCGCTCGAGCCGTGGAAGGAGCGGCTGGTCTTCCTGCGCGGTCTGTGGAACGAGCAAGCCAACAAGAGCGCCATCCACTGCATGCAGACCGGGAACATGCTCAGCGGCTCGCCGTTGTCGGGGGCCGAAGTCCGCACAGGCGTCAGTTTCGACCAGTTGATGGCACAGCGGATTGGCGATCGCACGCGAATCCCTTCGCTGGTGCTGGGCTGCGAAGGACCGATTCCTGGACTCCAGGACGGGCTTCCATTGCTCTATAGCTCGCATATTTCTTGGAGCACGGCAGTGTCGCCAACCTGGACGGAAACGCGTCCGGCGCTGGCCTTCGACCAGCTCTTCCGCACCGAGCCCAACCGAGGCGACCGCCGAGTCGTCGATGCCGTGCTTGAAGATGCCCAGTCGCTTCGTCAGCGGCTCTCGGTCTCGGACCGACAGCGATTCGAGGAGTATCTGGGCAGCGTTCACGAGATCGAGGGTCGCATCAAGCGGGCCGGTCAGAAGCGCGAGGAGAGCGGATGGACCCCAACCCTGGCTGCCCCCGACCGCCCGCGACCCGCCGATGGCATTCCCGCTGAGATCCCGGACTATTGGAAGCTCATGAACGACATCGTGCTGTTGGCTTTCCGCACGGACACCACCCGGATCGCGACCCTCAAGTATTGCAACGATGGCTCCGCCGAGACCCACACTCACTGCGGCGCCAAGGATCAGCACCACCAGATGAGCCACACTCAGCCGCCGGAACTCATCCCACTCAACCAGTTCTTCATGGCACAGCTTGCTTACCTCTGCGAGCGAATGTCAGAGGTCAAGGAAGGGGACCGCTCGTTGCTCGACAACACCTCGATCATGCACTGCTCGAGCATGTTGCACGGCAGTCACGACGCCAAGCAGTTGCCGATCGTACTGCTCGGCGGCGCAGGGGGTAAACTTCGCGGCGGCCGAGTGCTCGACTACCTCGATGCTCCCAACCGGCGGATGTGCAGCCTGTTCCTGAGCCTGATGGAGTGGGGTGGGCTCGAGCTCGACCAGTTCGGCGATTCGACCGAGCGGTTGACGGGCATTTGATGAATTTAGATGTACGATGGACTTCCAGTCCGTCGTACTGCAAATCGACGGACTGGAAGTCCGTCGTACGAACCGAGTCGACATACGTTTAAAGGACGGTCTCGTCAGGCCGTCGGTCCAGTGAAGGTGGTTCTATCATGAGAATATTTTCTGCGGTGAGTGTGATTGCGGTGCTGGCAGTGTCCTCTTCGAAGGGCATTTCCGCCGATGCCTTTGAGCAGTCGGTTCGTCCCTTGCTGCGTGAATATTGCGTGACTTGCCATTCTACCGAGAAGCAGGAAGGGGAGCTCGACTTGGAGCGATTCCTATCCTTGGAGCAGGTCAAGCGGCACGCTGACGTTTGGGAGCGGGTTCAAGAACAACTGGTTCTGGGTGAAATGCCCCCCAAGGATGCCAAACAGCTTTCGGCAGAACCGAGGCGTCTGCTGGCCGACTGGGTTCGTAGTACTCTCAACGAAATCGCGCTGGCCAGTGCGGGCGATCCGGGTCCGGTCGTGCTGCGCCGGTTGTCGAATCATGAATACACCTACTCGCTCCGCGATTTGACCGGAGTTCCGTCGCTCGATCCGGCCCGAGAGTTCCCGGTTGACGGCGCGGCGGGCGAAGGGTTCACGAACGTCGGCGCCGCGCTGGTCATGTCTCCGGCGCTGCTGTCGAAGTACCTCGACGCCGCAAAGGATGTGGCGGGTCACCTGGTGCTGACTCCCACAGGCATTCACTTCTCTGCCGAGACATCGTCGCGCGACTGGACCGACGAGACCCTAGCGAAAATCCGCGCATTTTATGCGACGCACACGGCCAGCGGCGAGAGTTCTCAGACCGTCGCACAAGGTATCAAGCTCGACATCGGCACCGGCAGCGGACGGCTGCCGCTCGCGCGCTATCTCGACGCACTTCAAGGACGAGCCAGCACGGAGGGGCTCAGTCCGAAGTATCTCGGGATTCTCCGCGACGCGCTTGCCGGTGCGCAGCCATCCACGCTGCTCGATCCGTTGCGCGCAAAGTTTAGAGCAAAGCAACTCACGGCCGCCGATATCGAGCCGTGGCAAAAGGCCTTGTGGCGATTCTCCAATGTGGGACATCTCGGAAAGGTGGGTGGCCCGAAGTCTTGGCTGGAACCGGTGACACCGCTCGCGACCCAGCATGAATTTCGGATGAAGTTGCAGCCCTCACCGGACGGAAGCGATCTCACGCTCTACTTCTCCACTAGTAATGCTGGTGATGGCGATGCTGGTGATGGCGATGTCAACGATGTCGCCCTCTGGGACAATGCCCGTCTCATCACGCCCGGACGTGGCGAACTCCTCTTGCGCGACGTCCGTTCGGTCATGCAGCAAATGGAACGTCATCGCGCTACCGTCATAGAAAGCGCGGTACGCTGCCTTGCCGCTGCACACGAAGCGGAGATCGCAAAAGACGGGCTGGATCTCTCCGTACTGGCGCAGAAGCACAAAGTCGATGGCGAAGTGCTGGCCGGCTGGCTCACCTATCTCGGTATCGCCCGCGCCGGGGAATCGAAGCTGGAGCCGCTGATCACCAAGAAAGCAGAGAGCGTCGCCAACTATAACTTCATCAGGGGCTGGGTTGGTGATAACGCACTGAGCGTACTTGCGAATTCATCCGATGCCGCTGTCAACATCCCCGGCGAAATGAAGCCGAACAGTATTGCCACGCATCCTTCACCGAAACTGGCATCTGTGATCGCCTGGCGCAGTCCGGTCTCTGGCGCACTGCGGATCAGTGGCACGGTGCAGGACGGTCACACGGCTTGCGGTAATGGCATCCTTTACTCATTGGAACTGCGACGCGGGCAGACGCGCGAAGTACTGGCGGCCGGCGAGAGCAAGGGCTCGTCCGTGATCTCGCTAGGGCCGCTGCAAGACGTGAGGGTGATGCAGGGCGATGTGGTCGCACTTGTGATTGATCCGCGAAATGGCGATCACGCCTGCGATCACACACCGGTGAATCTGACCCTCAGCGATGGCAAGCTCGAATGGGATCTCGCCAAGGATGTTTCACCTGACATCCTCGCCAGCAATCCACACGCCGATCGGCACGGCAACCGTGCTGTGTGGCACTTCCTCAGTCAGCCCGCCAGAGGAACGGACGCGCCGACGATGGCGGTCGATTCGACATCTCTGCTCTCGAAATGGAGGAAGGCCGAGGACTCCGCAGAGCGAGCACAATTCGCCGCGCAAGTGCAACAGTTGCTTCAGCAGGACGCCGCTGCCGAGCAGGCGAGTCCGAGCGATCGTGTTCTGAGTCAGCAACTCCTCTCGCTGAATGGTCCTCTCCTAGCCAATGCGTGGCGTGCGGTGAAGGCGCAGGCGACCGTCGGCTCGGAGTCTCCGTATGGCCTCGACCCAGAGCTGTTTGGCAGGCACCCCAAGAGCGGTGAAGTGGCCAGTGAGGTGGCCAATGAAGTAGCCAATGAAGTAGCCAGTGAAGTGGCCGCGACAAGCCTCTGCGTGCAAGCGCCCTCGGTCATCGAAGTGCGACTTCCCGGATCGCTGCTCACTGGTGCCGAGCTGATAGCCACGGGCCGACTCCATCCCTCCGCAGCCAGCAAAGGCAGCGTGCAAATGCAGATACTCACCACCAAACCCGCTGCTGATTCCGGCCTGCGGGCTACGAACGCGACCTTAACCAAAGAAGCTGGCGCGTGGAACAGCAGCAAACCGCCGATGATGTTTGACGCGCCGATCCTGGTGGCGGAAGGTAGCGAGGCGCGTCGCCGGTTCGAGTCGGCCTTTGATGACTTCCGCGCTCTGTTCCCCGCAGCGCTGTGCTACACGAAGATCGTTCCCGTAGATGAGGTCGTGACACTGACGTTGTTCCATCGCGAAGACGAACCACTACGGCGACTGATGCTCAACGATGATCAAATCGCCGAGCTCAACCGCTTGTGGGACGAACTGCATTTCGTCAGCGAAGACGCTCTCACGTTGGTGGATGCCTACGAGCAAATCTGGCAGTTTTCGACGCAGGACGGCCCCAACGCTCCCAACGGAGATAAACGCCTGGAACCCCTGCGCGAGCCGATCATGGCTGCTGCGGCAAAGTTCAAAGAACAGAAGACAGCGGCCATCGAACCTCAAAAGGCCGCCATACTCGCTTTGGCCGAAAAAGCCTGGCGACGGCCACTTACCGAGTCGGAGACAGCCAGTTTGAGGAAGTTCGAGCCCCGCTTGATGCTCGTGCGAATCCTCACATCTCCCGCGTACCTGTATCGCAGCGAAACGCCCGCGATTCAAACCGACCCTGTGAATGACTGGGAACTCGCGACGCGGCTGAGTTACTTCCTGTGGTCTTCCGTTCCCGATGACGAGTTGCGCGCGGTCGCCGCTGCGGGACGGCTGCGCGATCCTGATGTCTTGGCTGCCCAAGCTCGACGCATGTTGAAGGACGATCGCATTCGCCGCCTGGCCACGGAGTTTGGGTGCCAGCACCTGCATGTTCGCGATGTGGCAACGCTCGATGAGAAGAGCGAACGCCACTTCCCTGACTTCAAACCGCTCCGTGAAGCAATGCAGGAAGAAGTGACGCGTTTCTATATTGACCTCTTCCAGAACGATCGCAGCGCGCTGTCGCTGCTGGATGCGGATTACACGTTCCTCAGCAAACCGCTGGCTGAACATTATGGCATTCCGTTCGAAGGAAGCGATTGGCAGCGAGTCGAAGGCATCAAGAAATATGGTCGCGGAGGCGCACTGGGTTTCTCGGCGGCGCTCGCGAAACATTCAGGTGCGTCGCGCACGAGCGCCATCCTGCGTGGCATGTGGGTCAGCGAAGTACTGCTCGGCGACAAGATTCCCAATCCGCCCAAAGGCGTTCCGACGTTGCCGGAAGAAGCCCCGGAAGGACTCAGCGAACGCCAGTTGATCGAACGCCACAGCAGCGACGCGCGCTGCGCAGGCTGCCACAAACGAATCGACCCCTTCGGTTTCGCGCTCGAAGGCTTCGATGCCATCGGTCGAACGCGGGTGGCTGACACGAAGTCCATGACCTTCGACGGCACGGCTGTGGAAGGCTTGGCCGGTTTGCGGGACTATTTGGCCAACCAGCGTCGAGCTGATTTCCTCCGGCAGTTCAGCCGCAAACTTCTCGGCTACTCATTGGGGCGAAGCGCGCAGCTATCCGACCAACCGCTGATCGACAACCTCTCCAAAACGGAGGGCGGCCATGTCGGCCAGATGATTGTGCAAATCGTTCTCAGTCCTCAGTTCCGCGAGATTCGCGGCACCGGGCAATAAGGAAATTTTCTAGTACGACGGACTTCCAGCCCGTCGTTTCCAATCGGGCCAAAATCGCGACGGACAGGAAGTCCGTCGTACCAAGAAACGAACATCAGCTTCTTCAACCACTTCCGGAGCCAACATGAACCAGCATCACTTCTCACGGCGAACATTCCTGCACGGTCTCGGCGTTTCGATGGCACTCCCCTGGATGGAGTCGCTGCGCGTCTGGGGCGACGAGACGAACTCATCCACGGTCGCCAGCAACGCACCGATCCGGTTGTGCGTGACCTTCTCTGGCAACGGCTTTCATTCGAAGGAATGGTGGGCCAAAGGGGAAGGCCGCAACATGGAACTCGGCCAGGTCCTTCAGCCGCTGTCCGATTTCCGAGAGAAGTTGGTCTTCGTACGCGGCTTGTACCACGAGGAGGCACGCAAAGGGAACATTCACAGTTCGCAGACCGGCAACATGCTCTCGGGCGCTCCGATCGCCAGCGGCGGCGAGATTCGCTCAGGGACCAGCTTCGATCAGGTCATCGCTCAGACCTATGGCCGCAGCACCAAAGTCCCGAGTATGGTCTTGGCCTGCGAGACATCGAACCCGTCGGTCCATAAGAACTACAGCATGCTTTACAGTTCGCACATCTCGTGGAGTTCCCCGACGACTCCTACCCCTCTGGAACTCTATCCTGCGCTGGCATTCGACCGACTCTTCAAGGACGCATCGTCACCCGAAGATCAGAGCGTTCTGGATGCGGTGCTCGCCGATGCCCAAGACCTGCGGCGAAAGATCAGTTCCGGAGATAAGCAGAAGCTGGACGAGTACCTCGACAGCGTTCGCGAAATTGAGACCCGAATCGCGAGTGCTGGCAAGCGTGGCGAATTGCAGGGTTGGAAGCCAACTCTCGACAAACCGAACATCCAACGCCCGGCGGACGGGATTCCGCAGGATATCGCCGAGCACATGCGGCTGATGATCGATATTCTCGTCCTCGGCTTTCAGACCGACACGACTCGCGTGGCGACGCTCAAGCTGAACAACGACCACAGCGCGCTGCGATTCCCGAATCTCACCAGCGTCGAGCAGGCGGGACACGGCATTGATTACATGATCCATCACTTGCTCTCCCACAGCGACGGCCGAGATTGGCTGAGGGTGAATCTGTTCTTCATGGAGCAGCTAGCCTACCTGGCACGGAAGCTCGACTCCATACAGGAAGGGGATCGCACGTTGCTGGACAACACGATGCTCATGCACTGTTCGAGTATGATGGCCGGTGCGTTGCACAACAACGACCAGCTGCCGGTGATCCTGCTGGGCGGCGCCGGCGGAAAATTGAAAGGGGGCCGCGCCCTCGACTACACCGGCAAACCTGAACGTCAACTGTGCCGTCTGTTCCTTTCGATGATGGACAAGACCGACATACACCTAAAGACCTTCGGCGACGCCAAGACCCGTCTGGAAGAAGTCTGACACCCGCCGAGTAAATCGCTGAGTGACGCGACCAGGGGGCAAACTTTCGACGGATATTTGGCATGACGCCACTCGATTACCGTCGCCGAAGCGATTTGCCAGCGTCTCGGAGAGACGAAGCTACGTGAAGACCAGTTCAGAAACAGAACGTAGCATAAAATGTTCTGTTTCACGCATCCACATGTTCTGGCCAAAGCAAATGTGAGCTTCCCTGAACAATTCCATTGCGACCCATTCGGCAGACTGTTAGCTTTTTATTCCATGAGAAACCTCCTACTATTTTTACCGTTGTTCCTTGTCGTCACTGATGCACAGGTACAAGCCGCCGACAGCAGTGTGGCAATTGACCTCACCCAACGCACATGGCAAGGCATTCCCGGCATCGAACGTACCGCGAAGGGGCGCGTGTTTGCCTCGTGGTTCACCGGCGGGCCCAAGGAGCCGGCACCAGAGAACACGGTGGTGCTTTCCTACAGCGAGGATGCTGGCAAGACCTTCACGCCGCCCGAAGCGATCGCTATGCCTTCGAGTGAAGGTACCCGCGTTTTCGACCCTACGCTTTGGATCGATCCGAAGGGGCGGCTCTGGTATGTCTTCAATCGCGGCAACAAGGACACGGCGCAGCACGATGTCTGGGCGCGTATCTGCGACGACCCTGATGCTACGAAGCCCGTATTCGGCGCTGAGTTTCGCGTCGGCTACGAGGGTCCGTATGCTTTCCGGATGAACAAGCCGACGGTGCTTTCCTCCGGTGAATGGATCATGCCATTGACGCATGCCATGGAGCCGATTCGCGATTGGTTTGCTGGCCCGAAGCAACTGCAAGGTGTGGGCATCTCGACCGATGAGGGCAAGACATGGAAACTTCACGGCGCGGTGAAAGCACCTGAGTGGGCGCTGGAGTGCATGATCACGGAACTGCGAGATGGCCGCTTGTGGATGCTCATTCGTACCGGCGCTGGCGTCCTTTGGCAAAGCCACTCCACTGATAAAGGACGAACTTGGAGCGAAGGGACGGCGAGCACGATGAAGAGCCCGGGCTCGCGTTTCTTTATCCGCCGACTCTCCTCGGGCAATCTGCTGCTGGTGAATCACTACAAGTTCACCGGGCGCAGTCATCTCACCGCCCATGTTTCGACGGATGAAGGCGTGACGTGGAACGAGGGTCTGCTACTGGATGAACGCAAAGGCGTTTCTTACCCCGACGGTGTGCAGGATCGCGATGGATTGATTTGGGTCACTTACGATCGCGACCGGCAAGGAGTTGGCGAAATCCTGCTCGCAAAATTCCGCGAGGAAGATGTGCTGGCAGGCAAGAACGTCTCGGGTGCAGTGATGCTCGCGCAGACTATGAACAAGCTCGACAAGCCATCGTTGCTGCCTGCCAACTGGAACGCGGGGCTGGCGGGTGATATTGTCATGCAGCGTCTCATCAAGGTCACTGCGCCTCAGGTGAAGGGGGCGCATGATGCGGAGTTCGTCTGTGTTGGCGATCGCGCATACATCGTCGAGCACGACAACGATGTCGCTCCTGGACACGGCGCCGGCGCGGCGATGTATTGCGTACTGACGGTGGTGAACCTAAAGACGCTTGCAGTGGAAAAGACCATCCCAATGGCTCGAGCAGGCCAGGCGTTTGCAAACGTCACCCTGCCGGAGGCGCAAGTCTTCGTGCCGCGCATCATTCGCAAAGACGACCACACGCTGCGGACTTACTTCTGCAGCCAGCCATCCAAGGAACAAGCAGTGACGTGGTTTCGTGACTTCGATCTTCGTACGCAGACCTTTGAGAAAAGCATCCACAAGGCGAAGCTCAAGACGGCGGCTGGGACCTTTGACATGGAGCCGCGTCATTTCCATGCCGACGCTGCTGCGCAGGGCTTCACAAAGCCGCCGGTTCGCGAAGGGCTCTACATTTTCGATTCATTCAAAGAGTTCGACGGTCGCCGCTACGTGGCCCTCAACAACTTCCCCGGCAAACAAAACGCCCTTGCCGTGTTGCAGGATGACTTCACAACGTTCGAGATCATCGGCCATTACAACGAACCGCAGTCGCAGCAGCTCAGCGAGTCGGCGGTGAACCGTTTGCCTGATGGCACTTGGATGGCAATCTGTCGCAACGACGGAGGCAATTATCACTTCACCACGAGCAAAGACGGCAAGACATGGAGTGTCGGTCAGACGATGCCGTTCGTGCCCCGCGGCCTGAACTCGAAGCCGACCTTCGACAAGTTCGGCGGCGTTTACTACCTTGGCTGGCAAGAGAACACGCGTGTTCACGATTGCAACCGCAGCGTCTTCAACGTGGACATCTCGCGCGACGGCAGGACTTGGGAGCGCAAGTACCGCTTCGAGTCGCCGCACTCGTTTCAGTATCCGACCTTCCACGAACACGAAGGCACGATCTGGCTTACCGTCACGCAAAGTGATCACGGCGGATCCTCGGACCGCATTATGTTCGGCAAGCTGGAAGAGGTCGGCCAGTTTGAATTGCAAAGCGGTAAGCAACGCATCGAGTGGCCCGTACCACCACCTCCATCACCAGCACGGATGAAACGTGGCGTGAAGCTGTTTACCGATCGTGATTATGTCATCGACGAAATGCCTGATGCCGTCCGCGATCTATCCTTTTATCGAACGAGCATCGAACAGACCGATGTGATTGTGACCCAGCCTGGGACATTGTTTGCGCTCACGCCGACGATTCGCCCAACGGCTGCAAGCCAAGAAGATACGCTTCGGAAAGCGGGCTTTGCCAAAGTGGATGGTCCCGAGGTTCAGCTCTTCCCTGGCGAGATCAATCGCGTGAGCCTCTATCGTAAGGAGGTTAAAGCGGGCGAGCGCTTGAAGTTCAAGAAGATGGTGCTACTGATTCTCGCGGAAGGTGCGCAGGTGAGGGAGTCGGATCCTTACGCGCCGGTCGTGATCGCGAATCCTGGCGCGGAGTTTCAGGACGAGGCGCGGCCGGGCGCGATGATCATCGGCATGGATCGCACACCGGAGGGCCGCCTTTGGGGTAGCTGGACCGGCACGGGCGACAAAAGGGATGGTTATTTTCTGTTAGCCACAAGCGATAATGATGGCTCCACTTGGTCGAAGCCGCGTCTGGCGGTTGGAGCACGCACGGAGCCTGAACAAAAGCGCAGCGGTGCGCTGGTCGGGAATCTCTGGAGCGATCCGAAAGGGCGCTTGTGGTTGTTCTTCGATCAGCAGCTCGGCGATCCGCAAGGCCGCATCACAAACTGGTTCATCCGTTGCGATGATCCCGATGCCGCTGAGCCCAAGTGGTCAGAGCCAGTTCAGTTCGCCGAGGGTTGTACGCTGAACAAACCGACCGTGCTCAAGAACGGTGACTGGTTGCTGCCGGTTTCCGATTGGCATAAGAAAACTGCGAGAGTCTTTGCCTCAACCGATGAAGGCATGACGTGGAAGGAGCGTGGCAGCTTGCAATTCCCGGATTGGGAGTTTGACGAGCATATGACGGTCGAACTGCGCGATGGCCGCTTGTGGATGCTTGCTCGCACGAAAGGCCAGCCACACGAGAGTTTTTCCAGCGATGGCGGCAAGACCTGGAGCGAACCACGTCAGGCCGCGACAGTGCAAAACATCAACGCGAGATTCTTTCTCCGAAGGCTGAAGTCCGGTCGCATCTTGTTGGTGAAGAACGGCTCGCCTAGCGAGCGTCTGCAAAAGCGAACGCACATGAGCGCATGGCTCTCCGATGATGATGGTCAGACGTGGAAAGGGGGGCTGTTGCTCGATGAACGCAACGCGGTTTCGTATCCCGATGGTTTCGAATCGCCCGACGGTCTCATCCACATCCTTTATGATTGGAACCGTCACACGGACGCGGAGATCTTGATGGCGAAATTTCGCGAAGAAGACGTTCTCGCGGGCAAGATCGTCTCGAAGGACGCAAAGCTACTCCAGCTCGCGAACAAGGCCACGGGCCCAAAGCCAGAGAAGCTCTATAACGGCATCGAGTTGCCGGATGTGTGGCCACCACGGTTTCTGGATCCCGACTCGAATGAACCGATGGAGGTTCCGTATTTGAAGCAGCCGCCAAAGACGATCCCGATTGATGTGGGGCGACAGCTCTTCGTGGACGATTTCCTAATCGAGAAAACGACCCTCAATCGCACCTTTCATCAGGCGAAGAAGTTCGAGGGCAATCCGGTATTCAAGGCGGAGACGAAGCACGAACTGTCTGGATCAACACTCGGTGAAAAGGGCCAGGAAGCCGTGACCTACCTCGGGCATGGCGGTCTGTTTTTCGATCCCGAGTCGAAGCAATTCAAGATGTTCTACACCGCGGGCTGGCGTGGACCGCTGGCGCTCGCAACGAGCACCGATTTGAAAACCTGGACGCGTCCGAATCTCGGCGTCCTCGAAGACAATTTGCTGCTCGCGAAAGGCAGCGACGCGGGGGGCGACAATAGCATGTGGCTTGATCTCGCGTCGCAAGATACACGTCTTAAATTCCTCACGGATCGCGGTAGGGAAGGTCACTTTTTGCAAACCTCTGGTGATGGACGTGTGTGGTCGAATCCTGTGCCCACGGGCAAGGCGGGCGACTACTGTTCCATCTTCCATAATCCCTTCCGCAACGTCTGGTGCTACAGCATTAAGCAGGGAGGCAAACATGGACGCAATCGCTGGTATCACGAGTCTCGCGACTTCATGCAAGGTGCGGAATGGTCGAAGTCGGTTTTCTGGGCGAATGCCGACCGTCTCGACGAGCCCGATCCGAGAATCGGCGTACCCGCGCAGCTCTACAGCCTCAGCGCCGTCGCGTATGAGAGCGTAATGCTCGGCATGTTTCAGATCCACCTCGGCCCAGACAACAAAATCTGCAACGAAGGCAAGTTCCCCAAGCTCACGGAACTCAAGCTCGGCTTTAGCCGCGATGGCTTCCACTGGGATCGGCCAGATCGTCGCGCCTTCATCGCCGCGACCCGCAAGGAAGGCGACTGGGATCGCGGCTACGTCCATACCACCACCGGCGTCTGCGTCGTGCTCGATGACCAACTCGTCTTCCCCTACTGCGCTTATTCGGGCATCGCCCCGAGCGGTACCCGCGGCATGTACACCGGCGGAAGCATCGGACTGGCGATGCTTCGTCGCGATGGCTTCGCCTCGATGGACGCACTCGAAAAGAATGGCACTCTCACGACGCGCCCCGTAGTGTTCCAAGGCCGTCATCTCTTCGTGAACGTCCTCGCGAAGGGAGGCGAGCTGCGCGTCGAGGCGCTGGATGCCGCAGGTAAAGTGCTCGCCGCTTCCCAACCGCTGACCGCCGAAACGACTCGGCAGCGGATCGAGTGGACCGACCGCGCCGACTTGTCCGCGTTTTCTGGCAAACCAGTCCGTTTCCGCTTTCATCTCACCAATGGGCAGCTCTTCGCATTTTGGGTCACATCCGATCCGAATGGTGCAAGCAATGGATACGTCGGCGCGGGTGGGCCGCAGTATTCGGGAACCATGGACAGCAAGTAGCCAACTCATCATGCAACGCTACATATCCTGGTTTACCAATCTCTATCCCGTTTGGACCATCGCCGTGTCCCTGCTCGTCTATGTCGCTCGCCGCCGTGCCTGCTGTGTTCAGTGCCTTCATCCAAACACTCGTCGGCAGCGTCATCGCCACCTGGTGGCGATTGCACCCCGTCGAGGAATCCAGTGAGAGCGAGAACGGATGAGCCGCCGCAACATCTACTATTGGAAATGTGATCGCCCAGCGGCGTTTTATGGCACGCAGACGCGTCATGAGGCGAATACCGAGATCGAAAGTCAGCTTCGTGAATCCATGCAGCGAGAGCTGGGTGCTCGAGTCATCGAACTGAGCCCCGGAGTCGGTCAGGGCAATCATCTCACCTGGAATGCCGACGTGGATAGCCAGGCGATGTTTGTGCGGGTCGAGAACGGGCCCGAGAACGACGATCATCTCGCTATCGAGTCTGTCGTGCTGGACCGTGTGCGCGAAATCGGCGTCATAACTCCTAAAGTTTTTGGCTGCGATGCCACGCGGAGCCGTGTGCCCTTTGCCTGGCAGGCATTGGATAGGATTTCGGCTCCGGATCTGAACCATTGGTTCAAGCTAGGGAGTCTCGATGTATCCGCCATTGCCTACGCCATCGGACAAGGTGTCGCGAAATGGCAGACGATCACGCTGGAAGGATTTGGCACGCTAGAGTGGTCCGCGCGGAACGAAAGCCAATCGAAGATTGAAAGGCAAAGAGAGCACAGTGAGCTGAGCGGGCCATTTGCGGGCTCTCGCAGATCCTACGCCGACTACTTCCATCTTCGACTGGACAAGCACCTCACCTTTCTCGTTTCGAGCGGCTTTTTCACTCGTGAGCAACGCGACGAAATCGCCGCAGAAATTGCAAACCACCAGGCCTTGCTCGACCTGCCGCGGGGCTGTCTTGTCCATAAAGATCTCGCGCTTTGGAACATACTCGGCACCCGCGAGCATATCGCCGCGTTCATCGACTTCGATGACGCGATCTCCGGCGACGCGATGGACGATCTCTCGCTGCTCGCGTGCTTTCACGATGCGGCATTTCTCTCGCGCGCCTTCGAGGGATATCAAAGCATCCGCCCGTTGCCAGAGGAGCATCGCCGCCGTTTCTGGCTGCATCTTCTGCGCAACATGATCGTGAAGGCTGTCATCCGCGTCGGTGCGGGATACTTTGAACGCGACGACGGGTTTTTCCTCATCGGCACAGGCGGGAGCGGCGCGGACTTGAAACGCACCACTCACGCGCGAATCGCGCTCGCCCTCCGCGGCCTCGCATCCAATTCTGACCTCTCTATCCTACGAACAACGTCCTAGGAACATTATCCTATGAACATGATCCCACCAAGCATCGGCACCTGGCTCTCCACCGGTTCGCCCGTCATCGCGGAACTCGCCGCACTTTCGGGCTTCGATTGGGTACTGTTCGATCTCGAGCATGGCAATGAGTCGGAGGCCTCGCTGCCGAATCAACTACGCGGATTGCGGGGTACCCGCACGCGCGGCATCGTGCGGGTGGGCGCACCGCATGCGGATCTCATGGCGCGGGTGCTCGATTGGGGCGCGCGCGGTATCATGGTGCCGCATGTGAATTCCGCCGCCGAGGCCGAGCGTATCGTAAAGTCCGCGCACTACGCGCCGCGCGGCCAGCGCGGTCTTTCGCGCAGCGTTCGCGCCTACGACTACGGGCTGAATCCGCCGGGTGACGCGATGCCCGTGCCGCTGATCATGGCGCAGATCGAGACCGTCGAAGCTGTGAAGCGGGCCGCCGAGATCGCGAGCACGGATGGCATTGATGTGCTGTTCGTCGGCCCGTCGGATTTGCAGTTCGATCTTCAGAATCACGCCGATTCCTCGGTGGGAGACTACCAACAATGCCTGCGCACCGTCGTCTCCGCAGCGAAAGGAGCTGGCAAGGCCGCTGGCATTCTCGTTCGAGACGCGGCCGATCTTCCGGCGCACCATGACCTAGGCTTCACACACATTGCCGTAGATCTGGACATCGCGATCCTTCGCAAAGCCTACGCGAAAATCCTTAACTCTATTCAACAATGAAAACCCCCATGGTGCTGCATCACTATCCATCACTATCGTTACAATGTTCTGCTATCGTGATAGGACCTCGCCGGCTTTCCATTATTCGAACGACTCGTCAGCGAAAGACCACCCATGAAACCACAACCACCTACGTTGCTCGGCCTCCTCACCGTTGCGTTGCTCGCGACTACATCTGTCAGGCTGACTGCGGATGACACTGTGTCGTTGTTCGACCACAAGAACATCTCCGCGTTATGGATCGCGGCTCCCTGGGATGCGAAGAAGCGCGGCCCGGAGGAACGGATGCAGATGCTGAAGGAGCTTGGCTTGAGCAAGTTCGCTTACAACGGAGACGGCGCGGTCGATGCGGAAATCGAAGCGGCGAAGAAGTACGGCATCGAAATCGCCGCGTTCTGGTATCCAGCACGGAATCCGCAAGTCGTCGATACCATTAATCGCTACGGCATCCATCCCCAGTTCTGGGTTTGCGGATCACGCGCCATCACAGTGACGAACGAAGCCGAGCGAATCGAAGCCGAGGTGGCTCGCATCCGGCCCATCGCGGAGGATGCGGCAGCGATTGGTTGCAAAGTGGGGCTTTACAATCATCGCGAGCCTTGGTTCGAGGAGCAGGATCATCAAATCGCCATCATCGAGCGTCTGCGCCGCGACGGACTGACGAACGTGGGCATCGTCTTCAATTTTCACCACTGGCGCGGCTCGCTGGCAGAGTTCCCCGCGCTCTTCAAACGCATCCAGCCTCATCTGCTCGCAGTCAATCTCAACGGAATGAGAGCCGATACTGCACAGTATCCCCCAGTGCGCTACATCGGCTCCGATGAATCGGAACTTGAGATGATCCGTGTCGTCAAAGAGAGCGGCTGGCGCGGTCCGATCGGTGTCATCCACGAACGCCCTACCGTCGACGCCGCCGAGGGAATCAAGGGCAACCTGCAAGGCCTCGAGTGGGTGCAAAAGGAATTGCAGCAGCCCGGCTCCGGAGGGCCCAAGCCGCAGGAGCTCGCGCCACCCAAGCCAGTGCTTCCCAAGCCAGTGTTCGCCTCGTTGGCCGCACCGCAAGCCGCCGATGATGCCCGTCTGGCCGTCCAATCTGCTGATGACGCCCGCATCGCCGCCATGAGTTCACCAGAACGCTCCCGAATGACTGCGATCTTCTCCGACGAACTCCGCTATGCGCACTCCACGGGTGCGGTGGATACCAAGGCATCGTTTATCGACACGCTCATCTCTGGCAAAACGAAGTATCTTCGCTTTGAATATCTGGAACGCGAGTTCAGCTTTCCCGCGCCCGGCATCGCGTTGATGACGGGTCGCGTCCGCATCCGCGTCGCGACTGCGGAAGGTGAAATGGAAAACTCGCTCAGCTTTCTCGCCGTCTGGCGCAAGGAGAAGGACCAATGGCGATTCCTTGCTTGGCAATCTTGCAAACTTCCAACTGCTTCCAAACCATGAAACAAGCGCTCCACATTCTCCTCACCGCCCTGCTGCTTG
The DNA here is from genome assembly GCA_903858115.1 of uncultured Pirellula sp. GTDB lineage: Bacteria > Planctomycetota > Planctomycetia > Pirellulales > Pirellulaceae > JBKCUI01. Next base: position 17,184 of record CAIOHR010000349.1, on the reverse strand, counting down.
CACCGCTGGCCGCGCTGCATGCTGCTGACGCTCCGTCTTTGCAACCGCCTCAGCATCTCGGTCCGCCGCGTGCTGATCAGGCGGTGACGAACCGAGCATTCGCTGGAATACCAAGCATGGCAGTCGCACCGAGGGGGCGCATGTGGGCCACTTGGTATGCAGGCCCGACGCCAGGCGAAGACATGAACAACTACGTCGTGCTAAGCACGAGCAGTGATGGCGGTGGCACTTGGACGGAAGTGCTCACCGTCGATCCTGATGCAAGTGGACCCGTTCGCAGCTTCGATCCCGAGCTGTGGATGTCGCCGGATGGTCGCCTGTTTTTCTTTTGGGCGCAGATGGAAAAAGGCAGGCGCGATGTCGAGCTCGGCGTGTGGTGTATCGAGACAAACGAGCCCGATATCCCACAGCCGACGTGGTCCAAACCTCGCCGAATAGGCGACGGCGTGATGATGTGCAAGCCACTCACACTTTCCTCCGGCGAATGGGTGTTGCCGATTTCTCGCTGGCGCGAGCACGATGAAAGCGCACAGATGATCGTATCGAACGATCGAGGCAAGACTTGGACGCTTCGCGGCGCTTGCAATGTTCCGAAGGACGCGCGCCAGTTCGACGAGCACATGTTTGTTGAGCGCAAGGACGGCTCGCTCTTGCTTCTCGTCCGCACCACCTATGGTATCGGTGATAGTTTTAGCACGGACCAGGGCAAGACTTGGCCGGAGTTGAAGCCGTCAAGCATTCTTCACACCCCGTCGCGGTTCTTCATCAGCCGTCTCTTGTCGGGCAATCTTCTGCTCGTGAAGCACGGCCCGCTCGATGCCCGTACCAGCCGTTCGCATCTCACGGCTTACGTTTCCAACGATGACGGCAAGACCTGGACTGGCGGACTCATGCTGGATGAACGCCTGGGCGTTTCCTATCCCGACGGCCAGCAGACACCCGATGGCCTTATCCGCATCATCTACGACTACAGCCGTACCGCTGACCGAAATATCCTTATGGCCTCCTTCCGCGAGGAAGACATTGCGGCAGGCAAGGACGTGCGCGGCTCGGTAAAATTGCGTCAGCTCGTCAGTAAAGCCACTGGCGGCCAGGAAAAGCCGAAGCCCGCCACTGCCCCCGTTCACGCCAACGCCGACGGCAAGCCGATGCGGACCACCAGTCCCGGAATGCTCACCAGCACCGAAGTCAAAGCACAAGCCCTCGTCCCCGGTGCGAAGCTCTTCACCGACCGCGTCTATACAGCCGCAGAGCTTCCCATGGCGCTCAAGAACGCTTCCTTCCTTCCCCTCACGATGAATGGCCAGAAGACGATCCAATGCGACCGTGCAGGCACCGTCTTCTTTCTTACCCCCGTGCTCGAACGCAACCGCGACACGGCCGCGCAGCCGCTGATGGATCAGGGTTTCGAGAAAGTCGCCCTGCCGGAAATCCCGCTCTTCAATCCCACCTCGCCCGCGAACTACTGCACGCTGTTTCAAAAGGACTGCGCCGTAGGTGAAAAAATCCTCATCAGCAAATGGGCCGTTCCTGTATTCTTCCCATGAAACCCACGCGGTCGCACCTATCACGACAATGGCCATTTCGTTGGACCGTGGATCGAGAGGCTCAATGCGGCGTCACGGCGATCATTCATGGCAGCCTCGACCTGGCACCGAAGCTAGGAACGATGAAGCTCGTTGTGGATGGTGCGATCCTTGTCACGGGACTCAAGGTTCACTCCAACAGGACTCGCCGATGCTGAAACGATTGGCGGCGTGGATCATGCAGTACTGTGTGTCGATTGCGTTGATTGCCCGGCGCATCGTTTCGCGTCATTCCAACGGAAATCTGGGGGCATGAAAACAATCTGAGACTCCGCAACATGGACTTTACCGAATTTGCTAGCGCGGCTGGGCCTGCTGCGCGGTTTCCTTGTCTGATCGCGCGGCGGTAGGTGGTCCTGGGGGTAGCGGAGGCAACACTGCTGGAAAGCAAAACGATTGCCGCAACAAGGCCGCAACAAGATTGAGGCGAGGGCGCGTGAAAGACTTAGGGATTGAAGCGAATGGAATCGATTTGAAAGCGATAGACTTGCTGGGAAGTCTCTCCATGTTCGTCGATGGCAATTCCCAATTCATCTAGCGTCCATGGGTGCATCGCTTCTGTGACGTCACGTTCGATTGCGAACCGCTGTTGAGGCGAGGACTGAGTCACTAGATTGGCTTGAATTTGCGTCTTCGATGGGTTGTAAGTTAATTCAAATCGATAGGGAGTTGCGGGGCGTAGGGAGTCATCCTGCACGACAGGGAATTTGAGGACCTTTCCTTGTGCGGCCAGCACCAGTTCCACCTTCTCTGGACTCGAGATTCGAAGAGCCAACGAGTGTTGGTCCAATGGTAAATCACTTTGAAATAACCCGATGATCATGGGGTTTCGCTGGTTGTCGCCGAAGGATTGGATGTGGAAGTCCACTGCCAAGGTGAAGGCTTTACAAGTGTCCGTTGGATCGACGGCGCGGACATATCGACGACGTTGATGGATCAGCTTGCTTGAGCTCTCGCCCGCAATATTAAGGCCCCCCGCAATCTTCAAGCACTTCGTCAGCTTGTCCCAGCCGTAGGGAACGGTCGACGGATCCATGATGGCCGCTTCATCTGCCGGAGTCGCCTTGCGGCCAATGCTTAACATGTCAAAGTCGAAGTACCAACCGCGCGCTAGCGGATCAGAATCGAATTGCTCGTCGAACGTCGAACCAGTCGACTTCGGTGTGTTCCAAGTTTGATTGCTTAGCGAAGCGAGAAACGGATTCACTTCGATCCTTTCAGGTTGGCCATACTTGGTATGTTCGCTCCAAACCCAAACATACTCGTCGCTGGCAACAAGTGCTAACGGCAAATTGGACCACAAGGATGCCTTGGTTCCGTTGGGCCATCCCGGAGGCGTGTTCCATGGGTGATCTTCGACCCATGCGGCCATACCGACTTTGACAAATGCGTCATACTTGGCTGGATCGTTGCTCAGCGAGCGCCAGTTTCGAATTTCAGCTCGCGCAGTCGAGTATCGGTTTCGGTCGCCCGGAAAGCCGTCTTTCGTTGCATGCGTGTGCGTCGTTCCGGGGGCATGACCGAAATAGAACGTGTTTTCATGTCCATGAATGATCTCAGCGGGTGATTGAATGCCTTCCAGTACACCATCGAGGAAAGGAATGACTCCGCCCAGTGGCCCGTAGCTGTTGGAATCTGGGGACCATGCGAACGTCGTCATGATTTTGACTTCGGGAAACTCGGCTTGGATCGCCTGAATCCATTGCTTGCCACGGCGGCGCAGAACCTCGGGTGCATCTTTACCGAGCGGAAAAGGAAGACCCTGTGGCTGGTCCGGTTCGAACTCAGGTGTTCCCGATTGCGTTCGCCATCGATACTGACCGTACTGTTCGGTATCCAGCCAAAGTCCTTTCAACTTGCCTATTCGACAGAGACGCGCTGCGAGGACGGAATTGTGCTGAATCGCTTCCCAGTCGTGATCATCCGCCAGGTTGGGTGTATGCAGTCCACGCGCTCCATCCACCATTCCAAAGATCAGGAAGTTGTCGGTTAGATTGCCGCGAAGCATCCTCTGCAGATCGGACAGAGTTTGTGCAACCGCCTCGTCGGGGATTTTGACGGTATTCCATAACAACTCGTGCAGGAAGGCGGGTCTTAGTGGCATTCCCAGTTTCGTCAGGCCGAGTGAATCGACCCACTCGTGTGACAATACAGCTGGGAGAACGATTCCGTCGAAAGGATAATGCGCGTGGAACTCAGGGTGCTCGGCGATGAATCGCGGAGTAATCGCTGACTCTGCGCCATTGACCGTATAGAGTCCTCCACCGATGAACTTTTTGTTGCGCAGTTCACGTGGCTGCGCCCAAAGTTCACCTGGCATTTCGTCAAACGCTTCGATGCGGATCCAGGCCAACTCGATCAAGCCCTCATCGAAGCTTGGGTCGAATCGGAATCGCGCGCGAGGAGCGAGCGTGGGAAGCCAAACGCGATACTCATGCCATTGACCATCGTTCTGAATCACAAACGTGCGGCTCCGTTCTTCCGAAAAGGGTTGGCGAAAATAGATTTGCCCAACAGAGCCAGCGCGTGAAAGCATGCGAAGGGTAACGCAAACCACCTTTCCTGCTGGGCAAGCCATCTGTGGACTCGTCAGGAACGGATCTGGGGCTTGCAACTCCATCGACACACCATTTGCACCATGCTGCAGGTTGCGTATATGTGGGTTCACAGTCCAGCTATCCATTCCTTTGCTGAACTCCCAATAACCGATCGTTTCGTCCCCGTGAAGAGCTTCACCGACCAACATCCACACGAAACAGAGAATGCAACGAAACCAAGAACGATCGAGTTGTAGCATTGATGAAGCTCTCGGAGGAATCGAATGGGAATGGTAAGTCAGATCACGCCAGCATACCTCGGCAGCCGTTTCAAAGTTCGCGCAAAAATTGCAGTTGGCGTTTTTCGCAGACAGATAGGCGGGGGATCGCTCGGCATACCGCGTTGAGGCGGACACGGCGAAGATAGGTCATCGAGGAACGGCCGAGCAGGTTCCTAAAATGCCGCTCCGGAAGTGCATGGCAAAGTGGTGCTGGCGTGAGTGCGGGGCGTTTTGATGCGCATTTTCATGCAACTCTGAAATGAACGCGATGCGCCGAACATACAAAATGTCGCGAGTATTTTCCAATTAAAAATGGGAGTTGTTTGAAAAAATGATGCAACAAAAATACTGCATCTATGGTCCGCTTCAGATCAGTCATCGTCAAGCCGATTCCGTCTCGCCAGCATCTTTACCGAAGCGTTGACCTAATCACCCCTCCAAACACTGCACAATCATGATGAAAACCCTCCTTCTCACTTTCCTCATCATCACCTCCCCAGCCTGGGCTCAGACATCTCTCTTCGACGGCAAGACCTGCTAAACTATACCTGATCATGATTAGAGTCTTCTCCCACGCTCTGTGTTTGCTTGCTACGGCCTCATGTTTGAAGGCCGCTGAGCCCGTGCTGTGGCTGGATGCGGGCAATTCGCAATCGCTGGTACTCGGCGAGGAGCAGGTCCGTGAATGGAAGGATGCTGCTGGCAAGGGCACCGTGGTTATGCAACCCAACGTGGACTATCGCCCAGAGCCGCGGGGCAAGTTGAATGGACGCACGACGCTCTACTTTGATGGCACCGACTTCCTGGCTGGCCCAGCGGTGCTGAAGGAGGGTGATGATACCTTTACGTTCATCGTGCTGTGGCGGCCAAGTCGCTCGGGAGTGCAGGCCGTGTTCGAGCAGGCAGGACAGGGCACGGGTCGGCGTGCCTCGCTGCTTCAGGTCAATGGTGCCTACGGCTTCAATGGTCAGAGCAATGATGCGCATACGCTCATTCCTGTGACGCCCGACGAGTGGCGATTGACCGTGATGGTGGTAAACGGCGAGAAGAAAAACAATGTCATCATCTTCGACAACGATGCATCTCCCGTGGTCGGCACTATCGACATCGAAAAGCAGAGGGTCGGCGTCGATGGCATCCGCGTGGGTAACAAGCTCGCGTCGAATGGCGAGTTCTTCCAAGGCGAACTGGCGGAGATTCGCGTGTTTGACTCAGCGCTATCGACGGCGGAGATCAAGACAGAGATCAGTGCCCTGAAGCAGCGCTGGGCCCTGAGTTCTGATTCGCCAACTCCCGCTGTAACAGAGGAGGTGAAGACGGCCATGATCAGCGGTCCTAACCTCAAGCCGACTGCCGCGCAGATTGATTTCTTCGAAAATAAAGTGCGTCCGGTGTTGGCTGAAAACTGCTTTCGTTGTCATGGAGAGGATGAGGACGAACGCAATGCCGGTTTGCGATTGGACAGCTTGGCTCACATTCTGAGTGGTGGTGACTCGGGGCCCGCCATCGTGCCAAACGACCCCGATAAGAGTCTCGTCATCGAAGCCATCCGCTACAAAAACGAAGACACTGCCATGCCACCGAAGAAAAAGTTGCGTGACGAAGAGATCGTCGCTCTGACCGAGTGGGTGGCGATGGGGGCACCTTGGCCTGGCTTTGATCCGAAGGCGTTGGCGACTGCTGCGAAAAGGAAAACAGAAACCTATGACTGGGACTTGTTTCGGCAGGATCATTGGTCGTTTCGATCTATCGCTGATCCGCAAACACCAACAGTGAATGACAGCGCCTGGCCAAAGAATGACATCGACCGTTTCGTCCTCTCTCGTATGGAGTTGGCGGGGCTGGTTCCGAATGAACAGGCCGACAAACGCACGCTGATTCGACGTGCTTATCTAGATCTCGTTGGCTTGCCGCCTACACCCGAACAAGTGTCTGCGTTCCTGGTCGACGCGCGTCCAGAGGCGTTCGAGAAGGTAGTGGATGAACTGTTACAGTCCAAGCACTATGGTGAGCGATGGGCGCGGCATTGGCTGGACGTGGCGCGCTACAGCGATGGTTTCGGATCGGAGTTTGGCAATGGCGAGAAGTTGGAGGGAGCCTGGCTCTATCGCGACTGGGTCGTTGAGGCTTTCAACCGCGACATGGGCTACGACGAGTTCGTGAAGCGTCAGATAGCGGGTGATCTAATAAAGGGTGAACCCGATCCGATTGCGACCGGCTTCTTTGCGGTGGGACCGACCTATAAATCGGATGGCGGCGATGCCGAGGCCAAACTGATCGCGGAAGCGGAGACCTTGTCCGACCGTGTGGATACGTTCTCTCGAGCCTTCCTCGGTCTCACGGTGGCCTGTGCTCGTTGCCATGATCACAAGTTCGATCCGATCACCCAGCGCGACTACTATGCCGTTGCGGGTGTGTTTCGAAACTCACCGGTTGGGGAATATACGTTGGCATCCCAGGTGGAAGTCAACGCATACAGGGAAGCCCAAGAGCGTATCAAGGAATTGAACAAACTCTTGAAGGAACAAAAGAAGAAAAAAGAGTCGACCAAGGAATTGGACGAGGCCCTTGAAGCCGCGCAGAAGTCCGCTCCGCCGAAATATGCCATTGCGCATGTCATCAAAGAATCTGGCAGCAAAGACATGCATCTGGCCCTGCGTGGCAATTTGGCGAAACCTGGTGAACTGGTTCAACGCAGATTCCTCGAGATCGTTGCCGGTAACGAGGCTGCTCCCTTCAAAGACGGCAGCGGTCGTCGTGAACTCGCGGAAGCCGTCGTGGATCCTGCCAATCCGCTGACGGCACGGGTGATGGTGAATCGGGTATGGGATTGGCATTTTGGTCAAGCGCTCAGTCGTACGCCGAGCAACTTCGGTGTCTTGGGTGAAGATCCGACACACCCCTTGCTGCTCGATTGGCTCGCGCAACGCTTCATGAAGAGCGGATGGTCGTTGAAGAAATTGCACCGCGAGATTTTGCTGTCTGCTTCGTGGCAGATGAGCAGTCGCTATGATGAGCAGAAGTTCTCCAAGGATGGTGATAATCGACTGATCTGGCGCATGAATCCACGCAAAATCGAAGTCGAAATCTGGCGAGACAGCCTGCTGTCCGTCACTGGCGAACTCGATCGCAAACTCGGCGGTGAGTCGACGGATTCGATCATGAACAACCCGCGTCGTTCGCTCTACGCCACCATTAGTCGCAGTGGCGAACGATTGGAGTCAGACTCCTTTTTCCGCCTGTTCGACTTCCCGACAGCTCAGGCTACCGCAGAGAAACGCATTTCGACCACCGTGCCACAGCAGTATCTCTTCATGATGAACAACCATTTCATGACCAAGCGTGCTTCGGCATTGGCGCAGTTGCTCCAGAAGATCGATGGCGACAAACCTCGCATCGAGGCCGCCTATGAACGTCTCTACGGGAGACCTGTCGCAGCCCCTGAATTGGAGGCGGGATTAGATTTTCTTAGCGAACATCCTGAGCGATGGAGTGAGTACGCACAGGTACTGCTCAGCGCACACGAATTGATCCAGATACAGTGAGTTAGCTACCATGAAATACGAACAACATCAACGTGAGTTTCGGCAAGCCCTTCTAAGCCAGCAAACCCGGCGTGAAGCTCTGCGCAAGATGGGTGCTGGCATGGGAAGCATTGGCCTTGCCAGTCTTCTTGGACAGCAAGCTGCGTACGCTGACGCTACTAGTCCGCTGGCTCCCAAGCAGCCGCATTTTCCAGCGCATGCGAAGCGGGTAATCCAGCTCTTCATGCCAGGTGGCCCCTCGCAAGTCGATACCTTCGACCACAAGCCGTTGCTGGCCAAACACGCCGGTGAGCGTCCTGAGATCGTCAATCGCAAATCGCTGCGCAACACGCAGATGGGCCTCATGCCATCACCTTTCGGTTTTCAGCAATACGGCCAGTCAGGTAAGTGGGTGAGCGACATTTTTCCCGAGACCGCCAAATGTGTGGACGACATCTGTTTCGTTCACTCGATGTATACTGACATACCAGAGCACGCTGGCGCGATTCTCATGTCGAACCTCGGTTCGCTTCAGCCCAACCGCCCGAGCATGGGCTCTTGGTTGCTTTATGGACTCGGTGCCGAGACCGAGAATCTCCCTGGCTTTGTCGCAATGTCACCTGTCGCACAGCCTCGTGGCAAATCGGCTAACTGGAGTAACTCCTTCCTCCCAGGTGCTTATGCAGGCTCCTATGTCAACATCCGCGAGATGAAGCCGGATGCCGCTCTGCGCGATCTCAAGAACGCTGCTGCACTGCCTGAGGAGCAACGCAAACAAGTGGATCTGCTAGCCAAGCTGAACCATTTGCACCTTGAGAAACTGCAGCAGGACCAACAGCTCGAAGCCGCGATTCAAGCGATGGAGATGGCCTTCCGAATGCAGTTCTCGGTGCCAGAGGTTTTTGATGTAAGCAAGGAGAGCCAGGCAACTCTCGACCTTTACGGCGAAAGTGAGTTTGCGAAAGGTTGTCTCATCGCACGTCGCTTGATCGAGCAAGGGGTACGCGTCGTCCAGCTTTCGCATTCCATTAGCGGCTACGATATTGCTTGGGACACCGGGCACAACGACATCGTCAACGGGCACGCCGAACTCGCCAAAGCCTGCGACCAGGGGATCGCGGCGTTGCTGAAGGACCTCAAGAGCCGCGGTCTGCTGGAAGACACACTCGTCGTCTGGGGCGGAGAGTTTGGCCGAGCTCCGACCTCCGAAGGTGCCAAAGGCCGCGATCACGATCACTACGGCTACACGATCTGGATGGCAGGCGGCGGTGTGAAGCCCGGATTTAGCTACGGAGCCACCGACGAGTTCGGGCTCTCCGCAGTCGAGAATCGAATGCACGTACACGACCTTCACGCGACGATCCTTCACCTCATGGGCTTAGATCACAAAAGGCTCACCTACCGTTACTCCGGTCGGGACTACCGGCTGACCGATGTCCATGGAAATGTCATCCACGAACTGATCGCCTGAGAACCGACGAGCGCCTTCACCCTGTCGCACGCACCGTGATCGTACATGGGAGCCGAGATTCGGGCGAATTGCGATCGGCGTTTGAAGAGATCCGGGCCTTGGCTCCCGCCTCCACGATGGAAATGGCAGATCTCGCGGATGACAACTCAATCGGCGCGATGTTCAAGCGCTGCGTCCGCGTCGATGCATTGATCAACAACGCTGCGACCCAGAACCCCAGTCCATTCGTCGATTTGAAGGAAGCCGATTGGGACCGCATCTTGGCCGTGAACCTCAAGGCCCCGTTTCTGTGCGCCCAAGCCAGCAGGCCCGAACTATGACGGCTATCCAAATGGCTTCCACTTCGCGCTCTTACCCAAGCGTGTCCTGTATTGGCGGGGCGTCAAACCGACGCGCTTTTGAAACTGACGGCAGAACGCACTTTGGTCGTAGAAGCCGTTTTCCTGGGCGATGGTGCCGATGGAGGCATCCGTGCACTGCAATTGCTGGCAGGCACTATCGATCCGAAGCTGCAGTAAATACTGAATGGGAGACGTCTGAAACAAGGCGCTGAATCGGCGTTGAAATTGGCTGGTCGACAGATGCACCATCGCGGCGATGCTCTCGATGGTAATGCTCTCCGTGAAATGCTTGTTGAGATAATCCAAAGCGGGCTTGAGATCTTCGTAGGGTCCGATGATCGCGCCCGCACTGCTGGCGTCTCGCATGACTCCGGCGATGCCGATGACGCGCCCTGTCCGGTCGTGCAGGGGCGTCTTGCTACACAGGTAGCAGACCAGGACACCTTTGCTATTGGGCACGAACCAAATCTTGTCTCTGACGGCTACGTTTTGGTCAGCAATCCAGCGGTCTTCTTCACGATAACCGTGGGCGAGTAACGGAGAGAAAAAGTCGGCGTCCGTGAATCCTAAAACTTCGGACTCATGGCGAAATCCGATGGCCAGCAGCAACGCTTGATTCATCCGCAAGAACCGCCCTTCGGTGTCCTTGACGAAGAAATAAACATTCGGAAGCATGTCAAACAATTGGCCCAACGAGTCTTGGGGATTGAGACGCGACAAGAAGGCTTCCTGAAGGAGCCTTCCCTCGGAGACTTGAGCGGGCGGGGACGTGTTGTTGCGCATTTTCATGGGTGACTCAGAAAGGAACGCGATGCGCCGAATATACAAAATGTCGCGAGTATTTGCCAAGTAAAAATGGGAATTGTTTGAAAAAATGATGATGGAAAAATACTGCGCTCATGGTCCGCTTCAGCTCAGTCATCGTCAAGCCGAATCCGTCGCGCCAACATCTTCACCGAAGCACTGACGTGATCACCCCTCCAAACACAGACGCTATGTCTGTCCCTTCGACCCTGAACCGCAATCATATGAAGCTACTTTGTCGTTCCTTTGTTGCTCCGTTCCGATGCATCGTTGGTCTCCAAGTCTTTGCGCTGGCATCATGGTTTTCCACGGGAGCCTCCGCAGCGGAACCCGATGGTGTGGCATTTTTTGAGTCGCGGGTGCGGCCAGTGTTGCTGACGCACTGTTACGAATGCCACAGCGCGGGAAAGACCGAGGGCGGTTTGCGACTGGACTACCGGGGTGGTTTTGAAAAGGGCGGGGATAGCGGCGCGCTCGTGAATGCCAGCGCACCCGACAAGAGCCTATTGCTCCAAGTCATCCGCCATGAGGAAGAGGAGATGAAGATGCCGAAGGGGGCCAAAAAGCTCCCGGACGGAGTGATCGCAGACCTCACACGCTGGGTTCGCATGGGTGTGCCCGGGTTGCCTGAGAATCCGCCCACTGCGAAGGACGTGGCGGCCCAGGAATGGCATACAAAACTGGAGACGCGACGCGCCCACTGGGCCTGGCAGCCAGTGCACAAGCCAACGGCGCCGACACTGGCGGGGACCGATACACCCACGCACCCAGTGGACCGATTTCTCATGGCGAAGATGCAAGAGAAAGGGCTGGAACCGGCGGCTCCGGCTTCGCCCCCCGCCTTGTTGCGCAGACTGAAGTTCGCGCTGGTGGGCCTGCCGCCGACGGAGGGTGAGATGGCGGTGTTTGTTCGAGAAATCGAGGGAGTCGCTGGCAGGGGAAGACTTTCGGAAAAGGAGACAGGGAGACAATCAGACGAGGAGACCTCTCACTCTGCAACCGAATCCCTCATCGACCGGCTGCTGCAGAGCCAGCAGTTCGGGGAGCATTGGGCGGGCTATTGGCTGGACCTGATGCGCTTTGGCGAGACTGGCGGGTACGTGCGCGATTACCCGATCCCGCAGGCCTGGCGCTACCGCGACTACGTGATCCGCGCCTTCAATGCGGATGTGCCGTATGACCGTTTCGTGCAGGAGCATGTGGCGGGCGACCTATTGCCGCCCCGTCTCAATGAAGCACTGCACATCAACGAGGCCCCGATCGGCACCGGTTTTCTGCGTTTGATGGAAGTCTCTTCCACGGCCTCGGACGTGGCGTTGGAGGAAGCGCAGATCGTGGAAAACCAGATCGACACGCTGGCGAAGGCTTTTCAGGGGCTCACGGTCTCCTGCGCCCGCTGCCACGATCACAAGTTCGATGCGATCTCCACGGCGGATTACTATGCGCTCTTTGGGACTCTCGCCAGCTCACGTCAAAGCCAGGTGATCATCGATGCCCCAGAGGTGAAAAGCCAAGGGGTGGCTGCGATGCAGTCGGGCAAGCAGCAGATGAAAAATCGCCTGCTCACGCTATGGACGGAGGATGTGCAAACTCAGAGCGCAGCATTGCAAAAATGGCTTCAAGCCGGGTATGAAGGAAAGTTGGATGCCGCGTCGTTCTGGGGCCGTGTACTGCTCAGGGAAAAGGTGGACCGGGCGGATCCAGGACATCTTTTCTGGCGCATCCGGCAGACGCCCGCGGGCGAGCGCTGGGAAAAGGTAGGCGCGACCTGGCTCGACGAGCAGCGACGTGAGTCCGCAGCCCGCGAGGAGCGGAACCGGAACAAGTTCAAGACCACGGCGGATTTTCGTCAGAGTGATACGGGCTGGTTCTTCTCGGGTGTGCAGCCGAGCACGGTCTGGAGCGGCGGCAGCGATTTCACACTGATGCCGGAGGGAAAGGAGTTGGTCGATCGCTTGGTGCCTCCGGGCCTCAGCTCGGATCGGTTGACCCGCAAGCATGGTAGCATCGCTCGTTCGGCGGATTTTTCGCTCGGCACGCAGTTCGTCAGCCTTCGGGTGGCGGGTGGTTCGTCGGCGCATGTTCGACTGATTCAAAACAACTTCCAGCCGATGGAGAACATCGCTCACGCCAATAAAGTGCGGCACTTTGATTCACGCTTTCCCACCTGGGTGACGGTGCCGGTGGGGCATCAGGCGAGCTGGCAGGGCCGCCGGTCGTATTTGGAAATCCTGACCAAGGATGATGCGGCCCATTTCCGCCGTTCCGATGAGGGCAACAAACCTTATCAGCTCGTGGTCAATGACACGACTGGGCGCTCGTGGTTCTCCGTGGATCAGATCGTGGAGCATGATACGCCGGGAGCGCCGGAAAATGAGCTGCACCTGGCGCTGCGTCTCGCGCCCACGAGTCCAGAGTGGAGCACGGAAGGTCTCGCAACTCACTGGCTTCAGGAATGTGAGGCGGCGCTGGAACGATGGGGCCGCAATGCTGCCAGCGCCGACGATGTGGTTCTGCTGAATTGGCTGCTGGAGCACGGGGCCCTGCGCAATCAATTGGAACAACTGCCCGGCGACGTGCAAAAGCTCGCTGAGCAGTATCGAGGCATCGAGTCCGGCCTGCCACGTTTTCAGCGCGCCTCAGCAATCGTGACGGAAGGCCCTGGGTTTGATTCTCCAGTGCAGCGCCGAGGCTCGCCGGATGCACCGGGCGAGATAGCACCCCGCCGTTTCCTTGAAGTCATTCACGGGCCTGAGGGCTACACCACCGGATGGCAGGCGCGGCTGGAACTGGCGCACGACCTTACCTCGCCGCAAAATCCGCTCACCGCCCGAGTCATGGCGAACCGCGTCTGGCGCTGGATCTTCGGCCAGGGACTCGTCGCCACCGTGGACAACTTCGGCGTCATGGGCGAGAAGCCCAGCCATCCTGAGTTGCTCGATTACCTCGCCACCTATCTCGTCGAGCACGACTGGTCGGTGAAAGCACTGATCCGTCATCTCGTCACAAGCCGCGCCTTCCAAGCCCAAAGCCTCGCCTCCGCGAAGGCCCAACAAGTGGACCCGGCCAACCGCCTCCTCTCGCACATGCCGGTACAGCGCCTGCGGGCCGAGACGGTTCGCGATTCTATTCTCGCGGTCAGCGGCACGCTGGATCCGATGCTGTTCGGCTACACCGGTCCGGCGAACCAAAGCGAGAGCGCCATCGTGGCCAGTCCGCGTCAAAGGCGAGGCATTTACCAATACATCAAGCGCGAGGACCTCAATCACTTGATGATCATGTTCGATGCGCCGGAGCCATCGCGCACGCAGGGTAACCGCGAGACCAGCAGTGTCCCCGGGCAGTCGCTGCTCATGCTCAACAACTCCTTTGTCCACGAACAGGCCGCTGTCTGGGCCCGAAAGGAATTGGGCCTTCGCCAGGGATTCTCAGTCGAACAGCGCATCGAGCATCTCTTCGTTTCAGCGCTCGGTCGTCAACCGGCCGGAAGCGAGGTGCAGACCCTCGTCGAGTTCATCGAGGACCAGGCCGAAGCCTACTCCATCCCGCCCGTTGCCCGGGGCTCGGATGAACGGCTCTGGACAGACCTTTGCCATGTCCTCATCAACACCAAAGAGTTTCTCTACATTCCTTGAACCATTCGTAATCCTTGAACCATTCGTTAAGCCGCCATGAATATTGCACCTCTTAGCCGCCGCATGTTGCTGCAATCCAGCGCCTCGGGTTTCGGCTGGCTCGCCCTTCAATCGCTCTTGGCAGACCGTTCCTTCGGCTCCCCGCTTCAGGCGGTCGGCCCGCACATCACTCCCAAGGCGAAGCGCGTCGTGTGGTTCTTTCTGGATGGTGGCCTCTCGCATCTCGACAGCTTTGATCACAAGCCGCGGCTCACCCAGGATCATGGAAAGCCACTCCAGGTCGCAGGAAAAAAAGAAGACATCACTGGCCGCACCACCAATGCCATTCTAGGCAGTCCCTTTCCCTTCCAGCGTTACGGTGAGTGCGGGAAAATGGTGAGCGATCTCTTCCCACAGATCGGCTCTTGCGTGGACGACCTCACCTTCCTCCACGCCATGCACGGGCCGTCGCCCGACCACGAGAGCGCTATCGGCATGCTCCACGGAGGTTCGCTGATGCAGGGCTTCCCCAGCGTCGGCTCATGGACGCACTACGGCCTCGGCTCGGAGAATCAGAACCTGCCCGGCTTCGTCGTCATGGGCTCGCGGAAACGCATGTGCCGCACCAGTGGATTCTTGCCGCCGATCCATCAGGGCTCCCCCTTTTTCCAGGACCCCGCACGGCCTTTGGACGACCTCGTGATGGCCGAGAAACTCAAATCGCTCCAGCACAACAAAATGCAGGCTGTCGGCCAACTCGACCGCGTCTTCCTCCAATCCTCCGCGCAAAATCAGATCATCGAAGCCGCCATCGCCAACCACGAGAAGGCCTACTTCATGCAGGATGCTGTTCCCGAGGCCACCGACCTCACCAAGGAGACCGCCGCCACCCTCGCGCTCTACGGCGTGGGAGCAGAGCACAAGGACACGGATAAGTTTGGTAGCCAATGCCTCGTGGCCCGGCGGCTGCTCGAGCGCGGCGTCCGATTCATCGAGATCGTCAGCAATGGCTGGGACAGTCACAACGACATCCAGAACGCCCATGCCAAGCTCGCCATTTCCATCGACCGTCCTATTGCCGGACTACTGAAGGATCTGAAAAGCCGCGGCCTGCTGGAGGACACGCTCGTCGTCTTCGCCTCCGAGTTTGGCCGCACCCCAAACACCGAAGGAGCGGACAATAAACCGGGCCGCGACCATCACCCGTGGGGCTACACCATTTGGATGGCCGGTGCTGGCCTTCGCCCTGGCATGAGCCACGGCATGCTCGACGAGTTCGGCTACTTCCCGGTCGAAGGAGCCGTGGATATCCACGACCTCCACGCCACCGTGCTCCACCTGCTCGGTATCGACCACGCGCGACTCACCTACCGCTACTCCGGTCGCGATTTCCGCCTCACCGATGTCCATGGAAACTTGGTAAAAGAGATTCTCGCTTGATGATGCCAAACAATCAGAAACCAAACCATCCGTCATTTTTTCATCCGATGAAACTCGTCTTGCTCCACGCGCTCTTCGCGCTGGCGTTCAACTGCGGGAAGGTCAGCGCCGAGGAACGCTTCCTCCTCGCGGCGGACAATCAAGTCATCGAGGTCAACCGAGCAGGCATGGTCACGGACATGCTGAAACTTCCCGGCTACGGCGGTATCTATGACGCATGGCGTCTGCCGGATGGCGGCATCGCGTTTGCGCATCGCGGCGGTCTGGCGGTCTTCGATGCGACAAAAAAGCTCGTGCTGGAACATGCAGCGCGTCGCGGTGAAAAGGGGGCGGAGGCAAACAGTTGCGCGGTGCTCGATGGCGGTGCGCGATTTGCGCTGATAGATAGCGGGGTGAGCCAGATCCGCGTGGTGGCTCGCGACGGCGCGGTAGTTAGCGAGACGCCATTGCCGGACCTCAAAGATGATCCATTGCACTTCCGCTACCGCATGATCCGCGCGGTGCCGGGCGCGAGCGCGTTTTGGGTCGGCCAATACGGACGCAAGACGGTTCTCAAGGTCGAAGCCCAAACGGGCAAAGTCTTGCAATCGATACCGCTGGACCCGCTACTCACCCCATCGCCCACGGTGAAGAAGGCCTTTGCCGTAACGCAGAGCGATGATGGCTCGCTGTTTGTCTCCACCTCGACAGGCTGCCAGTTGCTGTACGTGGGTCCGGATGGAAAAAAACGGACGTGCTGGACGACTCAGGAGCTTGGCCTCTCCTGCCTTTACCTTCTGGGTACGCAGCGTCTGCAGAGTGGGAACCTGCTCGTCGCCTGCGGAGATTATCATCTCAAAAACTCCGATGAAGGCCGTGACCTGCTCGCGGAGATCGATGCGAATGGCAATATCGTCTGGCGACTCCGGCGTGAGCAGTTGGTGGATCAAATCGAGGGCGTTGTCGAAAAGAGCACGGGCATGGAGGAGATGCGCATCACCAATGTCCATGCCTACGACAACGCTCATCTCGTGGAATGTCTCGACGTTCAGCGATGACAAAAGAGCGACCCGACGGCCATGACGCTCGCACAATTCCAACATCTTCACCGAAGCGCTAACCCAATCACCCCTCCAAACACTGCACAACCATGATGAATACACTCCTCTTCCTCACCCTCCTACTCATGACCTCCGCAGCCTCGGAGCAGACACCGCTCTTCGACGGCAAGACCTTCACTGGCTGGGAGGGGGACACTACCAAGCAATGGCGCATCGAAGAGGGCGCTTTCACTTCGGGATCACTCGAGAAAAAGCAACCTTACAACGACTATCTTGCGACGACGAAAGAGTTCGGTGACTTTGAGCTTACGTTGAAATGGAAGCTGGAGGGCACGGAAGGCTTTGTGAATGGCGGTGTGCAGTTCCGCTCCAAGCGTGTCCCGAAGGGCACCGAAGTATCCGGATTTCAGGCGGACCTCGGCGCAGGTTACGACGGAGCGCTCTACGACCACATCCGCCGCAGCAAAGTCATCCAGAGACCCACGAAGGAAGTGCTGGAAAAGGCGAGTAAACCGGTCGGAGAATGGAACGACTACCGCGTCCGCG
>CAIOHR010000348.1 GCA_903858115.1 uncultured Pirellula sp. | reverse complement strand
TCCCGATGCTCCACGGCGAAGGTGTGGTCATGCGGGTTCTCGATAAATCGAACTTGAAATTCTCTCTGCGCGGCATCGGAATGCCTGAAGCCGTTTATGAGAAGTTTCAAAAACTCATTCGTTTGCCGCACGGTATTGTTCTGGTCACAGGACCAACGGGCTCGGGTAAAACAACGACACTGTACAGCGCGCTCAGCGAAATCAAATCCGAAGACATCAAGATCGTCACCACCGAGGATCCTATCGAGTACCAACTCGAAGGCATCAACCAAATTCAAGTTCACAGCAAAGTCGGATTGAGCTTTGCCGCGTGCCTTCGAGCGATATTGCGTCACGATCCAGACGTTGTGCTCGTCGGAGAAATTCGAGACTTGGAAACAGCCGAGAACGCAACGCAGGCTTCGCTGACGGGCCACTTGGTGTTCAGCACGTTGCACACCAACGATTCAGCAAGCGCCTTCATGCGTTTGTGCGACATGGGTGTCGAACCCTTCTTGGTTGCTAGTACCGTCGAAGGCGTACTGGCGCAGCGACTTGTTCGTGTTTTGTGCGACGACTGCAAAGAACCCTATCATCCTGCGGCTGGTGAATTGCCAGATGATTTCCCAGTGGAACATCGCTTGGATCCAAAGCTTACGCTCTATCGCCCAGTGGGTTGCGACGGCTGTCGAAAGACAGGCTACCACGGACGATTGGGGATCTACGAATTGCTCGTTACCAACGAGGAGATTCGTCAGATGATGACTCAAAAGGGGACCTCGGACGCAATCAAGCAAGTTGCTGTTCGTAACGGTATGGAAACCATGCGAATGGACGGCTGGAACAAAGTGCTGTCCGGTGTAACCACCATCGATGAAATTGTGCGAGTCACGAAAGCGGATTGATCGCGATGGCCGACTTTGCATACACCGCCAAATCCAGTTCTGGCGAGAAACTCAGCGGAACGATTGCAGCCGCAACGCGCAGCGAGGCCATGCAGCGACTCCGCGCACAGTCCCTCTTCCCAATGACATTGGTCGACCATCAAGCGGGCAAGAAAGCTTGGGCTACGATCTCATTGCCGGTGCGTGTCTCCAAAGAACAGACCGCAGATTTCTGTGCACAACTCGCCGACCTGCTCAGCAATGGCGTTGCCATGCTCGAGTCGCTCAAGATCCTCTCGGAGGCCACTGAGAATGTCCGGCTGAAAGAAATCGCCTTGCGAATCCACGATGCGGTAGCTCAAGGGGACAGCCTCGATATCGCCATGGCAAAAGAGTCCGCCATGTTTTCGGAATTGACATTGAGCATGGTTCGGGCCGGGCAAGAAGGAGCGTTCCTCGAAGAAGCACTTCAGCGCACCGCGTTGTTCCTTCGCAAGCAAGATGAGATGCGGAGCAAGATCGTCGGCGCACTGACGTACCCGATCATTCTGGGAATCGTAGGAACCGTTATCACTTCGCTGATGATTATTTTCTTGGTACCCAAATTTCAACCCTTCTTCGATCGACTTGAGCAAAACGGAACAGGGCTTCCGCTCATCACGATTGCGCTTTTAGGTATCAGCCACACGCTGATGAACT
>CAIOHR010000347.1 GCA_903858115.1 uncultured Pirellula sp. | reverse complement strand
CAAATCCAGGCATCGTCATGCCTACGAGTCGGCGATGGTCTTGGCCGATTGCGTCAAGCATTTTGGCGGCGACCATGAGAGCGAGTGTGCTGTCGAGTCCGCCTGAAACACCGATGACCAATGGCAAATTACTTGGCAAACGCGAGACCCGCTTAGCGAGAGCAGCGCACTGGATTTCGAAGATTTCCGCGCAGCGTTCGTCGAGTTCGGCCGATGCTTTCGGAACGAACGTATGAGCATCGACGTAGCGAACCAGCGGCTTTGCTTCGATTTCGAGCTCGAACGGAATCTTGCGATAGGTCTTGTGAAACTCGGGCGACAGTACCTGATGCATGGTTCCGGAAACACGCCGATCGTGATCGAGGCGATCCAAGTCGATGTCCGCTGTCGCGTGGCTGGTTATTCCATCGGTATGAGACGCAACTGAAATGTCTAAGCCGGTTCCGATGCGTTTCGATTCCGCGAGCAGCGAGCCATTTTCTGCGATCAAGCAATGAGCGCCAAAGACGAGATCTGTAGTCGACTCCGATGGGCCGGCACTTGCATAAGCGTACGCCGCAATGCACTTGCCGGATTGAGTCGTAACGAGTCGTTTGCGGTAGTAAGCTTTGCCAACCGTTTCGTTGCTGGCAGACAAATTGAGAAGCACGTTTGCTCCCGCGATGGTTTGAATGGCGCTCGGGGGAATAGGGACCCAGAGGTCTTCGCAAATCTCAACACCGATGGTCGCACTGCCACAGGTAAACAGCAAATCTGTTCCGAATGGTACCTTCAGTGTGGATCGAAAGAAGGAATCGGTGCCGAGTGAGGAATTCGCTAGCGACAATTCGATTTCACTGGGCAATGGCATCGCCCCGGATTGAAACCAGCGCGCTTCGTAGAACTCTTGGTAATTTGGGAGATGCTGCTTGGGAACGAGGCCAAGGATCGAGCCGTTTCCGAGCACCGCAGCGACGTTAAAGAGTTTTCCCTCGACGCTCAGCGGCAAACCAACAACTATCAGTTGTTTGGTTTGAATCGATTGGGCCAAGGCTATAAGTTCGGAGATACAAGCATCCAGCAGTGTTTTCTGCATGAAGAGTTCACCGCACGTATACCCGCACAGTGAGAGTTCACCGAAAACGATAACATCGGAATCGGGGAAGGCCTCGATGGCCTTTGCGATCGATTTTCGATTCGCGGATGGGCAAGCAACTGAAATAGGAGTGCAAGCTGCCGTGACGCGCAGAAAACCTAGTGGATGCATGAGAGCAGCTTACCGTGCGGGGCTTCGGTGAAAGTGGACGTGTCGCCATTTGCCTTGTTGTCGATGCCAAACGCGGGTTTCTTCCATCGCTGAAGAGACTGGTTTGCCATCGTTGATACGTTGAGTGAGTCGAACGTATGCAATCACCGCCACATCACCCATGATTCGGATGTGCGGTGCCACGATGGTTGACTGAACGGGCGTTGGTGTACCAGATGAAGGCAAATTGAAGTAGTAGTTATGGAACTCCAATCCATCCACAAGGTTACCAAGAGCCTCTGGCTCAAAGCATGTCAACGAATCATCGCATAGCTCTGTGTAGGTATCCCAATCTCCGGCTGTGATTGCAACGAGCAGCTTTTGGGTCAGTTCCAAAACGGCATCGCGGTCTGATTCTAACGACATCCTTCTTTACCATCACTTTCGAACGTAATTGTGTTTCAATGTTTTACTTGAGCGAATTCGCATTTAGTTGAGCGGCATCGCGGCATGTACCTGTAGGACCAACTCCGGTGAGTCATCGCTTTGAGATAGTTTACCGAAAACGAGGCATGTTGTCGGTAGGTTGGCTGAGCCTGCACGCCAAGCGCTAGGCATCATTTCAACTGGAACGTCCACGACATTCCCTTTCTTCCCGAATTTCCAGGACTCGCTTAGTTTCCAGGCTTCATCCAAATTGGGTTGATTCGCATCGCCAATCTCGATCACCGTGGCTACATATTCTCCGGCGTTGGCTTTTGGCACGCCTGGTAATTCACCGTTGGGGCCGCGTTGCATTACCGCTTTGAAACTCTTGTCCGCAAGGATTTCTCTTGCCAACGATTCGAGCTCTTTGCGCCATATGGATGCGGACCGACCTTTCAATGCCGCCGCTTGTTCTGACAGTTTCTTCGCGTTCGCATAGTATTCCCGAATCATTTCGTTGCGTTGGTCTTTGGGGGCTCCGTAGATCGACGTGTGAATCGGACGCATTTTAGCTATCAGCGCAGAAATGGACTCTTGGCTTTCCGCTGCCGGTGCTGTCGTAGGTTTTGGCTCCTCGATAGCAGGCTTATCGAGCACTGGTTTGTCGGTCGGATCGCTACTAGAGGTTTTTGTTTTTGGTTCGGAAGCCGACTTGGTTTTGCTATTAGCTTCTAGCGTCGAAGGTCTTGGTTGCCGATTGGAGTGAGTGAGAGGCTCTAGCTTGCTTGCTCGATCCTCCTGTTGTT
>CAIOHR010000346.1 GCA_903858115.1 uncultured Pirellula sp. | reverse complement strand
CCGTGGGTTCGAATCCCTCCCCATCCGTTGATTGAATTTTGAAAACCTTGCAAATCTGTTCGTTTTTGCTGTGTTTTCATTGGTCGAATCGCTGTGTGCGTGCTCTGTGCGTGCTCCGTGCAGCGCTGGTTTTGTCTCGTGTTTGACGCGCGCGCGCGCTGGTTTTGTCTCACGGACAGGTCCCGAAGAAGCCTTCGAGTAGTCGTCTTCGGTAATCAGAAGATAGCTCTCCCGAGCAACCTTCACCGAGTTCCCGATCCATGCACAGACAACGTGTGTTGGGAACTCCTTCTCGAGCTCCGTCTGCCGACTTGCCCGCATCGAATGGAATAGTCTTGGCCATGGATCGACCTTGGCCTTCGTCAAAAGCTTCATGAACTGCGTACGAAGATTTGCGTTCTTCCATCCCTGCCCAGTATCAGCCGCCATCCGATAGGCTGGCTTGTCGACAACGTAATCGGTCAATTTGGGGGACGATTCCCAAGCTTCCTCCAGGATCTCCCGCAGCTCTGGAAATAGTGGACACTCCCGATAACCCCGTCCGCTGTGATGCTCCACCTTGGGCTCTGGGATGTGCATCCTGTTCCGCTGCCAGTCGATGTCGCTCCACCGCAGCGACAGCGTTTCCGAGGGAGTCCTGAGCCCGCCATAGCGACTCAAAGCAATAATCAGCTTCCAGGTCGGATTCGAGCACTTGAGGATTCTGGACACGGTTTCACGCTCCACAAAGCAATTCGCCTTGAGCGTGCTCCTCGGACATTTCACCTTGGCAAAGGGATTCGAGGAAATTAGCTGCCAGTTCACCGCGTCATTCAAAAACTGTCTCGCCTTGCTGATCCGATTGTGGAGGGTGGTCTGCTTCATCCCTCGCGACTTGAGCTTGTCATGGAACGCGTTCGCATGGCCGACAGTGATCTCGTCGAGTCGGATCCCCTTTGGAAGATGCTGTCGCATGTTCTCCATGACTTGCTTCCAGACCTCGACCGTACCAGGCTTTACAGACGATCGTTTTCGCTCGAGATAATCATCGAGGAACGCGGTAAGGGTGGGGATCTCTTTTGGTTTTAGCTCGGTGGATGGCTCGACCAAACCAGCAGCTTCGAACTTCTCTCGAAACTGGGGGTGCGATGCGATCCAAACCGCGTCCGACTTGGGAACCCCTCCCAGGATGGCAGCGTTCAGCAGCCGATCGACCCGCGCCTTGAGTTCCGCAGCGAAACCCTCTGAGCACTTACCCAGCTGGATGACCTTTCGTCGCTTCGTCAGATCGTAAAACAGAATCCGAACGTGTCCGGTCTTGGATCTCGAGATTGAAGCCATGGTTTTCCCCGTCTATTAAAGTCCCGCCAATTGGCGATTTGGTGAGTTTAACTATTTTGAACTTTGGGTGCAATACTACGATTTGGGTAGTACAGTCCTGACGCTCACCGACAGCGCAGTTGCGATCGCTGGGAGGGCGCAAATCGGAGGATTCTTCGTATCGCCTTCCCAGTTGTAGGCGGTTCTGGTGTTGATCGGATAACCGTTTTCGGAAACCTTGACTGCGAACTCCTCGACAGTAAGGCCAGCGTTTTCTCGGAGTTCTCGCAGCCGAACCGCGAAACGTCCTGTGAACGTCGAGGTATCAACGGGTTTAGGAGGTCTGCCCATGTGTCGATGGTGCCTTTCGTGTCTTTCTCCAAATGCTTTGTTCACGCGAACAACGAGCATGGTCTAACCCTCCATCGACGTCAATAAGCGTTCCGCTCATTCGTGGGAACCCGGATCCCCAACGACTTTTGTGTCCGTACTCGGCTCAAGATGCTTGAATGTTTTGGTCTCGGCCGGTGGCCTCGCTGCGATGCAACGAATCCCGTAGCCGCGCCACATCCTTTTGAGCAGACATCTTAACCCGCGCATTCCTGAGCCCTCCTGGTCGTCTGGGATTTCCAATAGCAACGCAATCCTTCGCTTGCTCGATGTCATTAGTTCCACGCTCCGAATTCTTGTCGCACACTTTTCAACCAACAAACTTCGTTCCTGTAATTCGCTTGATACACGGCTCATGATGCACCCTCGCTGCTCATCCCGACAATTGCATCCTGGTGCATCGGAATTGGCTGGGTGATCGTCAACGCTGGAACCTGGCAGAACGATGCCGACGTTCTCATCGTGACTTCAAGATTGATGCGTTCCTCCGTGCAACGAACTAACCTCGGAACGGGATCAACAACAACGCCATTGACGACTTCGATTTGGCTCAATCCTGCCAGTGGTAGCACGGCTTCCGCACTGACTCCACCAACGACGTAGGTTTGATAGACTCGCGTGAAGTCTTTTCGAACCCATTGCTCCTCGCTCGCTGTGAGCTTGGAACAGAAGTTCGGCCAGCCGCCAAGATGCCTCACAACCGCATTGACGATGCGATCTTGAAAAGCAACGCTCTTGTACGGCCCATGAACCAATACGGCTTTCGACGCTTCACTCCATGCCGCGATAGCTTTTGATTCTGGGGTGATCTGTTGACCTACCAGCTTCCGCAGCTCCGCAGGACGAGGTAACCGATCACACTGTCGCAACGCTTGACCGATAGCATCTTTGACCACCGCGATAGGCAGATCGTTCAACCCATGCCAGTAGCCCAACAACAATGCTTTTGTCCCTTCCTGCCCAAACGTCTCCAGCAAGGCGGTTAGATGCGTTCCAAATTCGAGACGATCACTGTCCTTCAAGATTACGCCTCACCCTTTCCTGCGAATTGCTGCAACGCATTTAGCGAATTTGCTGTTCGCTTCTCGGCAAAGGTACCCAGCGTGCTCGATGGCTCATCCCGATCCTTCCATTGATCGAAACAGTGTTTCCAACTTGCAACCCTCCTTCCGTTGGATTTAAACCAACCTTGGGACTCGTAGTAGCCATGAAACGCTTTGGCGACGCGCTTCGTTCTGCTTGTCTCGGTAGCGTATGCGATGACATCATCCAAACTCGGAGGAACGAACTTGGTCTTTTTCTCTTTTGTGGCGGTAGCCACCATTCCGCTACCGGTCGTCGAATGGTCGTCGAATTTCGATTTGTGACCCATAGATACAATCCCATCCACTCCCCTCCTATCCCCTCCTATCCCCTCCTCTCCAATCCGGGGGTAACTACCATTGGAATGGTCGTCGAATGGTCGTCGAACACTCTCAGAGCATTCCGCTACAAGTCGTCGAATTGTCGTCGAATTGTCGTCGACTTTTTGTGGCCTTCCGCTGCCGTCGAATGGCGGATATTTGTAGTTCGGCTTGTCAATTCGTTGGTGATGCCAACCTGTGACTTCGAGATATGCGACACCATCGGTTTCGTACTCGACGAGCAGAGACGATTGACGCAACTCATTCACCCAACTTCGGACATCTCTTTCGTCGAAGGAGTCACCTGGAAAACATTCCATGCGAATGCGTTTCATGTTTGCTGGGTGACGACCAGCATCGTCACAGTGCAACCACAACAGGATGAACAGAAGACGCGCGTTCGTTGAACACTCGGCCACCTGAGACGATGTGCAGAACTCCGGCTTGATTGATCTGATCCTAGGCATACAATATCCTTTGCATGATGATTCCGTTATGTGAGAGTGATTCTTAGACGATTGCAGAGTTGCCGCTGCGGGCGTCTTTTCGTTTTATGCTCTCGATGAAGTAGCGTTGTTTCCTGGTTCGAAGCATCCGAATCAACGCAACGATTAAGGCAAGTCGGAAGATGTCGCAGCGGAATGATTTCAATGCTTCCGCCTTGTCTTGAAATGCCCACCTGTGGTATCATTACTAGGATCCTTCGTGAGGGGATTAAGTTTGGGGGTCCAGCGACACGCAATCGCTCGACCCCCTTTTTTTTATGGACTGTTTTTTGCATCTTCCGGTGACGATGGAGTTCGTCCTTCGATCCAGTCAATAATCCACTGGCCGCGAAACATCCGCTGCGATCCCAGAGCAGCAAAACGGACCTCACCCGCAACGGCCGCGTTTCCCAGCCGGCGCGCGGTGATTCCGAGGGCTTCGCAAATTTCGCTTTGGCAGTAAACCGCGTCAGGATCAAGTTTCGCTGACATTAAATTCCTCCTTGCTTCATTGGCACCTAAAACGCTCTAGCGACCCGTTGTATCACACTGTCTCTTGATAGCGCCGCACTGTCGTTACAATTTTGTTTTAGCGCAAATCGCGTGTATCCGATCGTCCTATGGATTCGATGAAGTAGCACTGTTGCTCGTTGGTTAACCTGTTGACCAGCGTGCCGAGCACTTGCAGCTTGTTCTCCGACCTGAGAAACGCCTTTAGGCATTCTTCCTCTGGCGTTGGCTTCTTGCGGATACCTGCTTGGATCGCTGCCGCGTTCGCTGACATGCGACCCGCTTTGACTTCCTCAAATAGCTCGGGAGCAACCTTAGAAAGACGCTCGCATGTGTAGGCCTTGCTGTTGCCTTGCGGCGAACACGCAAAACTAATTACATTGTTATTACTTTCTGCCTTTGCCGGCCTGTGGTTTGGTGGTGTCATCGCCTCCCTAAACATTGCCAAGCATTCCGGATCGTCCTTGATAACAGCCTCAACCATTTTGGGATCTTCACCCCAGCCGCGAATGGGCTTTTCGGTGATCAACTCGCGTAGGCTTTTGAGTTCAATTAGCCTGCCCTTGTTGACGCGACGTTCCCAAGCCTTATTAGAGATGATCTTCCTCAACAATCCTGGGAACTGTTTCATGCCGCCTGTGGCTTCGTACAACGATTCAATCGTTGACTGACACAATTGCCCGCATTCAATCTCGTTCAGATCGCTCATTGGTTTGCCTGAGTTCTTTCCATGATCGTTACATCGTTTCGTATTGGTTGACTTAACCACTGCAGTCCTGAAGTCAACCGATAACTTCTCAAGGTCTGAAGGTCCGCTAATTGCCCTTTCGCAACGAACTAACGCGTGAGTGCGGTTTGATTTGTGTTCGTGTTCTGGAGTTTGCTGTTCATGCTTTTTAGATCTCAATTTCGCCGTCATCCTGCCTGAATGGAGGAGCCATCCGTACAAGCTTCCCCATGGAGTCAGCTCGATGGTTCCCCTCGATCGCGATGGATTGCAAGCCACAAGTCCTCGATCTCGCAGTCGATCAACCGCCCTAGCAATCGAGGTCTGATGCTTTTTTCGCTCGGCATCGTTTGCACCCTCTGGAATGAAAGACCTGTAGACTTCACCCAAGCAAGAATGGTTAGCCAAACCGCAGACCCAGTGATCGTCGCTTTCATAGTCTTGTCGCTGCTGTTCTGTCCATGACCAACGGGGAGTATCGGGAAAAAGCGATTCCCATTCGTTTTGAGGGAATCGCCCGATCCATTCTTCTCGCGAGCTGTCTCGCTTCCATTCGAAACGACAACGCTTTACCCAAAGGCTCAAAACGATTTTCGCTTGGAGATCACTCAGCGCTTTGCTCACAGCCGTGCTCGAAAAAGAAGAAGGGACACAACCTTATGGTACAATTGCAGCACTCGCCTAAAGCGGGGATGGTCAACGTGTTAGCTGATGGCGCGTTGGCCATTTTTTTATTCTGGCTTGGCATCGCGAACGCGAACGCAAGCAACCGTCTTTCCTTGGAACGCGGTTTCGGATCGATAAAGAGTGATCCGCTTCCCGATCCACTTTCCCGTATCGCTGCCCCACAAATCCGCAATCGTTCGAGAGTTGGTTTTGTTCAAAACCAAACCACGTGGAAACTCTTTGAATAGAATTACGCCCCGTCTCACCTTTTCCTGACCGACTTCGCGGATTTCCACGCCGGCAACGGTTAGGGTTCGTTCGTCGCCGATTTTGTCGCCGAGGTCCAAAGCTTCTAGGTGCGGTGATGGGCAAAGGTCAGTAACTCGCATTTTTGAAATTCCTTGTGAAGGGTTTTGAACAGACCACTTGCCAACGCGAAAACTAGCGCCGGCGAAAATTTAATCCAAGCTGCCAAGTCGGAATCGAACCGACGATTTTCGGAACGGGACGGGAGTTACGTTCCGAACGTGTGCCATCGACACTTTTGGCAGCGTTTCAAAAAACGAATTGCGGTTAAACGACAATCGTTTCGCCATCGGTCAGGACCAGTTCAACCGGTTCCGAAGTCCGCGTATACCACTCCGGCAGCCGCCACGCGTCGGGATGCTCGTAGTTGGGCCAATTTCCACTCGACATGCAATCCGCAACCCTACACAGAAGCCGATCGACTTCGACCAAGCCGAGCTCGAGCGCGTCGCGATCCATCGGCGCAACTTTGTGACCAAATGGTTTCGTAGTTTCGATCGCGCAAACCCAGACCTCCGGTACGAGACCAGTTAGGATTTCTACGCCTCGAGCGTAGTGGGCCAATTGCTTGTGATAGGCGTATCGAACGATCGACCGATGAAACTCACTTGCATCGGCGCAGGTCTTCAGGTCGAGCAGCAACGCCCTGTTTTCATCGAGATACAGCCAGTCGGCCCTCGCCTTGCAACGCAGGCTGGTCTCTGGATCGTCCCAAACGAGCGATACCTCGGACTGGCCTTGCTTCATAAGGGAACGCATGCGATCGCAGCCTGAGAGCGCTGTAGCGATGCCAATCATTCGATTGAAGTCGTCCTCAGCGATGATTGTTTTTTCGCGATTGACTGACCGAAACAGTTCCTCCCGCTCCTTGACGTATTTGGTCGCTTTTGAAAACGATCGCTCGCCACCTGCGGTCTGGTTTTCGGGATCCTTGCTGTAGTCGGGCATAAACGTGAATCGCTTAATGATTTCCAGCGGTTCGAGAACACCCGCATGACAGAGAGTTCCCAGGCTCATGGAACGCGTTGGTTCACCTTGGAACCCGGCCGCGTAATGTGCGGGAGACTTCGAAGCTAGTCGCAACCTAGACGACGACACCGCGTCCCACTCGAGGTAACGCTCGAACTCGATGTTGCTATAGAAGCCAGGCGGTGGCGCTGATGTTGTTTGTGTGTTGCTCACGATGCGTTCTCCGACACCTTGGTCGAGCAGCTTTGGAGATACGCGAGCGCATCGCTGCCAAAAACTAATCGCGTCCGGTTCGGCATGTTCGCTGCTCGAAGCCGGCCCTTTTTAATTTCACGCGTGAGAGATTTCAAACCAAGCCCCAGGATCTCGGCGATTTCCCGCGCTTTGTAGAGCTTTTCGGGATCAATTGATGAAGTCACGAACCTTACCTCCCAACAATAAAAACTGAACTGAGACAACGCGATCGCGGTCTAATTGTCGGAAATGTACGAAAAAAACTTTCTAGTGCCAGCGACCAATAGAAATAAATGCAAGTTTGTTCAATTTCGTTTTCTGCCCTGCGAATTGCTTGCCAGGATCGCGAAAAAAAACACGAAAGAGCGACCATGCACAGAGCACGCACAGAGCACGCATAGCGGTTTCAGAGAGACAGAACTGTTTGTGGTCTTCAAGAAGTTTTGAGAAGACAGACCACTCGAAAAAAAGTTTGAAAGCGGAACCCGCGTATCAGACACGTTGGTGGCTTCCGCGAGCTTTTTGTGTAAGTCCTGCGCCGAAAGATCAACGCGTCTTCAACGGTCTCAACTTCTTAATCAGCGACTTCGGAGCGCATTCGCATTTTCTTCGATACCAAACGACAAGAGCTCGCGTAGACACTGCACCGTAACAACGGCCGCATGAAGGACAGCGCGGCGCGTGTGTCGATGTCGCTCGCGTGAACCTTCCTTCCTGCTTTGAATTGAACGGCCGATAGTGCAAAGGGATTGCCGTCATGCAAAAAACTCCAAAGATAGGGAGCGACCACAAACGGATAGACCGAGGGAAAAGGCTCGGTGTCTAATAATAGGTTCGATTCCTATGTTCGAAGTGCTTTAACTGTTCTGTTGACCGTTGATGCTGACGAGTAGCGTGCATTACTGTATAAGGCGTGCGCGTCAGTCGGAATATTTCTGGTACCAAATACTACCAAAAATACTCGTGATTGTGCCTTTTCGTTAAGCTAAAATCTAGAGCTAGGTATCGTTTGTCACCGCCCAAAAATGTGAATCGTGGAGAAGATGAGTCGTAGAAAATCCAGTGGTACCAGTTCAAAAGCGGGTAACGTCATTGCCGCTACGGTTGCTCAACAAGGCTCGTTTGAATACATCGAATCGAAAATTCGTGAAGAGGCGAGGACTACAACCGAGCTAGGTCATTCATTCGCCCAGCTTTGCGTCTGGTACCTGGAGAACTCGCCAGTCTATCGCGGGAAGTTCGAACGGATTTGGCTGTGGCAAGACTGGCCTGATCGATGGGGCCCCGATTGCGGTATCGATATTATTGCCAAAACACGAAACGGTGATCTTTGGGCTATTCAAGCGAAAGCATTTGATCCGTCTCGTACTGTGTCGAAGCGCGAAATCGATTCCTTCTTGTCTGAGTCGAATCGGCCTCAAATAAAATTCCGACTGCTCATCGCAACAACGGACAATATTGGAAAGTTTGCAAGGCCGGCGATCGACCAACAGGAAAAGCCAGTCGGGCACGTTCTACGAGGACAATTACTCACCGCTGAGCTTCAATGGCCAACCAAAGTTGGAGGGGTAGCCAAAGCACTTCCCAAGCGGGGCCCTCGTCCGCATCAGAAGCATGCTATTGAGTCAGTCGTCAAGGGATTCAAAAAGACTAACCGTGGTCGGCTTGTGATGGCCTGCGGAACAGGGAAAACGCTAACCGCATTGTGGATCGCAGAAAAGCTACGCAGCAAATCAACCCTGATACTTGTCCCCTCCCTGTCATTAGTGGGACAGAACGTGCGAGAATGGGGGCGTAGCGCTAAAGAAGACTTCGATGCGTTGGTTGTATGCTCGGATCAATCCATTACCCAAAAGGGTGACGATACGTCAGTTCAGTCGACCTCAGAGCTCGCAGTGGATACCACTACCGAACCGTCAGAGATACGGCGATTCATAAATACAAGGCGAAATCGTCCTGCGGTTGTTTTTGCAACCTATCAATCTTCGGCACAGATCAGCGCTGCACAGAAAGGCAAATCGAGACCGTTCGATTTAGTGATTTGTGACGAAGCGCATCGGCTCGTTGGCTATCGCGACGGTATGTTCGCAACCGTGCTCGACGACAATAAGATCAAGGCGACCAACCGACTGTTCATGACAGCAACGCCGAGGTATTTCAGAGATCCCGCTAAACGCTCGGCGTCAGAACTAGGTCTAGAGCTCGTGTCTATGGATGACGATGCCGTTTTTGGACCTGAGTTTCATGTGTTGAGTTTTCATGAAGCGATCACGTCCAATCCTCCGCTATTGACGGATTATCAGGTGGTGGTTGTTGGGGTGACCGATCATGAGGCAAAGAAATGGGTGGAGGACGGACGTTTCGTCCGAACGCAGGATGGCTTCACGACGGACGCACGAACCCTTGCGTCAAAAATTGGTCTTGCAAAGGCGATTCGGAAATATGGCATGCAGCGAATCATCACTTTTCACTCGTCGGTAGCCAAAGCTCGCTCGTTTTCCGATGAGACACAGCGCGATTCGTTTCCTAGCGTCGTTCGGAGATTGACCAAATCACATCGCCCAACCGGTCAATTGTGGACGCGTCACATTTCTGGACTGACGCCAGCGGGGCAGCGAGCGTCATTACTGAAGGAACTCAGCGTTTTACCAAACGACACCATCGGTATCGTTTCTAACTGCGCGTGCTTGGGAGAAGGCGTAGACGTTCCTGTTCTGGATTCCATCGCGTTCATAGACCCGCGACGATCGATGGTTGACATCATCCAAGCAGTCGGGCGTGCTATACGTTTGTCCGAAGGGAAAAAGATAGGTACTGTCGTAATCCCTGTATTCATTGACGAAACCCAAGATCCAGAAAAGGCTTTATCCCAATCGGCTTTCGAGCCCGTTTGGCAAGTCTTAAAGGCGCTCAGGGCGCACGATAAGAGACTTGCTGACGAACTTGATCAATTGAGGTTGCAGCATGGTAAAGCTACCAACAGCAAGGGCAGGGTTAAGTTGCCGAAAAACATCTGTTTCGACCTTCCCAGCATGCTCCCTCGGAATTTCGACAAGCACTTTTTCGCGCGCCTAGTACAAACGACAACGAACAAGCCTGATCTATCTTTGCAACAAATACTGGAATGGGCTGATGCCCACAAAAAAAGGACCGGCGAGTGGCCTAAACAGAAATCAGGAATGATTTCTGGAACAGATGAAACTTGGCTTGCAATGGATGCGTCCTTACGAAGAGGTAGCCGCGGACTCAAGGGTGCTACATCACTTTCAAGGCTACTTGAGGAACACAGAGGGGTCGCAAACATTCGCAATCGCCCTCAACTCTCAATCGAACAAATACTTGAGTGGGCTGACAATCACAAAAGGAGTACCGGCGAATGGCCAAATTCGAAATCAGGATTAATCGACGGTGTAAATGAAACCTGGGCAATAATCAACACAGCACTGCTGACGGGACTCCGCGGACTAACACCAGGATCTTCGCTCCCTCGCTTATTGGAAAAAGAACGACAGGTTCCGAACCAGTCTAATCCAATGGATCTTACCATTGATCAGATTCTTGAGTGGGCTGACGATCATAAAAGACGCACTGGTGAGTGGCCTAAACAGCAATCAGGAATGATTTCTGGAACCGACG
This sequence comes from uncultured Pirellula sp., assembly GCA_903858115.1. Lineage (GTDB taxonomy): Bacteria > Planctomycetota > Planctomycetia > Pirellulales > Pirellulaceae > JBKCUI01. Next base: position 276 of record CAIOHR010000346.1, on the reverse strand, counting down.
AAACTTGGCTTGCAATTGATAGCGCTCTAAGAAGTGGAAGACGTGGGCTTCCAAAAGAAAAAGGGCTTGCGAATCTCCTCAGTGATCGCAAGGGTGTTTTGCATCATTTGCGCAGTTCAAAACTTTCCATAGTGCAGATATTGACGTGGGCTGATGAGCACAAATTGGCAACCGGCTATTGGCCAACGCGAAGTTCTGGTGAAATTTCTAACACAGTCGAAGTCTGGAGCGCTATTGATAGTGCATTAAAAAGGGGATTGAGAGGACTTTCGGGTG
>CAIOHR010000345.1 GCA_903858115.1 uncultured Pirellula sp. | reverse complement strand
CTGACCCGTTTAAGACAGTTGCACGTGCATTAATCCAATGCTTGCTAGCGTCACACGCGTGGACAGCAAGCGAGGCTCTACATGGATTCGACCGCGTCTTTTCTTGATAACGTGTGATTGCCGTAACAAGTCCCAGCGAGGCTTGTTACGGAACAACACGGTAGTTTGCCCTACGGAACCAGCGGACGGAAAAAAGAGTGCTATACTTAGAAAACGTGAGTCGATCGAGCTGGCGGTCTTTTCTGAGGAATCTAATTCTCATGACAATAAATAACTATCTGCGGCAAACGATGCTATCGTTTTCTTCAAGATCCATTTTTCGATGGGGTGCGATGGTTACCTGTGTCATAATGCTCCTCTCAACATTCCCAGTGTCGAACGCTCAAACAGAAACGGGAACGTCTCGCATGTTTGAGATGTCAGCACCGGGATTAGACAAACCATCCATCGCGATCCTGAGCGATAAAGACTTAATCATCACGGATCCTAGCGGCACGCAGAATGTTTACTTGCGTTCGAATCGTTATGACACGCAGGACGGGGCATGGATTGGATACAGCTCTCGTGAAGCGAAGCAAATCATTCGTTGGCCGGCCAGTAGTAAAGGCCCTATGCAAATCGGAACACTTCGCGAGGGTAACATACAATTCACGACCAGCCGCATGAAGGTAAGTGAGCTCGTTCGACAAGAAGGCAATCCGGCAGCTACGAAAGGGGCAAAAGGTAAGATTGTCCCTATACTACCCGAAAGCGGCATTGAACCTCCCGGCATGGAATTGAACCTACCAACCCCCAGCCAAGTTCCAAAGCCATCATCTCAACAATCGTCAGTCACGGGTTTCGATGGTGTCTCCGCGTTACCAATGCACTTTAGCGTAGGCCCAGACCCAACGAGACAATTTCTATCACTTCGGGGCAGCGATCAGTTCGGCCTCGTACCGCGTGCAACCGACATTTCATCGGCGTGGTATGTGGCGCCAGTCGGAAATGGTTTGTTCCGGTTGCAACAACAAGTTGGAAATCAGTGGATGGCAATTGGGGTCGATGGACGATTGCGAGGTGGAGCCCGAATCGCTCCAGGGACGCGACATCCCGTCAGGCTATTCCCTATCAGTAACAATATAGGGCAACTTTGGCGTATCAATCCCTACCAAGCTGGCTATTGCTTCGAGAGTGTCCACTTTACGGGAATGGCTTTGACATGGAATAATCCCGCTGGACTTTTCCTGCAGCCAATTGTGTATGACCCATGGCAAGTGTGGTACCCGCAGCAACCGGTGATATCGTTGCCACCTCCTCAATTTCGATCTGTTCAGCAGCAAGTCGTTCCGAATCCCGAATTGCCGCCCATTGACTTGATACTTCAAAATAATCATCGCGACGAAGTACTCGTTTTGCTAGCTGACCGCCGAATGCCGGATAATCCACAAAAGATCAGGATCCCAGCGGGAAAAAGTGAGTCCGTATCGATTCAGAGAGACGCGGGAGCGACGATTGTCGAGTCCATCGAGGTGATGGATTTG
>CAIOHR010000344.1 GCA_903858115.1 uncultured Pirellula sp. | reverse complement strand
CACTTCAAAGAGCCTTTGAACACCGGCGCTATGCCTCAAAAAATCCAAACATCACCTACCCAAGACACCAAACCAGAAAGGAATTCAAAATATTTTTGAATCAGCAATTGCCAAGGATTAAGACCGTCGCTGTCCTTTTGACGCCGTGAGCGTGAGTATTTGCTTTGTTGGATTTTGCGGGAGCGTTTAGGATATGCCGAAAAGAGCAGTGGCGTTTTGCTTGAACAGTCGATCGATATGCTCGAAGTTCGGTGGAAGCCAGCGATTGGAGTGGTGTCTCATTTCCTGAAGCGTTGAGGCACTACCTGCCAAGTAATTGTGATCTCGATGTCGAGTTCGCCGATGTTCATCGACTATGATGGGTTGGCCACTAATTTGATATTCGCCAGGTGGCATTCCTGCAGCGCTCATCGAATCGCTCGTGATGATAACGTTTTCGGAACCGATGATTTCGACAAAAGATCTTAACAACCAATAGGGAAGATGAATTCCGTCCGCGATCAAAGATACAAACAATTTCTTTCGAAGCGCCAAAACTCTTGAGATAATGTTCTCATGGCGGTGTACTTCTAACGCACAGCCGTTGCCTAAATGCGTAAATCCCTTCAAGCCGTGATCGATAGCTTGATTTAAACAATCGAATGTAGCGTCGCTATGTCCGCCAAAAACTACGACGTTTTGGTTGGCAAGATATTCTGTCGTCTTGAATTGATGATCGGTTTCGGGAGCCAAAGTCAACATTCTGACATGGCCTCGACCAAAATCTATCAGTCGCTTAGCAACATCGAGTTGGGCGTCCAAGATCGCATGTTCTGGATGGGTCCCTCGGTACCCCGACAATCGCGAGATGAACGGACCTTCGATGTGAAGGCCAGCGACCAAGGAAACGAGCGCAGAGTCTTGCTCGATGAAAGAAACGATTTTGCCTATCCGGGCCCCCATCGTTTCCACAGGGGCGGTGATGATGGTTGGAAAAAAGAGGCTAACGCCAGTCGCACGGAGCTTAGCACATGCGAATTGAAAAGCATCCAATGTTAAGGCGTCGTCATTGAAGTCGACGCCAAAGGCACCGTTTACTTGGATATCAAACAAAGTTACGCCTGTTGCGCTGAGTCCAAGGCTGCTTCTAGCTTGGTCCGCGGGGGAATTCCTTGAAATCGGTCGACGATCTCACCCGATTTGAATAATAGCAAAGTTGGGATCGCATTGATTCCGTAGCGTTGAGCAAGTTCAGGGTGGTCTTCAACGTTGACTTTGCCGACGCGAACACTGCCATCATACTTGACCGCCAATTCTTCGATCAACGGAGCGATTTGCCGGCAAGGTCCGCACCAAGTCGCCCAGAAGTCGACTAGAACGGGCTGTTCCGATTGAAGAACATCTGTATCAAACGCTTGTTCTGTGAATTCTGCTGCGTGTCCCATCTTATTACCCTTTGTAGTGAATTCGTGTTCTTGTCGGTGGTCCGTCCCTATCCTGACAATTTGTCCTGCTTTAGGAATGGCATCACTGTAGTGCACTTTGTGTACCAAGCCAAGATGCAGCGATCGAATTACGGGCTCTAATTCTGGCGAGTGGAATCAGCCTTGAATGTCCAGTTCATGTTTTTCACCGTCGTCGGCGGGTAAGCTAGCCAGGGCTATGGAATTCGTCTGGTTTTCGCTAGGTGGTTGTTGCTTTGGTTCCTGGCCGGGGGGGCCATCGTACCGTTCGTTGGCGTCGCGATCTCCTGTTTTCGCGGTGTGCTCCAGGGCATTTACGCCTGCTGGGGTTGTCAGGGTGGTCGTGGCAAGGGGAGTACGAGCGTGCGAAGCAGACTGGAGCGCGTGCGCCGCCGGATTCTGCCAATTAGAAGATGTAATCTGCATTTTTCATCGCATACCTTCAAAAGTGTTCATGAGAGGGACAGAGCGTTTCATATGTGGATTCGAGGTGGTGCCAGTGACCTCGATCATGAAGAGGTTGGGGGAACTCTTTATCGGGTGCATTATTGCGCCAACGATTGTTCGTTTGCTAACGCTCGCTTGAAGATCGAGTTGCAATTCTCGTCGCATGTTGACCCAGCCGTTACCACGAAGCGATAGTAGATCCCCATCCAATTGCATTTCTTCAATGGGGATGCGTTCGCCATCTACAGAGAATTTGACATCCCCCGCATCAAAAGCTCCTTGATCCGGTCTGATCGACAGCAGGTTGAATAAGCGAACCATGACTGGCAATTGATACAGATTGGCTTCGCGAAGCCATGCCATGCCGCTTCCTTCGATTGCCGTTAAGTTCGTGAGTGATCCGTTGAGGTCGCATTGCATCCAGAGTCGGCCATTGGCTTGTGGATTGGTCTCTCCGAGATCCAAAAGGCAATCCCGTACGTGAGAGTCGATGAGTCGAACTTTGTATCGGGCACGTTTGCCATCTAAGGGCTCCATGCCGCTCAAAAACAGAGTCCCTCCCAACGCGCGCGCCTTTAAGTCCTTCTCCGAAACATCCAGGGGAGGTAGATTGCGGTTCTGAGGTTGTTGCGGAATGGAGGGAGCCGATTCTGCAGGGACTTCGCGACCAAGCACTCTGGAGGCTGTCGCGAATCGATCGTCCAATCGATTGTGTAAATTCTGTCGAAGCGACGCTTGGGTAACTTCCCCAGTATCTCCTGCAAACCGTTGAAACTCAGCAGACGCGACGTGATCGTCTGGATTAGCACCATGTGTTGGAAAGCCGTTTTCACGGGGATCGCCCGTGGACAACCACTCGATGGCATCACGCCCAAAATAGAGCATGGATTGCGTAATGGCAAACGGACCGGTCAAGCCAGTAACTGGTACACCTTTGATGGCAATCGAATCAAATTCGACCATTCCGGAAGCGATGGGGCCGTGCAATGTGTTTTCACCTCGCATGGATATCGTGCCACGCATTCCCGATGCGATCGCTCCTCCGGCGATTCGCCCATTTTCTATGTCGAGATCTAGATCCCATGAGCGCACAATCGACCCGTTTGGCGAATTGGGTGATCCGATATGTGTTGAACCGGTGATACTCACTGGGCCGCGGAATCCGATACAAAGCAAGGGCGAGCATACGTACTCCGGCATGCAATTGAGAAAACTCTGATCCACCCAAAATCTGGAGGATGGAAGCCACTGAATGGTACCATCCCATTTTCCGTCTTGTAGTAAACGGCAATGGCCTTCCGCTCGCAAGTTACTCGATTCGTGCACACCCGAAAGGGAGCGAATATCGATCCTCCCCGGTTGATAGACAATCTCGCAGGCGACGTCATTGATGGAATAGGGAAGAGCAGCCGGACGAAAGGCGACGGATCGACTTATACTGGTTGTCGGATCACGGTTCTCCGTCATTTCGACTCGTAAGTCGAGTTTTTCGTTCAACGTATTTTTTCGAATCAATACGTGTGCATGATCCATCGATCCTGTTGGTTGTAGTTGGTCCCACAAACCTCGCACTGTCAACGGCATGGCACTTTGCAATTCCTCATCCAACGCTATGTCGTACGCGTCAAATTGCAAGTCTAGGAATTCGATGCCCCCATCGCGAGTTTGGCAAGTACCCGAAGATTTGATTCGTGCACCATCATTCCTACCAGCAAAGTCTTTGAGGATCAATCGTTGGTTGTCCAAAACAGCTTCACCGCTGATGTCTACGATGGGATACCGAAACTGATCATACTTGATTGCACATTCGGAAAAGGTGACTTCGACCGATCGCGATACGAAATCCATGTTATCCGCCGTCCGCTGAAATCGAGCGTTCTTGAGATGCACTGTTCCGGTCGGATGGAGGGAATGAATAAAATTCTGCAATCCCCCTGGTTCGGCGCCGCGAGGCGTGAGCGCTTTGAGTAATGGTTCGTCTAGTGCTACTGGTCCATCGGCAGATAATGATAGATCGAGTAGCCATCTCGGTTGATGTTTCGTCAGCTTCAATGAACCCACAATGCGCTGCTCGCCTGCAACTCCAGCAAGATCGGTGGTTGTTATGACCCCATCGCGATACTCAAACTTTCCTGTGATGTTATGTGTTGGGTAAGGGAAAATGTCAGGGTGAACGCTAACATCTTTTGCTTGTACGATGACATGTGGGATCCAGGTAGCTCCGTTGTAATGAATGTTCGCTTGAGCGTCGACCCGACCCGTGGCTCGCATCTTCTTCCACGTTTCTTGGATATCGGCGGGAAGAGATTGAAATAGCCGTTGATTGAGTTCGAGATTATCCACTTCGGCCATGCATGTTAAGGGAGATTGCTTGGTCATGCCCTGCCAATCCATCGCGACCCTTATGTCGGCATCGCCACTCCGGGCATTGCCGTTTCGAACCTGCAGCAAGGAGTTCTTGCAGAACAGGTCTGCAGATAAATCTTCCAGGGGAAATGCAATCTTTGCAGTTTGCAAGCGTCCCCGAGTGACTCTCCCTTTGCCTTCCCAAGAAATCTGCTGGTTGCGACTTTCTGCGCGAAAACTACCGCTGAGCTCTGCGGATACTCCTTCGAGCGACGTCAGCCAGTGCTGAACAACGAGGGGTAACTGCGCTACCAACCGGGGAGAATAATCGAATTTCTCCAGATGCCCGATGGCGTCCCATGTTGTTTGCGTCTCGTTTGTTCTCGCAACGACGCTCAGCTTCGTAAAGTGGCTTGAGGAGACGCTAACATCGGCTTGGATAGTGATGGGTGTCAAGGGATTGCTCGGGGCGCTCGGAAGGAGCCCAATTTTAGCATGCAGGTCATGACAGACTACTTCCTGATTTGTGCGCCCCGTCTCGCTACCGATTCGAATCAAACCACTTCTTACTTCAATCGAGGGAAAGTCCGTGTTGATTGGTTTACCACTTCGCAGACTTTGGATACTCCAACTGCCATCGGTCAATGGCCATACACCGATCTCAACTCCATCCACGATAACTTGCTTGATGGGAACTTGTCCCTGAGCAAGTCCCAGCCAATCGATGGGGCCAAGGCAAATCAGGCGACTGCATCGAAATACATTCCGACTCCCTTGGTCGGTTTGTTTTGCGATGCGTACGCCCTCCAACAAAATGGATTTGCCAGGCTGAAGACTAGCGCGATCGAGCGAGACCTCGTGCCCAGGTAGTTCTTTTCGCAATCGAAGAAGTATTTCGCCGGTCAATTTGTGGTCGATTCGACCGATGGCATAATAATAGCCGAAGAAACAAAGTGCGATCGCCACTAACAACCATCGAAGCGCACCGCCCCCTTTGCGAGTCCTTGCAATGATTTTGTCGTTGCTTGTCGCAGTTAGTAGTTGTTCAGGATTGTGAGGTGTTGAAGCCATCCTTGGCATCGTATCTTTGTAAACAGCGTTCTCGGCAGCAACGCACCCACCAGCAAAAACCTACACCAGCAAGCACGCACATTACCAATACCGCAGGTTGTCGATATCGCACTGAACCAATGAAGAGCATATGAATCAGCGCGAAGTAGATACAGGGAAGTGTACATAACCAGCTTCCTACCTCTTTGCGACAACTCCAAGCTCCTACGGATCCAAAAATCAAAACGGCAAGGTAAACGATTCCCTCCGCATATCGTATCGCACCATTCCCAAGTTCCTTCGCCACAGGGAATGGACGCCACGTTTTCACCAACTTTACCAAGCTTAACGAAATAACGTCAGATGGATTCTCAAAAGCCCATCGAATAGCAGCATTGCGTAGCCGTCGGTCGACTCGCCATTCCAAGGTCGACTCCAATGGTCTGCCGGAAGCGACTTTCGTTTTGTCTTCGCGGAGTTGCTCCGCCAGAAAAGTGTCTGAAAATGCCATCCCTTCATCGCTACTGCCCGTGGCGTTTTCGTGCAAACCATCGTAGAGACTTGCTCCTACCTGCAACGTAGTGGGCACGAATTTCCCCGTGATGGAATGATTTCGTACCCACCAAGGAGCCATCGTCAAGATGACACCCAGCGCGAATGCTAGCCATTGCAATGCGATTCTTCGAAGGGATAGTGTTCGCCGATAAAGCAACCACAATGACAACCAATAGATTGCTAACATGCCGCCCCAGAGACTCCAACTCGGCCTCGCGAGGACGCCTAGTCCGCTCAAGATTCCTCCGATCATCGAGACGCCGAATGCGTTGACGGTGGCGTTGGGTAGGAACGTGTGTTTCGATTGGGCAATCATTCCTCTGCTAGACCTCTGAATTGCATAGATAGAGGCAATCATGCACGGGCAAAAAATACTCTCGCTCAAAATGAAGATACTCATTCCTATTGCGCCGGGGTAAATGGCGGCCAATGCACCAGCCGCCAATCCTGCTTCTTCGGAGCAGATGTCCGTTGCAATCTTGATAATGCCCCACACGCACAGGGTTCCAAGCACACAACCCAAGAGTCTCGCGTAGAAGACAAGACGCCGCTTGGAATGATCGCTTTGCTGGGCTGTGGCATCGTGACTGGGTAACGATAGCTTCTCACTTTCGAAGGCCGCTAGCGGAACAAGTAGGAGCGGATACAGTGGAGCTCGAAAGATCTTCGAGTTTTCGCCACCATACTCAAATTGTCCAGCAGATAAATTGCTCGCAATGACCCAATAAGAGTCGCTATCTCCAAAACGAAAGAGCTGACTCTCCGCGTCCAACTGGTTCTGCCAAAGGAAAGCCGCGGCAATGCGTAGGCTCAAAGCCAGGACTAGCAAGCCAATTAGTAGCTTTCGGTTGGAAAATCGAATCACGGCACAAATCGGATTTTCGTATTGTTCAACCAGTTGGCTACATACAAAACGTCCTCAAGAAACATTTCGCTGTCGGCATACGACTCTCGGATCTTCATGCGATCGAGTTCGGCTTTGGAACCCGTTTGTGATGAGTCGGCTGGGTACCATCGATCCTTCACGAAGTACTCCGTCCAACCGTGAAGTCGCATTTGTGGCTTTGACTCGTCTCGATTGTAGACGATACCAATCGCGATTCTCGCAGGAATACCGGATTTGCGACACATGGAGGCTAAAAGCAACGCGTGCTCAAACCCATCCAGTTTCTTCGCCCGTACGATCTGATACAGTTTTCGAACCTCACGATCAAACTCTATCGTTTCAAACTTTTGCAAAATCGCTTGTCGAAGATGTTCCACCGTCAAGAATTTGTCTTTTGCCGCGTCCTCTGAGAGCCCAGAAGTGAAAGTGGCGAAAAATTCCGATGCTATCGAAGAATCGGTATCACACCATTCCGAGGACAGCTTCGCAGCTTTTGGAGGATTGATTTCTCGTTCAATGCCAACAGGAAGATCTTTGTCTTTAGGCACTCGGTACAGTGTGACTTCGCAAGTTCTTGCGATAGGTACGGTGCCGACGCGTTGGTTGGTTTTTTTTGATATGATCGAAGTTGGGTCGTCGACAGCGTGGGTCAGTCGATAGAGGATACTTTCGTTTTGATTCAACGCAGCAAGATAGTCTTCTCCATTGGAACCGAGATCGAGCGGACAGGCTAAAGATGGGACGAACTGAAGGTCCGACGTTTTCGAGAACTCATTGACCAATTTCTCTTCTACCTGAAAGACTCGAAGATTCAATTCAGGGAAATTGGTTTTTATCACTCGCCCGTCTTCATTCATCCAAAGCGTTGATTTTCCCATCAGACCACCATCTCGATTGCTTACAGAAACTTCCAATAGTTCCATCGACTGGCCTAGCATCGTAGATGATCTGTTAAACTCCAAACCTTCGAGTTGCGTCTCAACAATCTTTCCGATCATCGGGTCAAAGTATCGTACGCTTCGAATCTCTCCCGACGTTAGTGGCTTGCGAATGAGCGATTGTTCGATAGCGAACGGACCTCGAACATCCTCGTCCAACTTGATCTCGGTCCTCGTTTTCGCACCATCGGTGGTGGCTTCAACTTTCAAGACATTGCCGGAGTTAACGGCCAAGAACTCACGCTTGATATCTCCGGATACCAACGTTCCAGAAATACTGACTAGCGTGCCGTTTGTACGTTCTGTCGATTTGACTTCGAGTCGTTGCCGTACCAGATTGCCAGAGCGCTGCACATGCAAGGTGCTCTCCAGTTCAATCTTAAGATTGTTGTCGATATTGTTTGAGGCGTAGACTCTCCTAGAAGAGTATCCTGCGGGTGCATTGCCGACGAAAGTCATTTCCCAAACCTGATACGGTAATCTTAGCTCACGCTTCCATTCGGTACTCGGATCGTCAACGCTAATGGCTGTTCGCTCTTTATCTTTCACGACGACGTCAGAACTTAGAATTTGCGGGTCTCGCTCCTTCTTGGATTTTGCATCTTTTGGGGTACCCCTTGGGTCATCATCGGCGGGGATGGGCAGCTTAGTCTCGCTAGACGGCTCACGTTTACTAGCGTCCGTCGATCCTGTACTAGCGTCAGTCGATCCTGCGATCGGACTGTTAGGTTGATTTCCGACTTCACTCTTGGGTGCACCCAACTCTTCCAGCATCTTCTCCGCGTTCGGTTTTTCGAGACTTCCGCTTCGATCGGTACAGCCACCTGCGAGCAGAACGGAGAGAAGGAAAAGAGAAACTCGCTGTTGAAAACTGCTGTTCTCAAGAAAACGGACTCGGAAACTTTTGAAGCTTCTAAACATCGTTGACGCAGATAAAGGCGGAGGATGGGCATAATCATACAGTCTCTCCATGGTATCTAAATTTCCGACTCTTGCATCGAGCAATGTCCGGATGCCAGATCGATCCAGGGAAGAAGTTGCGATTGTACGGGTTGTAACGACACGAAATCCGAGAGATTTCATTTGGAAATGGCCTTCATCGCCCGAAGGTGACCTAACTTTGGTTGTTCCTCACTGGATGAAGGACGCGAATTTTATTGAACCAAACTCGAAACCATTGAGAGCCACGATGGGAAACGCTCCCGGCTTCCCAGCCAGCAAGCCCAATACAGTCGCGGATAACAACCCTCGATCTGCACCAACCTCCAGCTTTGAAAAGCTCAGTGGAGAAGAATTGGAAGCCCATATGGGCGTGTTCCGATACGGTGCGTTTGACCTGACGGATGCAGTTCGACCTTCCTACGATCTGCAGGTTGTTCCCAAACAAGGCTTCCGCCACGACTCGTACTTGGATCCAAAGACCAATACAGAGGTTCCGGTGATCATGGCCGCTGCTTCTCGCGAACGATTGTTCGAGCTATTTATGGATCTTATCGATTGCCTGGGAACAGAAGTCGATGTCGTGCTCGAGACGAGCCACCATGGCGATTCCGGTGCGCACGATGATCGTTATCGTGAATGCATCGATGTCCCTGTCTTGAAGAGTATTCTCTACGACCACGAAGACTTGCTAACCAACGATGGGTGCACAGGCATCGCTATATTAAATCCGAGCAAACAACAAGAGATTCAATTCGATGAACACAAGATGCTATTGTGCTACGGTCATCCACTTGAAAAATTCGAAAAGGTACTGATCGAACATGATGTCTACCCAGACGAAGATATTCGATTTATCTCGGAAGCAGAGCATGTCCACAGCAGTACCGACGCCATGTCCAGAGAGTTTGACCGATTGCAGGCATCGCTCGGCATAGATGACGGCTTTGATTGTGACGGTTACAGCGACGCCCGCTAATTTCTAGTAACGTTCTTCGACTCTCCCGCGTTCATGAAACCAACGCAGGGGACGAAGGACCGAGTCTATTCGGCGTGTCTCAAGAATTCATGTTGTGGGCCGTTGCGTTCGCAATCTACGACTCGCCATTTTCCTTCCCATTGCTCCAGTTCCAATTGGAGCCATGCAGCTAGTTTGCCATGCATCCCTCCTGCGGATCCCGTTTTCGATTCAGCTTCAGCGATGACATTCATTCGGACAAAGGCTACCTTGCGGTCGCCCGCTTCACTCAGTTCGATAGCATGAATTTTCGTAATCTTCGCTTGATCGAACTTGAACCTCGGTAGTTGGGAAATCGATTGATGAACTCGTTCTGTTGCTTCGGGGTGGACGCGATCTTTTAGTTTTTCAATCTGGTTCTGCTCAACTTCCAATGCTGCCTTCAACAGCATGGCACGCACGGACTCGCGGTCCGTTTCGATCCAAATATTGAGCCAAATGAGGATTGCAGTGATTACAACTAAGGCGGCTGCGGCTCTACCTGCCCAAGGGTTCCCAGTTTGCAACCATCCGAATACCGTCATGCAAAATACAATTGTACCGATCAAGCCGACCAAGATTGGATTTTCGAAAAGTAGGCTGTTCATTATGCAATTTCAAAAATAGTGAAGAGAGTTTCAAGCATTTCACCAACGGCAAACTACATTTCCACGAATCCAATTCTAGAAGACCCTAGTAAGTATCCTTCGATTGGATAATACCGACTTTATACCGAGTTCACTATGCTTGAAACATTTCGACGCTACTGGATAGCGATGCTTGTCTTGGTCATGATTGGCCTTCATGCAAGTATCGTTGGTCTAATTAGGTACCAAGCATCCCTAGCGAAAATTGATGCATCCTGCGAAGTTGATCTAGGAAATTATATGGCTTTTCAATCAGGCGGCAAACCGCCTATCTCGATGCAGCTCCATGCAATTGTACCAATTAATCACCGCATGAAGAGCCGTCAGTTGATCGACCTAAATCAGTCGCAGATACGGCAATCGCTTGAAGAACACCTCCGGCAAATTGACGGTCGCGTATTGACCGATCCCTATCTGACGGATCTCAGGTCTCAACTACTGGAAGTAATGGTTCAGACGATCGGTAATAGTTCGATTGAGGAATTGGTAATTACCAAGGTTTGCGAATCTAAAGACGCCGGTACTTTAGAATTCATCTCACGCGGATCGTCGAAAAACCCTAGACAACTGGTCGCCACTCTCCGCAACCAACAAGAGTCCGATCATGAGTCTGAACATGGTGAGGAAGAGCATGGTGAACATGACACAGCAGAACATGAGGGTGATGCGGGCCACGGAGATGAGAAGCATGGGGCGGAAGCAGATCATGGAACCGAAAGCAAATCCTCGAGTGGATCTCATGGCAGCAAATCGTCTAGCGGATCGAACAGCGCCCACGGCGCTAGCAAACCCAAAGCAAGCAGCTCTCATGGCAGCGGTAGTAACAAAAAGCCAGCAGCCAAGTCGTCCCATGGAAGCGGCACCGACAAGAAAGCCGCAGCCAAGAAATCAGGCCATTAAGGCATAACCTCCGGCTTCGCTCAGATCATGGGCTCAGCAACATCTTGCTGAGCGCTTGCATGGCGATATGCCATTCTGGACGGGTCTGCAGATAAGTCTCCCACCAGTCCATCAATGTGGGAGCGATATCATCCTGCACACTCGCATCCAACGGAACAGGAATATGCCAATGCTCGATAGCGAGCGCTGCCATCTCGCTCGTGCAACTGCTTTGCTCGACTACCTGTGCCGCTGCAAGCACAGGTGGCAGCATTGCGAGCGGTGCTAGACGCTGCAACGTCTGCTGTCCCAGAGTTTCACTAAACACTGGAACATCCAGATTCAGTTGCGAAACGAGCCACGCAAGTCGAACGACTTCGGGAAGCTCCGCTAGCGGGTTCGTCAAAACCGCTTCGATCCTGGCCATATTGGTATGGATATGTGCATAGCCATAACCCCCCAGCACTGGTTGGACGGGAATAATGCGCGCTTCACCCACGAGTAAACGCTTCTCGGTCAATCGACTCACATGGGCCATGAGACCCGCCCCATATCCAAGCCATTGGTCTTGGAGAGGTCGGAGCCGAAATCCAATCTGCTCTTCAAACTTAGGAAATATCTGTTTGTATGCGGCTTCGATATCCGTGACCCGACCTGCTAACGACGTAATCGTCGTCGAGTCAGTCGACCGTCCGCATTTCCGCAACGTTGTTTCCACTAACTCATAGTTGGATTCAATCTCTGCCGCGGTCGCTATCAACGTCGGCCAGAAACGGGATGAATCCATAAAACCGGCCGTCATCGACCATTGACCTAGATAGGTAGAAAAGCTTCCGATCGCTTCGACAATACTGGCGTCAGTGATCTGCTTTGGAAATGCAACGATCGCTTCAGCCGCATGCATCGCGCTTACCGAAAAACTTGGGGTCCATCGCAATTGCATGGTGGCTACTTTGCAAATCGTTCTTGCAAGGACAAAACGGTCATCGGTTTCACCCGCATCGCGGCCATCGCTTCAATCGCAATTCTACCCGCGGCAACGGTCGTGATGCACGGAACGCCGAACTGAACGGCGGCAGCACGTATTCGTCCTTCGTCCGTTCGAGCCCCTTTGCCATTAGGCGTATTCAAAATCAGGGATACATCGTCGTTCTTGAGATAGTCGATAAGGTTCGGATTCCCTTCTGCCAGCTTCTTCACTGTGATGACCGGAATGTTTCCACGTTGCAATTCAGCCGCAGTCCCAGATGTCGCGAGCAGTTTGTAACCCATCTCATGCAATTGGCGAGCCATGTCGATGATCCCGGCTCGATGTCGTGACGAGATACTAAGAAACACATTGCCTGACTTCGGCAGCAAAACACCTGCAGCAATCTGGCTCTTGTTAAACGCTATCGCAAAATCGTCGCTGACTCCCATGACCTCGCCCGTGCTGCGCATCTCAGGCCCAAGCACGATGTCGACACCAGCAAATTTTCGGAATGGGAACACGGCTTCCTTGACCGACACGCTCTTCGGAACAGGCTCCGAGGTGATCCCCAGATTCTTCAGCTTCTCTCCCACCATTACTTTTGCCGCGATGTTCGCTACTGCTGTCCCCGTCGCTTTCGCAACAAAGGGTACCGTTCGACTCGCTCTCGGGTTCACTTCGAGAACATACACGACGGGTTTGCCTTCCTCTTCCTTGATGGCATATTGCACGTTCATTAATCCAACGACTCGTAGACGTTTGGCCATCGACACTGTAGCGGACCGAATCTCATCCAACACGGCTTTGCTCAAGGAGAACGGTGGAATCACGCAAGCGGAGTCACCTGAGTGGACGCCGGCTTCCTCGATATGCTCCATGATTCCCATGATCACGACGTCGTCGCCATCGGATACAGCATCTACATCCACTTCGGTTGCATCTTCGAGGAACCGATCGATCAAGACCGGTTGCCCTTGAGCCACGACGAACGCTTCGGCAACATAGCGATCGAACTGCGAGTTGTCGTAACAGATTTCCATGGCACGTCCACCAAGCACAAAGCTAGGTCGAACCAAGCAAGGGAATCCAATCTTTTGAACCTCGGACCTCGCTTGAGCCATCGTTCGGGCGATACCGTTCGCAGGTTGCTTTAGTTTCAATTCATGCAACAAAAGCTGGAATTTCTCGCGATCTTCAGCGTCTTCTATCGTCTCAACACTCGTCCCAACGATGGGTACCCCCGCATCGGACAGGGCTCTCGCCAAGTTGAGTGGCGTTTGTCCACCGAACTGCACAATCACTCCATCGGGTTGAACCGCGTCGTAGATGTTCAACACATCTTCCGTCGTCAACGGCTCAAAGAACAGTAAATCGCTCGTGTCGTAATCGGTACTCACGGTTTCAGGATTGCTATTCACCATGATCGACTCGATGCCTAGCTGGCGCAATGCGTAGCTAGCATGACAACAGCAGTAATCAAACTCGATTCCTTGGCCGATTCGATTCGGACCTCCTCCAAGAATCATCACACGACGTTTGTCTCCTTTGACGGGAGCTTCGCATTCCTGTTCATACGTGCTGTAGTAATACGGTGTGTAAGCTTCGAACTCAGCCGCGCATGTGTCCACCGACTTATAAGTGGCAATGACACCTTGCGATTTTCGCCAAGCCCGAATCTCGCTATCGTCACTACCGAGCAACGTTGCCAATTGACGATCGGAGAATCCCATTTGCTTCGCTTGCCGAAGTGTCGGCTTATCAACGAGCGCGATCGAACCGAGCCCGCGGAGATGTTGTTCCATCTCCACAATCTCTGCAAGCTGATCGAGGAACCAGCGATCGATGTAGGTGATGTTATAAATCTCATCGATCGTCATCCCGCTCAGCATCGCATAGCGAATGTACCACACCCGGTCCGCGTTTGGCTTTGAGAGTTTGGCCATGATCTCGCCATCATCAGGTCGGCGATCGGTAAACCAAAGGTCTTTGCTATCTGCACCAAAGCCAAAGGCTCCGACTTCGAGCCCTCGAAGCGCTTTCTGAAATGACTCCTTGAAGGTCCGCCCGATCGCCATCGTCTCGCCAACACTCTTCATTTGTGTGGTCAGCGTCGGATCCGCTTCAGGAAATTTTTCGAAGGCAAAGCGAGGAATCTTCGTCACGACATAGTCTATCGTCGGTTCAAAACATGCTTGGGTTTTTTGCGTGATATCGTTTTGCAATTCCCACAATCGAAAGCCAACCGCGAGTTTGGCTGCGATCTTGGCAATCGGGAAGCCTGTGGCTTTACTCGCCAACGCGCTGGATCGGCTCACGCGAGGATTCATCTCAATGACGATCATACGACCGGTATTCGGTTCGATCGCAAACTGAATGTTTGATCCACCCGTTTCGACACCGATCTCACGAATGATCGCGAGACTCGAATCTCGCATCCGTTGATATTCTTTGTCGGTCAGGGTCTGCGCTGGTGCTACTGTGATCGAGTCCCCTGTATGAACTCCCATCGGATCGAAGTTTTCGATCGAGCATATGATGACGACATTGTCATCCACATCGCGCATCACCTCCATCTCGTATTCTTTCCAACCGATGATTGATTCTTCGATCAATACTTCGGTGATCGGTGAAAGCGTCAAACCATTTTGAACGAGTCCTTCAAAGTCATCTCGGTTGTATGCGATCGCCGAACCGCTACCACCCATCGTGAAGCTAGGACGGACAACACAGGGGAGCCCCACTTCGGCTAAAACTTTTCTCGCCTCTTCCAGCGTATGCACCACGGCGCCTCGGCAGACTTCCTGTCCGATCTTCTCCATCGCAATCTTGAAGGCGTCACGCGCTTCCGCTTTGTGGATGACCTCGGGGTTCGCGCCGATCATCTCACATTTGTACTTCTCAAGCACTCCTTCTTTCGCCAATTCCATTGCCAAATTGAGCGCGGTCTGACCTCCCAATGTCGGGAGAAGCGCATCTGGGCGTTCACGCTCTATAACTTTCTCGACCATTTCCCAGGTCAATGGCTCAATATATGTGCGTTCCGCCGTGCCCGGATCGGTCATGATCGTGGCTGGGTTGCTGTTGACCAGTACGACCTCAAATCCTTCTTCCCGTAGCGCTTTGCAGGCTTGAGTTCCCGAATAATCGAACTCGCAGGCTTGGCCGATAACGATGGGGCCGGAGCCGATCAGGAGGATTTTTTTGATATCAGTGCGTTTGGGCACAGTAGGAACCTGGAAATTCGCGGGTGAAATGGCAATCAACGGCCACGCACCCCAAGAATCTCTGCCCGAAAGCGTTTGGAAAAGTTCGCAACTTACGGGCGATCGCAGTGTG
This sequence comes from uncultured Pirellula sp., assembly GCA_903858115.1. Classification (GTDB taxonomy): domain Bacteria; phylum Planctomycetota; class Planctomycetia; order Pirellulales; family Pirellulaceae; genus JBKCUI01. Next base: position 85,952 of record CAIOHR010000344.1, on the reverse strand, counting down.
CTATGACGACGACCGCAGGGCCCTAAGACATTGTGTGGTGACCAAAATTCCACAGAACTTAGCATGCCTCCCCCGTCTTTGGTAGCCTAACTGTATCTGACAGTTTTAGGGGACTTACGCTTGCTTTGCAGTGGGGCAAATGGGCTATAATGGAACTCTATGAGAACTGCAACTTCACAGCACGTCTTTGTTTTGTCGCTAGTACTGGTCGCTTCGTTTTTCAAAGTGGCATTCGCTTTTTGCAACGAATCAAAAGTCGCTGCCCTCATTCAATCCTCGTGTTCTGAATGCCATTCAGGACCGACTCCAGACGGCCAGTTCTCGATGGAGTCTTTGGATCTCGAGCCAACCGCCTGGACCAACCCCACGTTGGACACAAAATCTTGGGAACGAATCCTGAGAAAGCTTCGAGCCGGGCAGATGCCGCCGCCTGCTCACGAGCGACCGAAAGCTACAGTGTTAAGTGCTGCGACTCAAGAAATCGAAAGAGGCCTCGAACAACACGATCAATCGTTTCCCAAAGTAGCGAAGACCGCTGGCCTTCGGCGTTTGACTCGCACCGAATATCAAAACGCCATCCGCGATTTGCTTGGTCTGTCGATTGACGCTTCTGCATTTCTTCCCAAGGATGAGTCTAGCCATGGATTCGACAACATCACAGTCGGCGAATTAACTCCTGCCTTCATCGGTCGCGCACTTCAAGCCGCACAACATAGCAGCCGATTGGTTTTGGGTATTCAAGAACTCGGACCGGCTGGAATCACCGTTCGTGTTCCACCCGATCGAACGCAAGAGTCGCATGTCGAAGGTCTACCTCTTGGGACACGAGGTGGAGTCCAATTCTCCTACCACTTTCCTAAAAGTGGCAAGTATGAGTTTCAAGTTCGGTTGACTCGTGATCGCGATGAAAAAATCGAAGGCCTCGGCAAAGCGACCGACCTCGATGTCTTGATAAACCGCGCTCCCATGCATCGCTTCGCCATCCCGAAGCCTACAAAGCCCGATGACCATACGTTGGTAGATGCCAACCTGAGAGTTCAATTACAAATAGACGCGGGGACGCATCAAGTCGGTGTTACCTTTCCCGCCACCAGCGCTTCTCTCCTAGAAATAAAGCGACAGCCCTTCGATGCTTCTTACAACAGACATCGACATCCGCGAATCCATCCTGCTGTGTATGAAGTGTCGATCGTCGGGCCGTTGGATGCGACTGAACATGCGATCCCAAAGACCCCTTCGACTGAATTCTTGTTTGAGGGCGTTTCATCTGCACCAACGCCAGAGGAGCGAGAGTCCGTCGCTCAGGCGATTCTGTCGAAACTCGCTCGACGCGCTTATCGTCGGCCGGTCGACCCAGACGACTTAACACTTCCGATGCAATTGTATCGAGAGTCCGCGCAAGCTCGTGGGTTCGCAGGTGGACTAGAGGCGGGCATGTCTGCCATTCTCGTCAATCCTCATTTTCTACTTCGTATCGAATCGTCGTCTCGCGATGACATCGCTGTTGGGCTTACGACAGCAGCGCCCACGACGGGACGGCTCATTCCACTCACTGATCTAGAACTTGCTAGTCGATTATCGTTCTTTCTCTGGAGCAGCATTCCCGATGAAGAACTCCTTGCGATCGCTCAGCTCGGTCGATTGCATGAGCCCGAAGTGTTGACCGAACAAGTGAATCGAATGTTGCGCGATGCACGTTCGGATTCGCTCGTCACGAACTTTGCTTCCCAATGGTTGTATCTCCGAAACCTAGCCAGCTTGTCGCCCGATTTGCGATTGTATCCGGACTTCGATGATAACTTGAGAATCGCGATGCGTCAGGAAACGGAGATGCTTCTTCGAGAAGTGATCCAACAAGACAAGCCGGTGCTTGATTGGATTCGAAACGATCACACCTATGTGAACGAGCGACTAGCTCTGCATTATGGGATTCCCGGCATCTTGGGGAGCACCATGCAACGAATCGAAAAGTCGGGAATCCATCAACGTGGCGGGCTTCTTCGTCAAGCAAGCATCTTGGCGGTTACGTCGTATGCCACACGCACAGCACCAACCATTCGCGGCAGTTGGATTTTAGAAAATATTCTTGGAACACCACCTCCACCGCCGCCTCCCAACGTTCCGGCTCTTCAAGAAAAGACGGAGTCTCAGACAACCTCGACTCGTGAAAGGTTAGCGATACATCGTGAAAATCCGGCCTGCGCGGCATGCCATGATCTCATGGATCCGGTCGGTTTCGCGTTGGAAAACTTTGACGCATTGGGACGATGGCGTGACTGGGACGGTGATGCCACGATCGATGCGTCCGGATTATTGCCCGATGGCACAAATGCGTCATCCGTCTCCGATCTTGAAGCTAGTATTCTCAAGCGACCGGAAGTGTTCGTCGGTACACTAGTAGAAAAGTTGTTGACGTTCGGACTTGGACGAGGTGCCGAAATCGAAGACGGCCCACAAGTGCGAAAAATCGTCAGTCAATCAGCAACCTCCGACTATCGATTCAGCTCTATAATCCTGGCTATCACCCATAGCCGTCCTTTCCTTATGAGGCATTCGGAATGATCATCACTAAGAAGTCATTGGATCGACGAACTCTACTGCGAGGGACAGGGGTCGCATTCGCATTGCCTTTGCTGGATGCCATGTTGCCCGCAATGACCGCCCAAGCGGCAACGGTAGCGAGCGAAAGCAAACTCAAGAGGATCGGCTACATCTATGTTCCGATGGGATACTATCCAAAGGAGTGGAAACCTTCCGGTTCATCGTTAGAGAACTTGCCTTCGAGTCTTTCCCCGCTTCAATCTCTTGCGAGCGATGTGAGTATCGTGACGGGAATGGATTTGCAGAACGCTTATCCAGGTTCGCATGCGACATCGAACTCCGCGTTTTTAAGCGCGGCCCGAGCAAAGCTTACTGAAAGCACCGACTACTACTTGGGCACGACCGTCGACCAAATCGCTGCGAAGAAGATCGGTGCCGAAACACAACTTCCGTCGTTGGAGATGTCGATGGATTTGCTCTCTACCGTCGGGCAATGCGACAACGGATATGCATGTGTCTATCAAAACAATCTTTCCTGGTCATCACCGACTACGCCCCTTCCTGCAGAGGCCCATCCTCGTCTCGTGTTCGAAAGTTTATTCGGGGAGGGTGGAACATCGGAGCAGCGGCAGTCCGCTTTGCGACAAAAAGCGAGCCTTCTCGATTCGGTTACACAAGAAATCACGCGTCTCAAGAAGCGAGTTGGTTCCGCCGACCGAGAGCGAATTGAGAAGTACCTCGAGAATGTTCGAGATGTAGAACAACGGATCCAAAAGGCAGAGAAAAGCGTGTTAGACAATCCTCTGCCAGATTTGGACCGCCCGACAGGTGTGCCTGCTCTCTATGCAGACCATGCACGCTTGATGTTCGATTTGCAATTGTTAGCCTTCCAAGGGGATATCACACGCGTTACCTCGTTTCAGCTCGCTCGCGAAGCAAGCACTAGGACTTATCCGGAGATCGGCGTTTCCGATCCACACCATCCGATCACGCATCACGGCGGAAGTCTGGAGAAGCTTCAAAAGGTGGCGAAGATCAACCAGTTTCACGTTTCGCTGTTCGCTGAATTTCTTGCCAAGCTGAAAGCGACCAAAGAAGGGAACGGCAATCTGTTGGACCATTCGTTATTTCTTTACGGAAGTGGAATGGGAGACCCGGATGCGCACGATCACTCCGATTTGCCGATCATCGTCGCAGGTGGTGCTGCCGGGCAGCATCGAGGAGGCCGACATATCCAGTTTGACAAACCAACTCCACTGTCGAACCTCCACTTGACGTTGCTAAACAAAGTGGGTGTTCCGATGGAGTCGTTTGCTGATAGCACTGGAACGATCGATCATTTGTTCGATCCAGTCACACTGTAGTCTCGAGGGTCCCATGCTTTGCAAGAAATGGTATCTCGCATTCTTGATTCTTGTCGCGACAGAATATGTTTACATCGCGCCACGAGCCAACGGGTTGGACAAGAATGTGGCCGAATCCAATGTTCGTGCTCCTCTCGCCGATTTGGCCGAAACACAACAATGGAATGAGTTGAAGACAAGCTTGATTCACGAAAGTGAAGTCAACCTCGCGCAAGCAGACGGCATGACGGCTCTTCATTGGTCGGTCAAGCATGGACACCATGATTCGATAGCAAGGCTTCTTGCTGCAGGTGCCAACCCGTCTGTCGCAACGCATTACAAGGTGACACCCCTTGCAATTGCTTGTTCGCAAGGAGACGAATCGAGCGTTCGATTATTGTTGGACGGGAAAGCCGACGTCCATGCTTTGGGACAGGGCAAAGAGACGCTACTCATGCTCGCTTCGCGACAAGGGAACGAAAATGTAGTCAAGATGCTGATCGATGCTTCATGCGAAATAGATGCTACAGACAAGAATGGACAAACAGCATTGATGTGGGCGGCTGCGGCTGGACAGCGAAGCGTTGTCTCGCGATTGATCAATGCTGGCGCAAACCAAAACATAATTTTGAAGTCAGGGTTCAACGCGTTTTTCTTTGCAGTTCGCCAAGGGCATCTCGAAACAGTCGATTGCTTTTTGGATGCGGGAATGGATGTCCATAGCGTGATGGAAGTGCAGTCTGGAGGCGGACGCAATGCACTCAATAAAACACCGGCAATCGTACTCGCGGTCGAGAGCGGCCATTTTGAGCTGGCGCTACGATTGATCGAGCGCGGTGCCAACCCCAACGATCAGAGGAATGGATATTCACCGCTGCATGTGCTGAGTTGGGTGAGAAAGCCGAAGAGCGGTGACGGTTTCGATGGGGATCCACCTCCCCGAGGATCTGGCAAAGTCAATAGCTTGGCCTTTGTTCGTCGCATTGTTTCGATGGGTGCAAACCCAAATCTTTCAATAGAAAATGGAAAGCCGCCGGGCAAAGCTCAATTGAATATGAAGGGTGCGACACCCTTGTTGCTTGCGTCCAAGACGGCAGACTTGCCATTGATGACGTTATTGATTGAGTTGGGTGCAGATCCGTTTCGACCCAACGATGACAACTGCACGCCGTTGTTGGCTGCGGCGGGAGTCGGAACGGTGGCGGTGGATGAAGAGCCAGGAACAGAGCCAGAGGTGTTGGCGGCTATCGAGTACTTGCTATCGTTGCGAGCAGACTTACACAGCGTCGACAAGAATGGAGAAACGGCGATGCATGGTGCCGCGTATCGTGCCTTCCCTCAATTGGTTAAGTATTTGAAAGACCGAGGATTGAAGTCCGAAACATGGAACCATAAGAATCGCCATGGCTGGAGTCCCCTTGATATCTCGGACGGCAAGCGACCGGGGAGTGTGAAACCCAACCCTGCCGTCAGAAAAGCGCTGGAAGATGCACTTTGAACCTGTCCAGTTGCAATAAGGATCGGTTCTGCGTTTCGTGCCGACTGCTGAGGCGTCCCCAAAAACAAGCCGCGAGGACGCACTAGCCCAGGTACACTGGATACAGATTATTCAAAATCTGCCCCGAGAACTTCGCCGCCACGTGGCGTTAATAGTGCGGCAAAGGTGGCTGCACTTATGTTCTGGGAAAGGAAGCGAGCAGAACCATCTGCCATAGCAATATTCATCCCGCCTGTGTGGAAACTGTAGGGTTCACTATCATTGTTGCAGTTCATGATGCACTGCCCCCTACCGCTGCCGCCATTAATGGCTCCCGTAAGCTGGTCGGTACCATCCATTGAACCTGCACCGCCATCTGGATCTGTCCATCCGAATCCTTCTGGACGCGGAAGGATCGTTCCCTGATCGCGACGCAACATGAACCAATTGGGACGAGCTCCATCTTCCATGATCAACATCGTATTGCTGGTTCCGTCCGAGATCATCCCGATTTTGGTTCTAGCGTCAGGCATCAAGACTCCGTCATGGTCAGCGGTACCCAAGGGGTTCACCAAACCATTTGCCGAGTAGAATCGATGCCGTAATCGGTGCATTACTATGTAGTCTGAGGGGCCCATCGATCGACCATCGACAGCCGAATTGGTTCCCGCAGCAGGCCGTCGAACCGTTCCAGCAGGTGAAGAGGGACAAATGAAGATTGGAATCTGGGTTTGTCCAGCCGTGACATTGGTTCCAGCGTTCCAGCGAATATTCTTGTTGTAAAGGTTTGCAAGATTTGTTTGCTCGATGAAATCAAGAACGACAACGCACCAACTCATTCTTCCGCCAGCTAAATCGTTGGGGCGAGACTGCGGAAACACCTTGTGAGCACTTTCGTGGTTGTGCATTGCCAATCCGAACTGCTTCAGATTATTGATACATTGGGTGCGTCGGGCTGCCTCGCGTGCAGCCTGAACGGCAGGCAACAACAATCCGACAAGAATTCCGATGATTGCAATGACAACCAATAGCTCTACCAATGTAAACCCACGCCGCTTTGCCACTTTACGCATGCGAATCAAACCTTCATGAATGCCTACATTACCGTAGGCAAGAACCAAGAAACGTTCATCACGGTCGCTGGTACATCCAACTACAGTCCGTGTCGTGAAGATTTCATCATCGGTTAGTTAAGATTTCATGAAGACCGGGCTATTGTTGCGTTAAGTTCAGAAATAGTGAAGAAACGCTTAAGATCCCTGCGAGGCTGTACGCTCCACGGTCGCAAGTACGGTTTCCCCAGAGCTTAGGGGTTGGCTACCGTTGGCAAATAGTGGCCGAATTTTTTCAAATGCTGTAGCATTTCGAACGGAGCGGCGCGTGCGGATTCATGGGCCATGACGGATCCATGATCGCCAGGGACCAATTTTACGTATCCCACATCGTTCGATTCCACTCTGAGCTTTGTTAGTTCCGCTTTCAGCAACTCCACCGCTTCATTCAAGTAAAAACTATCTTCGGTACCGCATATCAGTCGGATGTTATTGCGAAAAATGGGGAGATAGCGATTCGGGTCGGTTCGCAACAAATGGCCAATATCATACTTGCGATATTGCTCTGCAACGGAACGATCTAGTGCACCCGAGATTGGATCAAATAGAGCAGCAGGATTGCCAGCTGTATTTCGAGGACCAAAGACTGCAAACCAGGAATCCCATTGCTGAGCCGACGTGTTGTCGGGACCGAGGATGTCTTCTCCGCGAGCTTCTTGACGAATCGACATCGTAACCTTGTCTCCCCGACGAAGACTGGGCATGTCGTTTCCTTGCTCGTCTGCATAGAAGTTCGATTGCGAATAAATGTCAACCTTTTGGAATCGTCGAAAATCAACGGGATCCGGAGCACTCGGCCAAGACGCTCCAAAAGTTTCAGGATACTGTAACGCCAGCCAAAGCGTAGCCCAACCCCCTGAAGAATGTCCTTGGAGCAACCGCGCTGATGCTTTCGAAATCAAAGGGTACTTGGCTTCCAAGGCGGGCACTAACTCTTCGACCAACGCTTGGCCACATGGTCCATTATTCGCAGAGTCGGCAAACAGTGAGTGCCCATTGGGACCTTCCGGGTCAAGTACAATTCGGAATACGCTGCTTGCCAACTCAGCTCTAGTCCCTTCGGCAGGTCTGCGTCGCGAGCTGGCTGCCGAGGAATGGTCTCCACCGAAGCCTGGGACATCGTAAAGAACGGGATACTTGCGAGTCGGGTCATAGTTCGTTGGAAGAACCACTCCCGCGCGCAGCATGACTGCACTTCCTCGAAATTTGGATAACAGATCGGATTTGACCTCGAACCATTCCATCCCTCCCACAGGTTTCTTGGCTTCTACTACGGTTCTGTTCTTGAGTACAAGCTCGACCACCTGCGGCTGTTTGCTGGCTGTGTTTGAATCATTCGTCGTTACGGTAAAGCTGGTAACATCCGACCAAAGGTTGCCAGGTTCTCTACGCCAATTGCTATTGAGGCGCGCACTATCGAATCTGGCTTGAACGCGATAGCTACCAGGAGCCAGTTTACTAGGTGGTACGGGAAAGGAATCAGCACGATCATCGACCACCACCGATTGAGTATTCTTGAAATCAGCATCGATCGCGAAGAGAGGCTGTGAATCGTTCCAAAACGGGCCGCCGATCGGGCTTTGATTCTTCAGTGCTTTCGACTCATCATTGATGAGAAAGACAATCAGCCTGCCCTTCCCCGGTTGTGTCGGTTGTGGCGGATCGACCGTAACGCGAAACTGGACCTCCGATGCATGGGTACATGCATGGAAGACCGATAACAAATAGCATGCTACCGCAAAAAAACAAACGGAGCGGTACGAACGAAAAGATAGGTTCATCGGCTTCAAATTGCAAAGGAATGAGGCAAGGTTGCGAGAGGAACCGCCACGTGGCATGCCCTTTAGAATAAACGATAAAGCTGCGGAGTACCTGCTCGTTTTTGGAATTTTCCAAGCCGTTGCATTAGCGGCTCGTCTTTAACTTCAAACCTGCAACTTTCGAACTAGTACTTAGAGATAACGGCAATGACTATATTGCTCGGATGTGTGACCGACCGAGCAATGATGGAAAAAACAGAAAAACAACCGACTAAGGGGTCATCGACTATCATTCAGCGCCCACGCTCACGGTGACATTTGTTCGTTTCGATAAGGATTCGAATGCGGATTGTAGCTCGTCGCGCGTCACTCGCTTGTAATGTTCAGTCGCATCGCGTATCGCTTCATAGGTTTCACGGCTTAACCAAGAGTTACCGATCGTAAACAGTCGATTGCTCGGTCGCTCCGATCCCAAAATCATTCCTGAACAGATCTTATTCTTGGCCAATTCGACCTCACGTTCTGTGATCGGTGATCGAGCGCCATCAGCCAAAATACCTTGAAGCACTTCCCAGTTTGCCTCTTGTTGCTCGGGCGCACAGGCGAGATATGTGCAAAAGAGGCCGCAATCCTCAAATTCTTGGGTGAAAACAACAGCGGATTCGGCTAGCCCGTTATCGACCAGTTCCCAGTAAAGCCGGCTGCCAGAATCGTCACCTAGGATCGTCCCCAAAATCCTGAGTACATAGCGATTCGGATCGTTGTACCCCGCACCTGGAGAATACTGAAGTGTATAACGCTGTGTCGCAGGAGGGTGCACCAACCGCACTTCAGTTTCTTGCCCAAGTGGTTTAAGCAAAATTCGACTAGCGTCCGATGGCTTCCAATGAGAAGTGAACTTTCTGGCGTCCGCCACTAGCGCATCAAAGTCAATCGCTCCGGCTGCAACCAACGTTAGATTGTTCGATGCATATCGAGATTCGTGGTACCCTCGCATCGCATCCGGCTCAAGAGAGCTGACAGTATCGGGCGTACCGAGTACACGACGCGACAACGGATGCTCACCGAAGTATGCTTCCATCGCTTTTTCCATCGCTCCATACGGCGGTTGGTCGTCGTACATCGCGATCTCTTCCAAGATCACTTGTCGCTCCATATGGAAGTCTTCGTCGCGCAGTGCAGGTCGCATCATATCGCTTAACAAATCCAAAGCATGCGTCCGATGCTCGGGAAGAACGCTCATGTAGTAGACGGTCTGCTCTTCACTCGTGTAAGCATTGGATTGGGATCCAAGATCGTCAAGCTCGCGATTTACATCTGCAGCGGTTCGTTTCCCTGTCCCTTTGAACATCATGTGTTCTAGAAAGTGACTTACACCCGCCATCGCTGGTGCTTCATCTCGGGAACCCGTTTTCACAAAGTACCCCAACGAAGTGCTGAATGCGGCGGGATTGATCTCCGCGATGATCTCCAAGCCGTTGTCCAATGTCTCGTTACGAAACTGCATTTGGAAACTCCAGCGGTTCGGGGCCAATGGTAACCATCGTCCAATTCCTAGGGGGATGTTTTCGAAAGTGTTCTAGCAAACTTTCACAGGTCAGTTGTTCGACCTTTTGGAGAACCTCTTGTCTTGGAGGGACGCGACCGAGATAAACCCAATCATATGCCATCTGCGAACTCCGCGAACTACTGCTCTCTTGCTCCATCACGAGCGATGTTCGTACTCGCGACTTCAATCGCGACAACTCATCTATATCGATACCTTTGCCGATGGATTGAATCGTCTCCAACGTCACATCTAATGTCTCTTTCGCGCGAGGTGCGGTCGTGCCCGCGTAGCATAAAACGCTTCCGCAATCATCTAAAGAATGAGCCGATGCGGAAACCGCATAGACCAACCCGCGCTTTTCTCGTACCTCGGAGAACAATCGTGAACTCATGCCATCACTCAATATGCCGACCAATCCTCGTCCTTGATAGTATTCTGGGTGTTGGTACGGTACCGAATCATATGCCAGCGCGATGTGTGTTTGTTGGCTGTCGTGCATTAAATGCGAAACAGCCGGGAGCGTTTTTACATTCGGCTTGGGAACGACTCCCGCTTTAGGCCACGAATCCAAAAGCGACTCGACTAACTTGACCAGTTTGTCCCATTCAAAATTTCCTGCAACGCTCAGGATCGATCCGTCGGAAGTAAAGCGATCCTTCCAAAATGCTTTGCAGTCCTCCATGGTCGTGGCAACGAGCCCCGGTTCGGTTCCCAATGAGGAGCGACCGTAAATGTCGCCAAAGCGAACTTTTTTCAGCTCCTTGAAGCACTTTTGTGCTGGGTCATCATCGAGTGCGGCCAATTCCAAAAGACTGGATTGGCGTGCTTCCTCGAGCTCCTCGTCTGGGAAATGTGGATCCCGTATCATCGATACCGCGATACGAAGTGTCGGTTCGAGTACACTGGCCATCGCCGCCATGCTGATCGTTGTGTGGAATGTTGTAACACCACTCGATCGTTCGACGCCGAGGAAATCGAGCTCTTCGACGATCGCACGACTATCGAAATCACCCGCCCCTCGCTGCATCATCTCGAGGGTCATACCCGCGAGCCCCTCACGGTTCGACGGTTCGTGTGCCGTTCCGACCGGTGTCAATAACGTGAACGCGACAGACTCCAGCCAAGGCATGGGTTCGCCGAGGAGAACAAGTCCGTTGGCAAATTGATGCTGAAAAACTGATTGCGCCATGCGCTGCGAACCTAACTTCGAAGTGTAAACTCAGGTAGTTGCACGATTTTACCGCCCTGTTCTGCACTTTGATGAGCACAGATTCCAACGCATGTCCAGTTCGCACTGGTGACCGCGTTTGGCCATGGATCGCGATCTTCAACTAACGCGCTCAAGAATTCGTGAACCAAATGAGGATGTGATCCACCATGCCCGCCACCTTGAATAAACGATAGGTGTTCTGCGTCCTGAATGGATTTGGTGAACATGCGAATGGGCTCAGGGAGCAAATGAGCATAATCAGGAACCTCCACTAAGTGGGGAATCTCGTGCTCAGGAACCTTCGCGGTATGCATCACGTGAGGCTCCCCCTCTACCAGGGCCCATTCGAAACTCTTCTTGGTACCGTACACGTCGAAACTCTCTCGGTACTGTCGTGCCGTATCGAAGAGGAATCGCCATATATGAGCCGCCACGTCACTATTCTGGATCTTGATATGACATGATTCGACTGCGAATCGATTGCCAGATTTCTTTGCAAGATCCTCGCGTATCCTGCCAGATCCGAAACAAGAGACATACTCCGCAAGACCCTTTACCAGTCCCAATACGGGAGAAACAACGTGAGTCGCATAATGCATCGGGATCATGCGTTCCCAATACTCAGGCCATCCTTCCATGTCTTGCGGATGGCTTGCCGCCATGTACTGAATATCGCCGAGTTCTCCTCGCTCGTACATTTCCTTGATGAACAAAAACTCGCGGCTATACACAACCGTTTCAGCCATCATGTATTTGCGGCCCGAATCAGCAACCGCCTGGCATACTTGATCGCAGTCCTCGATCGTGGTTGCCATGGGGACCGTGCACATAACATGTTTTCCAGCTCGCAACGCTTGGACGCTCATCCAAGCGTGGTCGGGGATAGGCGAGTTGATGTGGACGAAGTCGATCTCAGGATCAGCAAGCACTTTTTCGAAATCGCGATATCGCTTGGAAATTCCAAACCGATCGCCTGTTGCGTTTAACTCGGTTTCGTTCCGGCGACAAATCGCGACAACTTCCGCGTTGGGATGACGCTGATAAATGGGAATAAACTCAGAACCGAAACCGAGCCCAATCATCGCGACTCGAAATTTCTTTTCCGACATGGGGGAGGTCCTCTAACTGAATAATCGTGTTTGTGTGCAATGCCAGAACGTTTGAAAACCGAATGTTATAGCTAAAATTGCAAGTTTAGAAACGCCAGAAGAAGGCTCTACCATGAACCGAAATCTAAGGATTCCCCCGCCATTCTAGTGTTCGAGAGTGTGTAAGTGCCTCGCTTCGGTGGCTGCCGATCAAAGCGTCCCCAACTCATCCGGATGCAATTGCCTCAGTTTGCGAAGGCGAATTCGATTCCCGGCGGCCTGCGCGGTTTCTTCATATTTGTATTCTTCGGCCGCTTTTTGCCATTGTCCTGTTTGTTCGTACATCCGCCCGAGCAAATAGTGTGAATGGCTGTGCCATTTTTCCGAACCACTCGAACCCAATATCCGTTTCTGCAGCCAATCAATCGCTGTCTCAGGTTTATTGATATCGATATTGCACAAAGCCAGAAACATACTGACGTCAAACTTGGATCGTCGAAAGTATCTTTGGGCGAGTTGCAACCTGACGTCAAATGACTCCTTCGTTTCGAACGACCCGCGTACTATACCGAACTCCTTTTGGAGGTCTTTGTCGTCGACTAGCTCTTTCAACGTTTGTTCATCGACACGAACCGTCATATAGGAACTTAAGGCCCCGGCCTCTTCGATACTACCTTGAAATTTCCCCTTAAAGTGCAATGACCTCGCACGGCTCAAAGGGGTCTCCATAATGTAGCTACCGAATTGCTCCATGTACTGCATGGAAAAGGGAGACTGCTCCGTCAGCCGATCGCGAATCGACTCGTTGTATAGATAACTTAACCAAGGAACATTCCATAACCGAACGGACAGTTTTTCATCGATCCTGAGCAATCGCTCTTCAAATTGATCTGCGTCCATCGTAATGCGTATTCGATTTGCCCCGGTCAACGCTTCCTGTAGCGTGTACATTGCCATCCCAACGGCGAACGGATCACAATCTACCAAAGCCACGAGCGTGTCTAAGTCCTTTTGGTCGACGGGGTACTCAAACTGGCCCGGCAGTTTGGCTCGCCGCAAAACATTCGGGTCCGCTTTCGCTTCGCGTAATGTCGCAATACCACCGTCCTTCTGGCTCGGAATTGGGAATCCCCAGGTCGGCTCGAACAAATAGAGCTCTTCACCGATAGGAACCGCAACACACCACGGACGAATCGATGCGTTCTCCACAGCACCTGTTTGGCTCGGGAGCGCCAACACAATGGAATCGATTCCCTGGGTAAAGAGCAATTGAGTGAACAGCCGCGATCGTTGCCAACGATCTCCCTGCGCAAACATCATTGTCTGCCAAGGAAGCTGTCGATAAATGGCGCCATTATCCGCAAGTGGAAGGTCGGGATTGGTCGTCAAGCCCTCCACTTCTTTCGGATTACCGACCAAACCAACATTCATGACGGACCAGTCGAATAACTTCAACGTACTTTCTAAGCGAAGCGATTCCTCGACCGACAGGTCTTTCTTCTTTTGCTCCATCCACTCTCGGAGTAGCGTATCTCGGTAAGGCAATTCGAGCACCCATTTTGCCACTTCGGATAGCATCTGACATTGAAGCAGATACTCGCATTCAGATTCGCCAAAATCTAAGGACTTCATTCGTTTCGAAAAGTCTGTGGTCCTCAGCGAAGGAGATACCGACTCTAGCACCGCGGGCGATTTCCAGTTCTCGGATGGCTTTACGCTGCTCGACCACGACATAAGTTGGTATCGAATCTCCTTGAGGGCAGTCGTTCGATCCAGACGAATGAGTTGCGGCAAATAACGGAACGCTTCTCGTACCGAATCCCTTCGTTCTTTGACGATGGTTTGCCTCGCCGTGATTCGGGAGATATCCTCTTGTGCTTTGTTCGAACACCCTACGGCAAACACAACACTACAAAGTAGAAGCCCGATGCTTTTGACGGTTTGCAAGGATAATCGTGGGCTCATTCGAACACTATGTGGGTTAAGGAAATCTGGTCTATTGAGGCTACGCGGTCCAAGCTCGCACGGTTCGCCAGACGGTATGAACCCGATCCAATACCGCATCGAATTGATGCAAAGGAACCATATTCGGCCCGTCGCTTGGACTGTTTTCTGGATTAGGATGCGTTTCAAAGAATAATCCGTCAACACCCACGGCCGCCGCTGCTCTGGCCAACGGTTCTACCATGGTTCGATTGCCCCCCGTAGATCCACCGAGCCCGCCCGGTTGCTGTACCGAATGCGTCGCATCAAAAATAACGGGTACCCCTAACTGACGCATTTGCGGGAGACCTGTCATATCGTTCACCAAGCGACCATAGCCAAAAAAAGTCCCACGTTCACAAAGGCAAATGCCGCCACTGCCGCTGGCTCTTACTTTGTCGACAACATACTTCATGTCCGAAGGTGCCATAAACTGACCCTTTTTGACGTTCAGAGGCTTGCCCGTCTCAGCGCACGCTACGATCAAATCGGTTTGCCTCGCTAGGAACGCGGGTATTTGAAGCAGATCGCAAACTTGGCTGACCGGAATCGCCTGTTCAGGCAAATGCACATCGGTAGTTACCGGACAACCGATCGTTGCTTTCACCTTCGCCAATACGGCCAAACCCTCGTCGATTCCTGGGCCTCGAAAGCTCCCCGAAGAAGTGCGATTGGCTTTGTCAAAGGAAGCTTTGAAAACGAACTGAATGCCAAGACGTTCACATGATTCGGCTACAGACTCTGCAATCTCCAGGCAAAGCTCTAAGGACTGAATCACGCATGGGCCGGCGATGAGAAGCATACGATCTGATGGGATCGTATGCGGTCCAATAGCAACCGGTGTCATGGTACTAGGATCGTTCATTCATGAATGGAAGGGAAATCATGTTTCCATCTTTGTCGCGACACTCCATGTCGAGATGCTCCGGAAAGAACGATTCTCCACCTAGGATCAGTACGCTAACCTTCGTCGCTTCTTCCAATTCGATCAGGTCGCGTCTCTTTCGATTATTCAAATACGCCGCAACGTTTTCATTCACTTTCACAACGACTCGAGAAGCATTCGGCATTTGGCAGGCCATCATGATCAATCGGGTAACTTCGATCGACATGCTTTCCGCCGTTTTCACTAAGCTTCTACCGCGGCAACATGGACAGTCTTCGTACACGCTTCGTTTGAAACTAGGACGAATGCGCTGCCTCGTCATCTCGATCAATCCGAATGGACTCGTTCGAAGGATCTTGGTCCGAGCTCGGTCGCGTCGCATCGCATCGCGTAACGTCTTCTCGACTTTTCGGCGGTGCCCTTCTTTTCGCATGTCGATGAAGTCATTGACCACGACTCCGCCAAGGTCGCGCAGTCGCAGTTGTCTCGCGATTTCTTTCGCGGCGGCACAGTTCAAGTGGAATGCATTCTCTTCCGCATTTTCATCTCCTCCGCGGAAATTACCACTGTTCACATCGATCGCAACCAGAGCTTCGGTTTGATCGATAACGATAGAGCCCCCACCCTTGAGCGGGACTACGCGTTGGTGAATTCTTGCGATCTCTTGTTCGAGACGATAATGATGAAAGAGCGGTTCCTTGCGATCATACTTTTGCAGTCGGTCTGCAAAACGTGGCATCGTCAAATCGAGAAACTCTTGTGCGCGTTTGTAGGCACCCTCTTCGTCCACCCAAATTGAATCGATGTCATCCGTGAAGGTGTCTCGAATGGTACGAATCATGATGTCGCTTTCTTCGTAGACATCGCATGGTGCAGCAGTCGTTTTGATCTTCTTGACGATAACTTTCCAAAGTCGCAGAAGATAAGCAACGTCTCGTGAAAGCTCTTTGCGGGTTCGCTCTTGACCTGCTGTCCGAACGATGAACCCAACTCCCTTGGGCAACTGGAGCTCAAGCATCATGCTGCGCAGTTTACGTCGTTCGTCTTCGTCCTCTATTTTGCGGCTAACACCGACGCGTCCCAGGGCTGGCATCAACACGAGATAACGGCCAGGAATACTGATGTAAGTTGATAATGTCGGCCCTTTGGTTCCAATCCCTTCCTTGATCACTTGCACAAGGACTTCGTCACCGCGCCGAAAGATTTCTTGAATGGGTGGCTTGAACCGAGGACGACCGCTCCGAAGCTTTCCTCCTCTTTGTCGACCGTCGCGACCGCCACCTCGTTTGTCCGATGGTTCGCTATCTTCTTTCTCGTCATCTTCATCATCGACGCCAGGATAGTGACCATCCATGATTTCATCAGGGTTGTATCCCGCTTGCCGAAAGTACTGCGGTTCGATATCGCTGATGTGCAGGAAACCATTTCGCCCCACTCCAAAATCGACAAATGCCGCTTGGATGCTAGGTTCGATGTTGACGATCCTACCTTTATAGATGTTTCCTACCCAATTGTTCTGACTCGTGCGCTCGGTGTAGAGTTCTTCCAGAACTCCGTCTTCCAGCAAGGCGATCCGACACTCCTCGGCTTGGGAGACATTGATCAGCATTTCCTTTTTCATTTTGTTTCATCCTTTCGAGCTCCTGAACGAGCGAGAAACTAGCGTGGACTGCTTCTCGTTTTGGCGATTCTCGTTGGAGTGTTTGATTATGTTCATTGTCGTTTTGGTGGATCGACTGCTAGCGAATCAGAACGGCGAACGTTGACGGCTCACGATTATTCTTGGATTCCATTTCATGCTTGCAGTACGATTTCGGGCACGAGCCCGGCTAGTTGATTCATCAAGAACGCATCGACTTCACGCGCGGTATCGAGTCGCAAGGCCCGCCAAGCCATCGCCTCGCATTGACCGATCGTGACGGAACGGATCGCTTTCTTAAGAATCGGAATCGCAGCCGGAGCAATGCTCAGCGTACGAATTCCCATTCCGACCAACAGCAACGCATAAGCAGGGTTATTGCTCATTTCGCCGCAAACGCTGGTCGATTTATTGTGCTTGGAAGCCACCTGCTGGGTCTTTTCGATAAGTCGAAGAACGGCAGGATCGCACGCTTGGTACAAGTCCACAACGGAATCGTTGCTTCTATCTACCGCAAGCGTATATTGGGTCAAGTCATTGGTCCCGATGCTGACGAAATCAATCTCTTCGATAAATCGATCAAGCATCAAAACTGCCGCTGGGACTTCGACCATCATCCCGACTTGAACGGCACACGGAATAACCTTACTTTCTGTTAGAAGGTCTTCGGAAACCGACCTTAGCAGAAATCGAGCATTGCGCAGCTCATCGAGTGTAGTGATCATGGGAAACATGACGCGTACATCACCCAGGCAAGCAGCTCTTAAAATGGCTCTTAACTGGATTCGAAATAGAGCTGGGTTTCGCAAACTCAAACGAATGCTTCGCAGGCCGAGGAACGGATTGTTCTCGGGCTCTGCTGGGCGTGTCATCCCCATTTTGTCCGCACCCAGGTCGAGGGTGCGGATCACAACGGGGCGATTTTGCATATCGCGCACGACTTGCGCGTATGCCTCATAGTGTTCCTCTTCGCTCGGTTCCAAAGTATGGCCAAGGTAAAGAAACTCTGTTCGATATAGGCCCACTCCGTCCGCTCCGCGTGCCAAGCAAGCAGCCGCTTCGTGTGGGAATTCTAAATTCGCCATCAACTCAATACGAACGCCATCGCTCGTCGTTGCTGGCAAATCGCGAATCTCTTCCAACTGAGTCGCAATAGACTGTCTAAACAATCTTCGTTGCAAGTAACGATCTTTGGTCTCTGGATCAGGCGAGACAATAATGCGTCCCAGATGCCCGTCCACGATGACTTCATCACCGCTGCGGATATTGTGAAGGAAGTTTCCAACGCCCACGACGGCAGGGATCTCCATGCCTCTCGCCACAATCGCAGTGTGACCGCCAGGACCGCCCGCTTCGGTACAGATCCCCAAAACTTTTTCTCGATCAAAAGCTGCCGTCTCGCCCGGCGTTAAGTCATGACTAACGACAATCGCCTCGTGCGGCAATTGCGTCAAGGTAGCCATCGGCTGACCGGTCAATTGCTCGAGAAGCAAACGCTCGACATCGCGAACATCGTTTGCTCGCTCTGCCAAAAACGTACTTGGCGATTTGCGAAAGATGGCCGCATATCGCGTAAAAACTTCACTGACCGCATACTCCGCAGAGTACGATTTCTTCCGAATCAAACTCTCCAACTCCGACTGGAGATTGGGGTCTACTAGTATCTGCTGTTGAGCAGAAAAAATGCTGCCTAAGTGATCGCCTAAAGAAGCCTTGGTAGAAAGCTGCGTACTTTCAAGCTTCTCTCTTGCATATCCTACCGCCTCGACCAAACGATGGAGCTCGATATCGCTCTCTTCTGGTTTCACCAAGCATCGAGTGATTCGATATCCCTCGCGGTCGAAAACCAATGCTCGACCGATGGCAACCCCAGGCGATACAGCGATCCCTTGCAACTCAAGCATTGTGCGCCGCTCGATCTGAATGGGATGCCGAATTCTGATCCATAAACGTCGTGAGGACTACGTGCTCGCAAAAAAGGGTGACATGAAATCTACATCGATGGTTGAGGGATGAATCGGTTGCACGAAATTTATGATGCGGTCGTTTCCTCAAACTGATTCTCGAACAATTGGCAAATCGTACGAATTGCCAATTCTGCATCCGGCCCTTGAGCCCGAAGAATGAGCTCGCTTCCTTCCGTCGCTCCTAATGTCAGAAGACTGAGAATACTTCTGCAGTCTGCTACTTGTCCCGCACGCTCCAATTCGATCTGACATTGAAATGTCGATGCGGCGCGCACTAGCTTATCCGCGGGGCGCATGTGCAAACCCTCTGCGTTTTTTACGACGACCAAGCTGTGCTGGATTGCGGAACTCATACGCGAAGCAATGCTAGGAACCGAACTGACTGCTGTCCGCTTCATCCAACAACTGCAGAATGTCTTCTGAAGTCTTGGATTGACGAAGCAGGCGACAAAAGCTGTCGTCTCGCAATTGACGTGAAATGTTTTCTAGTGCTCGCAAATGATCTCCAGGTCGATCCGGTGGCGATACCAGAAGAAAGAACAAGGAAGCGTCTTGGCCATCTAGGGAATCAAAGTCCAGTCCTGACTCGCTAATGCCAACAGTGCCAACAAGCTTTTCCACGCTCGCATGCTTTGTGTGAGGCACCGCAACTCCACGTCCAATTCCGGTACTGCCAAGTTCTTCGCGTTTCATAATCGCTTTGATTATGTCAGCTCGATCCACCTCTTTCACTTCGCCCGCTTCAACGAGCGCATCAACCATCTCCGAAATGACACCCTCCTTGGTGGAAGCTGCCAATTTCGAACGAATTGCCTTCGGCGATATAAATACAGAAAACTTCATGGACTAAACAATCCTTCAAACAATCTAATAAACTGACTCACTTCCTCGAATCGTTGCCTCCAGTCGAATCACCAGTGCATTGAATGAGAGAGCGAGAGATGTATCGAGGTAAACTAAGTTGGGAATGAATGGAAACCAGCTCTCTTGAACCGATCCCGTTTGCAAAAAGAACGCACTCTAAACGGTGTCGCCGCCAGAATGCTTAAGCCCTAAACCTTTGTGATCTGTGACTTTCTCTTTATGTTTGCGAATTTGCTGTTCCACCTTGCTAATCGTCAAGTCCAAAGCGGCTAGGATGGACTGAGATTGTGCGGAAGCAACAAAATCAGGAGCATGCTCTGCAGACACATTGATCTCGACCGTCGGCTTATCAAGGTGTTCGAGGTCGACGGTGACTTCAACGGCGTTGATGCGGTCAAAAAGGCGTCGTACCTTTTCGGCTTTCTCGACGATAATGGCTTGGTCTTCTGGCTTGAGATGACCATGACGAGCGGAAACATTGACTTGCACTGGAAGCTCCAAAGGACTGGGCTGCTGAAAATAGGGGGCTGGAGAAAAAGCCTGTTACTGGCCAGTTCGCTTGCTCGGCGAATTGTACCCCTTTTGGACAACCCCCACAAATCCCAATCCGGCAATAAAAAAGGCCTCGGTATTCCGAGGCCTCCCTATCTGAATTATTCGGTCCAGTTCATCAAACCGGGCGAACCGGCACTACTTGGCGGCAACCTTCTTGAACTTAGACTTGTCATAAGCTTCTTCGCCGAAGAGTTTCGCAACCTTGTCGTCGTCTGTCATCTTTTCAGCTTTTGCCTTGCAATTGCCGCAGCAGAACGAAATCGTTGCACCCTTAAACTCGACTTTTTGCTCTGCATTTAGCTTTCCACCCGAGAATGGGCAAGCTTGTTGTTCGACTTGCTTTGTGGCAATCAACTGATGGTTGGCTTGCGCAGCTTTGGCCTTCTTGTCCTTTTCGAAGCCCGCTAGGCAATTTCCGCAGCAGAAATAAACCTTGCCTTCCTTCCAGTCGCTTGACTTGTCTTCTTTTGCTGCAGCCTTAGGGTTCATCATGCACTTGATGTCCTTCAGGTCCACCTTCTCAATAGCGAATGCAACCCCTACGAAAGTAAACGCAAACGCTGCCAATGCCAACATTGTAGTCTTCATACAATCTCTCTCTCTTAACGAAACGAAACGGTTTAGACAAGGATTACGCCAAATTGTAGCAAAAAGTCAACCCGACTGTCAACGTTGCGCCGTTTTCCCTTATCGAAAAGTTCGCGTTACAATGGAGACCGCTGCCTTTTTCTCATACTTTCGGACGCTACCCATGATTTCTGAACTACGACGAATTTCTGAACTACGACGATTCTTGATCGCCACCTCTTTTGCGTTTTCTGCCTCATTATTCCTGGCTTTTGCCGGACCTGCCTTTGCTCAGACCCCCGAGAAACCAGTCCCTTCTGCCGATTCCAAGCCGATTGCGGTGCTCCTGGTTACCGGTGGATGCTGCCATGACTATGATTTTCAAACGAAATCTCTGCAACTCGCGGCAAAGGAACGGGGACTCCCAATCCAATGGACGGTCGTCAACGAAGGGGGCAAAGGGACGAAAGCCATGATCTCGTGGTACAAGAATCCGAAGTGGGCGGAAGGATTCGACGTGGTCATCCATAACGAATGCTTTGCAGACACAGACGACCCCGACTACATCCGCAGCATTACCAAGCCTCACTTCGATGGCATCAACGCAGTCGTCATTCACTGCGCGATGCACACGTATCGCTCCGCAAAAGTCGATGACTGGCGAGAATTCCTAGGCGTCACCAGCCGGCGGCATGATCATCAAAGCAACTACCCGGTCTCTGTCGCAACGGCGGATCACCCGATCATGAAGAACTTCCCAACCGCCGGCTACAAATCGGCCAAAGATGAACTCTACATCATTGAAAAAGTATGGCCAAACACGACGGTCTTGGCGACTTCGAAAAGTGAGAAAGACGGCGAAGAACACGCAGTCTATTGGACGAACCAATACGGCAAAGCTCGTGTGTTCGGCACCACCTACGGACATTCCAAGGAAACGTTTTCCGACGAAGTCTTCCTGGAAACCGTTGTCAACGGAATTCGATGGGCCGCCAGCCGCTAACCGTGGCACCTAGCACTAAGTCCGCAATGCGCATTAAGTTCACAAAGCGAACCAAGCGAGTTCATTTGAACTCGCTTTCGTCGTAAATCCCTTGTTGTCAACTCTCAAATCTATCAGATGAACCGACCGTTGGAAAACAATCCCAACTCATCCTCATCATCCGTCATGGAAGTCCAGGTCATCATCGACGCGAAAGCCGCATCGCTCGCCAATGCATTCCGCTCTCCCTCCGCAACAGCTGCTGCTCCGGGGGTCACATGTGCCTGGTTATTGAGTTGGTTGATGACAAACAGCACATCCAGTGGACTGATGAATCCGTCATTGTTGGTGTCGATGAACATGTCATCTTGAGATCCTCCGGCTTGAGCCGACAACGCGCCAACGCTAGCGACATCGCCACCACCATACTGATTGAGCAGGTTGATCAAACCGAGAGCATCGAGCGGAGTCAGCCTAGTGTCACCATCCACATCCGCGGGTGATGCCGCATTGTGCTTGCTCCGCGGCAGACTTACTTCGATAAGTTGTCCGCCACCTTCACCCGCGCCGGAACCGTCGCTCGACGGAGAATCGCCCGCGGGTCGCTTTACTTCGTCCTCGTAGTAATACACACCATCGCGGAGCACAATGCGGATGTCGGAATCTTCACCTGGTCCTCGATCGGGGGTGTCCCCTCCGGAGCCATCAGGGATACCAACTTCCGGATCTCCACCGGACGGATCCTTGCGGCCATCGGCATCATCGGTATCCGGGAAAGTAGTCCAGCCTCCCTCGGTCCATGCCTTCACACGAACGATGTAATCCGCGACTTCATTGGGATCACTCGAGACTGCGAGCGAGTACGCACCTGTTGCCGATCCAACCAGGCTGATGACGCCCGAGGAGTCAACGACAGTCTCCGAGATATCCTGTCCGGTGGCGTCGAGAACTCGGATTTTCAACGATTCGCCATTTGTCTTCCAAGCTCCTGCGGCAAACGAGTCGTATGTCGAGACATCGAGGCGGAGGGCATCGACGTCCCCTTCGAAATCGAGCGAGGCTCGGACTTCCGCTTGCCCGGAACTGAGTTCGATAAAGGGATCCGTGGGGGTATCGACGATATCCCCGGCCATCAAATTCCGGCATTCGAGCAACTCGTGTCGAAGTGCTCGGGAGAAGCAGTGAGTTTTTCGGCTCCTGCTACGCTGTTTACGATTGATCATGAGAAGTTTCTCCCTTGAAGTGATTCCGTCGAGAATAATCCCGACGATGTTTAGCTGTTTCTGCTACGAATTCGAGCTATTCTTCAAGGCTGAGATACGCTTTCGATGTAACGAATTTTTTCTATCGTAATAGTTTTGGAGGGGTCGACTGGATTCTTGGATCGCGATCAAAGCACCCGCCATGATCAGGCCCAGGAATCGCTGTAGGGATCGATGCTCGCGTGGGCTCGGGGACTCGGACTCGGACTCGGGCTCGGACTCGGGTTCGGGTTCCGAGGCCTGGAGCTTCATTTTTGCTTGCACAATCCCATCGCTTGAGAACTTGTTCGCTGCTCTTTGGTCAGGTTCGGGGATAGATTCAGACTCCGCGCTCAAGACTAGCCCCGTCAGTACAGCGGCAACCGGATACATGGAGCGTTCTGCCACCCCGGTACCATAGGCATTTTTTATCATCAAATCGCCGGCAACTTGGTCTGAAATGACCCGGGCAATATCCTCGGTTTCATGCCGAACGGACGGATCCGAGTAGGATTCCCTGAGAGTCGCGACTCGACTTCTGAATTCTTGATGACGCGCGAAGTACTTAGGCGAATCCTCAAGAGATTGACGTGAGATAGCGAACGAGCGTAGCGCAAGAGCGTCGGCTGTGAAGGATGGATCGGTAGCCTTCTGATTGATGGTCGTGAATGCGATGTCTGTGGAACTGAAACGCTGCATGCCCCTGTCTGCAGAAGGAAGACCGACCGCTAGGTTGTGATGGCTGCTTGCAGATCGATTCTCAAGGGAAGTTACGCCGACAACAGGATTCCTTTCCTGCACCGCTCGATTTGCGGAATGTTTCGTCGATTCTTGGTGCCCCGGGCTGAAGTTCAATCTCGAATCTTCATCTTCTGACGGCGATGATGGTTGAGGCGTCGGATTCGTGTCATCTTGCGGAGGCGGATCGGGTGTTTTGATGGCCAACCACCCCGAATCGACAGGGAGATCGGCGTTTTCGATCGAGTCATCGTCCGCAACTGGCTCGCCCCTTCTTGGTGGCAGACGATCTATGCGTTGATCGGCAGAAGGAATCGAGGGAGGATCTGCGTTAGGGTCCTCGCTCTTCTCACTTTCGATGGGTAGATATCCGACGACATCGTCTGGGAGGAAATTGCTTAGCTCACCATCGTTGTCAATTTGTCCCTGACCATCGCTTGGGGGGTCATCGGGCTCGAGATTGTCTACCCAAACATCGATGAATACATCTACAAAATCTAAGTCACCGTCGATCACTGGGAAAAATTCCACTAGATCGGTATGCGAGGAGGAATCGTTTTCATGATTGATGAAATCCTCTGGTTGTTCGACCAAGGGGGAATCGACGAAATCCGCGACTGGCATCGGATCAAGAACATCGATTACTTCCTCAGGTAGCGCATACAGATCGCCCGCCATGCAAATGCGTAGTTCAAAGCGTTCCAAACTCGCTAGAATTTTTTTTCTGAGTGTTGTCATTCGCTTCATAGCATCTCAATTCACTTTTCTTCTATAAGAAACTTCCGACCTCGGAAATTGGTTCCGCACGGACTCATGAAAGGTCGTCGCCTGAAACAAGCGTGGCTCTACCTTTGCTGCTCTCTCTCATCGCCTCCTTGTTGGATTCCTGAAGGATACTAAGGTTCCGCTGAATACGATTCAGGAAATGGGATATCTCGGGTTGTGCAGGAAATTTTACTTGCGCATTCAATAGAAGAGATTGCGACTCTTCGAAGCAGTGTTTTGCAAGTTCGCGATCTCGATTGTCTAGATGCAATTGCGCCCAATTGTTGTAACACGCGGCTAATTCCACATGTGCTTTGACGTAATCGGGGTAACGCTGCAGAATGGATTGCAACTCGTCGTGGGCTCGCTGGAATCGTCCTTCAGCCGCCATCGAATGACCGAGCTTTCTTTCTGCCATTCCAAGATTACTCTGCACGATCGCGACCAGCATGCGGTTGGTAAGATCCCGTCGAAATTGTCCTGTATCGACTTGTAATCGCATTGCTTTTTGCAACAGATCCCCTGCGAGTTCAGGATTTTGGTCCAGGATGATCGACGCGTAATTGTTGAGGGTAAGTACAATCTGAGCAATCGCATCGATCCGAAGAATCTCAGGCGCCTGTTCAAGAGACTTTTCCAATTCGACAACGGATTCTTTCAGCAGGTCGATCGCAACCGCTGTTTTCCCGGCCTTTGCGCAAAACATGCTGTATTCCGATCTTGTCTTGGCGCGTTCGACGATGCGTCGGAAATTAAGATTCCCGGAATCTACAGTAGGAATCAGCAAAGCCATCGCTTTATCAAAGTAGTATTGTGCGGTTTGGTTATCACCGAGCCTGCTCTGAAGCACTGCAAAATCCCGATGACATGCAGCGATAGCTGCTGTGTCTTCAGGGGATATGCTATGCGGCATTAGATATCGACCCCATCTCCGCAATGCATCTCGATAAGCAAGATCAGCCGCTTCCAGGTTCCCTAGACGCTGCGAAATCGCGGCCAGACGGTGAGCGGCGTGCGCCGCCTGGCGTGCGAGCGCAGGATCGTTCTCGGAATACTCGATCAACTGCGAGTAGTATTCCGATGTCTCGCGAAGAATGTTCCTTCGTATTTCCTCGGTACCAGGGATACCCTCCAGTTGATCAGCAAAATCGGAGCCGAAGCGATCCACAATCACCTGCGCATTGTTCGCGAACAATTCGGCGCGATTCCGCTGCTGCAGGATGAAAAATGTGAATGACATCGAACCGAACGCGAGCATGAGGATGGCGAGTCCTGTAGCCGCCACCCACTTCTTCTTGCGCAGCGCCCACTTCCCAACCCGATCGATTACCGATGGTCGCCTAGCTGCGATCGGCTCGTGGTTGAGAAACCGGTGTAGATCGTCCGCCAAGGCTCCGGCAGTCGCATAACGCTCATCCTTCTCCGTCGACATGCACTTGGCGATGATGGTTTCAAGATCCATGGTGATCGAAGGATTGATCAATCGCAATGGAACCGGCCTAGCGCGCTGGATCGCGGCTAACACGGAGCATCGATCGGCCCCATCGTATGCGGAACGGAGTGTCAGCATTTCATACAGTGTGACTCCGAATGAATAGATGTCGGCTCGATGATCTACTAGGTGGGTTTTTCCGTTCGCTTGCTCGGGACTCATGTACCGCAGCGTCCCCACCAGATCCCCGTCGATTGTGACACTCTGGCCGTCTTGAATTCGAGCCAGACCGAAATCGGTCAGCCAAAGATTTCCTCCGCGATCTACCATCAAGTTCGAAGGCTTGATATCGCGGTGGATAATTCCCCTCGAGTGGGCAAAGTCGAGGGCTCGCGCAACATCCGCCATCTTTCTGACGACTTGTCGAATGTAGTTGACACTCCGCAGAGTCCGTCGCGTGGAGCGAACGGAGTTCGGAACGGAATCGACGCAATCAGCATTCAAGCTTCCAGAGATGGAATCCGTCCAGGAAGATTCCAACGCGTTCCCATGCTTGAGAGACACTAGAAACGCTTCCATGGTTTGGCCATCGATGTATTGCATGCTATAGTAATACACGCCCCGTTCACAGCCGACCGAATAGACCGGCACGATGTTCGGATGATGCAAGCTCGCAGCGGCCTGAGCTTCGGTCTGAAACCTCGCCACCTGGTTGGGATCGAGAATGGCCGCAAACGGAAGGATCTTGAGAGCAACAAGCCGTTGAAGGGACTGCTGCTGTGCCAGATACACAACGCCCATGCCTCCGCGACCAATCTCGCGTAGAATCTCGAAATCGCCCAGCATGGTCCCTTTTGCGACCGAACCGATATGGCCCCCCCCCATCGCATTCGCCTTGTGGTCGTGCGGGATTCTGCACAACGCGTTGATGTCAGCCATCATCCGATCTAAACAGCCTTGAAGATGCGGATACTGCTGAACTAACTCGGTATGCGAGATGGGCTCGCCTCGCTCCACACTGATTGCATACTGCTCTAGAAAATCTGCAAGTCGCTCTTGCAAGTCGGGAGGCAACGCGTCAATCCCGTGTAACATGTGCGAGTCAGCCATCAATTACCTTCCTGCACTCGAAACCGACGACTCGCGGAGCTTTTCAATAGCTCGCATCCAGATCATTCGCACAGCGCCGCTGGTTTTGCTTAGACGTTCTGCAATTTCTTTGAATGGGAGATCTTGAATGTGGCGCAGTATGATCACCTCGCGGTACTCTGCAGGTAATCGAGCGATGGAGTCGGATAGCTGAATGAGAGACTCGTGCCGCTGAAGCACCGAACTGACAGAAGTACTCTGTGACGCGATCAATGACTCGAGCCGGGCGGCCGACTTATCGGTTCGACCTTGGATATCGCTGAGCGACAACTCGCGCCGAACATCCCGCTTCGCGGTCCTCACGTGACACTCGATCGCCCGTCGCACGTTGTTGATAAGAATCATGCGGAGCCAGCCACTGAACTCTGCTGGAGATTTGCCGACGTAGTGCAGAAAGTCTCGGTGGGCCTCCAACAATGTCTCCTGCACAATGTCCGAAGCCCCAACACGCCGTCTCAAACGATCATCCATCTGCGCATAAGCAAGGGTCTTCAAATAATTCATGTGCGCACCCAGTAACCGGCCCAAGGCGTCGTTGTCGCCCCCCTGTGCCTGACTCAACCAATTCTCGATGTTGATCACAGCCGAATCCCCCATTTACTTACAACCGTTACATTGCCCCACCTCCCTTAAACGGCTCCCCCGGCAACGCCACCATGAAACCACTGCAAACGCTAGGCCGAAGCTTACGGGGCTTGTCACGCAAAAAGACTCACTATTCCTCCCTAAATCGCAAGTCAGCCCCGAAAACAGACTTTCGGATGTGCCTGGCCGCGGCCTCAGAGAAATCTAAAGCTCTACCCTAGAGAGACTTATGATACGAGCCCTCATCCCCCTCGAAGCGACTTACCTCCTCAAACCGGTCGTGACAAACCGAACGAAAACCGATCGATCTCCTCGATACGGCCGACGTCTGGTTCAGCCGATGTTGCCAATCGCAACACCTGCCCTCCTCCCGTGATGAAAAAAAACCTCTTCATGGACCAAACGCTGCTGGCTCTTACCTGCGCAACCCCACCCATCTTAGCTACGCAACCCCACCCACTCGACTCCGACCATCCGGTTACGGTCATCGCATCACCGCCACCCCTGGGTTCCCCCGCCGCTGGTAGTTATCGATTATATTGGGGAAGCTAAGTCAAGTGTTGTTCTATCGCACCTGGACTTTACCTACATAGGAGTCCTCCCATTCCCTTACCTACCTTTTCCCTCCCCTGTCACAAGCCGATGCATCGACTTTCCTCTAGAAATCCGTGCTGTGAGCTTTCGGACCGCCGAAAATCGATTGTGGTTCCTTGGTTCGTTTTCTTCGTACTCTCTACCAATGCCTTGTGCTGCTGCACAGGATTGGCGGAAACGGACCTTTATACGACGAAGATCGCGCCGCTGCTGCAGGAAAAGTGTGTTGCCTGCCACGGTCCGGTGAAGAGCGAAGCGGGGCTTCGATTGGATGCTTCCAAGTTGATCCGCCAGGGTGCGACCTCCGGTTCTGTCGTCGATCCTGACGATCCTGAAGAAAGCGAACTCCTTCAACGGGTTACATCAGCGAACTCGGAAGAACGGATGCCGCCATCCGATGCGGGAGTCGCATTGAAGGCTGATGAGATCGAACTGCTTCGTCAGTGGATTGTTGCAGGATTGCCAGCACCCGAACATGAAGAAATCATCGCGAGCCCTGCCGAACATTGGGCCTTTCGCCCCTTGCTCTCTCTCGCAACAGAAGAGAACGCTTCCGAGTCGTCACAATCGATGGGTACCATCGACGGAATTCTGGAACGCGCCCATCAAGCGAAGAACCTCGAGCCTCTTCCACAAGCGGACAAGTATACGTTGTTGCGTCGCGTGACGTTCGATTTGACAGGATTACCTCCGACACTGGACGAGATTCAATCGTTCGTCTCCGATGATGGTGCCGACGCTTATGAACAACTTGTCGATCGGTTGCTTGACAAGCCTGCTTATGGTGAACGTTGGGCGAGGCATTGGATGGATGTCTGGCGTTACAGCGATTGGGATGGATACAAAGAAGAGGTGCGTGGCAGTCAACGCAACATCTGGCATTGGCGCGACTGGATCGTCGAATCGTTAAACACGAACAAGTCGTACAAACAGATGGTTCTGGAGATGTTGGCGGCCGATGAACTATACCCGCTTGATCCGAAAACCATTCGAGCGACAGGTTTTTTGGCTCGCAATTTCCATAGTTCGAATCGGAACATCTGGTTGGATGCCACCGTCGAGCATACATCCAAAGCCTTGCTGGGGCTGACGGTTCAATGCGCGAAGTGCCACGACCATAAATACGATCCAATCTCTCAAGTCGATTACTACCGCTATCGGGCTTTGTTCGAACCGCATCATGTACGCACCGAGAAAACAGGTAGCGAATCGACCCCCGAGATTCCGCGTATCTACGACTCCGATCTACAAATAGCTACCTATTTATTCCGTCGAGGAGACGATAAACATCCGGACAAAGAGACCTCGATCGCACCAGGCATTCCTTCATCTATTCCGATTGCAAGCAGCTTTGCTATCGAGTCTATTTCGCTCCCAACCGATGCCATCATGCCTGAGTTGATCGAGGGGAATGAACGGCTCGCAATGGAAAATGCATGGAAAAAATGCAGCACTGCGATGAACCAATTGAATGCAGCGTATGACAAAATGAAGATGGCATCGCCGACCGATCTATCGTCCAACAATCATCTCGATCTGGCTCTAGAGCTAGCTAAGCTTCGAGAAGCGCAGACAGCCCTTGAATCCTTGCAATCGCGATATGCTGCCGATAAAGCTAAGCACTTGGGCAACGACGACACATTAGCACAAACTACGAGCAAGACGGCCATGGAAGCCGAAGAGCGGTGGATCGAAGCGAACGCGGAACTGCAGTGGAGGAATGCACAACGCGCATTGGAGAAGGCAGAAAAATCGAATGCCAAAGACGAAGCTAAGAAAAAAGCGGCTGTCGATAAGGCCAAAAAGGAACTGGATAAAACAACCGAGACATATCAAAAATGGCGAAAGCTGGATGAGTCCGTTCGGTTGAAAAACTACACTGCCATCGTCAAGGGATATCCGAAACAGTCCACGGGTCGACGGTCTGCATTGGCTCGTTGGATTGTGGATCCTGCGAACCCGCTTACTGCACGAGTCGCAGTTAACCATATTTGGGCCAGGCACTTTGGTGCACCGTTGGTCGCCAACACCTTTGATTTCGGTCTCAAGGCTCCCAAGCCCGAGTTGCTGGAGTTGCTAGATTATCTTGCGAAACGCTTGCTCGAGAGCGACTGGGACATGAAGGAATTGCACCGTGAGATCGTCGCTTCGCAGGTATATCGTCGAGCTTCCCATGGAGATGAAGCGTCGATGACTGCGTCGAAAGCGATCGACCCCGACAACCGGTATCATTGGCGATTCAATACGTTGCGATTGGAGGCCGAAGCGGTTCGCGATGGCGTTCTCTTGTCCAGTCGACTCTTAGATACCAAGGTGGGTGGCCCCGACATTAGTCACGATTCCGGAGAGACTGTGTACAGGCGGAGTCTTTACTTTAGAACAGCTTACGAAAAGCAGATGACAATGATGGTGCTCTTTGACGCAGCGAATCCATCGGAGTGCTATATCCGTCGCCCAAGTATTGTGCCTCAGCAAGCGTTGGTACTCGCGAACAGCACTTTATGTCGCGTCGCTTCTCGAACGTTAGCAGATCGACTTTGGAACGAGACGAACCAAGACTCAAAGGAGTTCATACGACTTCTTTTTCTCTCGACGTTGAATAGACTCCCTTCGGAGACCGAGTATGCATCCTGTTCCGATTACTTGGGCCAATCCAGTGTCAGCCTCTCTCATCAAAGTTTGGCTCATGTCTTGATGAATCACAATGACTTTGTCACCGTGCGATAGGAACCCCCAACCATGAAACCAAAAACGAATGCAACAAAACCGTTTTCGAGACGGCAGTTGCTAGTCGATGCAGGTATGGGATTCGGATCGATTGCCCTGACCTCGATGCTTGCCCAAGATCGCATTCTCGGTGCGGACGACACGGATCCTAAGTCGCTTATCAAGCGGTTCGCTCCGCAAGCAAAGAGTGTGATTTGGTTATTCATGATTGGAGGCACAAGTCACATGGAGTCGTTCGATCCCAAGCCAACGCTCAATGAGTTTGCAGGGAAGACGATTGCGGAAACTCCGTTTGCCGATGTACTCAAATCACCTTACATGGCCAACGAACGCGTGGTCGCATTCGACCCGAACAATGGATTTGTGCGGACGGAGATTTACCCCTTGCAGGTCGGATACAAAAAATGGGGACAGAGTGGATTGGAGATTAGCGAGTGGTGGCCTCATGTCGCCGAATGTGCAGACGACCTCTGCCTTATTCGATCCATGTGGACGGAGGATAGCAATCACGGGGCTCAGTTGCAATTTCATACGGGGCGACATCGTGTGGACGGATTCTTTCCGACGATAGGTTCGTGGGTCAACTATGGACTTGGCTCACTGAATGAGAATCTTCCTCAGTTCGTGGTCATGGGAGTGCCCACTGCCGATTGTTGCGGCGGGCAAGAAACGTATCGTGCGAATTATCTCGGGCCGCAATACGACGGAATCCCGCTCAAGGTGGATCCCAAGGACCCTTTGCCCTATGCGAGACCGCCGCAAGATGTGAAAGCCGAAGTGCAATCGAGCGAGTTTGAGTTTCTTCGCAAATTGAATCAAATCACCGCGGAAAAGTTCCCTGACGATGAAGCCATCCGTGCACGCATGAAGTCTTACGAGTTGGCATTCCGCATGCAAATGGCCGTCCCCGAGGTTGTGTCGTTTGATCAAGAGTCGAAGAAGACACTCGAAGACTACGGTCTCGAGCAAAAGGAAACTCAAACCTTTGGTGGACAACTATTGACTGCACGCCGGTTGGTCGAACGAGGCGTTCGGTTCGTACAGGTTTATCATGGTAGCAATGGAGGTGCGGGGAACTGGGACGCTCATGCCAATCTTAAGTCAGGACATGCCAAGCTCTGCAAGGAGGTCGATCAGCCGATTGGTGCGTTATTGAAAGACCTGAAGCAGCGAGGGTTATTGGATGAAACGTTAGTCGTATGGGCTACTGAATTTGGTAGAACGCCTGGATCACAAAGCTCGAATGGTCGCGATCATCATCCTTACGGATTCTCCGTTTGGATGGCTGGTGGAGGGATTCGAGGTGGTATGGCGCACGGCAAAACAGACGAATTGGGGTTTCATGCGGTCGAGGACCGGCATTACGTCACGGACATTCATGCAACGGTTCTTCATCAATTGGGAATCGAACCACATTCGTTAGTGGTTCCTGGCCGAAAACGTCTCGAACGCGACTTCGGCCAACCCATTCGCGCCATCATGACTTAGTATCTAAACGTCACTCAATATCGATCAAGTTTTTTAAGCGAGCTTTTGTCTCTGTATCCAGCGACTCGATGTAGTCAGTTATCGCCTTGACTACAAAGTTTTTCGCCAGGTCATTGGCCTCTTTGTCAATTCGATCAGCTTCCTTGAGGAGCTTAGAAATCGTTTGCGGATCATCCAGATACTTTTGCACTTGGTGGTTTTCAAAAAAAGCTCTGATTCTATAACATAGAGCGCCCCTCATACCGTGTTGTGAAAACAGCACAAGCTGATCATGATTCAATACCTGCCGTATCGCTGTTGCAGCCATTTCTTCATTTTCGCGAAGGACACGTTGAGTCTCAATTGCCCGTCCCTGAATAAATGCTGCGTCATGCTCTACTTCACTCCGCGAATTGCTGCGAGCATGTAGGTCAAGCATTAATTTGTGCAGTTCATCTGTCAACCTAGGATTGTTGCCAAATATCTCCGGTGAGAATTCTTTTGCACACGCCCCCATTATCGTATAGAAGCGGAATGGTGCATCGAGAATTGGCGGCGAACTCCCGCTAGGATGTTCGTCCGGCAAGAATTTTGTTCCCACCAGGTCTACCACTCGGTTTCGAAAATCGGTTGGTGCGGTTTTGATCAGTTGCCTGAAGGAATCCCTTCGATAGAAAGCCGCATTACCTTCCGTAGCCAGAAATTTATCAATTCTTTGCTGAACTTCCTTTAATGATTTCTCATCCAGTCTCAAATACTTCGCGGTTCCAGGTCTCAAAACAATTGACATTGGTATATGGGGTGATAATCGATCCACAACGACGTATCTCGAGAACTTTTGGAATAGGTCTGGGGATAGTATCTCTTCCAATCTATTCTCTAGTTCTCGATCGAGTTGCTCAACGACCAACTCCCTCGAACCGGAAACCGATTTTCTGCCCTTAATCAATCCACGAACGATCTGTCGGTCCAGCTCTTCAAATCGTTTTGT
Organism: uncultured Pirellula sp.; assembly: GCA_903858115.1. GTDB lineage: Bacteria > Planctomycetota > Planctomycetia > Pirellulales > Pirellulaceae > JBKCUI01. The sequence goes on along the minus strand of CAIOHR010000344.1, from coordinate 52,740 downwards.
TGCTTTCTCGCCCAGAGCCTTCAATTCGTTTACCATTGTGTCATCCAGTCCAATCTGGGCTTGGATACCCGGCACCGTATTGAGCAATTTGAGGGCACCGAAGCCGCGCGCATCGGATATAATAGTCTCTGCAGACGGCGGAAGCTGAGCAATGCCATGCCCAGCATGCGTAAATGATCCGAGAAACACGCAAAAAACAGTCTGCCAAGCAATTGCCTTCATCATTCGTCCTCTACAAAATGCATTTCCATGGCCAGTTGTTGACCATATTCAGCAAAGTCGAAATTTTACGCGCGGTGAATTCGACTGCCTGAATCGTGAAGGGCAATACGTAGTCGAAATCAGAATCGCAAGCATAAAGTATTGAGGTTTCATCCTGCGTGATTTCAAGCTCCCAAGCGTTTTCGTCAAATTGGAAAGTAAGTTCTTTGTCTAGGTCAATTACAGGAAGGCCACCGGCCTCATGTTGATGCATTGACAACAGCGAGAGTTTTGAACTGGTGTAGCGAAGATTCTGTGCATCCTATGTCCGCTCAGCAGTTACGTAATTCAATTTGTGATCCCCTTCAAACATGGGAGTGGACCAAGTGATTGTGTTCTGGTTGTAAACGCTTGGTGTTACAACGGTTTGAGTGGTAATGTCGAGATAACGCTCGCCAAGTTTCAAATGCCTGTCGTACCAATCATCAATAGGGTCAACCTAGACTTGAAAACGAACCAGAATGTTAGGATTCCACGATTTGCTTGTCAACTATTTCTTTATTTCTTGATCGACAATTGATAATCCCCACGCACGGAGATGGTGATCGAACCTGGAATGAATCCGGGATCGATGAAAGAGGCTTGGATTTCGATTCCATCTTTTTCAAGCGTGAAGTCGCCAGCTTCCTTGGTATCGATGGTCACTTTTTTCTTCCAACCATCGGCTTCTTGATTTTTCATCCACGCTTGCAAAGAAGCTTTGGCGGTCCCTGATTTGGTAGTGAAGTCGATCGATTTGTTGTTCTCTGCAGCCGAAGCAGTTGATTGCGAGGGGGCAGCGATCTCAATCTTTGTTGGGTTCTTGTTTCGCTCCATTTCTGTTTCGCGTTTTTTCTTGATTTCCGCTATTTGAGCATCGGCTTTCTTTTCATCTTCTGCGAACTGTTTTGCCGTTTGATATCGCAAGTCGGCTCGCGTCTTTCCTTGAACCTGCCGAAACTTGATTTCGATCATCTCCTTCTTGTCGTTGCGAAAGATAAGGCAATCTTCAAAGCCGATTCGCACCGTGTTTTCGCTGGTTGGTTTCCATTGAATTTGCCCCAGCGACTTTTTGAAATACGAGATAACTTCTTCTTGCGATTGCTCGCTGTCCAAAAGCATACGACCTGTCGAGTCGGTGAACTGCAAGGAAACAAAGGCTGGTGGCGTGGGGAGATCGACGGAAAGTTGCTCGCTGGAGAATTGGATCGATGTCTTGCCATCTAGTCCGGGAGCTTCCGTGATCATCACTTGCAATCGGATAGCGTTCTTCTTTAGATAAAAGGAGCTTGTTGTATCACCAAAAGGTTCCCAACCCTGCGCTCGGAGGAACTGTTGTATCTCTGTCTTTGCTTTATCAACAGGAGAGTTGACAGCATAAGCCGCAATGGCAGGCATGGCATAGATTAACTTCGAGCCTGTAGGTACTGGCAGCTTTGACAAATCGACGTTACCAAGATTCTGAATAGTGACTTGCGATTGATTTGGTTTGCTACCGGGAAACACCGTCAAGGTGATGGTGAAGCCACGCCCCACGTGTGTCGCACTCGCATAGTCTGCGGTAATGGATGTTCCAGCTGACTCGGTAAAGCCTTTCTTCACGAGTTCGGCTTGGATCTTTTTGGCGACATCGATCACGTTGCCTTTTGAAGGATAACTTTGGGAAGCGATCAATAGTGTGGTTGGCCCTGCATCGGCATCGGTGTCAGGGTTAACCACGGGAAAGGAGGTTAGATCCAGCACCGAGGCAGCTTGAGCGGCAGTCGCGGGCTCAGCGATTTGCTTGGGGACGCTTTGACCAAAAACTCCCGTACAAATAAAACCGGTTGCGATCCAAAGGGAGAAAACGAATCGATTCATAGGAGAAAGCCTCGGCGGATGCGAAGTTCAACGACCACTCTTTCTTAAATTTATCTCAAAGCGCGAGTCACTGAAAATGCTAAATCTCAACCAACTGAAAAAGTAGCCGCAGAGTCCATACTTTTTTGCTTCTGCCGGCAAAGGTTCGATGCGGATGGAGTTTCCGACAGCCCTCCGAGCATCATTGAGCTTTTCAACTCAGCAGATATCCAATAATTGATAACACGGAGCCGGATTGGACGGTTAGAATGGACTCGACTTTTCGCCGATTGCACCAGAATTTCGGAGCAGAAGATGGATCGACAGATTGAATTCTATTTGGCTTATGTCGCGAACCGATTTCGTCGGGTTCGATTCGCATGGTTGCTGTCTGGACTTTGGATCGCATTGGCCGTTTGGATCATGGTGGGAGTCAGCACCAGCCCGACTCCAACCCGTTTGTTTCCATGGCTTTGGATCGTCTCTTTGGCGGGAGCTGTTTGCCTTTGGTTTGTGAATCGATTGTCTTTTCGACAACCTCTGCAGATTGCAACGGAGATCGAGGAGAAGTTCCCGGACTTAAAGCAACGATTGCTAACAGCCGTTGAACCGAATCTCAAAGACTCCTCCCCTTTTCTTCGTCGACAGTTGATCGATGAAACAATCCAGCATGCACGCTCCAACGATTGGGGAATCGCCGTTCCCAGCTCTCGCATGCTTGGAGCGTGGTGCGTGCAAACTCTTTGCTTATTGCTCCCATTCGGTGCGAGCTTGTTGGCATCTGCTCATTTATCGAATTCATCTTCGTCTGGGACTGATCTGATAGGGGATAGCAAATCCCAGAACGGGATTTCGGTCGAACCTGGAGATGTTGAAGTAGAGCGCGGTACCGATGTTGTTGTGTCGGCTAGGTTTGCAGGTTCTCTTCCTGAGCGTACCTGGCTAGTTGTCTCTAGCAGTGACAAAGCTAGCAGTGTTATTTCTAGCAGTGCCATTTCTAGCAGTGCAAGCAGGGATACCGCATCGGGCTCCAAGAATGGCGAGTCAAACACGGATGAGAAGCGATCTGGTCGCATGGCGATGAATCGCGCTTTGAGCGATCCGGTCTTTGGTGCCTATCTTCGACGCGTTGGTAGCGATCTCACTTATCATGTCGAGTCTGACCTCGGCAAGAGCGACGAGTATCGTGTTCGAGTTTTCGACTATCCAGCCCTCGTGCGTAGTGATGCTCACATTGCACCACCGGAGTATGCGAAACAAGAATCGAAAGTGGTGGAGGATACACGTCGTGTTTCGGTAGCGGAGGGAACGGGTCTCAAATGGACTTGCTTTGTGAATAAGCCGCTGGCAACCGCCGAATTGATCGACGACAAAGGTGAAGTTGTTCCTCTCACCCCTTCCTCCGAAGATCCACTACGCATGGAAGCATCGTTTGTTATCGACGAGTCAAAGCAATGGACCATTCGATTGACAGACCGAGACAACCGATCAGCTAAGTTTGACGAGAAGCTCGCGGCAAAAGTAATTCGCAACAAAGAGCCAGAAATCAAACTTGCCAAGGCGCAAGACGTTCGTGTTTCCCCCCTTCAAGAAATCTCATTGCAAGCCTCCGTTCGCGATGACTTCGAAGTTAAGAAAACAGGAATCACACTCGTTCTCGGTGAGAATGAACCATTGGAATCGGAACTGGAGTCCAAACCGTCCAAGGCTGGGAAACAAGAGGTTTCACACTTGGTGGATCTAGAAGGCATGAAAGCTGAGCCTGATCAATTGCTTTCGTACTTCTTTTGGGCGGAGGATCTCGATCGAGAGGGAAACCCTCGTCGCGTGGAAGGGGATATGTTTTTTGCAGAAGTTCGCCCGTTCGAAGAAATCTTTCGTGAGGGCGAATCGCAATCGCCATCCGAACAGCAGCAGCAACAACAGCAACAACAAAGTCCAGCGGGCCAGAAAGCCGAAGAGCTTGCGGAGCTTCAAAAGCAAATCATTTCCGGCACATGGAACATTCTTCGGCGTGAGACAACGAAGACACTCTCCAAATCGTTTGCCGACGATGTCAATGTGTTGAAAGAGTCACAGGCAGGTGCTCTAGAACAAACGACAGAAATGGAGGAGAAGATTCAAGATGATCGATCTGCAGCTTATTTCAAAGAATTGCAGTCGGCCATGCAAACGGCAGTGAAGCTTCTCGATCAATCGCGAACCGAGGAAAGTTTAAAGGTACTTCGAGAGGCGCTCAATGCGGAGCGAAAAGCGTACGAAGGGCTCCTCAAGCTTCGTGCACGGGAGCATAGTATTGTCAAATCCCAGCGCAATCAGCAAAGCAAATCCAAAAGTAGTGCGCAACAGAACCGACAAGAGCAACTCGAGCAACTCAAACTCGAGAACGAAGAAAATAAGTATGAGACGGAACAAAAAGCCCAAACCGAAGAATCGACACCGGAGCGAGAGTCACGTCAAGTGATGAACCGATTGGAGGAACTCGCACGACGGCAAAAAGATTTGAACGAACAATTGAAGTCGCTCGAGAATTCTATTCGCGAAGCGAAGACGGAAGAGCAAAAGAAAGACTTGGAGGAGCAACTGGCAAGGCTGCGAGAGAACCAAGAAGAGATGGTTCGCGATGCAGACGAACTCTTGGAACGAATGAACCAAGAAGAAAACCGTCAAGCGATGCAAGAGTCGAGAGAGCAAGTGGAACAGGCTCGCGATCAATTACAAGAATCGTCGCAGTCTCTTTCGCAAGGCGATCCATCCAAGGCGTTGTCTTCCGGGACCCGCGCCCAACGTCAAATGGATGAGACTCGCGAGAAGATGCGACAAGAGTCTTCGAACCAAATGCAGGAAACGATGCGCGACATGGTTCAGCAAGCCAAACAATTGGAAGCGGAACAATCGAAGCTTGAGGAAAAGATCCGTCGAAATGATCCGAACAACGATCCGACGGCGGCCGATGATGGGAAGGATTCATCGACGTCCAAGGTGTTGGGAGAAAACGAGAGTGCAACACCGCTTCGTCCCGAAGGTACGGAAACGTCGCCAAATGATGTTCAGCAAGCATGGAAGAATCAAAAGCAAAAGATGAATGAGCTCTTGGAAGAAATGCAAGAGACTGTGACGGAAGCGGAATCAAGTGAGCCATTGCTCGCAGAACAACTTTACGAAACCTTTCGCGAAACGAAGCAACGAGGTATCGACAAACAATTGGACCAAATTCCGTTACTGTTGAATCGAGGGATGGAGAAGCCAGCAGAACAGATCGCAAAGGAAGCGGGCAAGGGAATAACCAAACTCCGTGAAGGTGTGGAGAAAGCGTCTACGAATGTGTTAGGCAATGAACAAGAATCTTTGCGTCGAGCGCTTCGAGAGATCGATAAAGCACGCGATCAGCTTAACCAAGAGATGTCAAGTAAGAACCCCGGCGGAGGGGAGCCGCAACAAGGCAACCAAGCCGGAAATCAACCCCAGGGGGAAGAGCAAAAGCCCCGTGAAAGCAAGGAGCCTGGCGGAGATCAGCTGCCACCTGAAGGCCAACAGCCCGGTGACCGTCGACAACCCGGTGAAGGACAACAACCCGGTGAAGGACAACAACCCGGTGAAAGGCAGCAACCCGGTGAAAGGCAGCAGGGTGAAGGGCAGCAACCGGGTGAAGGGCAACAACCGAGTGGATCCCAACCGAGTGAAACGCAACCGCGAGGCAATGGTCAGCGTGATGGCGACTTAGGATCTAGAACCTCCGGGCAAGAGCGTTCAGCAAGACGAGGGCTGACTACAAATGAAGGGCGAATATCTGCTGCACCACTGACTGGCGAGGAATACCGCAACTGGACAGATTCGCTGCGCGATATCGAAGAGCTTGTAACGGATCAAGACATGAAGGCGGAGGTAGCTCGTGTTCGCGAAGCGGCTCGGGAAATGCGAGTTGAGTACAAACGTCACTCGAAAGAACCGCAATGGTCGTTGGTTCAGAAAATGATTGCGGAGCCACTTTCTCGGTTGCGAGAGCAGGTCAATGAAGAGTTGCTCAAGAAAGCGGCGGAGCGCAATTCACTGGTGCCGATCGATCGGGATCCTGTTCCTAGCATTTTCCAACGGCAGATGGATCGTTACTATGAGAATTTGGGGAGTGGCTCTCGTCGATGAATCCTGTGAACGAGTTGATCTCGAAGAGTTTTTTCTTGGCGCGACCGCAGTGGTTTCCGTATGCCATCGCGGTTGGAATAGTGATTGCCGTTCTGACGCTGTTGTCCTATCGATCCAGTCGGATGCCTGGTTGGGCTAAGCTATGCTCCATGGCATTGCGAATGGGAGGAGTGGGGCTTCTGTTGCTGTGTCTTCTTGAACCGATGGGGTCTGTCGAGCGAGCCAAACCGCAAGCGAACATGTTCGCCGTCGTTGTTGACAATAGCCAAAGTACACGGGAGGTATGGCGAAACGTAGGCCGCATGCGAAACGACCCGGACGAAGAGCAATGGTACCGTTCTATTCTCAGTGATAAAGCGGATTGGATCCGCCAGTTGAGCAACGATTTTCGCGTTCGCCGCTATTTATTCGATGACTCTTTGGATCCGATCGATAGTTTTGAGGGTATTCAACAGGGCGCAATGGAATCCGCCCTTGTTCGGTCGATGCTATCAATCCAAGAAAGATACCCGCACCGTCAAACTCTGAACGGAGACTCGACCACCACGGATCAACCTCTTGCTGGCATCATACTGTTTTCCGACGGTCAAGCGACCGATAAAGAGCGTCTGGACGCGATCAAGAGCATGAAGACGCCGGTTTACCCCGTGTTGAGTGGCGAGGTTTCTCCGACAAAAGACCTCTACATCACGGATGCGACCACGCGAACATCGGACTTCGAAACTGCGCCGGTTACCATCACTGCGAATGCATCGCATCAAGGATTTTCGGGACAGACAGCTGTCGTTGATCTCCTAGACGATTCTGGAAAGGCTGTGGAATCGAAAACGATTGCACTCAAGGAACCAGGACAGCCGGTTCCTTTCGAGTTTCGATTTCGTCCTGCGAAAACAGGGATACAGGGGTACCGTGTGGTCGTTCGACCGACGCCCTCCAGTACTGGGAATCGCCAAGAATCCGATGGAAAACCGAAAGTGGAGAAGGTATCAGAGGATGCTTTGATGAACTCGAGCGAGTTCACGATCGCAAACAATCAACGGCATCAAGTGGTGGATCGCAATCGAGGGCCTTATAAGATTCTGTACATCGCTGGACGTCCGAATTGGGAGTACAAATTCTTGACGCGTGCCCTGGCAGAGGACGACGAAATGCGTTTAACCGGGCTTATCCGAATTGCAAAGAAGGAACCGAAATTTAGTTTTCGCGATTCCAAACTGGACGCGGCCAATCCTCTGTTTTCCGGATTTGAAGATGCAACAGACGAAGAAAAAGAACAATTTGATGAACCGGTGTTCGTACGGCTCGGGTTAAGCGAAGAAGGGCTTCTGAAGAAAGGGTTCCCAAAGGATCTGGACGAGCTCTATGCGTACGACGCAATCATGATCGATGATGTGGAGCATTCTTTTTTTACATTAGAGCAGCAATCGATGATTCGGCAGTTCGTCTCGTTACGAGGTGGCGGACTCATGGCATTAGGTGGCCAAGAATCGATGCGGGGGAATGATTTTCGCAATTCGGTGATAAGCCAGCTCCTACCGATTTATGGAGAGGATGGCCCCGTCGAGAAGAATGAGATGACGAACGATCCGAATACTGAAACCGTCGCATCGGTTCGAATGGAATTGACTCGCGACGGATGGTTACAACCGTTCATGCGCTTGGCAGATACAGAGTTGAACGAAAAGAAAAGGCTTGAGAAAATGCCCGGATTCCAGGTATGGAACCGAGTCAAGGACATTAAGCCTGGAGCTGCTATTCTTTCTCAAGGCATCATTAAAGGGGAGGATCCGATCCCACTTTTGGTCACGCAGCGATTCGGGAGAGGTCGAACGTCCGCTTTTCTGTTAGGAGATTGGTGGCGTTGGGCGATGCGTCGGGAAGATAGCGATCCCGTGCCACTTTATCAGGGGTGGCGTCAGCTGGCTCGCTGGCTTGTTACAGATGTACCAAAACGCATTCAAGTTTCCTCGGAGTTAGTCGAGGGTAGTCAACGCGTTCAGAACATTATGGTGGATCTTCGCGGCAATGATTTTCAAGTTATCGACAATGGGTCCGTAAAACTATCGATTCGAAAACCAGATGGTATCGTGCTAGAACAAACTGCCGAAGCTTCCTCCGAAGTACCCGGTCGATACATCTCGACTGTGCTAAGCGAGATCGAGGGTGTCTATGCCGTTACGGCTCAATGCAACGCTCCAGATGGTAGCGATCTAGGCACATCGCAGTTGGGCTGGGTGCACGATCCGTTAGCAAAAGAGTTTCAATCTGTCGGGGAGGATCAGGCCTTTCTTCGAGAACTTGCCGAACAAACCGGTGGACGTGTACTGTTAGCGAGCGAGTTAGAATCGTTTGCAAGTAATGTTCCAAGCGGTAGCATTCCAATTCGCGAGAAGAGGGTATATCCGTTATGGCACCAATCGTGGGTGATATTGCTGGCCCTAGCAACATTGTGCGCTGAATGGGGATGGAGGCGACGTTATGGAATGTCCTAGCCAAAGTAATACGAGTTTTAGAGGTCGGTTTGCGGCGAAAGCGTTTCCATCTTTCGTCTTTTGTGTCTTCGTTTTTTTAGAAGGTTACAATTCTTTACAATCTTCTGAACCATCCGTTCCGAACGTGCTTGTTGTGTTGGGTGCATCAGGAGAAGTCGATTACGGAGCTCAGTTTCGCGTTTGGGGAAAGCGATGGAAAGATGCGTTCGGAGATAGCATCACCGAAGTCATTGACGGTACCAGCACGAGTCCGCCCGCTAAGGACGAAAAGAATGACCGACAACGGACGCTCGATTGGATAGCCAAGACGGATGCAAGAGAATCCGACGAGACTCGCACTTATTGGCTAGTACTTATCGGACACGGAACCAATGACCGAACCGGAGCAAAATTTAATTTGCGTGGCCCAGATCTATCCGATATCGAGATTTCGAATGCGTTGAACGGCACACGACATCGCTGGATCATCGTGAACTGTTCTTCCTCAAGCGGACCGTTTCTTTCTACGCTATCCAGTAGCAATCGTGTTGTCATCACAGCCACGAAGAGCGGAGCGGAACAAAACTTTTCTAGGTTCGGTGGCTATTTTTCGGAGGCAATTCTCGATCCTTCAACCGACTTGGATCACGACTCCAGCATCTCGGTCCTGGAAGCGTTCCTTTCGGCTTCCAATCGAGTCTCGCGATTTTATGTTGATGAGAATCGTCTAGCATCCGAACAATCGTTGCTCGACGACAATTCCGATCGAAAGGGAACTCCGGCAGTGTTCTTCCGTGGGCTTCGACCGGTCAAAGCACCGGCAGATGGATTAAAACTCGATGGAAGCTTGGCATCACGTGTTTTGATCCGGTCTCTTGGGGAAAGAATAGAGCGAAGCGTCGATCAGACTCGCAAAATCGAGCAGATTCAATCGGACGTGGAATTACTGCGGACCAAGAAGTCCGAAATGGATATTGACGAGTACTATGCCGCATTGGAAAAGCTATTGCTTCAACTGGCGGAGCATCTGGTGGATTGAGTTATTGAAAACTCAGCGTGACGGCACGCTTTGGCAACACTACAATGGTGCATTCGTTTCTTCCATGCCTTATCAATTTCTTGGAATAAGTACCTATGAAACTCCGTTCTGCTATTGGATCTTTGTCCCGAAAATACTCGCGACTGCTGGCGCCAGCGATGTTCATCGCATGCAGCCCCATGAGCAACGTTCTAGCTGACAATTGGCCTAGCTTTCGAGGTCCCGATCGGTCCGCCGTAGTGACTGATCCAAAGTTGCTGAAAAGTTGGCCGGAAGGCGGCCCGAAGCTTCTGTGGGAGAGCGCGGGGGCAGGTCGCGGCTACGGCAGTTTGGCGATCGTCGATGATCGTATGTACAGCTTGGGTGACGGCATTTCGACCAGAAATGGCGACGCCGACGAATACATGTGCTGCTTTGATCGAGCAACAGGCAAGCAGATTTGGGCAACAAAAACAGGCAAGCCGTGGACGGGCGGCCAACCGAGTTGGCAAAGCTCGCGCGGGACACCGACCGTGGATGGCGACAAGGTCTACGTCGTGACTCCCGATGGTGTCCTTTTTTGCTGCAAAACATCAGACGGCAGTGTTGTTTGGAAAAAAGACTTTAGCAAAGACTTTTCAGGGAAAAAAGCGGATAGCTGGGGATACAGCGAATCTGTCATGATCGACGGTGATAAATTGCTTTGTACTCCCGGTGGAACCGAAAACACCATCGTTGCTCTGAACAAATCGACAGGCGAAAAGTTATGGTCTTGCGCTAGCCCAGAGAATCGAGGCGCGGGACACTCATCCATCGTCATCACGAATGTGGGTGGCACCAAAGTCTATGTTCAGTCCACAGGTAGTGGGCTCTTGGGAGTTGGTGACAATGGCCAGTTGCTATGGAGTTATCCGATTGACAAGACGACAGCCGTGATCCCAACACCCGTCATCAACAAAGACTACATTTTTTATCCTGTGGGATACAAAAAAGGTGGAGCTTTGGTTCAGCAAGTCGCTTCGGGTGGAACGGTGACGGTAAAAGAAATCTATGGTCTGAACCCTAAACTCGCTAACAAGCATGGTGGTGTGGTTATGGTCGGCGGGCACGTTTATGGCGATTCCGATGATGCCGGTATCCCTTACTGTGCGGACATGATGACGGGTGAACTGAAGTGGACTAGTCGCGGTTCCGGAAAAGGATCTGCGGTTGTTGTTGCGGCAAACGATCGGCTTTATATTCGATACCAGAATGGTGTGTTGGCGTTGGTCGAAGCGAACCCAGCAGGCTACAAAGAGGTGGGTTCGTTCACCATTCCAGGTAGTGGCGATCGCCCCAGTTGGTCTCACCCCGTTATCTTGGACGGAAAGCTTTACGTCCGCGAGCAAGACAAGATACTTTGCTACGACATTCGCAGCTAGTTCCGAATGGCTTGCTCTGCAAAATATAGGATTTTATATATACGAAATATAGCCACATGCAGAACGTCTGCGTGTGGCTCAGGCAGTGTCCAAACCGATGGAAGCGGATTTAGGATTCTTGTATTTCTTGCTAACCAGTTGTTCCTAGTCCGCTTGCTATTGCGTTGACGGTTAACAACAGTTGTGGAATGAGTTGATCTGCCGCTTGAGTCTGATTCATCCGGTGGTAACTTCGCCACATCTTTAGCAATCCGATTTGCTGTTGGTGAAGGACCCGCAAACCTCGCGAGCGTAGATTCATCATGCGTTGAATGTTCGGACGACGTTCCGCAAGGCTTCCACCGTAAACGGTCTCGATCAAAGATTTGGTCAGTTCGAATTCTCGTTCAATATGACCCATGAACTTGGTGCGCAGCGCTTCATCCTCGACCATATTGGCATAGGACCGCATGATTTCAAGATCCGCTGCCGTCAAGCTCGTTGCGACATTGCTGATTAAATAGTGTAGCGGTGCCCATTGCGTCATCGAGGGGATCAATGAAGCAAAGGTTGCGGGTTCACGTTCTCGCAACGTATGGAGTGCCGTCCCCACTCCGTACCAACCGGAGAGGAAGAAACGTGCCTGGCCCCAACTAAACACCCATGGAATCGCTCGCAAATCGGCTAGTGTCTGCTGACCGGTTCGACGTGCGGGGCGAGAACCGATCCGGCTTTGTTCGATCGCATCGATCGGAGTTGCTTGTCGAAAGAATGCAACAAAGCCATCCGAATGCAGCAGGGATGTATAACTCTCGCGCGCCCATTCCGACAATTGCATCAACGTCTTTTCAAGTGGATGTTCATCTTCGTCACGTTGCTCATCCAACAGACTCTCCCGCGTTACTCCCGCAAGAAACAGTTCGAGGTTGTAGATGGCTGTCGGTTGATGTGCGTATTTTTGTGGGATCGTCTCCCCTTGTTCGGTCACTCGCAGATCGCCTCGCAGTGTTCCGTCCGGTAGTGCTTTGATAAAGCGATGCGTAGGACCTGCCCCTCGACTGATCGTCCCACCTCTCCCGTGAAAGAATCGAATGCGAACGTCATGTTCGTTCCCAACCAAAGTCAATTTCTTCTGAGCTTGTCTCAAGTTGACCAAGCTGGCCAGGATACCGCCGTCTTTATTGCTATCGCTATAGCCGATCATGATCTGCCCGACGGAGTCCTTTTGCCCTTTTCGCTTGCGGATCGCTTCCATGCTGCGTTTCGTTACAGGGTGTTTCAAGAACTGCTCATAGATCTGAGGACTATTTTGGAGGTCGTCCACGGTCTCAAAAAGGGGAACCACAGGCAATGGACAGTGCAATCCGTCAACTGTGTCCTCAAGCAATCCAACTTCGCGAGCCAACAAATAGACAACGAGCAAGTCTGAAACATTCCGGGTCATGCTTACGATCAATGCCCCTAGACCATCGTCACCGAACGTGTCTCGATAGCTTCGAAGAACTCGCAATGACGAAAGCACAGCGTCCGCTTCCGTTCCGAGCGAAATATCGGGGCGAGCAAACGGTCGCTTAGAGGTAAGTTCTGTTTCGAGCAATGCGAGTCGCTCTTGCTCGGTCCACTGCGAGAAATTCGTTTTGGAAAAACCAGCCGCAGTCAACAGTTGCTCAACAGCCCGATCATGAAATGCGCTATTCTGTCTGACATCGAGCACTGCCAAGTGAAATCCAAATGTTTGGACAATCCGCATGAGTGGCTGCACCGCGTAGTCGGCAGGCCGACGCTGACCACTCGCTATCAGACCGCGATACAACACATTGAGATCGTTGAGCAGTTCGGTTGCACTCTGATAAGTCGGTGGAGGTTCAAAAAAGATCTTGTCATTGGTTGGATCCACCTTGGGCAATCGAGCGAGCATCATATTGATGAATTGTCGCCAAGGCTCATTCGGATTGCGTGCCATCGCTTTGATGCCGGCATCTCCCAACATTTCGGAAGCGTTTGCGAGCGACTGCAAGAACTCGGGATTCGGGCGTTGCCAGTAAGCGGACAAACTCAACAACCTAGCCAACTGCTGGAGATGACGCTGAATAAGGCCCAAGGCGCTTTTTCTCAACTCCAACAATGTTTGTCGAGTCACATCCGCTGTTACTAGCGGATGCCCATCGCGATCCCCTCCTACCCAGGTGCCAAAGTTAAGCTTCGGAAAAACCAAAGGATCGCCAAAAACACTGGGATCCAAACCTACTTCGGTCCAAGCTCGACGCAAGCGTTGGTCCAACGGTCGCAACACCGAGGGGAACACATGGGTTAAGTAGTCCAAGACGTTACGACGTTCCGATTGAATGTCTGGCTTATCAAGATAGATTTCACCGGTCCTCCAAAGGATCGCCAACAAAGCACGAACGGCAAAATCATTCTCTTCGTGTGCATGGTCGTTGGAACCTTCGCCATTGGAAATGGAGTGCTGCTGAAGGCGTTCGAACAGACGTCGATGGTGAGCCAATACGGTCGCACGTTTGGCCTCGGTAGGGTGTGCGGTCAAGACCAGCTCCACGCGCATGTTCGTCAGTTCCTTTGCAATCTTTTCGGAACTCCAACCCTGGTCTTTGAGCTGCCTCAAGGAATCGCCCCAAAGTGCAGGCAATGCATCGATACCCGACTTTTTCTCGACCGTTTTTCGGAAGATGTCGGACGCGTTTTGTTCCGCCATCCCGAGTAGCTGGAACGCAATCGAGTACGCTTGTGTCAAGTGAACTGAATCGCTCATCGAGCCTGCGAGCGTTTCAACACTGTCAGGCGATGGAAGACTCATCGCGATTTGCTCTTCGCCTGACTCCTTCAAAACATCGCGTAGACACTCGAGTATCCACTGCCACTGATGAGTCAATATATCTTCGTTTAGAGCCAGGACGCTTTCTACAACCATTACGATTCAACACCTTATCTTATGGATGATGTACTTAGAGATGAAGTATGGAGAGGATTGTTTCAAACGTTCTAATGAGATCGCTTTTCGAACGAGTTCGCAGCCATCAACAATTGATCTCGGGTGTGCGCGGCTGATACCTGCGTTCGAATTCTTGCTTTGCCTTGTGGAACGACCGGATAAGAAAAAGCGATCACGTAAATGCCATCGTCCAGCATGGATTTGGCAACGTGTCCTGCTTTCGCTGCATCTCCAATCATCACCGGTGTAATCGGGTGAGAACCAGGGAGGATATTCATTCCGCGACGCAACATTTCTTCACGGAAGAACTGAGTGTTCGATTCCAATTGATCTCTCAGCGAAGTCGACTTCTCCAAAAGCTCCAACGCACGGATCGCACCAGCGACCACAGGGGGAGCGATCGTGTTAGAGAACAAGTAGGTTCTAGATCGTTGTCGAAGCAACTCGACCAACTCGGATGCCCCCGACGTATAGCCACCACTCGCTCCACCGAGGGCTTTGCCGAGAGTACCGGTCAGAATGTCGATTCGATCCATGACCCCGCAAAGCTCGTGTGTGCCACGACCTTGCGGTCCCACAAATCCCACCGCGTGAGAATCATCGACCATGACCATCGCATCGTATTGGTCGGCTAGCTCGCAGATGGAGGCTAAATCGGCGATAGTTCCGTCCATCGAGAACACGCCGTCGGTGGCGATCAATCGAAAGCGTGCTGACTTCGCTTCTTCCAGCTTGGCTCGCAGATCGGACATATCATTGTTCTTGTATCGAAACCGTTGCGCTTTGCACAACCGCACACCATCGATAATGCTGGCGTGATTCAGTTCGTCGGAAATGATTGCGTCTTCCGCTGTGAGTATCGTTTCAAAAAGCCCACCATTTGCATCCCAACAGGAGTTGTAAAGAATGGTGTCTTGCATACCCAGAAACTTGCTCAATCGGTCTTCCAACTCCTTATGGATCGACTGAGTGCCGCAGATGAATCTCACCGACGCCATACCGTATCCCCAATGCTCGAGCGCATCGGATGCGGCCTGTTGCACACTCGGATGTTGCGCCAGGCCGAGGTAATTGTTGGCGCACATGTTGAGCAATTCGCGGCCATCGGCCAGTTTGACCATGGCTCCCTGAGCCGAACCAATCACCCGTTCCACCTTGAAAGTTCCAGCCTCGCGCATCGATCGGTTCGCTTGGGCAACGTGGTCAAGGAATTGTGCTTTCATACTGGATCTGTTTTCTGGGAGCCTGAACTTAGGAAAGAAAGTATCTTACCGGACAAGGCTCAGGATCGGTACACGGAAATTCTCTTTGCCGTTCCGTTCGAAAGATAACGGAGTTACGGTTACCAAAACAGAGTCTGAATCAAATCCGAACCTTCCGGGCGTTCGAGTGTCCCTAACATCATGAAGCACCGCTCTCACGGGAAAAAACAACAAAACTCAACGCCCTTCGACGACAACTGGAGCCGGTTCGGCCACGGCGATCGAAAGTCGATGCAGCTTTGCGCCCAAGTCCGCCGTGCTCTGGAATACGGCGTCGACGAAGTACTCGAAGGCTCAGTTCTCGTTTCGATAAGCGACGTGGTTCCCGCTCCCAATACATCCCACTTGATGGTAATTGTTCAGCCGCTAGGGGAGCTCTCGTTCGAAGACTCGCTCGAATTACAAGCCAGACTTTCGAGCAACAGCAGCCGCCTTAGAACCTTAGTTTCGGAATCCATTCACCGCCGTAAAACACCCACACTCTCATTCAGTGTCTTGCCCAGCCTGTCTTGAGTCTTCAGCGATCGCAGAAATAGCTACTTTTCCTTTGAAGGCGCCGCCGAACGATGGCCGCTTTCTTAGAAGCGGTGGATTTTCTACGTGACTTGGTCATTGGAATCCTCCTGGAAACGGTTAACTTAACCCATCCCGCAGAAATTCCACTTCCTACTGGTGAAAACCGACGGAACAGCATTGTTTATGAAATACATTTATGCCGCTCTTTCCGTCTTGGGATTTTCTATGCCGGTTGTTTGTTTTACAAACCACTTCGTATACCGAGGCGATTCTGCATGGGCTGAGTTCTTTGCTGCTCCCTTTGCGACTTGGGTTATCGCCGGTTTTAGTTGGGATTTGATTCTGACAGCGACAGCTTGCACGATATGGATGGCCGCTGAATCCAAAAGACTCCAAATGAAGGGATTCGTTTGGCACTTTGTTGCTATTTTTTTGGTAGGCATCTGCTTCGCCCTGCCAACGTTTCTCTTTCGGCGCGAGTACCATTTGGAACGGAAGCGCCCCAAGCTGGATGCTGCGTAGTGCGAGCGAACCCGGTGGCTACGATTTCAGGAAACACTTGAACCGTGTTCAAAGCTCTGACGTTCGAAGGCTAGTACTAAGCGAATCAGTTCATAGCTTACTTGACGTTGAAGATGCTCGAAGATCGGGCTCAGCTTTTCTCTGCCAACCACATTAGCCGCGGCGATGATCTGTTTCTGAATGTCGATTGGCACCCACGCATCGATACTGGCCAACGACTCTGTTTCCATCCATTCCAATAAATGCCCAACAACCGTACTAACCGTCACGCCGGCCTTCGCAGCGACTTCGTCGAAAGGACGAAACTGCCTAAGCAATGGCAACGTAATCGTCTTGGTTCCGGTTAGTCGCATCGAAGGTGCGGACGGGCTCAAGGTATCACTTTTCCAAGTCACATTCTGCGCCACACCCATCCTCGTACAATAAGAATGAATGGCCTCCAAGAACCCTGCGCCATACGAATCCAGCTTGGCTTTTCCGATTCCGTTGATAGCGAGCATACGTTCTTTGTCGGAAGGACGGCTAGCACTCATCTCCAATAACACATTGTCCGTGAATACGATATAAGGCGGTAGATTGGCAACCTGAGCAATCGAACGTCGCAAGGCTCGAAGCTCTTCGAACAACTGCATGTCGGCATGGACAGCAGCATCGATTTGGATCGATTGTTTCTTTTGCCTGACTTTCGAGACCGTACGAATCAGCCGAGGTGTAGCGTCTCCGTGCAAAACACCGCGTGCGTTCGGTCCCAATTTCACGATAGGGTATTCGCCTGCATCAATGACCAAAAGATCCTGTCCGACAAGCTGATAAACCCAATCTTTCAATTGATTCCTGGGAATCTCTTTGAGAATCCCGTGCGTACTGAGTTGATCATGCTTTCGCTGTAGTATTTCTTGAGCTTTCGATCCGGCGAGCACCTCCACCAGATAGTTGACGCCGAATCGTTCCCCAATGCGAAAGACACAGGACAAGATTTTTTGCGCTAGGACTTTCGCTTCAGGAACTTCGTCTGTGTCACCGAGACAAACATCGCAGGCTCCACAATTGTCTTTGTCGTAAGCTTGGCCAAAATACTCGACCAATGCGCGATGGCGACAAATAGGAGTTCGGCAGTAAGTTGCCATCTCCTCCAGTTGTTTTTTGGCTGCGTGGAGAATCTCCGGAGATGCACCTGCCTCCATGAGGCTGGATTCAGTGATCTTACGAAGCGTAATCCAATCGGCAGCAGTAAAGAAGAGAACACATTCCGACGGCAATCCATCGCGTCCTGCACGCCCGGTCTCTTGTTGATAGTGTTCAATCGACTTAGGCATCGATGCATGGGCTACGAAACGAACGTTCGGTCGGTCGATTCCCATCCCGAACGCGACCGTCGCAACCACGATGTCCACATGTTCGTTTACGAATGCATCCTGCGCATTCTTTCGATCTTCGTTCGTCATGCCGGCGTGGTATCCGACCACGGAGTATCCCTGCTTGGAGAGATAGGCGGTTATCGACTCGACATCTGCTCTGCGAAGGCAATACACAATTCCACCTGAACCTCGATGCCGTTCGCAAACCTCCATCAGTTGGGTTTGAATGTCCGTTTGTGGAAGTATTCGATAGGTCAAGTTGGGGCGATCAAAGGAGCTAACGAGAACACGCGGCCTATGTAGCTGCAACTGCTCCACAATATCGCGGCGAACCTTCTCAGTTGCCGTAGCGGTAAAGGCATGAATCGCAGCGTTTGGAAAGGAGTTGCGGAGCGTTCCCAACTGCCGATACTCTGGACGAAAATCATGCCCCCATTGTGAAACGCAATGCGCTTCGTCAATGGCGATGGTGTGAATATCGACTCCTTCGAGGAATCGCAGGAACTCCAGTGATACTAATCGTTCAGGAGAAACGAACAACAATCTTGCATCGCCCGATTTGATCAATCGGGCTGCTTCCCGCTTTTCATCTGCGTTGAGTGTGCTGTCGACTCGAACAGCACATACTCCTACCCCTTTGAGCGAGTCAACTTGATCCTTCATCAATGCCAACAAAGGCGAAACCACAACAGTCAGCCCACTTCGAAAGACCGCGGGTGCTTGGTAGCAAAGAGACTTTCCCCCACCGGTCGGCATGACCACGACAGTGTCACGGTGAAGAAGGATAGATTCAATGGCTGCTTGCTGCGACGGCCGCAGTTGCTTGAACCCCCAAACCCTGTGGAGCATTTCGAAAAATGCTGGATCCAAGGATTGCGATTCGGAGTATTGAGATACAGTGGGCATGATTACATCTCAAGGAGTTGGGTGTCGCGCAGAGATGCGACACTGAATCGCAGCTTCGAGTGCGAAAAGAAAACTATTCCACTATGGTAACGCGCGTCTCGCGGGAGTCACGCGTTACCGAAATCGAACGAAAAATATCTAGCGTTGAACGCGGGCGGATCCACCCTTGGCCATGGCTTCGACTTCTGGCAATTTGGCCATCGTTGTGTCGCCTGGGAAAGTTGTCAGCAGCGCACCATGAGCCCAACCCAGTCGCAACGCTTGCTCCGGCTCTTTGCCAGCCAATGCGCCGTAGATCAACCCAGCAGCAAAGCCATCACCGCCACCGATGCGATCTACGACATCAAGGCTGCACGTCGGACTGACATAGCGTTTGCCATCGTACCAAAGAACAGCAGCCCATTCATGTCGATTCGTCGAATGAACTTCGCGTAGAGTCGTTGCCACCATCTTCACGTTTGGAAACTTCTCGACTGCACGTTCAATCATTTTGAAGAACGAATCAGGATCGAGCGACGAGGAAGATTCGACATCTTGGCCTTCGATGCCGAGCCCCTTTTGCAAGTCCTCTTCATTACCAACCAGCATGTCGACGTTGCGCACAATCTTGCCGATTTGTTCCTGCGCTTTGGCCGTTCCGCCGATCGGAGACCACAGCTTGGCGCGATAATTCAAATCAAACGAAGTAACTGCCCCGGCAGCCTTCGCTGCTTGCATCCCTTCGATGATCAGTTCGGACGTTGTCGAGGAGAGAGCTGCAAAGATCCCTCCAGAATGGAACCATCGAACGCCCGAGGCGAATATCGACTTCCAATCAAAGTCGCCTGGCTTCAATAAACCACCTGCCTCGTTTGAGCGATTGTAAAACACGACAGGAGGACGAACGCCCAAACCACGATCACTGTATACCGTAGCGATATTTGGACCGCGCACACCATCGTGCTCATAGTGTTTGTAAAACGTTTTCACTCCCATCTCGCGCACTCGAGCTTGGACCAATTCACCGATGCCATAGTTCACCATCGCAGTGGCGACACCCGTCTTCAAGCCGAAGCAATCCGAAAGATTGGCTGCGACGTTGTACTCCCCACCGGAAACATGGATATCGAACGACTTCGCCTTGCGAAAGGGAATGATCCCGGGATCCAAACGATGCACCAACGCGCCGAGCGAAAGAAAGTCAAGTTCGCAATTATCTTTGCGAATAGTTAATTGAGCCATTGTGTCTCCTGAGCCATTACGTCTCCGTAAAGGCAAATCGTGTCATCGAAATAGTAGATGGTTGTGAGCTAGTGGTCGCACCCGACAGGTGAGAGGAATTAGCTAAGCCGCTAGATTGTTGTCGAAGAAAATCCACCGTCAACGACCAAGTTGTGACCATTTACGAAGGACGATGCTCCGGAAGCGGCCAAAAACAGAACGGCACCCGATAGTTCATGGGCGTAACCAAACCTGCCAGCGGGAGTATGGTTGATGATCTGCTGTCCGCGTGGGGATAAGCTTCCATCCTGGTTATAGAGGAGACCTTGGTTTTGTTCTGCTGGGAAAAAACCAGGGCTAATGCAGTTGACGCGAATTCCTCGCCCCGCCCACTCTCTTGCCATAAACTTGGTGAAGTTGATGACAGCTGCCTTGGCCGCTGAATAAGCCACAACGCGTGAGAGTGGAACGATGCCCGACATAGAAGCAATATTGATAATGCTTCCGGCATTGCGAAGTAGCATCGTTTCCCCGAAGACTTGGCATGGCAGCACAGTCCCGCCGATGAGATTCAATTCAAAGACGCTGTTCCATGCATCGAGGGACAGCTGGCAAAAGTCGTCTCCGGGCTGAAGGGTCGCCTTCGCTTGGTTTCCGCCGGCGGCGTTGACGAGGATATCAACTGGTCCCAGGGTCCGCTCGATCATGTCGCGGGCTTTGGATAATGAGTCTCTATCGAGGGCATCGGCGGTGTGGAACACGGCTTCACCTCCTTCGCGACGAATTTCTTCGGCCCGATGCATGCCTCGTTCTGCACTTCGGCCGAGGATGGCTACGCGAGCGCCAGCGTTTCCGAGCGCAGACGCCATGGCACCGCCGAGACTACCGGTCCCGCCGATAACCACGGCGACTTGGTTATCGAGTTTAAATAGATTGGAATGGCTCATGGGAATCTTCTAGGAAGTAAAAGGACAACTCCGTAGCCTATGACAAGACCGAGGGTTGATGAGGGCAAATGTTGATGTATCGATTGGATGTTGGTGATACGTTATGTTCCTTGGTAGGCGAGTCATTAGACCTAACCCAAGATTTCTTTCTTCAATTGTTCGAGCAATCCTGTCGCATGCAATATCTCTGCCTTTTGGCGTTCAGGCTCCTGCGGGATTTCTCGCTCGATGGTAAGAGGCCCTGTGTAGCCGATTTCCTTGAGGGTTGAAAGATAAGCTCGCATGTCGACATCACCTTTTCCAAGAGGCACTTCACGCCCCCAAGTGACGCCGGGTTGATCGCTCCAGGTGCCGTCTTTGCAATGCACGCTGCGCACGTACTTCCCGACCATCTTCAAGGCTGGAATCGGTTCGCCCGTGCCGTAGAGAATCATGTTTGCGGGATCGAAGTTGATAAACAGATTCTTTCGTTCCGCATCTTCAATATACTTCAGCAACGCTTCCGCTGTTTCCTGCCCAGTTTCCAAGTGAACTGCTTGGCCATTTCTGGCAGCGTGATCGCAAAGCTGACGAGTAATATCAATAACTTCCGCATAGTCTCTTGATCCGCGATCATGCGGCACTACGCCGACGTGAAGTCCGATCACAGAGCAACCGAGAAGGCGGGTGAAGTCCGATATCTCTTTCATTTCGACGAGACGGGCATCGCGGGTTTCGCGAGGTACAAGTCCAATGGTTCGTTCAACCGTCGGTATATCCGCATAACTTTCTCCTTCGAAGCCACCGAAGACGCAAGTTAACTCGATTCCATAGTCCTTCAGTTTCCGGACAAACTTCTCCGCAGCTTCGGGCGTTCGTCCTTCCGCATGGGGGGTATGCAACTGGATAGTGGGTACGCCGAGTTCCCTGGCAACCTCGAGCTGAACACCGAGCCCAGCATCGATACTGGTAAAAACACCCAATGACCATGGGGCAAGCGTCATAACGATCTCCGATTGAATGGAATACTGATGATCAATAGTTAACGGTGGGGCAAGGACGAACCAACTGCTGGTCGAGTCTCGAATGTGAATAAGCTTTCGAACGATGGCGGTTCATTAGCCGCCAAGCATTCTAGATCGGGCCATAGCATCTTCGGCTAACTGAATGAAGCGTTGGTCTTGAGTACCTGCCCAGGCCTTTTGGTAGGTGACACTTAGGATGGTATAATTGAATGCCTCGTTTGGCTCCAACTGACAAGCTTGCTCTGCGTGACTGCAAGCTCTGTTGTGAACGCCCAGTTGCGTGAATATACGTGCGAGGGTCAGATGCGAAAGCACATGGTCTGGAGAGTCTACGAGGATGCTTTCCAATACATCGCGAGCTTCCTCTATCTTGCCTTGATCTTTGAGAGTCTCCGCTTCTTTGAATCGCTCTTTGGTTGTTGTCATGTAAAAATCTGAGTAAATTCTGAATTGTTCGAAAACGGCGATTATAGCGGACAGGCAAAGAATTCGGGATAGGGCAAGTCGTTGTAAATGATACAGTCCTAATCACGCTACCAAGAAGAGCCGATAGTTTTACTTAATCAGCAAAAACACTTGAGAATTCCCAGACTTCGCGACAGTCAAAATTTGACATGTGCTATTCGTGTCCTATTCTTCGTGTGGCGTTTTCGAGTTGAAATGCCGCCGTAGAAAGAACCTTTTTTTGTACGGCCTGCCTGCCCCCGGGGAGCAAAATTCGTGGCGACGAATTTTGCCTTGCCTGCGAGGGTTTTATCTCTTGTTTGCCGGTAATACCGGTAATACCTGTCGGAGGGTACTATGAAAAACCTCGCCATGAAACTAAAGCGATTTTTGAAGAGTGAAGATGGACCAACAGCAGTTGAATACGCTGTTATGCTGTCCTTGATTGTCGTTGTTTGCTTGACTGCTGTTACCAGCATCGGTAAGAACGCAAGCTCGACTTTCACCAACGTTGCAAACCAACTTGGTTCCGGCGGCGCTTCCTAGTTCGATTCAATCTGTTCGAGAACTCGAGCGGATTCCTTTGTCAGAATTGATCTGACATTCTATGGAACACCAACTCCGGGGGCTGTGTGGATACTGTCCACGCAGCTCACCCGGCTTGGTGCAATAAACTTACAACCGTTCAGGAGAGTTACCATGTCGCAGACGTTTTTCCCTATCGAGGCTGTAAGCAGTCTTTGGGAACTGATTTGTTTTGCCGGTACGCTCTTTGCTGTTGCTACTGCGTGGCTGATGGCCCCTCGGTAAACCTTTTTCTTTAACGTTGGTTGAGTTGTTATCGTCGACTGGAGTTGTTGGGATGAACGATACATTCGTGGATGGTGTTTTGGCAAACTGGCACATTTGGCTTGTTTCTATCGTGCTCGTCGTCGCTGCGGTGATCGATGGCTGGAAACTCAAAGTCCCGAATTGGATCACTTTTCCAATGATAGTATCGGGTTGGCTTTTCAGCTTTGCCTACGGCGGTTGGAGCGGGCTCGGATGGAGTTTGCTGGCAACTGTATTCGGATTGGCTCTGCTCTACGGCATCTATATGGTCGGCGGAATGGGCGCCGGCGACGTGAAACTGCTTGCTGGCATCGGGGCTTGGGTGCATGCAGAGCATACGTGGAATATCTTCGCTGTTACCGCTATTGTGGGTGGAGTCATGGCTATCGGCATGATCGCCTACTCGGGTCGATGGAAGAAGCATCTTCAGCAGTTTAATATGCTACTCGGCGAATTCGTCGAAGTGCGAGATCCTGAAGCATTGTTCCAGCGTGCAGCAGAACGCAAGTCACGCATGTACTTGCTCCCCTACGGCATCCCTATGACCATCGCTGCACTCGGATACTTCGCATTCCAAGGTATGTATCTCTAAGCGATAGATTCGCTTTGAGACGCAAGTGAGTGGTTCGTTGGACGACTGTTCTCAGCCGGCCTGATAGAATTCTTGTTGATCTATTCTTTCGATCGGTGCAGGAACTCAGGACATGAATGCTCGAACAAGGTAAACGGCGATTAAACCGTAATACGAGAATACACGTCGAATTCATTAGTCGTCGACCAGCTCAACGACGAAGCGTTGCGTGTGAATCTCATCGGCCTAAAAATTTGCGCGGGCATGAAGATTTTTGTTTACGTATCATGCACTCTTTCTGTCCTCGGCATTTCCTTCTTGCCGGGAAGCAATCCTTCACCTAAGCGGCGAAGTGAGCTTTTGGTAACTTTGAAAAGCTCACATCACTAAGACCGCATCGTTAGGTAGGCAAACGTGGATGCGACGGGGTATCGTAATTCCTACAGTGCTCAATTCTCAAACTCGCGATGCTGAATGTTTTTTGCAATCGGAAAGACAATAAAGAACTATCAAACTTCGTATAGGTCAGAATTTGACATACACTAGTTGCGTCCTATCCTTCGATTAGCGGTGTTTAGTCGAACCGCCGGTCGGAGCATGCAATCGTGTGGTCGACCTACTCACCCCCGGAAAGTAGGATTCGTTGCGATGAATTCTGCCTTGCCCTCAGGGGTTTTACCTCTTGTTTGCTCGGGAACACCGAAAAATACCTGTCGGAGGGTACTATGAAGAGCCTAGCCATGAAATTGAAGCGATTTTTGAAGAGCGAAGACGGACCAACAGCAGTTGAATACGCTGTTATGTTGTCCTTGATTGTCGTTGTTTGCTTGACAGCAGTTACCAGCATTGGAACAAAAGCGAAGACGACTTTCACCAACGTGGCAAACCAACTTGGTACGGGCGGAGCGACTTAGTCGATCTTTACCCGCTCCAGTTGATCAGATCGGAAGAATTTTGTCAGATTGAATCTGACATTCTTGCCCTATGACTATCGCAGACTCGAATACAGCGCCTGTCCAGGAATGTATCTCTGAGCGATCCATTGAGTCTGCTGTCGCGGATTGATGCCACGCCTCACTTCCACCTGGGAAGGAATTCAGGGAGTGGATATTCGATCACAGTCAGCGGCTTGCGTCGCTCCTTCCGTAACTCCCAAAGTCGTGCGTAGCCTCGCGAAACCAATTCGGTTCGCGATTTGACAAACGAAGCGTCTAATTGATCTTTCGAGAAGAATGGATCATTACAAACCATGCTTTCGAATCTTTCGTCTTGGACGAACTGGGCAAATGCGGGTGCGCATTGCAAATGACACTCTGGACTCGTGTGTAGGATCTCCGGATCAACTTCACCGATCACATATCGAAGATAAAGTTCG
This sequence comes from uncultured Pirellula sp., assembly GCA_903858115.1. GTDB lineage: Bacteria > Planctomycetota > Planctomycetia > Pirellulales > Pirellulaceae > JBKCUI01. The sequence goes on along the minus strand of CAIOHR010000344.1, from coordinate 27,743 downwards.
CTGTCGGTAATGTGTTCGACTTCTTCGCCGCAAACACGGCACAAATAGCCTTGGTCGCATCTAGCCATTTTGCATCGCTATGTTGATGACCCTCAAAACTAAAGGCCCAAGACATCGAACATGGAGTAGATCTTCGGTGGTTTCCCAACAAGCCACTTGGCCGCTGCTATGGCGCCGCTTGCGTAACAGTCCCGATTGGATGCGGCTACTCGCAACTCAATCGTCTCCCCCATCATGCCGAAAACAATCGTATGTTGCCCCGCATCATCCCCAACACGAACAGCATGATAACCAATTTCGTTGTGCGGGCGCTTTCCGCACAATCCTTCTCTACCGTGCACATGCGAATCAAGCGACATCTCTTTGGCAACGATTTGTCCAAACTTGAGCGCCGTTCCGCTAGGGCTATCCTCTTTGAATCGATGGTGGCGTTCGATGATCTCGACGTCAGCGCCGCCCGTCACTGTTTTGAGAGCTCGGGCCGCATGCTCGACCAACTTCATCGTCAAATTGACCGCTACGCTCATATTCGGAGCATAGCAAATAGGTATCAACTTCGAAGCTCTCTCGATAGATTCGATCTGAGACGGCGACAGCCCCGTGGAGGCGATTACTAGTGGCGTTTTGCTAGACGCGCAATGGTCCAGGGCATGCTGGCTTCCTTCGGGGGAAGAGAAATCGATAGCAACATCTGCCACGGTCGGCCATACCGCGCTCATCGATAATCCAAGCGCAGCAACTCCCGCTTGAACGCCTGCGTCTTCTCCCAGGCTGGGAGAATTTGGGCGAACGATCGCACCCACTAACTTGACGTCGGGGTCGACACTGCCCAGTGCAACCAGCCGCTTACCGTTTCGCCCAGATGCACCGTGAATGACTAATTGAATTGGAGTTGGCATATTGGCTATGATTCGGCTTCGCGAGTTTGCGGAGTGCTATCTTGTCAAGATTGCAGTAAGGTGTTGAGCGCTAGCCCAAGTGTATCCGCATATCCCGTATAGAAAAAGAGACACAAAAAAGGCCGCACTAAAAGTGCGGCCTTTTGTCTTTCTGAATCAGCCATTGCTTCAGAGCAATTAGGAAATCGTATAAGCAGCTTCAGCGTGATCGCTCAAATCGAGTCCCATCTTTTCGGCGTCTTCTGTACATCGAAGACCGATCGTCAGTTCAATCAGCTTCAGTAGTACAAAGGAGACGACCCCCGAGTAAATAATGGTGACGCCAACTGCCCATAGCTGGGAAACGACCTGTGCAGAATTTCCGTTGATGAGACCACCGGCTCTGTTCACTCCGTAACCGGAAAGTGCAAATATGCCCGTCGCAATCGCGCCCCAAATTCCCGCCATCCCGTGAACGCCGAAAACATCGAGCGAGTCATCGTACTTCAAAGCTGGTTTGACGAACGCGACGAAAATGTAGCTGATGATCGTTCCGCCAGCTCCGATGGCAATCGCGGACGCGGGACTAACAAAACCAGCTGCTGGTGTGATGGCAACCAATCCTGCAACCGCACCGGTAATCATTCCCAATGCTGTAGCCCGACCGCTTCGAACCAACTCGATCAAGCTCCACAGGAAACCAGCAGTAGCGGCTGCAATCTGTGTGGTCACGAAAGCTCGAACTGCTTGTGGACTTGCTCCGAAAGCGCTTCCACCGTTGAAACCAAACCAACCGAACCAAAGAATTCCTGCACCCAAGATTGCGAATGGCAGATTGTGTGGAGCGGTGATTTGTTTGGGGTATCCGCGACGTGGGCCCAAAACGATGCAGCACACTAGGGCAGCGATACCAGCATTGATGTGAACAACAGTTCCGCCTGCGAAATCCAACGCGCCTTCTGGTGTTGCGTCCGATGCAGCGAAGCTACCCAACCCAAAGAATGGATTGGTTGGGCCGTACCAAACCCAGTGGCAAACTGGACAGTAAACAAGCAAAGACCAAAGGCCAGTGAAAATCATGAACGAAACAAATTTCATCCGTTCTGCAAATGCGCCGATGATCAAACCAGGGGTGATGATTGCGAACATCATTTGGAAAACCATAAAAGTCTGCTGGCTAATACCAAGCTTGACTTCTCCAGCAGGAACAAAGCACTTGTCGTCTGCCACTCCATTGAGCATGAAGTGCGTCATCGGGTCACCAATAAATGGCCCCCCGGGGCCAGGTAGCTCAGTTCCCGAAAAGGCAATACTGTACCCGCATACGACCCACAGGATGGTAATCATGCACATGCACATAAAGCACTGCATCAAAATACTCAAAACGTTCTTTCGACCAACCAGTCCGCCATAGAAAAAGGCTAACCCCGGCGTCATGAGCAATACCATTGCCGAGCAGGCCAGCATCCACGCTTGGTCTCCCGTATTAAGTGGTTCTGCTGCTGGCGCAGCCGGTGCTGCAACTTGTGTAACGGCAGCTTCCGCAACGACAGGAGCGTCCCCAAGGGGTGTGTCCTGTCCCAAAAGAGTGCAACAAAACACCCCCATCCCCAAAAACAAACTTAGCAACGTCTTAAACATCTATGTCTCCGCCTGGAACATCGAATGTCTCTCTAAATGTGATCTGACGGGCGATTGCGGAGAGATTACGCAATCCAAGCCTCGCCGAACGCCGTGCAAAATCCAGGCCGTAAATCTTTGCTGTCTTTCGAATCACGTGATTTGCCTGCATTTGTTAACAAATTGATTGCGTGAGGCAAATTGCCGCAATCCTGAGAGCATCGCTACTGCCGAAAATGTGTGCAGTCAGTGGGAGGAAGGACCGGTTTCCTTTGCTGCTCTTTTAGGCAGCTTTTAATGTCCTTGAGTAGCTTTAATGCGCAACTAGATTCCTTTGTGAGGTGCGCTACCTTCCTTCCTGAGTTGCCTGGCAGATTTCCTGTGTAGGCATCCGGATTCTTCCGGGCAGCGTAATTTCTTTCCGATGATCTGCGGTTTCTCGCGAGCAACTGAAGATTCAAGCGGAAGAAGGTTCGAATTATTTTCTTCAAATACGACTCGCGTAGATTGCGTCGCCGAGCTATCATCTCCCCTCCCATTTTCCAGTTTTGACGGAGAGAAAGAACAGTGTCGGTACGAATTCGAATGAAGCGATTGGGCCGCAAAAATCGCCCTTTCTATCGTTTGTGCGCCGTTGATCAGCGCAACCCACGAGACGGCCGAGTCCTCGAAGAACTCGGTCATTATGACCCTATGTGCAAAGAAGTAGATGCCCGTGCCATTCTCAAGGGTGAGCGGATCGATTACTGGATCAGTGTCGGTGCCCAACCGAGCGAGAACGCTGTAGTTCTCATCAAGAAATACGGTACCAAAGGATCTCACTTGGACAAGCAAACGGAAGCTCTTCAACGCATGGGCCGCAAGCCAACTGCTGCTCCAGTTGCTTCCTAAGCTGCACACGCCCGAGTCACTACACGTTGTTCAATACGATCTCTCCCGGCTTGTTGCGAAGGCTGGGTGAGGCTGCCTGTTAACGCGAGGCAATGCCTCGCTTTTTTATAATGTACCGTGTAGATGTCATCACTCTCTTCCCGCAGATCTTCGATGGGTATCTGTCACAGAGCCTGTTGGCGAAAGCGATCGCAAACGGTCTTGTGGAACTTTGTGTTCACAATCTTCGCGATTGGTCGGTTGATCTCAAGCATCACAAAATCGACGATCGCCCCTATGGCGGAGGGCCTGGAATGCTCATTTGTGTCGAGCCTGTCATTCGATGCGTAGAAGCGGTCCAAGCGATGGGCTCAATACCCGGGCAAGTCATTTTGTTAACGCCGCAAGGTGAACAACTCCGGCAGCAGCGGGTCGAGAATCTTGCACAGTCAAACAGACTCATCCTTTTGTGTGGCCGTTACGAAGGATTTGATCAGCGAGTTACAGACATCCTGCAACCTCTCGAGCTGAGCATTGGAGATTACGTGTTGAATGGTGGAGAAGTTGCGGCCATGGTGCTCGTCGACGCGACCGTTCGTATGATTCCGGGTGTTTTGGGTGATGAGCAAAGTTCCTGGGATGACTCGTTTTCCCGTGGCAATCGACTGCTAGAATTCCCACAATATACGCGCCCACCGGAATTCCGGGGTTACACTGTTCCTGATGTTCTGCTCAGCGGCAACCATCAAGAGATTGCAAAATGGAGACAACAACAATCGCTGGCCAAAACAGAGCTTCGGCGCAACGACTTGTTCGATAAAAATATAGGCTTTCCAACGAAAGAATGATATGCGAATCAAACCGAGTTTTCCTATCCCTGAGCCAATTCCTGTCTGGGAACATTTCTTTGATCTCGTTGAGGTTCCTCGCCCATCCAAGAACGAAGGGCCGGCAGTCGACTTTGTAGAGAACTGGGCTAAGAAGCTAGGCTTTCACTCCATTCGCGACGCCGCGAACAATATCGTGGTGCACGTGCCAGCGACCGTCAGCAACGCCTCTCCGCCTGTCATATTGCAGTGTCACGTCGACATCGTTTCCGTCACTGCAGAAGGAAACCCTGAAGGTGCAGATGCTTCGCACGGAAAGATACCACTCGTTCGAGGAGATTACGATCCTTCTCAATCCAAGAAGCTGGTACCGAACCCAAGCGGCGATTGGATCAATTCTCCCTTCACCACCTTGGGTGCCGATAACGGCATCGGGGTCACAATGATGATGGCACTTGCCGAACGTTCCGTCCGTCGTGTTCCGCTCGAGTTGCTGTTCACTGTAGACGAAGAAGCCGGGATGACGGGCGCCATCGGACTTGATCCCAAGAAGCTAGGCTTGACCGGAACGCGACTTATCAACATCGACACCGAAGACGACGACGAGATAACCGTAGGCTCCTGCGGTGGTCGCGACATCGTTATCAGTTGGACCGGCGATTGGACATCTTTCATCGAGGGCGAGACGTTCCGACTAACAATCGATGGTATCAAGGGTGGGCACTCGGGGGTCGAGATCAATCAAGGGAGAGCAAACGCCAATCGACTGCTGGCTCGACTGCTGCACTCGATTGCGCAAACCTGCCCGGTCCAAATTTTAGAATGGACGGGTGGCAGTCGCAGAAATGCTATTCCCGACAAAAGCACGGTGTTGTTCTCTACGCCATCGGGGAATCAAGATGCAGTGCGGTCGATCGTTGCGAAGCACAAAGAAAACTATGATCGGCTTTACGCGGGGCGAGACAGCAGCGTTCAGATCCGATTTGCTACGTCGACGAGTACGCATGCCAAGGCATTGACCGTCGACTCAACCCTAACGTTGCTTCGCATGGTTCAATCCATACCGACTGGTATTTGCGAGATGACTCCAGAGCTTCCTGTTCTTGTCGAGTCTTCCTGCAACATGGCGATCATTGAGACGGTCGAGGGAGGCACCATGAAAGTGATTTGCAGCGTGCGAGGCACAACAGCAGAATCCATGTCGGATGTTTCGGATAGCATTCTTGCCATCTCGGAGCTTGCGGGAGCGGGTATTAAGATTTCGGATAGCTATCCTGGTTGGAAGCCACATTTAGACTCTGAGCTATTGCATGCGGCGATCGAGCAGTATGAAAAGTTGTTTGGTGCGAAGCCGCGAGTTCACGCGATCCATGCGGGCCTAGAATGCGGCCTATTAGTCGAGAAGCTCCCTGGACTCCATGCGATCTCGATTGGTCCAAACATCAAGGGAAATCATGCCGTAGGAGAACGAGTGCAGATTAGCTCCGTTGCAAAATCCTATCGATACATCGAGGCGATCCTAGAATCACTATGATCTGACTTTTGCAAGATCGGGATTGTTTCATGGAATGGTTTAACGACTGGAAGGAGTGCGTATCTCTCTGCCACGAAAACCAGCCCTTTCACTCTCGGCATCGCCTGATCGAGCAGCTAAGTCAACTCCCTAAGCGTGGGAATGGTGCGACGCCGATATTGGCTGCCAGGCTCGGTCACGTTGCGGCTTATGTGGTAATCCATCCCGGTTGCTTTTGCTCGATCGGCGGAGTCTTTTTGCCTAAGCCGATGCAAGCCGAGGATGCGGTTCGAGCCGGCAAATTGCTTAATCTGCTCATAGATCAAGCTTCCCGGGAGACCGAACTGGTCCAGGCAATCACGTATGCTGGTGATGACAACGCCATTCTAGAGGCTTGTTATGCTGTTGCTGGACTAAAGAGGATTGCAGATCTGAACCAAATGGAGTGTAGTCTCACTGTGCCTAGAACTGTTCCATTGCAGTCCCATCAGAGCAATCATCTTCGTGATAACACTACGATTAACAAGACCACGATTGAAGCTGAAATCGACTATGTGCCTTGGGAGCCAGCTTTGTCAGATTTGTTCACACAAGTGGTCGATCGAACCTACGTCGGCACGTTGGATGTGCCCGAACTGAACGGCATTCGAGATTCCAACAATACCTTGCTTGGTTACGCGGCGTGTTTGCCTCATAGCAAACGCCCTTGGTGGATTTTGCGTCAACCCAACGGGGAATGCATCGGGTGTTTGTTATTATGCCCATACTCCGATTTTGCCGAGTTAGTGTACATTGGACTCGTCCCCGAATCGCGTGGAAGAGGGTATTCAAGATCCATCATGCAATTCGCCCATGAATGGACGCTAGAGCGAGGGTTGCAGCGAATGGTTCTGGCTGTTGATCATCGCAATGAGCCCGCAATTCGCCTTTATCGAAGGCTCGGGTACGAAGTCATCGGGAGTGTCACGGCATGGATGCGAACAGCGCAGACAACTTTTGGTACGCAACTGACACATCTTGACTTCCGGTAGTCTGTACTAGGAGTCTGTACTAGGAGTCTTTACTAGGAGTCTTTACTAGGAGTCTGTACTAGGAGTCTGTACTAGGAGTCGATTTCGAACACAAAAAAGCCGGCGTTCTTACACTGATCTTCGGAGCGGAGGACAAGGGATTCGAACCCTCAATCGGTTTCCCGACGCCTGATTTCGAATCAGGTTCCTAACCATTCGGCTATCCTCCAGAGGCCCATATGATATGCGAAAAGCTTATGTTTTCGCAAGTCCTACCACTTGGCACTTTGATCCATCAGCAAACCGACGAAAACCTCGGCCAGTTTGGGATCTGCCCCCAAGCTTCTCGTGACCCACCATGCCGGTCCACTACCGTTTTCCCTTCTCGTTCGCACCTTTTCCCGAAGCTGGTCCATCAACTCCCCTTCAAACAACAAGTGCGGCTGGACAATGACACTGTCACAACCAGATTGGCTCGCTCCATCCAATAATTCATCCAACGTAGGACTTCCACCTGCGAAAAAACCCGTTTCAGACCATTGGACCCCATCCGGCTCCGTCCCATTCTTTGCCAATTGCACGCGCAATCGAGTTAATTCCCGCATATGCTCCAATGCGGAAACATCGCTTGTCCCCCGGCCCACCATCGCCAACGCAATCTTGCCGAAGGGATGCGCCGATGCTGAGTGACGCCCCTCCAGCCATTTCAGAAGCGTGCATCGCTCCGGACACTCCTGATACACCCGGCAGCGAGTGCGCGGTGAACTGCCGTCTGCACAGCCGCCCTCCGGACAAACGGAGTTGTTCGGCAGGCGCACGACCTCTTCAAAACGGGTCTTGGATAGCTCGAGTACCCGAGGATGCGTTCCCAGTGACGGCGTCTGGCTCAGAACATGGACTCCGAATCGAGTTGCATGCTCCTGTACCGCATCGGGGATATCCGACTTTGCATGTGCCGCAGTGAACAATAGCACCGGCACGACGACAAGCGATGTACAACCCATCTCATGGAGATGTTGAACCCCAGCTGCAATGTCGGGTTCGGCCAGCTCGAGAAAGCATCCAGAGACACTCGCTTGCGGTATCAACTCTCGAATATGTTCGACCAACCGAAGCAACTGCGCGGAGCCTAGTTTGTTGCGAGTCCCGTGCCCCACGACGAGAATGCCTATGTTGCGATCGAAGAGCATTGCTTTCAGTTTTTGATGATGTATCGCTGTCGATTCAATCCATTCGTGCTGTTCATTCATGCGGCCGACAGTATGGTGGGTTTGGGTAAAATGGATAACTCAACTTTGCAGTCTTTGACGATTGCAACGAATGCAATGTTTGTAATGGTAACCAAGTGCCAAGTCCGTTCCAAAAAACTAAAGTTTTCCTAAAGTTCGGATTAGTAACCACTTCGGATCACAATTACCCGACGGAATCTACATTCTTATTTGAAACTTCGGCCGTTATAAACCAATATTAAACTGATCGTGCACCGATTCCCTCAAGCCCCTTCACTTGAGCTCGTCGCCTCCACTCAACTACGGGTGAACCTTAACGTGCATGAAATTCAGAGAGATTACGAATGAACCTACGCACTCATCGACAAAACCAATTCCGCCAAAGCCTTTGGATCGGATCGATTGCATCCTCTGTGTTTGCGATACCGACCCTTCCCCTCGGGCAGAGTACAGCCCTCGGGCAAAGCACCATACCATCGCAAAGCACCGTCGTGGGGCAAGGTACCGTCGTGGGGCAAGGTACCGTCGTGGGGCCACTCTGTGAGCCAGTGCAACGCTATCGCTTGCAAACGGAAACGGTGATGGAACCGGTGCAAGTGACAACGATGCGCATCGAATACGAAGATCGCACGTATGAGCGAGAAGTTGTCACGTATCGTCCGACCTACGAAGAGCGAAAAGAACAACGCAGCTATACCGTTCGCAAACCCGTCACGGAAACGTCAAAACGTGTAGAACAATACACCGTATGGAAACCTGTGACCAAAGAAGAGTGGGTTGATGAAACCACGATGGTTACTGAAACCGCTCAAGTGGAACAATTGGTGACTCGCCAACGACCAGTAACCGAGACTCAATACCAAACCCAAAACTACTTGGTTCAGAAGCCAGTTACCGACACGGTCATGCATACACAGAACGTTGTTGTTCAACGGCCGGTTACCGAGACGACCTACCAGACTCAGCAATACACAGTGCAACGGCCTGTGACAGAGACCACCGTACAAACCCAAAGCTATACCGTGCAGCGTCCTGTAACGGACCTGACGTATCAAACTCAAAACCAGACCCAGCTACAACCTGTCACTACTTATCAACCGGTGGTTGCAGATGTGGGTGGCTACGCTCAGCAGCAATACTACCAGCCAGGCGACACGACCTATCGATTGCGATGGCAGTCAGGCGGTTACAATGTCAACGACCAAACCGGAATGAGCGCCTATCGCCGCGGAGGCCTGGGTTGGGTTCCTTATCAAGCTGTAGGACAGGTTTACAGCCAACCCGTTTATCAACCGAACTACCAACAGTTCGCGGTTCCTCAAACGAGCTACATGCCACAGACGATTAGCCAACAAGTGCCTGTCTACTCCACTCGCATGGTGAATGAAACGGTGCAACAACAAGTGCCCATCACTACGACGCGAATGCATGCAGAAGTTGTCTCGCAACAGATTCCGATCACGACGACACGACTTCAAAACGAAGTGGTTCAACAGCAAGTGCCCGTGAGTTCGACTCGAATGGTAAATGAAGTCGTCGAACAGACAGTTCCGATCCAAGTGCAACGCATGGAAACCTACCAAGAAAAGGTCGTCGTCCCGCACACGGTCCAAAAGCCAGTCACTCGAAAAGTAGCGCGTCAAAAGATTGAGTATGTTCCCGAAGTCGTGTCGCGGGAAGTGCCTGTCGAGTTGACGACCTATCGGGATGAAGTCGTCACTCATGACGTGATCGTGAGAACGCCCATCACCGAAAAGATTGTCAACAAAGTCCAAGTGCCGGAAAGAATTGCCAGATCGGTTCCAGTTACCGAAACTCGCATGGTGGCTCGAACTCGATTGGTTCGCATTCCAATCGATGCATTTGGAAATGCAATCGCAGAATATCCCGTCATAACCGGAGCCACTACGACAACCTCACCAGCAGTTGTTACCGCATCAGGAAGCTCCGAAATGAACTCTCAAGTCCAACCGGCAGGTGGAGTTGATTCCAAATCGGCAGGGAAACCTGCGGTTGAACCAAAGGAAGAGAAAAAGTCCACATCCGAAGGGGATCTTCCTCCGCCCAAATCCCCGAGCGAATTGAAGATTGGCCCCGCAGGTGATGAGCAAACGGCAGAAAAACCAAAAATCAAAACACTAGCCGAAGACTGAACCCATTGTCGTTGACCGCTCCGCCGGTCATCCGGCCGGCAGTCGCTCGTCCAAAGTAAAGCAATTGTCCCCAATTGCTTGGGTTGCTCGGGAAACGCGTCCTCAACGGCTCGGGAACGCGTCCTCAATGGCTCGGGAAACGATTGAGGACAATCGCTCTACAAGGTGTCACAAACCATAGACAATTAGTCGTTGTCAGAACGTAGGACGGAGATGAATGCCTTTTGTGGGATGTTCACGCTCCCAAATTGCTTCATCTTCGCTTTCCCCTTCTTCTGCTTCTCAAGCAGCTTGTTCTTTCGCGTCACGTCCCCGCCGTAGAGCTTTGCGGTAACGTCTTTTCTAAAGGGCTGGATCGTCGCACGCGCGATGATCTCACCACCAATCGCCCCCTGAATCGGTATCTTGAACTGATGCCGTGGGATCGCTTCCGCAAGCTGCTCGCAATAATGCAACGCCCGCGTTCGAGCCTTGTCTCGGTGCACTAAATACGAGAGGGCATCGATCGGCTCTTTGTTCACCAGAATGTCAACCTTGACGATGTCGGTGGCTCGATACTCGATCGGCTCGTAATCAAACGAACCATAACCACGCGTGATCATTTTTAGTTTGCCATAGAAATCAAAGAGAACTTCGCCTAGCGGCATCTCGCTCTTCACCTCAACTCGGCCGGCGGACAAATAGTTCATCGTTTGACTATCGGAACGATGCTCGCGGCACAACTCCATAACAGGACCGACATACTCTTCGGGGATGAGGATCGCTGCCTTGATGTATGGTTCCGTCGTCTTATCAATCGACATCGGATCGGGCCAGTAACTCGGATTGTCGACGTCGATCGTGGTTCCGTCGCGAAGCTGTATCTTGTAATTCACCGAAGGTGCGGAGATCACCAACCCCAAGTCGAATTCCCGTTGCAATCGCTCTTGGATCACATCCAAATGCAACAAACCCAAAAAGCCGCAACGGAATCCAAACCCCAACGCAGCCGAGCTATCCTTTTCGAAGGTGAGTGCTGCGTCGTTAATCGCGAGCTTCTCTAATGCTTTGGTCAAATCAGGATACTCGTCGGTGCTCATTGGATAAATCGACGAGAACACGACTTGCTTGGCCTTTTTATAGCCGGGGATCGGCTCGGAGGCTGGCTTTTCAAACAGTGTGATCGTATCGCCAATCTCGATATCTTGTACGCTCTTTACCCCGGCCACCACGTAGCCGACTTCGCCAACACTGAGCTGTTTCTTTGGTACATGCTTGATCTGGTTATAGCCGATCTCGTCGACTTTATAGTTTCGGCCACCATGCATGAAGTGGATCGTATCCCCGGACTTCAATGTCCCTTCCATAACCCGTATCTGAAGGATCACACCACGATACGTATCAAAGTTCGCATCGAATACCAATGCCTTCAACGGAGCGTTCGGGTCACCTTTCGGGCAAGGCAATAACTTCACAATCCCTTCCAACACATCGTTGATCCCGACACCTGTTTTGGCGGAGACCGGAATAGCTGCGAAAGGATCGAGTCCCAAATCGGCATCGATCTCTTCGCGCACCTTCTCGACGTTGGCCGCAGGCAAGTCGATTTTGTTGATGATCGGCAAAAGTGTTAAATCGTATTCCAAAGCCAAGTAGAGGTTGGCTACCGTCTGAGCCTCAACCCCCTGGGATGCATCGACGACGATCAGGGCGCCATCGCACGCCATCAACGATCGCCGTACCTCGTGCGAAAAGTCGACGTGACCCGGCGTATCGATCAAGTTGAGGAGATAATCTTGTCCATCCGAGGCACGATAGTTCAAGGAGATTGAGTTGCTCTTGATCGTGATCCCCCGCTCCCTCTCGATGTCCATGGAATCGAGGATTTGATCGTGAAATTCACGTTGCGTCACCCCTCCACAAGCCTGAATCAAACGGTCCGCAAGTGTCGATTTGCCGTGATCGATGTGGGCAATAATGCAAAAATTTCGAATATGTTTCATGCGAGAACGGTATAGGGAAGCAAAGGATCCACCAGCAAACTACTAGGATCATAGTAAAATCCCCTCAACAAGGACAGGGATTCTCTCCCGAAGTTGAGGATACTCAGGACTGTTGACCACTCCGCCCGTTTCATTCGCCGCGTTTATCTGCAAAAATCGAGATATTACACCACTAGCCCAACCCTTTCCGAGCGTCTGCCATGACTCAGCACAATCGCCGCAACTTCCTGAATTCGACTTTCATCGCTGCTAGTGGCGTCGGTTTGACTGCGGGAATGGTCTCCTCGGCTCAACCGACTGTGGCTCAACCCGCAGTCGACCAAAAAACGGTGGACCAACAAACGAAACGGACCCCGAAAGCGAAAAAGGAATGGCCGATCTGGGACGAGACGGAAGAGACCGCCTTGATCAATGTTCTAAACTCGGGAACCTGGGGCCGAACCAGCGGTGGTCCGCGATGTGCCGAGTTCGAAGCAGCTTTTACCAAACGCCATCAAGCAAAGTACTGCGTCCTGACGTCGTCAGGAACGACTGCCTTGCTCACGGCGATCGGCGCGTTGGAAATCGGGCCTGGAGACGAAGTCATTTTGCCTCCCTACACCTTTGTCGCCAGCTTTAACGTGATCACCAACAGCTATGCACTCCCCGTGTTCGTCGATACCGATTTAGATACGTTCCAAATCGATCCTACGAAGATTGAATCGGCAGTTACCCCTGCTACCCGACTCATTTTGCCCGTTCATATCGGTGGTTACTCCGCTGACATGGATGCTATCAACAACATCGCCAAGAAACACTCATTGAGTGTCATCGAAGACGCATGTCAAGCGCCACTAGCGGAGTGGCGAGGAACGCCTGTTGGGACGCAAGGAACAGGTGGATGCTTTAGTTTCCAATCGTCGAAGAACTTGAATAGCGGCGAAGGAGGTGCGATCACAACGAACGACGATAACTTCTTTCATCAGTGTTTTAACTTCCATACACCTGGGGGTGGAAAACCTGCTTCGAGCGCAGGTCGTGGTTCTAATTATCGAATCACCGAGTTTCAGGCAGCGTTGCTACTGGCACAATACGCTCGCTTTGAGAAGCAATCGGCGGAACGCAATACCAACGGCAACTACCTGACACAATTGCTCCAAGAGATCCCTGGTATCGCTCCTGCAAAATTTACAACCGGCTGCACCAGAAGTGCTTACCATCTTTACATGTTTCGTTATGACCCCAAGCACTTTGCAGGAATGCCGCGAGCAAAGTTTCTCGCGGAACTTGGCCGACTGGGCGTTGGAGCAAGCGGAGGTTACGGCCCGCTCAACACGACGCCACACGTTCTCGCCATCGCGTCCAACCCGCACTACCAACGCATCTACGGAAAAGTCCGAATGGCCGATTGGCTCGAAAAGAATCAATGTCCAATCAATGACAGACTATGCCAAGAAGCCGTGTGGTTTTCGCAATACGCACTCTTAGGCGACCGATCTCGTATGGATCGAATCGCGGATGCGATCCGCGAACTTCAGAAACGATCGAGCTAACTCTGCAGCAGTTGGCTACCACGCAGCAGTTGGCTACTACGAAGCAACTGGCTACCACGAAGCAACTGGCTACCACGAAGCTCGTCTGCGTGGGGCCATAGCCGCAACCAGATCGCGTGCAACGATTCGCCTACGCCACCCTTCGCAGCTTGCCTGCGTGGAGCGGTGGTCAGGAGATGCGAAGCTTACCACCATCCCATGTGGACAAGCCACATGGTGATGCGATCCGCGTCCCATCGTTGCTGGTTACGGCTATCGTCCCATGTGGGCAAGCCACATGGTAACTGCCACGTAACTATCACTCACATGGTTACTGCCATACGCATGGTTACTGTTACCACCCAGTGAAACCACGCGGCAACTGGCTACCACGCAGCTCGCCAGCGTGGGGCCGTAGCCGCAACCAGATCGCGTGCAACGATTCGCCTACGCCACCCTTCGCAGCTTGCCTGTGTGGGGCGATGGTCAAACAGTCACTTCAGCTCCAGCACGTATCCGGCGAGCTGGTCGTCCAGCGATTCCTGAACTTGATCGGCGTAATCTGCTTTGCTCGGGCGTGTTGGGCTAATGCTCTGCTTCAGATGCCATTTGGCTGGATCTGCAGTCCAAAGATACGCAGTCTTCCCGACGACCTCGTATCCGAACACTTCACCATGGACAGTCGAATAATCATCGAGACTCAAACCCATCGCCTCCAAATCTCGAAGTCGACTCGGCCATTCCCCTTTTTGACTTTTGTATTGCCTAAGAACAATAGCCGTCTGAGTCCACCGTCGATCGACTTCCGCTCTAACTTCGGCTGCAATGGCTGCTTGGACGGCAGGCAATAACATGCCGATCCATACACCTGCTGCACTAATGCGTTCGGCATCGATCAATGCTTCCGCTCTTGCTGCCGAGTCTTGCCACGTCTTCAAGTCGGAACTGGGTACGTTGATGGCGCGTTCGTAATAGTCTAAAAAAATCTTCTCGCCTATTGGCGTTAGAGGGAAAATTTGGACGACTGGGCCTGCACCTAAATCTTCATTGGCATTGCTGCGAAAGGATTCTATCGCGGACAACCCGACCGCTCGTTCGCCAGCCATTACATCTTTCCAACGTTCACCAAGCGGTTCAGGATTCTCGAATGATTTCCGGAGCGTGGCTAACTCGTCATCGGTCCAAATGCTATGCGTTAACGACCGACGAATGGCCCCTCCCCGCATACCTCTCAATGCGATGTTGATCAACTCGGAAACCAACGTTTCGCGAGAATCAAACGCCTGGATCGTTGCAAGCATCAAGTCGAGGTCACGCAACGCTCGCTTCGTGTCTTGATGATAGTACGCGAAATCAAAATCCAGACAGAGCAATCGTAGCACATTGCGAGACTCTTGCAGATTTTCCAGCAAGGTTCCAGTACCATTAAACATCATGGGAAATCGAACGGGTGTTGGGTGCGCAGACGCTTTCTCAATCGATTGAAGCACAGGCTCCATTTCTTTCAGAAAGCTAGCGACCAGCGGTTCCTCGGGCCAATCCCCTCCTGGAACAAGGGAGATTAGTACCTCTCCCTCGGAACCAAGGTAAGGGAGCCTATCGGTACCAGCGGCCCCCGAACCCCAATGGCTCAGTTGTAGAATCCTAAGCCATTCTTCTGTCCCCTCGCTATAGGTTCGTTTCGTATACCAATCCTTGAGCGAGACGTTATTGTAAGGAACTCCCGATTGAGACCATTGCGTCTTCTGAGCCTTCAGAGATTCGGCTGCATCCCATTCGCGATAACCGTAAAACAGAACAGCCACGATCGCGATCATGGTCGGCAAGATTGCCAGGACTACGTACCATCGCAGGTTGCTCGAATACCAACTTGGTTTTTGTGATTTTGCATTCATGTTTGCATTCCTCAAGGGTTCGTTACAACTCGGTTACCAAGGATTGAGCGTCGCGATCCCACGCCCGATGCCATAACGCGCCAGGCACCAATAATCCGTTGAAGGAAGTATTCTGGTTCTCGTCACTGACGAACGCCATCGACGGTCGCCAAACCTTGCGGATCGACTCGAACTGCTCATTCAAGTTCGTACTCTCTTTTTGATCGAGATACTCAAGCAACTGATGGGTCGCGCGTCCGACGTATCGCTCACGTACAATACTCGCGGATGCCATCGAGGTCGAAGAATAGGCAGGCGTCAATATTCCCCCAAAGTCCGTCCCTTGGTTGGGTTGTAGGAATTGTGCCCAACTCATCAGAATTGCTCGCCGACGCGCATGATTCCGGGCCGGTTGGTCCGCCAATCGCCGAGCCAGTTTCGAGTAGTTTTCCGAGCCAAGAGCTTCGCGTCGATTCGGCTTCTTCAATTCGAGAACCAGCCAACAATCCAATCGATCCGCATACTCTTGCTCCAAAAGACGACCACGCAGCCGCAGCCTCTCTGCTATCGAATTCAGAAGCAGGATCGCACGAGTGTAACGAGAAACATTTGACGGCTCCGAACTGTTCAGATCCAATCGCATGGAAGCGAGCGAGGCTTCACGATACGCAAAAGCGATTCCTCCGTAGGTAGATCCAACGATAGGCCCTGCATGACCCGCAAGCTGGCTTTCGAGGAATCCCATCGCCTCTTGAACAGACCGCGTCGTATCCATCTGCTCTGCCGGGATTGCACGAACAATGGTTTGCTTGATCGGCTGACCCTCCTCGTCATACTGTTGAGCATCCGAGGGCTCCGATTTCTTCTTGGCGATCATCAACTCCAAGGCATTCGTATCTCTACCGTAGCTAGTCGCTTCCACGAGCATCGCGCTCTGTACCGAAGATGGGATCCCCGGCACAGTCGCATACGTGATTAGGAATGGTATCGCTGGAACGAGGATCGCAGCAAACAAAAAGCCAACCTGAGATAGCCAGTATTGAATGCCGAATCGCCCATCCATCCACGGTCGCATCATGACTCGTGAAGCAATGAATGCGATAACAATGGACACCGCGACCAACCACAACGGTGAACCGAGTGAGAAAATTGCAAATCCTCCATACGCAATCGCACCGATGGCGACTGCCGGTGCAACGCAAAAAGCGACCAGTGAGCTTCGTGTCCACTGCGAGCACCATTGTGTTGATGCGTAGATTGCAATGATCATGAGACCGATGATCAGCCATGGCAACGGAGGAACTCGGCGCGGATAGGATCCGAGGGGTTCGTTGCCGGCCGCATAAGCGTACAAGACATACCAACACCCGAAGGCAAGCAAAACAATACTGAGCGGTATAACTTGGCGCGTCCACCACACGAGCCCTGGCGAAACACCACGGTCTGCCAGGAAGCGAATGCGTTGTTTGGTCCCGTCACTACCAAAGACCGATGCACCAAGCCAGCATAATAGCAAGGCGGTAACCGCTCCGACAAACACAACGATCGCTTCGGAACCGCTGGTTCGAGTGAATCCGAAGTCACTGAGAAAGAAGTACGCAACGCAGGGAAGTATAACGATCGACGATGCAAAGACAGCGATCAATCGATTCTGCTTGGTAATCTGCCACAGCAAGCTGGGCACCATCCCTTGTGTGGATGCACGAGCGTGGGCAGTCGGTCGATAACGCAGCTCTAAACCATTCCACCAAGCGACCCACTTGTTAGGTGATCGGCTGGAAACAAAAGATGCTCTTCCGTACCGATAGGCAATCGTAGCAACCAGGATCGCAACGACTCCATAGTTGAGTATCGATGCCAATAACGACGGCATCCGTCTCGAAGAGTCTTGAAGCCACGTGGCTGGAAACCACTCGCCTTGTAGCCACGCCAACATCAATGGCATCGCTGCAACAGGCAGCAGTGTGATCAATGCAGAGATAGCAGTTGGACATATCCATGCCAGCGAAAAGCTGAGCATCGCAACAAAGAATGTATTGATCGGCCATAAGATCGCATACGTGTCATACAAGTCGCCACGACGAAAGACTGTTGGACAAACCACCGACACGGCGATGAGCCCGATCACCCAAGCCAAACCCAGCGCGACCACACTCACGATCATTTTCGAAAAGACGATCGTCGACCGTTGAATCGGCAAGGAACCGATCCACGACAACGTGCGCAGCTCCTTCTCTTGGCTCACGAGCATCGGTCCGATCCCGACAGCGAGCAAGCTGGGAATGAGAACAAAAATAGCTCCGTGAAAGCCCTCCGGAGAATACTTGGCGGTCAGCAATCCCAACAGATGTAGAAAAATGCCGATCCCCACCAACGTGATGATCAGTGGCAGTATCTGCTTGAACTCTTTCCAAAGTAGCCGCTTCCACGCGAGGCTGGATGCGTGATAAGTGGCGACTTTGCTAGTTGCCCACACGTCGTCTACTGACCTATTTGGTAATGTGTTTGTGTTCATGATCCCCTCGATACTTTCAGCGAATCAATACCTAAGAAGCTTGACGATCGACCGCTGCATCACTGCCGGCGGACGTAGGTTGAGTGGGCAAGTCGAAACTTTCGGTTGGACCGGGAGAGATACCTCGCGTGCACGCAACGAATAGCTCCTCCAACGTGGCAGGGCGCGACCGAACGCTTTGAATACCAGGCCATTCTGCAATAGCTCGTTCTTGCGTTTGGTCAAAGCCTCGAATCACCCACCGCACTTGCCGTCCAATCTTTTGCTCGCTTAACAACTCTGCCGAGCCATTGATCTCTGGCAATGCCGCTAGCGGATCAGTTACGCCGATGGTCACTTCGAAAACTTCATTTCGCAAATCGGCTAGCAAGGCGTTGATTCGAATCTTTCCTTGGTGCACGATCGCGATATAGTCTGCGACCCGTTCCACTTCGGAAATCTGATGACTTGATAGCAAAACGGTTCGACCCGTGGCTGCGCGCTCGACCATGCTTTCCATGAACTCACGGCGTACGAGTGGATCCAATCCCGAGGTCGGTTCATCAAGAATCAATAGTTCCGGGTCATGAGCCACGGCTAACGACAACGCGACCTTCGCCCGTTGCCCTTTGCTCAAATGCTTGATCTTGCGATCCGCGGGCAACTCATACTTCGCGATCGATTCACGGTAACGTTCGAGGAAGCCGAGTGGATAAAAGGAAGAAGCAAACCAACCGATCTCGTCGACACGCATCCAATCGTAGAGAGCGGGTGCATCAGAGACGTAGCCAATTCGACGGCGAATCTCCAGCGAATCACTTACAGGATCCAATCCGAGAACGCGAGCTCGACCTTTGCTGGGAACTTGAAAGCCGGTCAAGATTCGGATCAACGTCGTTTTGCCCGCACCATTCTCGCCGAGCAATGCAAACACGGAACCTCGCGGTATCTTCAGGTCGATGCCGCGCAATGCATCGCATCCCCGAAAATGCATCTCCAAACCTTCAGTAACTATACAATCGTTCATGGGGGTTTCCTCGAAGAGGAAGGAATAGAATCGGAATGGACTATCGTCACGCCAGAGCGAACTCGCGCGACTAAGCAGTAGGTTGTGATGGGACCGTCGACGAGACAGTGTTGACAGTCGGAGTCAGCTTTTTGAGCTGCTTTCGAACGATGTCCTCGATCTCGGTCGCGGTTAATCCGCCGTGTAGGGCTTCGGTGAGAACACTCTGCAATCGGTCCGCGATGATCGACCGCCTATCTTCGCGACAAGCTTTCGTCGCTCCCTGGCACACGGCGAGCCCGCGACCTCGGAGCGATTCAAGCACGCCGTCACTCTGCAACTGCTGATAAGCGCGAGCAATCGTATTCGGATTCAATGCCAACTGCACGCTCAGCGTACGCACGCTGGGCAAGAGCTGCCCTGGCCTGAGAGACTCTTCGGCGATCGCGAACTTTACCTGCCGAACAATCTGTTCGTAGATCGCGACGCCATTGTTTGCGTCAATGGAAAAAAACATATGAAACTCCTTCTGCAACCGCAGAACTAGCGAACTAGCTACATAGTACAGAAGCACGATTGGCATTTCAAGCCCCGACGTCAAAAAAAAAGAAAATTTTTGAAAACTCCTCGAATGTTCCTTCGTTTAACAGTCAGCCGTAGGCGTACTTTGCGGCTTTGACAGTACGCCTGCTGCGGCTGACTGTTAAACGCGAATCGCAAAAGACGGAGACTCGCCGTGTTGCCACCGACTTCCTTTCGCGAGTCGGCTACAATCTGGGGACCCCTCGGTCTTGAACGCCGTCCCTCGATTTTGCACTCGGAGTCCACACTTGATGAATCCTCTACCATTACTTCGAAAATTGCCGTCTCTAACGTTTGCTCTTTTGTTCGTGAGTGCGTCGACTTTGGCGACCGCCGAATGGGAGTCGCAGAGTTTGCCCGTTGAATTGCAAGTCGGCTATGCGGTCCGCACTCTGGACCTCAACGGTGACTCCAAATTGGATATCCTTGTCGCAGATAGTAAGCGATACCTATGGCTTGAGAATCCAAGCTGGAAGGTGCATGTGATTCATGACACACCCAACGCCAAAAGCGACAACGTGTGCATGGCTCCTTACGATATCGATCGCGATGGCATCATCGACTTGGCGATTGGACACGACTGGCAACCGAACAACACAACATCGGGTGGCGAAATTGGTTGGCTCAAATCACCGAAAGACCCGCGTCAGCCATGGAGCTATACCAAGATTGGTGAGGAGCCAACGACCCACCGAATGAATTGGGGGGATCTCAATCAAGACGGTCGAATGGAGCTCATCGTTTTGCCTCTCAAGGGTCGTGGCACGACGGCCCCTGGATTCGATCAAACTGCAGTGCGTCTTTTGAAGTACGAAATTCCAAGCAACCCCGCTACAGAGTCTTGGCCGATAACGGTGCTCGACGAGTCCATGCATGTCGCGCATAACTTTGAGATTGCAGGCACTGCGAAGAGTGGCACTGCCCAGGAAGGTGCCACCGACATTCTTATGGCGAGCTACGAAGGCGCGACTCGATTCATGTTTACGAAAGAAGGGAAGAAATTTGTGTACCCGCAAGGAACCGGCTTTCAGGGGATTGCACCTCAAAGGGGATCGAGCGAAATTCGACGAGGTCAACTCGATAAGTCAACCAGATTTATCGCAACCGTCGAGCCTTGGCACGGCGATCAGATCGTGGTCTACACTTCCGACCCCGCAAAAGGGACGCGACTTCTTCAACGATCGGTCATCGACAACGAGCTTAAATGGGGGCACGCCGTTGCGTGTGCGAACCTAGATTCCGATACAGAAGATGAGATTGTTATCGGAGTGCGAGACAACGCTACAGCACCTCATCGTTGCGGCGTTCGCATCTACAATTGGGAGGGTGGCCAATGGAAGAGAAAATTGATTGAGCCCGGGCAGGTAGCCGTGGAAGATCTAGTCGTCGCAGATCTCAACAGCGATGGACGCAATGACATCATCGCTGTTGGCAGAGCAACTCACAATGCCGTGATCTACTGGAACAAGAACTAGCTAGACTACGACCTTTAGTGTTGCATGAAGACTTCTTCATACGGTTGCACGACGACGAATCCTTCGCCACGGAATTCCATTTGCAAACTTTCTCCACTGCCTCGGCCCAAGAAAGTCTTCAAGCTAACATCTGTCTTGAAGTTTGGCGTCAAATTGCCACTCCAAGCGATCGTTGCATTCGGGTCCGTATAAACTGGCAACTGTGAAGTGACTGGCAAAGTCAGTGGGTCGTAGTGGGATGTGATGGCGAGCATTCCAGATCCAGTGAACTTCGCATTGAATAAACCACCGCTCATCATGGCGGCTACCTTTCGAAGCATTTTGATGTCGAACTGCAGTGATGTTTCGAAAGCAAGAACATCGTTTGCGTTGACAAAAATCGACTCATTGTCCAATTGCAAGATCGTGATCTTCTTGCCCGCATCGGCAAGGTACAGAACTCCTCGGCCTGAGGCTTTGGTCAGTTTCGTTCCTTCACCACTGACGACTTTCTTCAGCAGATTACTAACACCTTGCTGCAAAATTCCTTCGCGTTCGAATTTGATTCCACCTAGATAAGCGATCATGGAACCTGTCTTGGTCCAGATTTCGCCATTCAGATTGACTTCCAGAACTCGGTCTCGTTCCAATTCAAATAACCCTTGCCCTCGGTCTTTTTGGGTGGAGGTTGCAAGAAACTCTTTCAGGCCAAATTTTGCCATGGTACTTCCTTTGACGTGGTAAACGAATTGAGTAATCGACTGGATCTAAAGACTAATGCATTCGAATCGGAATCGATGCTGGATCGCTATCGTGCAACAAGGAAGACCGACAGTGACCCATTGCTCCTAATCATATCGTAAACTCGGATCGCTTCGCCAGCTGCCACCGAATTCTCCGGATCAATGATAATCGGAACGTCTTTCCGTATTCTGAGAATCGCAATCAATCGGCTCTCTAGCTGAGCCAAGTCCGCGACAATCGCATCCTGCAGTTTGTACTCCAAGGTTCCGTTGCGATTGCCGATCTTAATGATGATGTCGTTAAAGTCAGAAGCTTCGGGCTGCACCGGCTCTTGGGAAACACCCTGGGTCGCTTGTTGCGGAGGCGTTGCTGACGCGCTAGGAAGTTGCTTTTCTAAACGTTGGAATGATGATGTCGTCAAGAAGAAAATCAACAATAGAAATACTACATCGATCATCGGCGTCAACATGCTGTCAACCGACGGACTAAAAGAGCGATTGGAAAAGACAGTCTTCATCCGATGTCTTCCTCGTAAACCGCGAACACGACATCCGAGTTCCCAGTCAACGCACAAATGCGGAGCAAGCTTGCAATAAACTCATAGGGAGTCTTTTTGTCCGTACGAATACGGATGCGGACCGGATCCACATCTTCGGAATTGCGTTGTTGAATCGCCCGGCGAACCTGATCCAAAACGATATCTTGCGAACCAACTCGATACTGGCCAGACTCAAGCACTTGGATGGTGAGCGTGGGGCGATCGTCCGTATCCATCAACCCAGAATTGGAAGTTGGCAGCGATAACTCAATAAAGTTTTCCTGTTTGGCCAGATGACTGCTGACGAGGAAAAAGATGATAAGCAGAAAAGTCACGTCGATCATGGGCGTCATGTTGATGGAAACATGACTCGTGCCACGATAGGTCGGTATCTTCATGCTAAGCTCTAATAATCTTCCGCATCAACCAGGTGCCAATCGCGGCCAAGGCAATGTTGCCAATCCAAAGGCTTACCGCTGGCCAAGTTCCCTTCTTGGATAATTCTAAGGCCAATCCAAAGAGTGGATAGTAGACAAGTAGAATTGGAATGAAGCAAAGTCCAAAACTCCACCAATAGTCGGCGCTGCGTATCAAGATTGCCATCGGCACGCCCATCCAAACAAAGGCTAAGCAACTGAATCCCAATGACCAGCGTCTCATCGGCTCTGCGCGAAGCCGAGCCATTCGTCTTTCTGTCTCTTGGATTTGAAACTGGATATGCTCTAAGACGGGCGTCTGGATCGAGACAAATCGGCCGGTCGCCATCGCAAACGAGGCCTGGGTTGCCAGTTGCTCTCGACGCCTCGCATTGAGCTCGGATTGCGATTGCAGCTCCCTCGGGATCTCATTCATAGAGTAGTTAGAAGGGCTCGTCGACGATTCGCCATTGCGAGTCGCCTGAAGCAGAGGAAGTTCCACGGTTTGTAACCCTGGCCATTTCAGTTTTTTCCCTCGATTCGCGTCAACGATTGAATCACACAACTCAATCGAGAGAACATCCTTTTCTAAGTTGAACGAGATCTTGGCTTTTTCTGCATGAATCGTCGTTAATTGCCCACCGTTGGCAGAGAACATCCAAATCGTGGGCTTGATCAACCAGCGATCCTCCACATCTTCCACGTGAATGGAAAAACCTTTCTCCGAAGTATAGGATCGATGGGATTGAAGGGCTGGGTAAAGAATCTGCTCAATGCTGCGAACCACCACCTGCTGCATCCCTGGCCGCGCCCAGGAAACAGCTTGATCGTTCAACCAGACCGCAGGAATACTAACCAACAATCCGAACACCCACACTGGGCGAAAGATTTGCATGGGGGAAATCCCCGCGCTCTTGAGTGCAATCACTTCGTTGTCGGCGGAGATCCGGCCGTACACGCAACATACCGAGAATAGCAACGTTGCAGGAACAGAATACTGGAGCGCGATCAATGTAATGAAAGGCATCAGCTTGATAATGGTCAGAAAACTAATGCCTTCTGCAACCAATTGCTGACCGACAAACATCAACGAAATCACTAGCGTCATCGACACTAGCGTCAGCAGAAACATTTTGATGATGTCCCAAAGGACATAACGATTGAATTTCCCAGGCAACATTTGGGAAATCTAGCGAAACTGGGGTTCCGATTCGACCCCAGTTTTGGACATAAAAAAACACCGCGATCAAACCAAAACCGACTGAAGGTCCTCTCCCTCCTCCAGCCAACTCCGACTCAATCGCGGTGTAAATTTTTATTGGTTACTCTCGTCTCCACACACACACGTCTCGACTCGCATTCCCAACGATGCGGATACATTGCACGCTCTGTGCCATTGCGATCGGTTCCTTGCAAGTTTGCTAGCACTACGGACATCCATTGCACAATCAATGGCATTTAGGGCGCCATTGCGAAATCATTCCGTAGCTGATAAATCCATAGAAGTTTTCTTTATGATTGTCAAAAATTCTTGAAACGAGTTCGAATGCATGCCAACGCCGTCCTTTTGCCTGATTATTAGGCTGCCTTTCGGTGTAGCGGCAGGCATATTGCTGAAAAAACGTGCGTCTCTTTGAGACTTTTTCTCTGGTCTAATAAACCCTAAATTGAGAGAGCCAGCATTAGCAAAGCTTTACCTGCATGTAGCCCAGGACCCTTGTCCGAGCTTGCGGATTTTCGAAGGAGTCATTGACGGCCTGAACATTGGTCCCTGACTACTTCCACTATTGCCGGAATAATCGGGGGAACCAGCAGTTCACTTCTGCCTTGTAAGCGAAGTAGCTGGCTCCGAATTGTTCCTCCATCATCTGCTCCTCGACCGGGCGAACTAAGAATTGCCAAATCGCAGCCCCGCACATGACGTACACCAAAACGAGCGGAGAACCTAACATGAGCCCTACACAAACGCCCTGAAGTAGCCCTGTCACCGCCATGGGATTACGAATCCACCCATACGCGCCAGAAACAACGAGCTCTCGCGTCTTGTCGTACGGAAACGGT
Organism: uncultured Pirellula sp.; assembly: GCA_903858115.1. Classification (GTDB taxonomy): domain Bacteria; phylum Planctomycetota; class Planctomycetia; order Pirellulales; family Pirellulaceae; genus JBKCUI01. The sequence continues at coordinate 2,981 of CAIOHR010000344.1, read as the reverse complement.
GTTCCTGCCCCGTAACTCGTGAGAGTCCACGCCGTCCCCAGATTCACCACAGACACCATGCCGAACAGCACCACACCCACTATCCGGCCCGCCAAACTGTAGAATCCAGGGATCCCAATCGATTGCTCCAACTGCCAAACCGCCCAGGGAAACAACCCCAAGATCGTTGGCCACATCAGCGAAATCTGACCAAGGGTTGCCAGCCTATGCCGACCTGCTGTGGCATTGCTTGCAGTGCGGAACAAATCGCTCACGCGATCTCGATCTGCCAACATCTCAGCGAGCGTCAAGTGTGCGAAACCGATGGTCGCCATCCCCATGCACGTCGCTCCGAGAAGACCTTGGCCTGTTCCAATCGCGACCGATATCGTGTATGCAGACGCATAGCCAATGGCACCCAACATCAACCATAGCCCCGGTCTTAAGAACGGACTCTGCTGAAAAGCAAAGGCAGAAACAATAAATCCGAGCATCGCAATGAAGAGGATATCCGCCAAACAGAACGCGTTAAGAGACAGCGGCGGCCAATCTTCCGGCCAAAAGAATGCTCGATGTTCAGGGAACACAACGAGCCATCCCCACCAAACAAGCGTCAGTACCGACTGCCCCAAACAATACCAAGCGGCAGTTCTTTCGATACTCGCATGCGCAGGACGATCATTCTGAATAATCACAAAACCTCTGCGCCATTGTGTGCCATTTGCTCGATCGCTTTCATACAGTCTCCCAGTCGAATCTCGACACCCCGACAACCCTTCGTATGGAGCGTCACCTGATAACCTAACTCCAAAGCATCCAATACCGTAGCTCGTACGCAATAATCTGTCGCGAGACCCATCATGTGAATCGCATCTATCTCAAGCGACTGCAGCAGAGCATGCAATCGAGTCGCTCGAAACTTGGTATTGTCGAAGAATGCACTGTAGCTATCGACGTTCGGATCTTTTCCTTTTGTAATGAGGTGTGATATCTTGCTTACATTCAACTCAGGTGGAAACGCCGCACCGTATGTACCTTGGACACAGTGATCCGGCCAAACAACTTGCAACGCCCCGTTCCAATGAAAAGTGTCTCCTACTTTTCGTTTCGGATGCTGAGAAACAAAACTACCATGGTTTGAAGGATGCCAATCTTGCGATGCAATGACGATGTCAAAATCCCGCATCATCTCATCGGCGACAGCGATGACTTGGTCACCGCCCGGAACTGCAAGTGCTCCACCTGGCAAGAAATCATTTTGCAAATCGATTAGCAATAGACACGTTTTGGTCATCGGTAACCCTTCATCATTTCCATTTTCTTCTTGGACAACCGTTCTTCGATCGCGACAGGATACCTGCTGGGGCTCGAAAGCGTTCGTATCCGTTCGGGCAATTCGTTGCACCATGCGATAGCGTTTTCTCGAATAGTCTTGAGTTTGGGTAGATCCGCGATGTATTCCCCTTTTCTCAAAACTGGCTGTAGAAGGTCCTGGTACGAGTCGAATGAATCCAGGGCCATCGATTGTTGCCCCGTTGCAATGTCATTTCCTTGCGCTGTCGCCGGTTCTCCCGTTGTTTCGCTATACAACACATCCATGAGTGGTGCGTTCGATTTTCGATATCGTCGCACGTTCAAGATGCCGGGCGTGGAGACTTTGAGCCATTGTTCGGATAGCTTGATCTTGTCGATCCATTGTCCATGCTGGTCCTGAATGGCGCTGAGTTTATAAACGCCTCCTAATGCAGGCTGATCGTAGGCGGTCACTAGTTTGGTGCCAACGCCCCAAATGTCGATCTGCGCCCCCGCCTTTCGCATTCGCTCGATTTCGATTTCATCGAGATCATTGCTGGCGACGATCACCGCATCGTGCAATCGTGCTTCTTGGAACATTTTCCTAGCCTCAATACTGAGTTTCGTCATATCGCCAGAGTCGAGACGAATGCCCACCAGCCGATGACCAGTCTCCGCGAGTTGTTGTGCAACACGAATCGCGTTGCGTACTCCATCCAGTGTGTTGTAAGTGTCGACGAGAAAGATGCAATTGTTGGGCATCGATCTCGCATAAGCTTCAAACGCTTCCAGTTCGGTATCAAAGGACATCACCCAACTGTGCGCATGCGTACCGCGAACAGGAATCCCGTAGAGCTTTCCTGCCTGTACATTGGAAGTGGCTTGACAACCACCGATGTAGCACGCACGTGATGCTGCGAGTGAACCATCAATCCCCTGCGCTCGACGCAGTCCAAATTCCAGCACCGAGGAATCACCAGCCGCGAGACAGACTCGCGAAGCCTTGGTCGCAACGAGCGTTTGAAAATTGACGATATTGAGTAGAGCACTCTCGATCCATTGGCATTGAAGCAATGGACCTCGAACTCGCACGATCGGTTCGTGGGCCATCATGGGTGATCCTTCCGGGACCGCGTCAATGTCTAACTCAAATCGGCAACCCATAAGAAACCGTAGAAACTCTTTCTTAAACAGTGCCTTACCATCGTTTCCCCGAAGACCCTCCAGGTATTCCCTATCGGAGGCTGTAATTCGTAGCGACCGGATCCAATCGATAGCCGGCTCGATACCGGCCGCAATAGCATAGGAACCTTGAAACGGGCTCTTGCGAAAGAAAAGATGGAAGACCGATTCGCGTTGATGCGTCCCTTGATCCCAATACCCTTGGGCCATGGTGATTTGGTACAGATCAGTTAGAAGCGACAAGTGATTGTTGTACATACTACCAGCGAAAGCGGCCCACGCGGAAAACGAAAGAATAGACACGAAATCCTCATAACAAGTTCGCATCCATACTTTAACAACACGCCAAACTTCAAGATAGAAGCCACTCACCTCCATTCTTCTTGAAAGGACAGCGACGGTCTTAATCCTTGGCAATTGCTGATTCAAAAATATTTTGAATTCCTTTCTGGTTTGGTGTCTTGGGTAGGTGATGTTTGGATTTTTTGAGGCATAGCGCCGGTGTTCAAAGGCTCTTTGAAGTGCCT
>CAIOHR010000343.1 GCA_903858115.1 uncultured Pirellula sp. | reverse complement strand
CACTGAAGAAAACATCCTTCAGCCGATATCATACCAAAAGTCTCGGGCTACAAACCAGCGAACTTTCTCGCTTTAGACTTTCGCTTACAGTTCCAAGTCGGTGATGACTTCAGCCCCATCGCGGGATACAAGTCGAGCAAAAATGCGGATATCGATGTTCGAGTTCAAGAACCGTGCGCTTCCATCGACGAAGACCGACATGTTTCCGCCGGTATGGAACGAGTAAGGCTGTCCGGTACCATCGACACCGAAGAACGGGTCAGGATACGTCGAGCTCAGAGCAATGCCGTTGGTTACATTCAAAGCTCGCGGTCCTGGATAAGACAGTCCGTCCCCAGCGACTCCAAGCAATACGTTCAGTTCAGATGCTGGACGGCACCAACCTCCGCCGTTGATCCGAACGCCACTTCCAGGCTGAACATCCACCGCTTTCTTACCATTGCGATAAATGTGAGGACGACCCGCTGATTCCACAAGCCTTACAGTGTTACTTGTGCCATCAACAAAGCTCGAGAACTTCAAGTTCGCTGTTTTCGAAATAGCACCGTTGTTATCGCGTGCCGACGAAGCATCGACGAGTCCAAGCGTTGCGAGTTGTGGTGAGACACCATAGAAACCAGCATAGTCGCCGTTCGCAACGCGAGCTTGCCATACCGGTGAATCAGGTGGTGGAGATCCGTCCAATACTTTGCCCGAATCTGGGTTCGAGGGGCACTCATAAATCGGAACCTTCGTTCCAAACAAATCGTAATTCAAGGAACCATCTGTGTTCGGAACAATCGACGACCAGTTCTTTGTCAAGTCGATGCGATTGTAGAGTGACTGCATCTCGATGTATGGAAGCAGCGTGGTTGCCCAACGAACTCGAACTGTTGAAACAGCGCTCGGACGCACATTGCTAGGAAAGTACTTCTGCGCACTGTGGAAATTCTGAAAAGCCAACTCGACTTGGCGAATATTATTCGAGCAAGACATACGACGGGCAGCTTCGCGCGCTGCTTGCACAGCTGGCAATAACAAACCAACCAAAATACCAATGATCGCAATAACAACTAGCAATTCAACCAAGGTAAATGCTCGACGATTCGAAGCGATACCGGAACGATAAATGGACTTCATCAACGTAAACTTTCTTAAATACAAAATCGATAACTGATACGTAAAACAACAACAAAAACAGATCCGTTTTGACTTTTTACACGTCGTCAAACCAGAGCAATTAACGAAGCTTGAACGGATCCAAGGCGTTCGGACCCGACTTCACCTCGACTTCAATCCCTGAAGTAGCCGGAGAAGCCAGATTGGGCGGAAGATGATTAACCGGCGACTCATTTGGATCCTTGCGAAGCCATCTTTCAATACTCACCTGATAACGGCCCTCAGGCGCTCCATCCCCGGTATTAAATGTAGAGAGCTCGAAACTCCCATCGGCAGTGGTTGTTCCTCTCGGCTTTGGTGCCGCGGTGTTGCTCGATTGAGGATGCAGGACGACCAGGGCGTGATCGACCGGCCCACCTTCTGCCGTAAGCACCTTGCCAGTCACCGGAAACGTAGGGATCTTCTTCTCCCCAGAACAGCCCGCTACGAAGACAACCGCAGTACATGCGAACATGCACAATCCATTACGGAAGTAACTACGCGCAGATGAAACCAACAGACGTCGAACAATCGACATGAATCCCTCTCTCGAAAACAATTTGGTTGCACTGCAACCGGAGGCTACTGAGAACCTTCCGAAGAGATCGGTCAGATTCTTAGTTTGTATAAGACTGCCTCCCGAGGTCGGGTCAGCTAACACCCCCTAGCGGTCGCTTGGGGATTTCGTGTACCGGATTCGACGCTTCTCAGTTCGCTCAATCTGAACCATTGCTCCATCGTGCATCACGATGGTCACTTGTCCAAACCGCAAACCCTTCAACGCCTGGCGAATCTGCTGAAGCTCCTCTTCACTCTGAACATCCTTGTTCGGTTTATCACCACTTTGCTCTCCCTTGCTTTGCACTTCCTGTTCCAATCGTTCCAAAGTTTCGTCAGTTTGGTCTAAATCATCCTTTTTTCTTTCGCTCATGCATCGAATCCTTTAGATGTTGAAGTCAGTTGAAAAGACGTGGGCGTTCAGTGGCGTGATGTAAACTTGCTCGCCATCGGCCAACGAAAGTGCATGGCACTGCGTGATCGGAATATCAACGCGAACATTCTGATCGAGTGCGGTTTGAAGAAATACTTTGGCATGGGCTCCGGCGCGATGTATACGTTGGATCCGAGCTGGCAAAGATCTCTCATCCTCTGCATGTCGACTGATCGAAAGCTCGTGAGGGCGAACATACATTTTCGAATCGTCTCGAGGTTCACCGTGCAAATCACGACCGGAGAAATCACCTTCTAAATGGCGGCCTGAGAACACATTGACACTACCAAGAAAATCGATGACGAACTCAGAAGCTGGGTGGTGGAAGACTTCTTCCGGCGTTCCAATTTGCTCGATCTTTGCTTGATTCATCACAACCACCCGGTCGGATACCTCAAGCGCTTCTTCTTGGTCATGAGTTACCAAAATCGTGGTCGTATTCATGGTTTCATGAAGCTGGCGAAGCCATTCGCGTAGCTTCTGACGAACCTTTGCATCGAGTGCCCCGAAAGGTTCGTCGAGCAAAAGAATCTTTGGTTCGATAGCAAGAGCCCGAGCTAAGGCTACACGTTGTCGCTGTCCACCGGAGAGCTGCATGGGAAATCGATCTCCGAGTCCTTCAAGCTGAATCAGCTGCAACAACCTTCGAACACGTTGATCGATCTCTGTCTTGCTGGGCCTCAATTGCCGTGGCCTTACCCTCAATCCAAACGCGATGTTTTCATAGACACTCATGTGCTTGAAGAGCGCGTAGTGCTGAAACACAAATCCAACTTGACGTTGCGAGACGGTCCAAGTCGCGACGTCTTCTCCAAAGAAAAGTATTTTCCCGTCATCCTTGCGACTTGCATCGCTCCGAGCTTGAGCATCACCTCCTGCACCACCACCCGATACAGACACCGCAACCGAAGGAGGGTCGGGAACTTCCATCCCGGCGATGATCCGCAACAAAGTCGTCTTACCCGATCCTGACGGACCTAAGAGAGCAACAAGCTCACCCGTGGCGACTGACACGCTGACGTCTTGAAGTGCTACGTAAGAGCCAAATGTCTTGGTCACATGATGTACTTCTACACTCATGAGTCGTTACCGCTTTCCGAAACTGTGTTGTGTGTTCGTGATTCCAACCATGACTTTAAAACCAGCGTTACGATGCCCAGCAATGCTAATAGCGATGCGAGAGCAAATGCGGCTGGTGCGTTGTAGTCGTTGTATAACGCATCGATTTGCAGTGGCAGCGTGTTCGTCTTCCCTCGAATATTCGATGATACGACCGCTACCGCACCATACTCACCCATAGCCCTGGCACTACACAGGAGAACCCCGTAGAGCAAAGCCCATTTAATATTCGGAAGAGTGACCTTCCAAAAGGTCTGCCAAGCATTCGCACCTAAAGAGACCGCCGCCCATTCTTGCTCACTCCCCTGCTCTTGCATCAGAGGAATCAGTTCACGAGCCACGAAAGGAACGGTCACAAACTTCGTTGCAAGCACTACGCCAGGAACTGCGAAAATGACTGGGATCCCGTAAGTCCGCAGCGTCTCACCAAACCAACCTTGAACCCCATAGACCAAGATGAGCATCAGCCCTGCAATGATCGGAGAAATCGCAAAAGGAAGATCCAGAATCGACACTAAGAATGCTTTACCGCGAAACTGATACTTCGATGTTGCCCAAGCGGCCGCAAGTCCGAAGAGAGTATTGACTGGTACAGCTATCCCCGCGGCCAAGACACTCAGCAGAATCGCACTCTGCGCATTGCGACTGCTCAACGCTGCAATGTACGTCTTCCAACCTTTGCGGAGCGCTTCGTAAAAGATCACCCCAAGCGGCATGATCAAAAGCAGAGTCATGAATGTGACCGTTATCACAATCAAAATCCACTGAAACCAAACTGGATCCTGGGTGCAGTGCAGTCCATTTTTCTGAACAGACTTCCGGAGCTTCTCATTCGTTGCCATGGATTAAATCCTTCCCGTCCTTCGAGAGACATACCACTGCAATCCCTGGATCGCCAAAAGCAAAGCCAAGGTCGAGGCAAGCATAACAATCGCAATAGCAGACGCACCGGAAACATCGTTCTCATCGAGTCGATTGACGATCAGCAAGGAAGCGATCTCCGTTTTCATCGGCAAGTTCCCTGCAATGAAAATCACACTTCCATATTCCCCTAACGCGCGAGCCAACGCCAACGTAAAACCAGTCAAAGCCGATGGCAATAAGCTTGGAAACGTCACACGCAGAAAGGTTTGTAAACGATTCGCACCGAGAATCGCCGAAGCTTGCTCCGCTTCAGTATCAAGATCTTCAATCGCTGGCTGCATAGTGCGAACCACAAACGGAAAGCCGATGAAGATAAGGGCAATCGTTACCCCCAACGGACTGATCGCTGTCTTGATACCCCAAGGTAGCAAGTGCTTGCCCACAATTCCTGTCGGAGCATAGATCGCCATCAAAGCAATCCCGGAGACCGCTGTCGGCATCGCGAAAGGAAGATCCACCAAAGCGTCGAGAATCTTGCGACCAAAAAACCGGTAACGCACCAGCGTCCATGCGACCAGCGAACCGAAAAACAGATTGACCAACGCAGCGACGAGCGACGCACCAAACGTCAGCTTTAACGCGGCTTGGACACGCGGCGAAGCTAATGTCGCCCAAAGCTCACCTGACGCAATACTCGATGCTTTCACCAACAAAGCAACGATTGGGATGACTATCATCACGAATATGTAGGCCAACGTAATCCCGAAGGGCAAACCAAAGCCTGGCAGCCGCACCGGCTTTCGTGATCGCGATTCAATGAGCATAAAAAACTAACCGTCTATGTTTCGAGAATGATCCATAAATTCGACCTTCAAGCCTTACTGACCGTTGGGTGAATAGACTTGGTCAAACACCCCAGTCCTCTCCTTGAAATGAACATCATGAGCTTCCTTCCAGTTCGAAACGACATCCGTAAGCTCGAACAATCGAACATCAGCAAAGGACTTTAGATCCTCAGGTGCAACCGCGTCACGATTGCGAGGTCGATAAAAATGCTTGGCAACAATCCGCTGCCCTACATCTGTATACAAATAGTCCAGATAAGCTTTTGCAACCTCTTCCGTTCCATGTTGCTTTGCATTCCGATCCACAACCGCAACCGGCGGCTCCGCTAGAATGCTTAAGCTAGGAATGATCATCTCTACTTGGTCGGAACCTAACTCGCGCATCGCCAAGAACGCTTCGTTCTCCCAAGTAATCAGCACGTCACCAATACTTCGCTGCAAAAACGTGTTCGTAGCTGCCCTAGCGGATGTATCAAGAATCGGAACGTTCTTGTAAAGCTGACCGATGAACTTCTTGGCTGACTCCACCGCAGCAACCACTTTGTCCGAAGTTTGATCCTGACGAACCGATTTCAGATCACCAAGCTCACGATTCAAAGCATAGCCCCAAGCCGCAAGATAATTCCAACGAGCCCCACCACCTGTCTTTGGGTTCGGTGTAATCACCTCGACACCATCACGTACTAGATCATCCCAGTCTCGAATGTTCTTGGGGTTCCCCTTGCGAACCAGGAATACAATCGTCGATGTGTAAGGAGAACTGTTGTTCGGTAAGCGATTTTGCCAATCGGTGGGAATCGCATCTGTCTTCTCCGCAATCGCATCGATATCCCCCGACAAAGCCAAGGAAACGATGTCAGCATCGAGCCCCTCAATGACCGCCCGAGACTGCTTGCCCGATCCCCCGTGAGATTGAGCGATCTCGACCACTTCCTTGCGGGACTCAAGCCAATGGCGAGCAAAAGCCTCATTGAACTCCGCGTAAAGCTCGCGGGTAGGGTCGTAGGAAACGTTGGTCAATTGACGAACCACGGGAGCTTTGCCGCCGTTCGACTCACCGCTTGCCAAAGCCGGTGCATTACCAGCATTAGCCACGGGATTCGAACCCGAGGAAATCCGCGAAGCACCTTCATCCTCGGTTGAGCAGCCGAGAAAAGGAGCAAGCAGCCCGACGGCGGCGATGCGAGCCCAACGAACCAACCCGGCACTCCCCAGAAAACAGGCTGAAGAACGGCCCCATGAGCCCGCGATAGGCATCGAAAGGGAAACAATCGAACGGTGAGACAGAAGCATTTTTGACCAACCAATCCTATTTCTTGATAGCAATCTGAACCCATGACATCCAGCAAGGTTGCTAGCAACCATCGCGGGCACCTACTTATTGCACACTCCGATCCAAAAACAGCAATTTTTAAATTTTCCATCAAAAAACAAGCTCAACTGGGGACAGTCCCTGAACCCGCGACCGCCGACTCAGAGACCACCCCTAAAACCATGACCAATCCTAGCCAAAACCGCCACGCCCTGTATATTTACTAGCCTAATCCATCAATTAGAACAGCAAGCTTTTATATTTAACGGCAAATTGCTCGCGACTCAGACCCAGCGACTAGAATTTCAGAGACACGTAAGTGACTGGACGCCACGCTCCTTCATCCAGCCCACCCTCACCGCTCGCCGGGAAATCATCACATGCCATCATCCAACCATTCACCCTCCCCCCACCCACCGGAAAACCTAGTCGGCTCGCTGTGGCAACTCGCCGTCTCTGAACATCTTGGCGATAAACTTGCTAGCAAAACCTACGCTAACCTTTGCGCGACGCTTCCGCTGCGAAGCCTTACGATCTACCTGCTTGCCGGCTCTAATCAAGCAAAACCTTCTTCTCTGAACTCCCGTAACCAACCCCCAGAAAACAAGAACTTCTTATCCCGAAGCATCGGCGGCCAAGCTACCCACGACAACTCCAGCGCGGGCAAGGTCGCTTCAAGCGAATCTGCTTTAGGGGGTACGCTTGCAATCCGGCCAAGAATTCCACTCCATCGCGGACAACTAGAACAGCTATTTCTCTTCCGAAGTTACCTACCTACGATCTCGACACCGTTGACTCGCGACTGCTCCGATGCTCACTGGTTGGATTTGTTTGAATGGGCGCAGACAGGCTTTACTTTGATCCAGCCCAGCCCGAAGCGATCCGGTAAGCTTGCCTGGCTTGCCCCCGATGAAGCGGCAGGAAACTTGATCGCCATTCCTTTACGTCCTCAAGAACCGGGCGATATCGGCCCTCTTGGTGTGGCAGTTTTGGAGATCGAGCTAGGCCGATCCATCCCAGCTTCCGTCTCAGATAGAATCGGAGAACTCGGCCCACCATTGTGGTGGATGCTGCAATCCACCTGGGCAACACAAGCAGACGACACGGCCGCTCTGAGCGAAGATGCAACGGCCGAGTCAAGCACAGTTGCTGGTCTAGAACGCCGCCCCGACGTGCGCAGGTCTACAAAAGATGTTGTGATCGGGGCCGAAGCAGGTCTGAAGGCCGTTATGGAGAGAGTCACGTTGGTGGCTCCGTCTGATTTGCCGATCCTCATTCTCGGTGACACGGGCACCGGTAAAGAAGTCATCGCCAGGGCAATCCACGCTCGTTCGCCGCGCGCTAAACAACCTTTCTTGCGAGTAAACTGCGGCGCTATCCCACCGGACTTGATCGATTCGCTGTTGTTCGGTCACGAACGAGGAAGCTTCACGGGGGCTTTAGACCAACGCAAGGGGTGGTTTGAACGAGCTAACGGCGGAACGCTGTTTCTCGATGAAATCGGCGAACTGCCTTCTGCAGCCCAAGTCCGCTTACTGCGTGTCTTACAGGAGCATCAAATCGAACGCGTGGGAGGGCAGCAAACGATCGATGTCGACGTAAGAATCGTTGCAGCAACACACCGCGATCTTGCAACCATGGTTCATCAACGGACATTCCGAGAGGACTTATGGTATCGAATCAACCTGTTCCCCATTTTACTACCCCGCCTATGTGAACGACTTGATGACATCCCCTCCCTGACAAGACATTTTGCGAAACGCGCCGCAGACAACTTCGGTGTCCCTTATGCTGAACCAACCACAGATGATCTCGATCGTTTGCTGAGCTATCCTTGGCCTGGCAACGTTCGTGAATTGCAAGCCGTGATCGACCGCGCAGTGATCTTGGGAAAAGGGCATCATCTCGATATCGCCACATCGCTTGGCTCAGGATTCACGCTTCCTCCTCCCGTAGGAAGTGCCAACAAACCAACTTTTTACGAAGTCATCCCCGAATCAAATATTCACAACCGACCTCCCTCCCCCATCGAATCCATTCCGGTTGACGATAGCATTCCTACAACACCTTGGATTTCGCTAAACGAAGCGATCAAAAAACATATCGAAAAAGCCTTGCTCATGGCACACGGACGGGTGGAAGGGAAATCCGGTGCAGCGGAATTGCTGAAGATCAATCCACACACCTTGCGAGCAAAAATGCGGAAGCTTGGAATCCAATGGGCGAATTACCGCCGCGATGAAAACCCACACAATGAAATCTGAAAACTGTCGCGCTCCCAGGTTTTTAAAAAAGGACTAAGACCGAACTAAACTAAAACGACGCGTCGCGCTGCCAAGCTGCGTTAGGTGGCCCTTGGCCATGCAAT
>CAIOHR010000342.1 GCA_903858115.1 uncultured Pirellula sp. | reverse complement strand
CCCTCGCCCCTTTTAGGGGAGAGGGGGCCGGGGGGTGAGGGGTAGAGTTGTCAGCAACAAATCTCCGGTTCAGTGATTTGTTTAGACCTTCTAGGCATAGTAAGGCATTGCTGGCGAAGCCAAGCCACTAAACCGGCGCTAGCGCCCAACGGCTCACTAAATCAGCAGTCTCCGCTTCGCTCGGAGGATGATGTCCTCATGCGGTGGTATTCAACGAGAAGTGTCCTTCTTTCCTTGGCGAATGCTATCGCTGCATTCCTAGTTCTGCTTCTATGCAGTGTAGCGGTAAGTCTCTCTTTCCGCCGAGAATTGGAATTTGTACCATCCGTAGGAAAAATGGAAGCAATCCGCTTCGAATCAATTCGCGATATTCAACTAGGGACGGTACCGATATGGTGAGTCGCCGTTACAAAATAGCCTCGGTTGCTTGGACAGCGATGGCGTTGATTCTTCTGGAGCCGCGATCATCTGCACAGACATCCGTGCCAGTATCCACATCGACCCCGGAATCGAATGTTATTTCTCCAAGTCGCAATCAGAATCTTGAGTGGGCGTTGAATTACGCACAGGCTTGCTTGGCCTATTCGAACGAAAACATTCATGACTACACCGCGATTCTGACAAAACGATGTCGTGAGAACGGAGTATTGAGCGAGTCGCAGCACATCTCGGTGAAAATCCGACATCGACGCGAAGAGGCTGGCAGAAAGACGGTTCCGATGTCCGTGTATATGAATTTTCTCAAGCCAGACGGAGTCAAAGGCCGCGAAGTCATCTGGGTCGAGGGTCAGAACAATGGCAACATGGTCGCCCACGAGGGTGGTTTGAAGAATGTCCTTACAGTGAATTTAGCCCCCAGCGGATCGATGGCCATGCGTGGGCAACGCTACCCAGTAACGGAGGTCGGCATGAAGAAATTGATCGAGAAGATGCTGGAGAAGGGAATGCGTGAGCGTCAACTCGGAGATTGTGAAGTCAATCTTTATCGGGACGTGGCGGTCGGGACTCGAAAATGTACAGCGATCGAAATAGTCCATCCCGTTGCAAAGCCGCAATTCGATTTCCATCGCGCGCAATTGTTCTTTGATGATGAACACAAAATGCCGATTCGTTATGTATCTTGGTTATGGCCATCAAGCGATGGTCAACCCGTCCTCGATGAAGAGTACTATTATTCGAACGTGAAAACAAATGCTGGATTGACCGATTCAGACTTCGACCCGAAGAACCCAATTTACAAATTCTGGTAAGTCATACCCTATCGAAGCGATTCATTTTGGCAAGCAGTGGATGGAAACAACCGTTGCCAACGCTTGACGGTTCATTCCGTTACGTAACCGGAAGTGTAAGTTTACTCCTCGAGATGGGGTGGCAGACCCCTTCTATCGCAGCTCGCTTTAGGATGGCGTGTTTGACTATGTTTGGGAACATCAACGCGGATTAGCTTTCAATGGTTCTTTCCTTTGGAGGGAATATCGTAGACGAACTCCAAGGGTTTGCGGGACAGGGAAACCTCTTCGCGAAGCGGAGTAGTTTCGATGGTGTTGTATTCTGGAGGAACCACATGGATGAGCATGCCACCCGTAGTGATACTAGAGTCCTCGATTGCCCCTTGTTTAGCAGCAGCTGCCCTCATCGCTTCCGCCTGACGCTTAGCCTCGGGCGTTTCTTTCCAAATGTCGGCAACAATTGTCACTTTGTATTCACCAGGTGGCAATCCATCGTTGAGTTTCTCATAAGACAACGAAAACGTACCGTCGGGCAAAATGCTTGCCGATGCGGTTCTACCCCCAGCCGAAGGATAAAACGTTACAGCTCCATCCTTTACCGGAACTCCATCGACCATCACTTTTCCACCAGCCTTTTGCATGGGTTGTCCACAACCGGCAGCAAAGCACATGGTCACCATGAGAGAAAGGATCCGTTTTGTTTTCATGAGATGTTCGCGTGTAGAGAGGGCTTGTTTGGTGAGAGACAATTTGGAATAGCAACTATTCTACGTTGGCTACTTCACCACCATTCATTGAACCGAGGTTTCGGTACAATAAAATATCGATCGACTGGCTGATGAATGAAACGTGACCGTCACCGAAGGCAAATTGTGCACCTCCAGTATGTCGACTTGAGAATGGATGGCTATGTGCTCCCTTAGGGCCTGTCAGTACATTATGGTTCGGCCCGCCAAGGAAATAGGTGGGGTCATTGATAGGGGAATTCAATGTAAGAACGTGTCGTGTGGGATTCACGCAAAGGCCAGGATACTCCCGGAATTGTCCGCCGCCACCGCCCCACCACCAAGGAGCGTATCCCTCTGGGGCTGAAGGTGTATTGTTATGTGTGGTGATGTTGTTGCCGGTACTGTTAGCAAGGCCTCCCGTTACGATCGCGATGAAGTTCTCGCCAACGACAAGAGTACTCGACGTGCCATCGGACAACTCGCCCATGGAGCGAGCACGGTGAGTGCCGAGAACTCCATCATTGTGAAGATCACCACGGTTGATTCGATTCGGCCAAAATCGATCCTTGGCCCCCTGAACACCGAAGTAATCTCGCGCCCAATCAGGACTTTGTGCCGACGGGCATCTCGCAAAAGGAATCTTGATGGCCATTCCACGTCCTATGTTGTTGTCCGTTCTCATTTGGTCGAAATAGGAATACGACCAAGTACCTGCTGGTTGGGGATTGAAATCAAATGTCTGAGGCCCCGAAGCGCTCGGCGTCCCTGCCGTCAATATGTTCCCCGACTCGATGTACGGGAGGATTTGCAAGAACCAACTGGCGCCTCGGCTGGTCCCGGTCGGATTAGGGACACCATTGGCGAGCGGCCATGACAAGATGATGTCACCGTTTGGAAACGCTTTCCGGGCGGATTCGTGATTCAATAGCGCGAGAGAAATTTGCTTGAGATTATTGCTGCATTGCATACGTCGAGCAGCTTCCCTGGCTGCTTGAACTGCTGGCAACAACAACCCAACCAGGATCCCAATGATCGCGATAACAACCAAAAGCTCAACAAGAGTGAAACCTGGCTTTCGTTCCGGACGAACAACACGAAACAACATAAGATGGCTCCCTGAAAGAATGATGCGGCGAAAAAGAAATTCATTTTCCGCAAAATCAGTATAACGCGACTTAAAGACGCTTTGTGAGCCAGATGAACGCTCGGTTGAATTTTTCTCAAAGTCAATTTTGGCGGCGAGAACCCTTAATGAACCCTTTGTCCTGGAACGGCGCCGCTGTCGACGCCGAGCAAGAAGACTTCGGTACCGCCTGGGCCCGCTGCAGTTACCATTCCCTCGCTTAATCCGAACTTCATTTGGCGTGGTTGCAAGTTCGCAACGATGACTACCAATCGACCTTCGAGTTGCTGGAGCGTGTATGCCGCTTTGATGCCAGCGAACACGGTTCTAATGTTGTCGCCTCCAAGACTCACTGTGAGCTTCACGAGTTTTTTGGCTTCGGGTACTTCCTCGGCTTTGACAATTCGCGCTACTCGCAAATCGACCTTGGTGAAGTCATCGATGGTGCATACAGGAGCCATCGGCTCAGCGGCCAGTGCATCCCCGGAATCTTGTGGAGCATCAACCGGTGCCGCATCTGTTGTTGTGCTTGCAGGTGTGGCAGATTCGACAGGTGTGGATTCCACTTTGCTTTCGTCAATCATGGCTTGGACTTTCTCTGGGAGTAGGCGTTGTAGTAAGTGTTCGAATTTCGAAATAGGCGAGTTCACGAGCGGAGTTTGGCTATCGTTCCAATGTTGAATTGGAGATTGCAACAACTGTCCGCATTGATCCGCTAACTTTGGCAACACAGGTGCTAAGTAAACACACAACTGTCGGAACAGGTTGAGAACGATCGTGCATACTTCTTGCAATCGGACTTGTTGGGTCGGATCTTTCTTCAATGTCCAAGGTGCAGTGTTTTCAACGAATGCATTGGCTTGATCTGCAATCTCCATGATCATTCGCATCGCTCGGGAATAATCAAGTTGCTCGTACGCTTGCGCAATCTTATCGCCTGCAGCCGCTGCGGATGCAAACAATCCACCGTCGTGAGGGTACTCCGGCGCCAGCCCTACCGTTTCGATGAATCGCGCCGTTCGACTTGCTAAGTTCACAACCTTACCGACAAGATCGGAGTTCACTTTGTTGGCGAACTCGGTCAAATTCAAATCGATGTCGTCGAGCCGCGGGCCGAGCTTAGATGCATAGAAGTAGCGAAGGAATTGAGGATCCAAATGCTTCAGATAGGTTGCTGCTTGAACTTGCGTCCCCTTGGACTTTGCCATTTTCTCGCCATCGACGGTAAGGAACCCGTGGATATGCACAAACTTGGGAAGTGAAAAGCCAGCCGACTTGAGAACACCTGGCCAAAACAACGTATGAAAATACGTGATGTCTTTTCCGATAAAGTGGTGGATCTCAGTATTGTCGCTTTGCCACCAATCCGAAAGTGATTCCTGATTCTTTTTGCACCATTGCCAAGTGGAAGCGATATAGCCGATGGGTGCATCAAACCAAACATACCAATAGTTTCCTGGACTGTCTGGAATCTCAAAACCGAAGTAGGGCGCAGGCCGCGAAACATCCCAATCACGCAGCGGATTGCCAAGGAAATGCCCTTTGAGATAGTTAGCGATTTCCGATTGCAGGTGTTCACCCGATTGCGTCCAGCTATCAAGGAATTCATGCAAGGCTTCCAGACGTACAAACAAATGCTTGGCCGTCTTCTTTACGGGTGTCGCGCCACTGAGAGTGCTCGTGGGGTTGATGAGCTCGGTAGGGGAGTAGGTGGCACCGCACTTGCTGCAGTTGTCGCCGTATTGATCGACTGTCTTGCAGGACGGGCAAGTTCCCTTGACGAAACGATCGGCCAAGAACGTACCCGCAACTGGGTCGAAGAGTTGTTCGACATCATCTTCGACGACCAATCCTGCTTGGCGAAGTGAACTCCAAATTTGAGAACAGAGCTCGAGGTTCTCGGGCGAATTCGTACTACCGTAATGATCAAAGGAGATACCAAAGCCCGCGAAGTCCCGTTCGTGGGCTGATTGCATATCGGCGATGACTTCGACTTCGGATCGCCCCTCTTGCCTAGCGCGGATCATGATCGCGGTTCCATGCGTATCGTCGGCGCAAATGAAGATGCATCGCCGACCCATGAGGCGTTGAAAGCGAACCCATATATCGGTTTGAATGTATTCAACGAGATGGCCTAGGTGTATGTGGCCATTCGCGTAGGGCAAAGCTGCTGTAACTAATAGGTTAGGGAGCGTCATGAGCCAAAGTACTTTCCATCAAATGAACGTCAGAGCGGGGTGGAATTGTATCCCAGCTTGCGAATTCCATAAATCGCTGGTTTGCGCAGGTTTGAATTGGGGGATTCTCAAATCAAGGACAACGTGGATTGCTAAGCGGTTGTCCAATCCAAAACGACTTTCCCGCACATCCCCGAATTCATGGCATCGAATCCTTTTTCAAAATCCCGGAAATCGAATCGGTGCGTGATGACCTGCGAAATATCCAACCCACTTTCCAAGAGAACGCTCATTTTGTACCAGGTTTCGTACATTTCACGCCCGTAGATCCCGCGAATGGTCAGCATGTTAAAAACAACTAGATTCCAATCGATCGCGATAGGTTCGGATGGAATCCCGAGCATGGCAATTTTTCCGCCGTGACACATATTCTCTAGCATCGATCGCAGGGCTGCTGGCGAACCAGACATTTCGAGCCCAACATCGAAGCCTTCTTTCATTCCCAGTTCTTTTTGGGCGGCCGCGACACTCACTTCGCGTGGATCGATGGCTAGCGTGGCACCCATTTTCCTGGCCAAATCCAATCGATAAGGGTTCAAGTCCGAAACGACGATGTGGCGAGCACCCGCATGGCGGACCACTGCCGTGGCCATCAAACCAATCGGCCCCGCTCCGGTGATCAAAACATCTTCCAGATGGCAATCAAAATTGAGTGCTGTATGGACTGCGTTTCCGAGCGGGTCAAAAATCGAGGCGATGTCATGGTCGATATCTTGGCGATGGTGCCAGATATTGGTCATGGGAAGCGAGATATACTCGGCGAAAGCACCGGTTCGATTGACCCCGACGCCTGAAGTATCTTTGCAAAGATGGCGCCGACCTGCCAAGCAATTTCGACATCGGCCACAAACCACATGGCCTTCGCCTGAAACGATCTCACCAGGGAAAAAGTCGGTGACATTCGAACCAACCTCGACGATCTCGCCGACAAATTCATGTCCAACCACCATGGGAACCGGAATGGTCTTCTGTGCCCAAGCGTCATCATTGTAGATATGTAAATCGGTTCCACAGATTCCAGTCTTGAAGACGCGAATCAAGCAATCGTTGATCCCGATCGTGGGCTTGGGAACCTCTTGAAGTACTAGTCCAACGCCTCGTTTTGCCTTTACCAATGCCTGCATTCCCATCCGCTCCGCTGTTATCCGATGATGCTTCGTCGTTCATGGTTCCATTGCCAGAAGCTAGGATAGTACAAAACGGGTTCGGAACGCTAGCCATTTCTCATTGGCAAAATGCGATCTTCCAAATTCCTACCCAGACTGACGGTTCAAGAGTTTGGCTACATTGCATAGCAAAAGCACCATCCATCCATAGTCCAATTTCTTGCTAAAAACTGTCTCGCCAAATCGGAGCAATTGTCTCGCTAAATCGGAGCAATGAATCGGAATGTTTGTGGTTCGACAGCAGTTATCTCTGGAGCGAAAATTCAAACTCGAATTGGTGTTCGTTCCGTGCTGGCACCAGTTTTACACCGTCGCATAAAGCTTCAGTCACCGGATCAAAGGTGATCGCTTCGACCCGAACTCGATTGGGGAGAGGTGAGAAACGATACATCCTTAGCCAGCCACTGCCATAGTCCTGCAAGAGTTCATGAACGATGTTGCCATGGTCGCCAACCGTTGCAGCTTTGTAAGCTTGTGTTCGGCTCTGATCTCCAGAGAAAACAGCGACCAGATTTGCGTGTTGCCGATAGCATTTGTCCCACATTTGTTGGGGTGTATTTCCACGAGCTCCATGAATCTTGAGCCAAGTCATCCTACCTTTTTCGCCTGTCATGAACTCGTCCGCAACTTTTGGAGCGACGCGAGGCCCCCAGCCCATGTGGCTCGTGATCAAGGCCTTGCGATTAGAATAGCGAACCAGTAGTTCGTTAGCCCAATGGAGCACGTCGTCGGGTGCATTACATTCTAAATGCAAGAAGATGAAATCGATACCACCTGCAGAGAAGAGTTGGTAGCTGTTCGCGTTGTTCCCTGAGATATGCTCGCCCATCGGAGACCCTCCAAAGGAACCGGCATACCATTCAAACTTCTCAAATCTGCTTTGTGGGAAATACGCTTGAAATAAAGATGCATCGCCGTTGGAAGTCATGTCGTGATTGCCAACCGATATTCCGTAGGGAACTTTTCCGTGCAGCTTGTTCATGCAGGATTGAGCAACTTTCCATTGTTCGTCAACATTCTTGTCGACGATATCTCCCACGTGGCTTACGAACGCGATTTTTTGTCGATCCAGGTTGGATACGATCCAATCTGTGTGAGCTTCAAAAATTTTGTTGGTGATTTGCTCGACACTGTCGGGTTGGGATTTCGTTCCTGCACCTTTATAGGCTTGAGTGTCAGGTATCAGCACGATACTGAATGAGCCATCTGGAGCAGGCCCCAGCTTTTCCTCCGCAAGCGATTTGTGCGGAATCAGAATCAATGCCAATCCGCATACGATCCCGGCGAGGCTTCGCATTGTGTACATCTTCGATTTCCCTCAGAAAAATGGAATCTTAATCGGCCAACTCAAGTCGGATATCCTTGGTACCCTCGGCTGGTACAACGGCTGTCAGACCGCTCGTGCTTGGGTCTCGGTACTTCCCTGGCAAGAAAAAATTCTCCTTGATTCCGCCATTCGGTAGGTCAATGACTTCGAACTTTGTGACTGCTATCTTGAACTCGCCGGGAACGGCACCATCCATAGGTTCAAATGTCTGCAAATGAAAACGCCCAACGCTATCTGTTTGTCCGACTGCAGCATACTGGTGCCCTTGGGGTGCGAACATCACCTTCGCTCCCACGCTGGGCTGCTTCTTGTAGTAGACGGTTCCTGAAACAGAGACGGGAGTTGGACGTCCATCGACCGACCCATTGCCGCATCCAGTTGCGACTAGCATCAATCCCGTAACCGAGAGCCAAAAATACTGGATGCATTGATAGTTCATGAATGTTCCTTAGTTGCCATTCGAAGATTTCTGTTCCGTTCGCTTTTCAAAACTCAATCGAAGCGACTTCTCCACCCTGCATGGATCCCAGAGCACCCCAAATACCGAATGGACTGGGGCCGGTTCGCACGTCCCGTGCCGATAGATTTCCCGTATCAACCGTTGCACTTATGAAACGGACCGACCCGTCTGCCAGTCCTACTTGAATACCTCCGGTGTGCCAACTGCTGGCAGGCGCTTGGCCATCCGAGTGGTCATTGCTGCTCTGCAAGCAGTGTGGAGAATTCGGAGGCAAAATGGTGGCCATACCTGTATACGCTGTAACTCCATTGGCCCAGCCATTTCCGCGAAGATTCACGTTTGTACCAGCAGTCAATAGGTTCGGATTTGTCAGATTCTTTTCCAACAGGCAAGTCGGATTTAGGTTGTATGCAGGATCGGTACCGCGTGACAAAGCTACGCCACCACGAACTGAATTCGGATCGTCCGACGTTGCAATTTCCCCAAACGCGATAGTATTTGATGTTCCATCGGTCACATCTCGAATCCTTCTGTTGTTTTGAAAACCGAATAGTCCCCGAACATCGACTCGAACGCTTACCCGAGCGGAAACAGTTTCCGATCCTGTAATGCGGCGGTTGTTATCGCCCCAACAAAAAGCATAATTGGTCCGACCACCCATCTTGTTGGTTGTGATCTCTTGGGACGAAGGACACTTAAAGACAGTAATGTCTTGCATGAACGGAAGGTAATCCTTTTCGCCTGCCCCAGCACCAGAGTTCCTGCCAAACGGTCGAGGGCCAAATGCACTGTAATTATACGTGCCGAAGCTTTGCGGCGATGAAATCTGAGCGTACAGCGCGCCCTGCTCGATAAAAGGTAGCATCCCAATGAATCCACTTGCGCGGTTCACGTTATCCGCAAGAGGACGAATCACTCCACCATCAGGATGTCCAGTGCCACCACGACCGTGTGGAAATTGATTGAAAGCATCATGGTAGAGGTGCAATGCAAGCCCCAACTGTTTCATGTTATTGGCGCATTGAATGCGTCGAGCTGCTTCGCGAGCAGCTTGAACAGCGGGTAGCAAGAGTCCGACTAAGATTCCAATGATCGCAATCACCACCAAGAGCTCTACCAGCGTAAAGCCCATTCTCGCACGAACTGATTTTGACATGTGCAAACCGTCCCCTTCGCTCCATTGATTCGGAATTTTGATCGCTAGTTTTAGCCATCCGCCAATGCGTTCTCATGAAGATCACGACAATTCGACGCGAATAGTCCATAAAGAATCAATGGCTTTATGCGGGAGCTCGGCCAACAGGCAATGAACCAGCAATTGCTATAGCAGTTCTCGTACTCGCTGGAAGAATTTGGTGTCAGGAGCCGAGTCGCCGTGCAACATTTGTGCACATCCCGACAGATAGAGATTGCGCCACGCGGGACTCACATTGGTGTAGTCTTCCAAAATTGCCGACGAGAATTTGTAGTCGTGCGAATCGTTGCCTTTTGAGAAGACATGGTTGCGAGCGGAAGCGAAAAGATCACCGGGTGATTTTGACTGCTGAAGGTAAGTGTAAACTTGCCGGGATGCCAAGTCTCGATCGCGTCCAAGGTTTTGGAAAACCGCTCCGAGCTCAACGGGCATTGGCACGTCGGTGTTGCTAGCCAGAGTGTCGATCTTGATGTCACGCATTTTGTCACGGTCTTTGGCCGCATCGCGTAATAGACTTACGAAAGCACAATTCTGAAGCAATAACCACCATTGCAATCGTTCGTCTTTGACGGTTCGAAATAAGTAGTGAATCGCATTCGTACTCGTGACTGCATGCAATGGAACAATGCCATTTTGACGAAGTACCAATTCGCTAGATGCGACGAACAATGCATCGTAAACGGACTGCCAGTTCGTATCGCGTTGCATTCGCTGATGGACGGAATTGCAAATTGAGCTCTCAGAATCTTCTCGCAAACTATCTAGCACAGCCTGTGTATGCGTGCCGTTCACATCACTAGTCATCCATGCGTCAGACTGTTTTTCAGATCGTTCCCAGTTTTCTTTGCCAGGACGATCCGGAGCAAGATCCCGACCGGAGGGATTCGCTCCCGTACCATGGTTGAGCAATGCGTAGGCAAGCGATCGAATAATCGGCTCAGTATGTTCACGGCCAATCGTATCGAGAAGGCGAAATGCCCCCGCGACGTAAATGGCTTTATGGCCAATGTCCCGAAAATCTCGACAACCGTACTTGGCAAATAACTCCAACAGTTGTCCATGCGAACAATGTCTTGCTGCGGCCACAGCGCAGCGATCCGCCGCTTCAACATCCCATCGTTCGAAGGCTTCCGTCAATCCACGCAATGCCGATGCTGAGCTCTGCTTCTCAATGTTTGCAGGAGACTGCATCGTCCAGTCGCCTTGTTTGGCATCATCATCCTGCGCGCGTTTGAAATAGTCCGCAGCCCAAAGGAGCGGAAGCCAACGGTCCCGATTGCTTGCGGCCAAGCTCGCTTGATGGGCGGCATGTACTACCAAAACGGTATGGAATTTGAATCCTACACTCGGCCGTGGTTGAACGTTTCGGATGCCAGCCAGAAAGACGGATGCTAACAATCGATAGTAAGGAATGCCGCTTTGTATCTTCTCCACAAAACCAGCAACGACTTTTTCCTTGGGTGTCGTCTCAAGCCAACGAACGAGTGGCTCGACATCATCGCTGAAGCGGACCGAGCCCGTCGGAAGCTGTAGCTCATTCGCTCCGGCTGATCGCAACCATCCGTTTGGACCAGCCAGGGCTGCCATCGTGGAAGCGGTCGAGATGTGGGAAACAAACCTACGTCGATTCGGATGGCCCATGATGATTCCTCGGAGAGTTAGGAGCGGTTCACCGCTTCATGGTACCACAGTCTAGAGGCACACCACAATCTCAGGGTTTGCCAACAATCTAAGGGTTTGCCACAACTAAGGGTTGGAAGGTGCGGTGGTTCCGACTGTACTATTCTTCTCGGAGCCAACCAGCCATTCGAACAGCGGGGAGGCCATTAGCGTGGTTACAACTGCCATAATCACCAAGATTGCGAACAGTTCTTCGGTGATCAGTCCTCGTTGCAGGCCGATATTGATGATGATCAATTCCATCAATCCTCTAGCGTTCATTAGGGTCCCGATGCCCATGGCTTCACGATTCGGCAGCCCTGTAGCCAGCGCTGCTAGCCAACACGCCACCCCTTTGCCTAGTACAGCAGCGAGCATGGCCAAAACGCAGTATTGCCAAAGTTCAACGCTGTTGAGCAAACCGATTTTGGTATTCAGACCAGAATAGGTGAAAAAGAGAGGCAGCAATAAAGCAACGGCCAAGGGTTGAATGCGCTCGATCAATTGTCGTGCCATGAATGGACGTGGGATAGCAGCACCCATCACGAATGCCCCGAACACCGCATGCAGACCGATCAAGTCCGTGAACCAAGCACCCAGGGACATCAAAGCAATACCAACAACAAGTCCCGCTTCCGTCAGTTTCTCGTCCTTCAAAAACAAATGCTCGAGGCGTGACAAGACTGGGCGAAGCAATCCCAAGACAACGGCGACATAAATCGCGCCGCCACCAATATTGGTGGCGGCGATCGCCATGTTTTGATCGAAGCTAGCCAGCACGAGAGCGAGAAGACACCAAGCGGCTGCATCGTCGATAGCCCCTGCACCGATGGCTACCGTTCCCATCGTTGTTCCGGCGAGTCCCTTGAAGTGGATGATCCTAGCCAGCATTGGGAAAGCGGTAATGCATAACGATGCGCCAAGAAAGAGCATCGCCTCGGTTATTGATGTTCGTTCTGGGAATAGATTGCTGTTAGTCTTGAGATACCAAGCGAGTCCAGCACCTAGAACGAAAGGTGTCACCATTCCTGCCAAGGAAACTGCAATGGAGCATTTCAGTTGTTTGCGAATAATGTCCATCCGGAATTCCATTCCAACGATGAACATGTAGAGAGCCAATCCGAGTTGAGATGCAGGGAAGAGGTAGCTTTGAGTGTCCCGTGTCTTTTGCGTAGGGTCCCAAGGAAAAACCCGCTGTTGCCACTCGGGCCAAAACAAACCGAAAAAGGATGGACCGAGCAAAACGCCTGTCAGCATTTCGGCCACAACCTGCGGTTGCCCAAACCGCTTGGCAATCATTCCCACGATGCGACATGCCACGAGAATAACGGCGATCTGAGCAAAGAAATGGACAGCCAATTCAATATTCTTCATCGCTCGTAAACTGTCCTCCGAGAAATCGGAGGGCCCTTCTTCGGTTCAAAATGCACATAAATCGCGTTAATCGCCAGATAGTTGTCCGAACAATTATCGTCGAGACGACATAAAACGCAACCCCGAGTGAAAAACAACCCAGCCGACAGGCCTAATGGCGGGTGCCGTTGTTTTGGTTTTCTGCCAATTGATCAAGCCAATTTTGTGGCTACTGGCTGAATGGAGTGGATGGAGTTTATTGGCGGTTCGCTTCCCTAGTTGTGATCAGCAGCCTCGCAGAACACTTCGGTTTCAATCGGTGAAAGTCGGCAGCGTGCTGCATAGTCGCTCCTGTTTCATTGGTTCGAACGATTCCCGTTTTTTTCTGAGTACCCATTGGCCATTCAGGCATTGCCATCCCCCCTTGGCGATACCGATTGAGCAGATTTCCATTTTCAAAATGAGTCATCGATTTTGGGGTCGAACAACTTTGCTGATCAACCCGACTCTCTCGATCAGGATCCAAGTGTCAACGCGGTCATTGCGTCGCCTATTTCCTGGCTCCAATGAAGGGTCCCGTTCTTTAATGCAGTAATGCAAGGACAATGAGCTCCACCGCTGTCACCATGCCGCCGCGCGTGCCACATGCCGCCGCGCGTGCCATGCACCCAGAATGTATGCCTGGGCAGACCCTCAAGATCTTGGATACAGCTCCGGAATGCGAGTTCACCCACTTGAATCCTGAGATTTTCAGGGTTTTGCCCTATTCTCGCGTCGATCGTTCCACTTACCTGACTTTCCTTGCGTTCGCCAGCATCAAAACGCGTGGTTGTGTGTGGGAACTTTGGCTGGGTTTGCTCGTCGACAAATGGGAGAGAGTCGTCTACGATATCGCTAGTTCTGGGGTCAATCGTGAAGCCAGAGACAGGATTCTGAATTTGCTCGAAATCCCCGCACTCCTAGGGTAGATACGAACACATGAGCGAACTGCACCATGAATGCGGTGTTGCGGCCATTTATCACTTGCCCTATGGAGAGGAAAGCCGGTTGAGTCCTGATTTAGGACGGAATGCGGTTTCTTATCTATTGCCGAGGATGCTCCAAGATATTCAAAATCGTGGACAATTGGCGGCCGGCATGACAACGTATAATCCCGATCGGCCGCTCATCTTGGATACGATGAAGGACATCGGGACGGTGGCCGAAGTATTTCGGCTTTCGCATCGTGGCAAAAGCGAAGCGATTATGGAAGCTTACGTTGGGCGTGCCGCGATTGGGCACGTTCGGTATGCGACCTGCGGCCAGGACGACAAGTCTTACGCACAGCCGTTCGAGCGGCAGCACATTCACAAGAACAAATGGTTTAGCTTTTGCTTCAATGGTCAACTCGCGAACTACAACGAGCTTCGCGATCGCTTGATGGCGGAGGGAGAGCATCATTTGGCTCGGGACACGGATACCGAAATCATTATGCATGAGATTGGACGTGAGCTTACTTCGTCGCCGAATCGATCGCTGATTGATGTATTTGCGGCTGCGGCTAAGAATTTCGACGGCGCCTACTCACTCGCGTTGCTCAATGCAAAGGGCGAGATGCTCTTGGCGCGTGATCCACTCGGGATCAAACCACTTTGTTACGCTGTCGATGGTTCGTTGTTCGCTGCTGCGAGTGAAAGTGTTGCACTGCTCAATCTTGGGTTCGACCGCGAGTCGATCAAATCTGTTCCTCCTGGCCATGCGATATTGGTTTCGCCCGAAGGAATCAAGTTGGAAGAGTTTTGCAAGGCCTCACCGCCAGCTCACTGCTTCTTTGAGTGGATCTATTTTGCTAACGTGGCGAGCACGCTCGACGATCGAAGTGTGTATCTTTCTCGTACGAGGCTTGGAGAAGAGCTTGCACGGCTAGAGTTGTCTCGCAATCAGATCACGTTGGACAATGACACGATCGTTGTTCCGGTTCCCGATACTAGCAAAGCAGCAGCCGATGCGATGGCCTATCGAATGCGAATTCCAAGTCGCGAGGGGCTGATTCGAAATCGATACAGCGGTAGAACATTTATCGAAGGTGGCAGAGCACGCAAAGCCAAGGCCTCCAGCAAGTACACTCCATTGCGAGAAGTGCTCGATGGCAAACGAGTGATTCTCGTAGAAGATTCGATCGTCCGCTCGACCACCATGAAGGTGTTGCTGCACCGAATTCGGGAACTAGGCGGGGCCAAAGAGATTCACGTGCGTGTCGCTTGCCCACCGATCATCGCCCCATGTTTTTATGGGATCGACATGTCGACAATCGACGAGCTTTTTGCACCAAAGTTCCTTGAGAATGGAGTGTTGACAGACGAGGGGCAGGATCGAATGGCTGAACTGCTCGGGTGCGATTCGCTTCGGTATTTGCCGGTGGAATCGATCGCTCGCGCTATCGATTTGCCTAAGTCGCATCTTTGTCAAGCGTGCATTACCGGCAGTTACCCAACGCCGGTGGGTCAAAAACTTTATAGCATTGCTCAATCGAACCATCTCGCAGGCAAAGGCGATGCGCGGACGTACGAGCTTAATACTTCTGTTTGATTCGAAACTATGTCGGGTGCATATCTAGGTTTCGATCATTCACCAAACGCGATGGGCGGTGCTATCGCGATTGGCAATTTTGACGGTGTGCATCGTGGTCATTGCAACATCATCGACTCTCTCCTTCAGGTTGCGAAAAAGATCAATGGGCCAGCTTCTATTGTTACGTTTGATCCTCCTCCTGCGAGGCTGCTTCGACCCGAGTTGGCTCCCAAGCCATTAACCACGGTCGCTTGGAAAAAGGAGCTATTGGCGAAAGCTGGAGCGGATCACGTTATTGTTATTCCGACGACCACCGAGCTATTGCAGCTAACGGCTGTTGATTTTTTTGAACGAGTCGTTCGAGGTGAGTTACACGCTCAAGGGATTGTCGAGGGAGAGAACTTTCGCTTTGGAAAAGGAAGAGTAGGGGATATCCAACTGCTTGCTTCGCTATGCGAAAAGCATGGAATGGAATTGAAGATCGCGACTACGGCTCAAAGTGATGGGCAGTGGGTTTCCAGTACTCGAATTCGGCAGTGGATTGAGGCTGGGCAAATAGCGGATGCCAATCGATATTTGTTACAGCCTTATCGCATCGCAGGAAAAGTAGTTGGTGGAGCACAGCGTGGGCGGACGCTTGGTTTCCCGACAGCCAATCTCGATTCCATCCCAGTGCTCGTTCCAAGTGTTGGTGTGTATGCTGCGAGGGTAAAGGGCGTAATCACGCCTGATGGCTATCCCGCGAAGTCCGCAACTGTTGGCACGCATGTGGCACTGAACATCGGTCCCAATCCAACCTTTGGTGAAAACGCACTGAAGGTAGAGGCTCACTTGCTCGGCTTTCATGGCGATCTGTACGATACGGTCCTCGAACTGGAGATACTCGATCGAGTTCGAGACGTTCGGAAGTTTGAATCGAAAGAATCATTATTGGCTCAACTCGCCAACGATCTGACAATGGTTGCTTCCATCTGCCAAGCCCATCGCAACACTATCTGACAACAACTTGACTGGATGTTCGATTGATGACATTTTCCAATTCTGCTTCCAGCGATAGTTCCATCAAGGCTGTCGATTCTTATGAGCATCGCATTCGTGAGCTTGAAGCGGAAATCGAAAAAGACAAATCACTTTCCAAGATGCTTGTGACGATTCGAGTAGTCACTGCCTTATCTGGCTTGGCTTTGATTGTGTTTGGGATTGCGGAGCCGTCTGTCGGCAGCTGGACTTGGCAACTGGGGATCGCGATGATCGTGATTTTTCTCGGTTTTGCGACTTGGTATGAGATCATTCAATCGCGACTGGAACAGAGGCAGTCCCATAGGTTTGGATTTCAACGTTTGGTGGATCGTGTTCACCGCCAATGGGATCGGCTTCCGCGGATAGCAGCCGAGGAAGAATGCAAGTCGTTTGCTACGGAGTGGACCAAGGATCTGGATATCTTTGGTGACCGTAGTTTATTTCGTTGGTGCTCATTAGCGATGACAACGACGGGGGCACGGACGATTTCCCGTTGGATTACATCGTGGGCTTCTCCTGTTACGATTTTGGACAGGCAAGAGGCAGTTCAAGAGTTGCAACCCCATCGCGCATGGCGTATGCGTTTCTTCGAGGTAGCATGCGGACTTCGAGACCAGAGAACCTCTCCAGAAGCAATCGTATTGTGGGTTGAATCCGACGATCACTTTGCAACAAAAAGGTGGCTGCTACCGTTCACATGGATCGGGCCCTTACTGTTTTGGGGAGGACTTATCGGGCTATCGATTGCCTTGACGGGTGAGAACAATCTGATTCAGATGATCTGCCTAGGTTGTTTGCTTGCAGGGCTAGCGTTTAACTTTCTCTTATCGCTGTTTATCATCGGCCCAATCCATGATTTGTTTCATCGGATTGGGGCAGCGAACTGCGAGCTTCAGATATTGCGAACCTGGATTCAGACCGCACGTGAAATGCCACACGCTTCCGCGTTCAACAGCCGCATTCATCACGCACTTTTTGATAGAGAGAGCGATGCGGATGCTGCAATTGGCAAGCTGCAAGGGTGGATGGTTCTTGCAGGATTTCAACGGAGCCCACTCTTCTTCCTGCCCTATTTGTTCCTTCAATTTACGACACTTTGGGACATTCGAATTCTGAGCGGTCTTGAAAAGTGGAAACGCACGTTTGGCAAACATGCGCGCTCGTGGATTGATTCGCTGGGAATGCTGGATGCCATTACGTCCGCTTCGGCGATCGCAGACGAACACCCGACGTGGGTATATCCAAAGATCTTGGAGCGAGGCGCATTGCTATCCACCGATGGCATGGCGCATCCGCTACTCAAGGACAGGCAGCGTGTGCCCAACAACCTCGCGATAGACGAAAAGCGGCGTTTGCTGTTGGTAACGGGCAGCAACATGGCAGGCAAATCGACTCTACTGCGGTCTGTAGGAGTGAATTCGGTTTTAGCCCGATTGGGGTCGCCGGTGTGCGCGAACTCGTGGGTAGGCGAATCTTTTGACATCGCTTCTAGTATTCGTGTTCAAGACTCGCTCCAGGACGGTGTTTCCTTTTTCATGGCCGAACTAAAGAGGCTTCGATCTGTCGTAGATCAAGCGATCGCGGAAAGCAAGCCGGATGGGAAACGGATGATTATCCTGTTGGATGAAATCCTTCAAGGTACCAATTCGAGAGAACGGCAGATCGCAGTAGATTCTGTATTAAGGCGACTTGTTGATCTTGGCTGCATCGTACTTGCGAGCACGCATGACTTGGAGTTGGCATCTAATGACAAAATGCAAGTTCATGCTCAAATTGTTCACTTTCGAGAGCACTTTGAAATGGTTGATGGCAAGCAGATCATGCGATTTGACTATATTATGCGATCAGGAGTTACACCGACGACAAACGCTTTGAAGCTGTTGGAATTGGTTGGTCTCTGAGATGCAACAAAATTAGTGAGAGGTAGACTGAGAGATGAAAAAAAAGACTGAAAATAAAACCGCTAGCAAAGCTCCTAAAAAGACTACCGTATTTGTCTCAGCATGGACCCCCGAGAATCTGAAGAAGCTTGGGACGATGTCGGATCCAAAACTAGCTGAGTTAATCGGCATGTCGCCGAAGGGCGTTGCTAAGAAACGAGCATCGTTGCAGATCAAACCGTTCCGCGACAGTACTCATTTAGAAAAACATGTTTGGACAAAAACCCAGCTATCTTGGCTGGGAAAGCTTTCGGATGCTGAGATTGCACGACGTATCGGCGTGAATGCCACGTCCGTAGCAACCCAACGCAAAAAACGCCGCATCGCTCTATCAGGAACATTGCAGACACCTCGTCGTCCATGGTCGAAAGAAGAACTCAAGTACCTCGGCAAGATCAACGATGTCCAGTTTTCTAGAAAATTCAAACGAGCTCGGCGCATTATTCGAGACAAGCGGGCCGAGCTAGGTATACCACCGTCCGTGGTTACGAATGTGAAACCTTGGAATCCAGCCTGGGACAAAAAACTAGGAAAGAAATCCGATCCAGAACTTGCGAAGGAGTTTGGAATTAAGCCACAACGAATTCGCGATCGGCGATCTAAGCTGGGAATCAATGGTTTTGGTGTTCGTAGACCTACAGTTGCCTGGACGGAACCTCTTTTAAAAGATCTCCAGAAACTCACGGACGAAGCGATGGCCAAGAAGTACAACATTCCAGTTGAAACGATTATCCGGAAACGGAAGTTATTGAAGAGTTGATAACTGCGATAGACGGATGGCGAATCAATAACGAGGGACCTGTGAGTCGACGACATGGGACCATTCGTCGATGCCACCGGTCATGTTTTGCGCGTCGGGGAATCCATTTTGACGAAGCCAGTTGGTGACTCGCAGACTTCGTCCCCCGTGATGGCAATGAACAACCACGCGTTTACCTTCAAATGCGGAAAGCTGGTCGACAGATTGCATCCATTGGCTCATGGGTATCAACACAGCTCCCTCGATCCGAGCGGTTTCCCACTCGGATTGTTCACGACAATCGATGAGCGCAATCTCGCCACCCTTTAGCAACGATTGGACAGACTGAACATCGATTTCGATCGGTAAGCTCATCTCGTTCTTTCTCAGATTTCTACTTGTTTTTGGAAGCATCAGGAATCAAACCGAATTGGTAGATGGTTTGCGAATTGAATGTATCGCCCGGCTTCAAAATCGTCGATGGAAATTTGCTTTGATTGACGGAGTCTGGAAAGTGCTGCGTTTCCAAACAGCAAGCGCTTTGGTGTGCATAGGTTTTTCCACCCTTGCCAACCTGTCCCTTCAAGAAGTTTCCTGAATAAAACTGAATACCGGGTTGCGATGTCATCACTCGCATTTGCCGACCAGAGGATGGATCAGAGAGGACTGCTGCAAGTCGCATTTCTCGACCTGCTTCAGGTGGATTGAGCACGTAGTTATGGTCGTAGCCGAGCGCTGCGGTCTTCACGAGATCCGCGATCCCTGCGCCGATTTCCGTCGGCTTGCGAAGATCCAGCACGGTTCCTTCGACTGATTTGATTTCGCCTGTTGGGATCAGTGTGTCATCAGCGGGAGTGTAGTTGTCAGCGAGGATCCTCAATCGATGTTTCAAGATTGTCGGGCTTCCCGCGCCTGCCAAATTGAAGTACGAATGGTTGGTGAGATTGATGGGCGTCGCTTTATCTGTGGTCGCTGTGTAGTTCAGTCTCAAGTTTGAAACTTCATTGGGCAGCAAATAGGTAACCTTGACCTCCACTTTACCAGGATAGCCTTCCTCTCCGTCAGGACTGGTGTAGGAAAACTCGACACCTTGTCCCTGTCGGTTCGTGAATGGACGCGCTGCCCATACGACTTTATCGAGACTCTTTTCAACACCTCCATGAAGATGATTCGGTTCGTTGTTGATAGCGAGTTTATACTCTTTGCCTTCCAACGAGAATTTTCCTTTGGCGATTCGATTGCAAACACGACCTGTCGTGCAGCCAAAGTACTGATTGTCTGCAGATTCGTAACCCGCAACGCTATCCCAACCGAGAACAACGTCCGCCATTTTACCATCCTTGTCGGGCGCTTGGAGTTCGACGAGTGTCGCTCCATAGGTCATCACCTTCGCAGTTAGCTTTCCATTGCTGAGCGTATACATTTCGACTGCTGTCCCTGATTTCGTTTTTCCGAATGGGGCGGCTTTCGGGGTAGCCTCTTGGCTATTCGCGAGAGATGCCATAGTTGTCATGGCTAGAGTTGATGCGATGAGCAGAATTTTTTTCACTTGTTGTTTCCTCATGGGATCTTAGGGAGAGTATTGGTTATCGTTCGGATCGCAAGCCTCTAGCCTGTGATTTGAATTGGTTACCTGTGCGACACCGCGTGCGGTAGCGCGAGATTATAGTCGCTCTATTCGAAGGGAGCGGGCAAGTGTTCAACAACATGATCTGTTGCTTATCACTACTTCATCAAAGCGGCAAGTTTCTCGCTGATCGCATCTGCCCATATTTGGTAACCTGCTGGAGAAAGGTGCAAGAAATCAGGCATGATCTCTTTCGAGAGACTGCCGTCGGGCTGCAAGAATTTTTCTCCGATATCGAGAAAGTGGATATGCTTTCCATCGTCTAGCTTGGCAATGGTTGCGTTAACTTCTTTGAGCTTATCTCGTTGTGGGTTGGGGCTTAGTTTTTCGCCTCGTGGAAAAACAGCGAGCAATAGTAATTTGGCTTGGGGTTGTTTCGATCGAATCGTTTCAACAATGGCAGTGATGCCTTTCGAGATTCCTTCCGCCGAATCGGTCGCCGAATTGTTCGTACCAATCATGAGGACGATCGCTTTCGGTTTGATGACATCCAACTCGCCATTTTTGATTCGCCAAAGGACATGTTGCGTTCTGTCACCCCCAATTCCAAAATTCGCGGGCTTGTAAGTTCCAAAGGCTTTATCCCAAATCGGTTGTTGACGCCCCCAACCTGCAGTTATCGAATCACCGAGAAAGACCAACTCCGCCGTTCCCTCTTGTGCAATCTTGACAAACTTGTCATGCGATGAGGCAAAGCCAGGATTTACCTTTCCATCCGCACCGAACTTTTCAGCCGCGACGTCTGGAGCTTGTGGGGCAACAACAGGCTTCGGCTTCTCTTGTGCGTGGAGAAAGCCTGCAAAGCACAGAACCAAAAACGCAGAGAGACATTTCATTTTCATGGGTAGGTTATCCTCGGTGAGACACAACGAAGGGCAGAGGCATGAGCGAAACTAGAGTTGCATATTATAGTGATAAAACTGGACTACAAACGGATTTCTTGCTGCGGCGTGTTGGTTTTGGACTGCATTGATCGGGCAGTTCCTTGCAAAAAGGGGGGCATTCGAGCAAGATAGAGGTCCCTCTCGAGTTTATTCATCTTCGATCCCCGCGAGACCCACCCATGCTTTGGCTTCCACGTTTGGTTCGACCTTTTTGCGTTTTCGTAGCACTCCTCGCAGGAACTGAACGGCTGATCTCTCAGGCAAAAGCCGACGAGGCTTCCAAACAAATTGCAGTTCAGATGGCTGGAACGCCGTCGCTTTCACCCGACGGCAAAGTGATTGCGTTCCGATGGGCCAATGATATTTGGACCGTCGATATCCTGGGTGGAGAAGCGAAGCGATTGACGTTCCACCCGGACTCAGACTCGCAACCTCGATTCTCGCCCGATGGCTCGAAGATTGCCTTCGTTAGCAATCGAACGGGTTCGGACCAAATCTATGTAATGCCCGCTCAAGGTGGAATCCCCGAACAAAAGACATTTCACACCGAAGGTTATGCCATCGCAGATTGGTTTCCTGACGGTAATAGTATCTTGGCGATCGGACAACGCGATCACTTCTGGCGCGGTTCGCAACGTATGATGCAGATCGACCTGACGAAGCGAACGGCAGAAAAAGTTTTGCTAGACGATGCGGCCACGAATCCGTCTCTGTCTCACGATGGCAAAAAAATTCTCTTCAATCGCGAAGGAGAGCGTTGGTGGCGTAAAGGATATTTCGGTGAACGCTCTGCGCAGATTTGGATGCTCGATATCGAGTCCGGCGCGACGACTGAGTTGATCCATGACCCTTACGAATGCATGTGGCCCCTGTGGCTGCCGAGCGGTAAAGGTTTCTACTTCACGAAAGGGGACGATAAAGGATTCGATCTCTGGCGTTACCGCTTTCCGAAAGAGGAGGGAGAAGAGCCGAAGCAAAAGATGCTTACTGGATTTGACGATGACTCGATCGTTCGACCGACTCTTTCGCGAGACGGTTCCACCATCGTCTTTCGGCATTTGTTCGACCTCTATTCCTTTATGCCCGGTGCCGAAGATCCGCCGCGCCGCATTCCAATCACTGTCGTTGCAGATACCGAACTCGGGGATGATGTATTGCGATCAACGACTTCCCGTGCCGACAGTGTCGCGTTCTCGGAGGATGGTCTCGACATCGCCTTCACAGCAGGTGGTGATATCTATCTGATGGATACGGAACTTCGCGAACCCATTCGAGCAACGAAAACCGACGGCACGGAATCGAATTTGATCTTCGCGCAGGACGGGAAGTCTCTTTGGTTTACTCGGTCGATCGAGGGACAAGTGGACGTATGGAAAATCGAACCGAAGAATCGCGATTCATTCTGGTGGCAACAGAAAGATTTTGTTGAAACCCAAATGACAAACAATGCTGATGCGGAAAGTGATCTGCGATTCACTCCAGACGGGAAGAAGCTATTGTTCCAAAGAGGACGCGGCGATTTGGCGGTGATGGATCTTGAGTCGAAGGAAACTACGATTCTAGTCGATAGTTTCTCGGGATTGGATTTTTCGATATCTCCCGATAGCCGCTGGATTGCCTATGCCTCGCAAGATGATGACTTCAATAGCGAAATTTGGTTGATGCCATTGGACAAATCGCAACCACCTACGAACGTATCTCGACACCCTGACAACGACAGCAACCCCGTCTTTTCGCCCGACGGCAAGATCTTAGCGTTCACAGGTCGACGTGTTGCCGAAGAAAATGACATCTATTATGTCTATCTCCAAGAAGAGTACGACGAAAAGACCGCGCGCGATCGCAAACTGGAAAAAGCAATCGAAGCGATGAAGAAACGGAAGTCTTCGGACAAACCCGCTTCGGCAGAGAAGAAAGACAAACCAGATTCAAGCGAGGACGGAGCAAAGAAATCATCCGACGAAAAATCCGCTTCCGATAAATCTGCAGACAAAACAGCAGAAGAAAAGAAGGAGACTGCAGCCGAATCCAAGTCCGCCTTCAAGATCGATCTCGGCAATATCCACGAACGAGTACGCCGCATCAGTATCCCCGACACTTCCGAGGGCAATCTGCTTTTCTCACCCGACAGTAAGAAGCTCGCTTTCTCGGCATCGGTAGAAGGCAAATCCGGTTGGTACAGCGTTGAGTTTCCAGACAAACTTCAGCCAAAACTGATGAGCGCCACCGTCCTTAGCAACTCGCGTTGGACGAAAGCGGCCAATGGTATTCTCGGCTTGCGAAGCGGAACACCGACCAAGCTCGATGGTGGTGAGAAACAAGTTGACTATGGTTTTAGCATCCGACTCGAACGCTCTCGTTCCGGTCGATTGAAAGAGGGTTTCAATACCGCTTGGCAATTGATGGGAGAAATATGGTACGACCCAGCTATGGGAGGCAAGAACTGGGATGCGATTCGCCGAAAGTATTCTGAAGCTGCGAGCAAAACCTACGACGAACGTGGTCTTGCCGAGGTTGTGGAGTTGATGCTGGGTGAGTTGAATGGTTCGCACCTGGGATTCACTCCGGGACAAAATGAGCCCGATGCAGATCCTGCCCCAAGTGGTCGATCCTTTCAGAGAACGGTGCATCTAGGTGTTCGGTTCGATGAGAAGCATTTGGGACCGGGGCTCAAAGTTCGCGATGTTTTGCCAACGGGACCAGCGGATCTTGAAGTCAGTAAACTACATGTCGATGATATTATTTTGTCAATCGACGGAAAGAAAGTAGATCCACAACGTGATTTGACAGAAGTGCTCAACGGACCTGTCGATCGAGATATTGTCCTTTCCGTACAGCGAAAAGTCGCTAACGAGAATAAAGAACTCACCGTCACGATGCGTCCGATCACCTACGCACGCGCCCAAGCGTTGCTGTACGATCACTGGCTAGAATTCAATCGCAAAATCGTGGAGAAGCAATCGGAAGGGAAGCTTGGTTACCTTCATATCCGAGCCATGGACAACAGTAGTTTCTTGGAGTTTGAACGCCAGCTTTACAACGTTGGCTATGGTCGCAGCGGGTTGATCATCGACGTCCGCGACAACGGTGGTGGATCGACAGCCGACCATTTGCTGACCGCCCTTACGCAACCGCGGCATGCGATCACGATTCCACGAGGAGGGAAAGAGGGCTACCCTCATGACCGGATGATCTATGCGACCTGGTCAAAACCGATCGTCGTGTTGTGCAACCAAAACAGTTATAGCAACGCTGAGATCTTCAGCCATGCGATCAAAGCGATGGGACGAGGCAAACTCATTGGAGTGCAAACAGCGGGTGGCGTTGTCAGCACCGGAGTCGCGAGAGTGAATGATGTTGGTGTTTTGCGAGCTCCCTTTCGCGGTTGGTTCTCCATCAAGACTGGGGATGACATGGAGCTTCACGGGGCAATGCCCGACATAGTTGTGTGGCCAAAGCCCGGTGAAATGCCGGCTGGAATCGATCGCCAATTAGAGACTGCCGTCAAAGTGCTTCAAGAGGAAGTCGCAAAAGCACCAGCCTCTGTCAAACCGAAGTACGCGACGGAAGAACTTCGCGAAAAAGCGAATAAGAAATAAAACCAAGTTGCGTCAAAAGAACCGACAGTAAAGCAAAGTCACTCAAGTTAATGTGACTTTGCTGATTCGTTCTTCGATTTCGAACAACTGCTACTGCTTCGTGCCCGATGCGAGGCAGTAAAGAAACTCTTGCCTCTTGCCATCGACCTCCCTGGAGCATCGATAGTAGATCTTGCTGTTACAAAGGACGGGAGTTGCGAAGACTTCGCCCCCAAGTTGATTTTTCCCAACGAGTTGGTATCCCTTTGGATCCGCCTTGTAGATGAAGGTCTCACCACCTTCATTGGTTGCATAGATGTTCTCACCAACCAATATTGGAGAGGAAGAAAAGGTGCCACCCAATCTCTGTCTCCAGAGTTCTTTGCCCGTAGCCGAGTCCCAAGCGGCCGCGATACCCGCGTCAAGAACAGCATACAAAGTCCCGTTACGGAACAGCGGGGAAGGCACATAGAGTCGAACATCGTTCTCCCAAACGAGCTTGGAAGAACCATCCGCAACTACAGCGGACATATGATTTCGAGGATAACCACCACTTGTGAATATGCGTTGTCCATCGGTAAGCGTCGAGGTCACGCATTCCGTTGTAGCGCCAGCGGTTTGCCAATTGGTTTTACCCGTCATGGGATCGAGACTCGTAACCAAGTCGCAACCGGTCATGATCATCTGGTCCTTCCCAAACGCATGGATCAAAATGGGTGATGGATAATTCGGCATTTTTGGTCGATCGTGCTGCCAGACCGTCTCACCCGTTTTGCGATCCAACCCCACAATGACCCCGCCTGCTTTGTTGTCGGAAGCAGCGATGACTAACGATTGGTAAAGTGCCGGAGAGGAACCAAATCCTTGGTGTTCGACATAAGCACTGATCTTCTTTTGCCATACGATGGAGCCTGCGAGATCGAGTGCGCTGACCCAAAGTCCATCTTGATTCGGAAAGCAAACAAAGATGTTCGAACCATCGCAGGCCGGTGTACTGGATGCGGAGGTTGACTTTGCGTTCTTCCGCATTCCTCCCTGTGCATGAACTACTTTTGTCCATAAAACTTTGCCCGTTTGTCGATCCAAGCAAAGAACTGATTGCGATCCTGACGACTCGTCGGAGGTCAGCAAGAAAGCTTTGTCGCCATGCAAGCAGACCGAACCATAACCACGCCCAGGTATGGCGGTCTTCCATGCAACATTCGTTGAATCGTCCCAAGCGACGGGTGGTGTTTGGTTACTTGCTGCTTCGCCGTTTCGATGTGGACCTCGCCACCAAGGCCAGTCGGAGTCGCTTACTTGCAATCCATCTTGAACTTTGCCAGGCCGATCGGCTTGAACGGCAGTGATGTTGAAAATTCCAACGAGTCCGAGCATCATCATCGATCGGGATTGGGATTTGCTAAAGAAGTGCATTGCTTTTCTCATGTGGTAACTCGAGGCGCGAGGGAGGGTGGAAGGGAGGAAATCGAATGAAAGTGTCGCGCTTCATCGATTTTAGGGCTTTGTTTCTAAAGATCGATCTTGGGGTAGCCACGTTCGCCAGAACGTGGTTATTTCCCATAGGCCACTACGATCTGGCGAATCGTAGCTACGCATTTAGAAACGACGCCTAGTTTAGCAAATGTAGTTTCGTAGTTGCAACTCAGTTGGAATGTTGCTTGAAGAATTGTTCGATGTCGCTCAAGACCGCTTGGACAATCACCATGTGCTCTACATCCTTCACTTCTTCAAAGTCGGCCTTCGCTCCATAGCTTTTCAAGGTAGCGGCAAGTGCTTTGGCTCTTGGCAAACCGAAGTCCTTTTCACCAGCAGCGACGAAGAACGGTATCTTGAGCAACGCGTCTGACTTCGTTGGAGAACCGCCGCCACCGATCGCAGCAACAGCCCGCACTCGGTCCGCGTGCTTGGACACTTGCGAGATCGCTTGGGCAGCTCCCATCGAATGGCCGACGACAAAGACTTGCGATGGATCAAATGGAAGATGAACCTGCAATTCGTCAAGTAATTCATCCAACTCCATTCCTGCCCCCAACAGCGTTTGACGTGGAGCCACCACCGACCAACCATTCCGCATACATAGATCAATAAGTCCACCCGCTCCATAGGACTCAAAGAACATGTTCTCACTACCACCCGCGCCATGATATGCCACAACTAGTGGTCCAACGGTTCGTGGATTGGGAGATTGAAATCGAACATACTGTTTGCTTTTGCCCCGCCCGAGTTGTAACCAATACGAACTCTTCAATCGTTGCGTCAGCAACTCTCGGATCGTGTGACTATCGTCTGTCAGAAACTCGTAATCTTGTAGTAGCGTATGGAATGGCATATCTGACTCTGCAAGCCGATTGGCGTCTCCCGTGGAGATCATCTTCATGATCGCTTGGCGAGTCAGGCTTTTCGTATCCGCAACAGAAATACGAGGGGTCTCTTTCGGAGTGCGAATGGCGGCCAGTCGCGTGTCCGATTCCGCGATCACAGAAAAACGATTGGCAATGATGTCGATTGCTTTTCCTGCTTGTTGTAGCGTTGCATGGACTCGATAGTCACCTTCGGCCAGCGGCCCCGTAGTCCACTCCCAAGCCATCTGCGAAGCGTCTACAACTCGTTGTTCCTTGCAAACCGACTTGTCATCTGCGTTGAGAATCTCGATTCGCAAAGTCAGTCCATCCTTCGGGGCAGAACTGTCTGGCAACTCGGCTTTCTGTTCCTTTGGCACTCGTTCCAACGAGAAGCGTCTGGTAGTTGCTTTCGAATCTTGAATCAGTGGGCTGGTTCGAATGAACCACGAGGTATCGGAAACACGCTCTAGGAGTTGCTCGCGGTCTGTACCGAGCGCGATAAGCCAAGATTCATCGAGTTTCGAAGTCGCCACATCCAATTGCAAGGAAAAGAAACTGCTGACTGCCGATTGCATCGCCGACGTCGTGCGATTACGCGTCGAATTGTCGGCCTGTTGCCATTGTTGTTCGAAACGGGTTAGTCTTCGACCTAGTTGGTATCGTTGTTCAGGGGATTGGGCCGATGTCTCGGAAACCTGGAGTATGAATGAAAGAGCAATCCATGCGAAAAGGAACTTTCGTAGAAAAACGATGGAAACCATTCAAAGAAACCTATCGAGGGGACCTGTGCGTTGTGCACAACAACTGTTTGGCAAGACTCCAAAGCAT
Source organism: uncultured Pirellula sp. (assembly GCA_903858115.1). Classification (GTDB taxonomy): domain Bacteria; phylum Planctomycetota; class Planctomycetia; order Pirellulales; family Pirellulaceae; genus JBKCUI01. The sequence continues at coordinate 36,189 of CAIOHR010000342.1, read as the reverse complement.
ACCAAACAGTAGCCCTTCACACTAAGAAAATTCCCTCGTTACAGCAACCGCCTCCAGTTAGCGGAGCGACTATTTGCTCTTCAACTCGAAGCTGATCGTGTTGTGGCCTTTTTTCACTTCTGCGGTCAATCCATCTTTCAACGCCGATTTCGGCAACGGAACGAACTCATCGGGCACATCTTGCCCTTCTGCTTTCATCTCGGCCAGTTCGCCTTTGGAGATTCGAGCTTGCTCCAAAGTCACCTTATGAGGGCCGAGCATCGCGCCAGCTTTCGTATCGGTAAACATGAGTTTGTAATGGCCTTTATTGTCCGTCTTTCCATACGAGACAGAACCTCCCGGAGTCGTAGGAGAAAAGGTCAATGTAACCTTGCCTACTGGTTTTCCATCGACGGTCAGATCTCCTTCGACCGTGCCCAGCGGAGGACCATCGCCGCATCCCAGAATGCTGAACGAGACAACCGCGAAACTCAGTATCATCCACTTTCGAATTTTTTGCATGGTTCGTCTTTCTGTCGTATCGATCTAGAAGTCGCCGGAGATGACCTGTCCGTCGTTCATGCCACCCAATCGTTGATAAAGCCCGTAAGGACCGTTCAGATTGGTATTGTCAAAATTCGTATTGGTATGTTCGATATTCTCACTCACGAATCGAACAGATCCGTCTCCCGACAAGAACTGTGCCCCTCCAGAGTGATAGCTATGAAACGCTGCATGCTTGTCTCCGCCAATGATCGGACCATTCAATTTCTTGCGGGTTGCCCGTAAGTGAAGGAATGCTCCATTTGTGCCAGCACTGCCGTTATTACAATTCACTGCACCGGAGGTAATAACACTACCAAGGACGAATTGCCGATCCGAACCATCTCCATTCACAACAGGCCGCCAGGAAACCTCACCTACCATGAAAACATTCGATGTTCCATCGGTCAAATCACCAATTTTGCGTTGGACGTTCACCACAAAAACACCAATATTGCGTGTGGCGGGTTGCATCAATCCTCCGATATTTTGACAACGTTCACCATCGAATGGCCCCAGCACCGCGCAGTAGCTTGTCACAGCGATTGCTCCGGTTCCACCCGGGTTGTTTGCATTGATCGCACGAGTTGGCGGTGCAATGTCCGAAGGACAACGAAACATGGGTAGCGGCACCGCAACCGCAGCGTTGTTTCTTCCGGCAGCATCAGAAACGGTTCCTGGTGTACCGTAAGGCGCCCAATTGAAATCCATTGGAAAAGCGCGTTCTGCTCCATGAATGGTAGAACCGCGGACATCCAACTCCAACCGCCGTCCCGTCCCACAGGATTGGAATTGAAATAGTCGGTGTAGCCGGCTGGAAAACGCCTGTGGGTAGACTCGTAATTCAATAGAGCCAATCCATGCTGCTTCAAGTTGTTGCTACATTGCATTCGTCTAGCCGCCTCGCGCGCAGCCTGTACGGCGGGCAACAACAGCCCGACTAATATCCCGATAATGGCAATGACCACTAGTAGCTCGACCAAGGTAAAACCTCGCCTTGAACTCCAGTAACGTTTTAAACCACAATGACGAAGCATAGTGAACCCCAAAAAAATAAAGCGAATGCGAGCAATGGGACTTTATCGACCTTTGTTTTAGCTTTAAAGAGAATTGAGTGCAATAAAGATCGATAAAGAAAGTACCGTGGGAAAGAACCTGTGGACGACTTCTTGCCCCTTACCGATGTGTTCTGCCAGGGCTGCTTGTGACTTTTCACCAAGGATATTCGCGATGAAACGGTTTCACTTAGAAGTATGTGTCGATAGCCTGGAAGGTGCGTTGATAGCGGAAGCAGCCGGAGCGACTCGCATCGAACTTAGCCGACTATTAGAAGTCGGCGGTTTAACACCTCCCATGGAATTGGTCACTGATGTTTGTCGCAATGTGAAGCTGCCGATTATTGTCCTCATTCGATGCAGACCGGGTGACTTTCAATACACCGCTACCGAACTGGAAACCATGGCATTATCGGCACGGCAAATAATGGACGCCGGTGTCGCGGGGCTGGCCGTCGGTGCAAGCGACTCGACAAACTCGCTGCACTGGGATTTTCTGGAGCAAATAGCGGACGCCTGTTCCCCGATGGAACTGGTTGTCCATCGCGTCTTTGATGGTGTTCAACGGCAATGGGATGCTCTAGATCGTTTGAAGCAAATCGGATACCAAAGAATACTCACGAGCGGTGGCCCCACGAACGCGATGGATGGGCTAGATACTCTTCGACGATGGAATCAGAATTCGATCGGCGGTATCGAAATTCTGCCCGCGGGAGGCATCCGGCCCGTCAACGCAGAGACCATTCTTCGAGAGACAAATTGCAATCAATTGCATGGTTCGTTTAGCCAATCCCAGAATGGCAAGCGGCTCCCCGTCCCTGCAGAGATTCAACAAGTGATAGAATTGCTTGAGAAGCGACATGGATAACCATCGATTCACACCCGTCGCCGGCGAAGTCGCTAGCTGCAAATCCTGGCGTTCCTTTTGATTCGTGTTTTGAAAACGATACATGAAAATTGCGAGTGAATTCAAGCTAACCCCGAAGACGATTGCAAAGGATTTCATCTCGGGCATTATCGTTTTTCTCGTAGCACTTCCGCTCTGCATGGGTATTGCGATTGCATCGGATGCGGACCCAATCGCTGGCTTGATTTCTGGCATCGTGGGTGGCATTGTCGTTGGGCTGGTGAGCGGCTCACACACGAGCGTTTCCGGTCCTGCTGCTGGCTTGACGGCCATTGTTGCGGCACAAATCGCGAACCTGCACACCTATGAGACGTTTTTGTTAGCGCTCGTATTGGGTGGTGCAGTGCAGGTCTGTTTCGGGCTATTACGGGCTGGTGCACTCTCCGCTTTCTTTCCATCGAGTGTGATCAAAGGGCTTCTCGCCGCAATCGGTGTGATCCTGATCTTCAAACAGCTACCGTTGCTGCTGGGGTATTCAAAGGACATGGAACTCGCCTTCGGTCGCACCGATTCGATGAACGATATGGAAAAACATCCGACTGGATACGCCGATCATTCGCACGAAGTAGGTGATATCCTCTTCAGTTTCATTCGAGACATGAGAGAAATCGTATCCTTCGAAGGTGGTTTACAATGGGGTGCGATTTCTATCGGAGTATTCTCGCTGGCTTTGCTTTACGCATGGGATCACATACCAACGTTGAAAAAATCTCTCATCCCGGCACCACTCGTGATTGTTATTCTCGGTGCCCTGCTCTGCCAGATGCTGAGCCCGCTCGGACGCGGTTGGATGATTACTCCAAAACAGTTGGTGGATGTACCTAGCGCACGGAGCATCGTGGAGCTTGCGAGCTTGATTCGAATGCCTGATTTCACTCAAATCCTGAATCTGTCCGTCTACATCGGCGCGATCACGATCGCCGTCGTCGCATCGCTGGAAACACTTCTGAACTTAGATGCCGTCGACAAACTCGATCGACAACAACGAGTCTCGCCACCCAATCGTGAACTCTTGGCCCAAGGGATCGGGAACATGGCCGCTGGCATGATTGGTGGTATTCCTGTTACAAGCGTCGTGATTCGCAGTTCAGTGAATGTGAACTCGGGTGCCGAAACGAAACTCGCTGCCATCTTTCATGGTTTGTTGATGCTGGCGTGCCTAGTCTTGATTCCTCATGTTTTGAGAATGATACCGCTCTCCTGCTTGGCAGCCATACTCTTGATGACAGGCTACAAGCTCGCTAGCCCAAAATTGTTTTCTCAAATGGCCAGCGAAGGGCCATATCAGTTTTTGCCATTCATCTTCACTTTGGTCGCTATAGTTCTGACGGATCTCTTGGTCGGCATTTGTTTCGGAATGGTCATCAGTTTACTCTTCATTCTCAATAGCAACCTAAGGCGTCCGGTCCGGAAAATCCACGAGAAACACGTCGATGGTGATCTGCTTCACATTGAACTTGGAGATCAAGTTAGCTTTTTGAACAAAGCTGTTCTCGAGTCTGCATTGCGTGAAGCCCCGCGAGGTAGTCGATTGCTTTTGGACGCGAGGCGAACGGACTATATTGATCCAGACGTGCTGAGCCTGATCCGAGAGTTTAAGGAGAAGACAGCACCTGCATTCGGCATCACGATGCAATTGGTTGGTTTTCGACAGCTATACAAACTATCGAACAAAGAAGACTTTATCGATTTTTCGATTCTAGAAGCCCGCGAGAAGCTAACGCCTGATCAAATCTTGGAAATCTTAAAGGCTGGTAACAAGCGTTTCATCGAAGGGCATCCGCTGGATCGTACCCTTTTGAAGTCTTCTGTGGTAGACAAACGTCAATCTGCTGCGATCGCTGCGATCGTCAGCGGTATCGATTCCTATACACCGGTAGAGATGATTTTCGATCTAGGGATGGGTGATGCGTATGTTGTCCGCACTCCTGGTGTTGTCATTGGACCTCAGACAATCGCGGGAGTCGAATATGCAGTTTCTGTCGGTGGTGCCAAGGTGGTGGTCGTGCTTGGGCATTCAGATAGTTCATTGCTCTCACTGGCCATTCAGAACATGCGTTCCGACGACAACAAAGCCGATTTAGCTGACTGCAAAAACCTGGAGGATGTCCTAGAACAGATCGCATTGTCGATCGATGTTGACGGCGCTCTCTCTTTTCCAACCCTGTCGGAGCGGGAGCAACTCATTTATCTAGATCGAGTTGCTCGCCGTCACATCGCTCAAATGGCGAAACAATTGATCTACGCTAGCCCGGCCTTGAAGTCTCGTATTGACACTGGGGAGATTCGGGTCGTGATTGCGATGTTCAGTACATCCAACGGGTTGGTCGAGTTTCTCATTGATAACAAATCGTGATCCTTTTGATGGAATGAACACTCAACCACAGCTTACCAAGGTGAGTTTTTCTCGTTCAAGTCGAGCATTTGTCCATCAGCACGACTGCCGAGCTTTGTATAAACGATTGGATCCATATTGCAGGACATAAATCGAACCGAGCCATCGCCAAACGCAAAATTGGCTCCACCTGTGTGCCAGCTTCCAAACCCGCCAACAAAGAGAATCGAGTTCGAGGGTGTAGCCAACGGGTTCACAATCGTAGCTGTCATCCCGTCAAACGAACCTGTATTCCGCAACGATGCTCGAGTCCCAGACGCCCAACCTAAAGCATCAGGATGAAGCACTTCTCCGATAAAAATGGTGCTGCTGGTTCCATCCTCAATCTCCGCTAAACGCAGTCTACTATTGAGAAAGAATACTCCATTGTTGTCGGCTGCAATGGGAGATTCCGAATCATGATGGCAACCAACATAATGAGTCTGGCCAACGTTGGGGACCCGGGGCGCAGGGCTACTCGGGCACAACAAAAAAGGAATCCGCTGGCTTCTCGCTCGTTTGTTCTCGTCTGCGTATGTACCCAATGTCTGATTGAATCCCTTGAACGTTTGATTTTGCTCCATGTACGGAAGCAACTGAACCAACCAGCTCACGTGCTGACCGATTGCTTCATTTCGAATAGGACCAGCCGGGTCTGTCACACCCGACGGGAGCCGCTCATAACTAAACTCATGATTGTGCACCGCCAAGATGAGTTGTGAGATGTTGTTCATACACTGCCCTCTCCGCGCGGCTTCTCTCGCCGCTTGAACTGCAGGTAACAATAGCCCCACCAAAATGCCGATGATGGCAATCACCACTAGCAGTTCGACAAGCGTAAAAGCTTGCCTCAACAAACGGCGAAACTGCGAAAAGTGCTCACTTCCTTCTGAATCTATTCTATGCTGCGAGTTCTTATTCATCTTTGCTTTCATCCTTTATCTTCTGTGAAGTCGAAAATCGGATCGATTTCGAACGTTGAATCAAATCTGATGCTGCGTCGGAGCTCTTCAATTGAACTACGACATCAATGGTTCTTTCGAATTCCTTTCCTGAGACTCGAATGGTGACATCGGTTCTCATAAACGACGCCTCCTCGATCGACGGGATCCAAGTTTCCCCGCGATAGTCGCTATCCTTCTTTAGCTTTGAGATTGCTCGCTGCATGCCCGCCTCGCATAGCAATGATGCTTGAACAAGTCGAAGCTGATTGCGAACTTCCGCCCGACTTCGCAGAGCGGTTTGGACCGAAGTCATCAACAACGAGATGACAACGCTCAAACATACGAGCAAACACAATACAATAATGCCAGATCTTGCTTTCGGTCGATGCGATCGACTGCGATGCACCCTATTCATGGCTATCCTTTCCCGTTCGCGTTGATGCATAGACTCCCAACGTCGCCTCGATCTCGGCATCCGCCAATCCATTGGATTCGTCGTTCTTGAGATTGCCCTCGGTCGGACGCATGATCGTCAAACGGATCCGCTTTATCGACCTTGAGATGGTTCTACCAGTCACGTCGAAAATCTCTACTTTCGCATCTCGGTTTCCAGAGATCAGAAACTGCTCCTGCTGGGCGTCCCCAGCGATTCGGCGAATGACAGAGTCGCCAGATTCGTAAATCACCGTGTTGCGTTCGGGATGACTCAGCAGCAATCGAAATTTGCCTGATCGCTGTTCCATTTCCAATTGGGCGGTTTCGGACTCATGCACATCGGTCCTGAATTGCTGAGCTAAGTTTCCAATGGTTCGTCTTGCCAAGGATTGATTCTTAGCAAGATTGGAAACCACCATCGCTTTGTGAACCAAACCGATCGCGCCGATGAGCAGTGCAAAGGAAATCGGAATGGCGATCACCACTTCGAGCAATGTCGAACCGTGTCGTTGTTTCATGGCGAAGACTCCTGAGCTGACAAAAGCCAACCGACGAGGATCAACGGTTCTCTCCGGACTGCAGGATCTAGTTTCATGCGCAGGATGATACGTGTATCTTCCTCCGTTCGAACCAACTCGCCGGTAAGTTCCGCGTTTGGCAAAGAGGCTTTGAGTCGTTCTGAGACCTGGAGCGATCCGATCGCTGTTTCACACGCATCAGGTTCGAGTTCTCGCAACGCATCCATTCGATTCGTAAGTTCTAACGTCGCAATCTGATACATGCGAGTGCTCTTCCATACGTTCTGCAACCGCGTGATTAGCGGTACTGCAATCAGAACTAAGGCGGAGAGCAAGGAACTGGCAACGAGTAACTCTACCTTGCTAAATCCATGGTTCGTTCGCATAGGCTTATCTCTCCACTTCGGCAAGCGAGTAAACGAGCTCATTCAACAACCCCATCATCGCCAACGAGATCCACAGCACCATGCCGCCAAAAACCAGCGTCAAAACCGGTTGCGTCAGCATGCCTCCGATCAAGCCTCGGAAGTACAAAGACTCTCGACGCTTCGTGGCTAGATGGCCAAGGATCCAGCTTTGAACCGATGCATTGGCTGCTTGTTCGACAGCGTTTACCTCATCCTGACTCATGATCCCGTGCTTGTAGAGACATTGCCAGCCGTTTTCAGTGACGGTTGTTTCTCGAAACATCGCTGCCAGTCGATTTCTGCTTCGAGCGTCAACGTGGTTACCCTGGAGAACGCTCAATGATTCTGCTAACGGTCTTTCTTCCGAGTGCAAGACCGACAAATGCCGCAATAACTGATTCGATTCCAGAGCCTGACGCCGCCATGGTACACACATTGCCAGCCATTGCACGATACACATTCGTAAAGATGGTACGGCACTAAGTACAACCACGATCACCCCCACCACAATCAAAGTACCAAGATGATCGGTTAGAAACTCAAGTGCCATAGCCAACATTTGAAAAGAACTGTGCGAAGAAGCATTGATCAACGATGTCTCTCGTTCAAGCACTCTTATGTTGAAACCTATAACCACAGCCAACATCGCGAGAAACGGCCAATACATCCATCTGCTGCGAGTCAATCGAAGCGATGAGGCATCGACTGGTCGCTCATTCTTGAGAAGTTCCTGCCACGTAGCGTCCATCGTATTCGACCGTTTGCCGACGCGGAGTGCGGTGAGTGCATGTTTGCCTACCATACCCGGGTTCATTTCTAAAGCTGCCAGCCAATCGTTGCTTTCCGGGATACACCGCGCTAATCGCAAGAGGCGATGACGATGCGCACCCCAATGTTCATAAGCGAGGGATTCGATCACTTGTTTCACATCCAGATGTTCCCGGTCTGCAATCGCCAATACACGAAGGAGTGAATGCTGTACGGCCGTGGGATGCTCGCGCTGGAGCCACGGGGTGAGGGACCAACGAACGCTGAAGACCGTACATAGGCGAACCAAGAAACTGATTAGGGGAAGCGATTCTCCCAACGCTTGTACTTCCCTTGCAAAACGTCCGAGCATCCATTCCTCCCTAACTCAAAGAAGTAATCAGAGAGATCAGTGGCAAAAACAGTGCGAATGCTACGAAACCAACAAAGCATCCGATGAAAATGGTCGCTACCGGCACAATGAATCCTGTTACCCAGTCCGTTCGATATCGAGCTCTTTCCGAATAAATCCGCCCGAGTTCGTCCAGCAAGGGGATGTTGGGTTCGCCACAGCCTGTTGGGTCTAAACCGTAGAAAAGCAAACGTGGAAAATAGGGCGTTACGACATGGCTCGGTTTGCCTTTCGTTCGAAGATCTTTCGCAAATCGCATGGCAGCTCCAGCCAACAATACACTCTGGCTTGCTTTGCCCGCAGCATTCAATGCATCACCGATTGGCGTTCCGATGCGCAACAATTCTGCGAGCGTTTTCACGAATCGACTCATCGCGATCAAACTCGAATTGCTCCCAGACGAAAACCCACGCAAGACTGACGCAGGATCCAACGTAACGAACAAACGCCGCCCAATTCGCATCGCAAGCCAGAGCATCAATACCGTCGACAAACTTACGCCAAATATAGCAATCGATCGCGGCCCTAATCGATCGCTCAACCAGACCAATGCTAATGTCGGGAGCGGCAGCCGCAATCCAAGATGGTTAAACATCTCAGCAAACACGGGAATAACAGTGGAGCATAGGAAAAGGACAACACCAAGCGCAAGGAAAAACACCGTTACCATGTACGTCAACGCACCGGAACGCGAGGAGCGATCCTCTTCCGATCGAACGATGGCCTCCACAACCTCTCGCATGTCGGAACCACCTCGATCCTTGATGCGACCGAAAGCCAAAAGGGCAGGCAACCAGATGGCCAACAAGCCATCTTCGAGAAAGTCATCCGCAGAAATTCCGCGATGCAGCGCATCGATAAAGCTCCGTATCTCTTTGACATACGCAGCGGCTTCAGGAATGCGGAGCACTTTTTCAAGCGATATGATCAACTCTGACTTCGATTCGAGAGTTCGATCGATGGTTGCTTTGTAATCCGATGGCAGATATGCCAACCCGTCCGAAGTCGATCTATTGGAGCTCATGCCTTGGCTTACCTCGATGGTTCCGAGACACGAAGCAACAGTTCGATGGCTGGCCAAAACAGACTGACACCGAAAGCAAGGACAGACAATCCGCAAGCGACCATCGCGAGTCCCGCCCACACTCGGAACTGCCCTGGAGGCCCATGCAGTCCACCCAATTCTCGAAGCCACATGAATTCGGCTGCCATCGCCTTCTTGCGAGAGCGAATCAAGCCCAGCTTCCAACAAGACCACATCGATATCACTAGCAGCGGTACAGCAATACCCCAAATAGGAAGCGTATTGCGAAGCGTTCCCAGCAATCGCAGACCTGGCCCAGGTTCGTTGAAATGCGGCTCACTGAACTCCTCGACTCGAGGGTATAGCCACACACATGTTGCAATAAGTCCGACGAAAACTCCACCGAAGATCAGCATCACCTGCAATGCAACGAACTGAACCGATCGATGAAAGTATCTTCGAGTCTCGGCTCGCGCACTCAATTGGTCAAGGGACCGCTGGTATTCGCCTTGGAGCCAAAACTTCAGTGCCATTCGATAGTTTGCAGGGAAATCCCCCGACTCCAATACTTTGGCTACGTTGCATTGCTCTTCGTCACGGGAGAGAAAGTGCTTTCGCAGCTCAGCAAGCTGTTCCTGGATAGAAAGCCTGCTGTCGGAATCGAGGATCAAAGGTATCTTCGCGCGATCAATCTGTCCGATTTGAGAATGGAATTGATCGACGACTTCTAGCATTGCATCTCTTTCGAATATCAGTTGCTACCACCGACGGGAACTCGAACCAGTTTCATCAACCGACCGGAAACGTTCCAATCTTGTACATACAGATTGCCCTGTTTGTCCCAGTAGGAACCATGAGTGCCGCTGAAAACTCCTTCGACCCATTCCGCTTGAGGCACCTTGTAATTGCCTCCTTTGGCTGGATCTGGATTGTGACCAAGGACAGCCATAATCGTGTTGGTTTTATCGAGGATCACGACTCGGCCTTTCAAATCAGGAACCGAAACATAGTCACCGAAGATGGCAACCGACGTAGGTTGCCCAAGGCCAGTGATGACCTCTTCGATGTACTCACCTTCCAAGCTGTAATGAACAAGTCGCCCTTTTGGTTGGTGATTCCTGTCGCAAATCAACAGTCGGTTCGGGGTGTATCGCGTATCCAATGTCATGCCGTGCGCCGTATTGAACTCTTTGAGTCCATTTCCTTTGGTTCCAAAGTGCGAGAGATACTTTCCGGATTTGTCAAAACGGAAGATATGGTTGCTCGCGTATCCGTTCGAAAGGTAGATGTCACCGTTCTCTGCAATGGTGATGGCTGTAGGGACGAATTTATCTAAATTTAAGCCAGATTCTTTCGGAAAAGGCAAACGGAGCACAACCTCGCCCGAATGGCAATCGAATTTGATCCCTTCGCCTGCGACATTGCGAGCTCCATAAATGAACTCGCGATCACCTTCTTTGCGAATCTCCATATCGTGGAGATTGGTATAGTCTTTGTCGGTGTAGCTTTGGATCAACATGCCTTCAGGAGTAAACACAAACACACCTTGGTTGGCGCTGGTGTAGATGTGGCCTTCGCCATCGACCACAACACTTCCGTGGGTTGGCCCGATCGAAGAAGTGCCGTCAGGTCGCAATCCCCATCCCGGGACAGTATCAAAGGTCATGATGCCGCATCCCATTCGAACAGGTTTGGTCTTGTCGTCAGCTCGCAGGCACGAGGATACGGATGCCCAAACCAAAGAAATCGTTAGGAGCGTTAAGTAAATTCGTTTCATGAGTTTCATCTTTCAGAGTTGGTCCACTTGGCTGGAACAGGGTTGTAGAATCTACAGTCAAATGGTATCAGATTTTCAGAAGCCAGCAGGCGCAGTTGGCAACCACCTTCCAAAAAACGCTGCGAAGAGGCAGCGTCATCAAAATCGGCATGGTGGTTTCTCGTCGTCTCGACCTCTAGCAGAGGTCGATGTCCTGAGATTGAATTGCTCGCAGAATCGCTTCGACGCTTGTTAAGGAAGAATAGTTGCACATGACCGATGCTTTACGATCTAAATGGGTGTTAACTTTCGGATGCTTTCTGTCCTTTTTTGCCTTTGGTTTTATCGATAACCTCAAAGGTCCGATCCTTCCCGAATTGCTGCATGCTGAGAAATTCACCATGACTCAAGGCGGAACGTTTTTCTTGAGTGCATATATCGGTTTTGTTATTGCCACGTTTCTTACGGGGGGTATCTCTGATGTTGTTGGGAATCGGCGTATATTGCTACTTGCTGCAGTCTGTTTGTGTTTCGGCCTTATTGGAGTTAGCCAGAGCGAATCTTTCTGGTTCTTGGTGTGGCTCATGGGATGTGTAGGGGTCGGGCTTGGAGCGATCGAAGTTGGAGCGAATGGCCTCATCCTTGAATTGCATCATCACAATCCCGGCCGCTACCTAAATTTGCTCGCCACATTTCACGGAACTGGTTCCTTTCTTGTGCCGCTCTACGTTGCCTGGTTGATTCATTGGAAACTGAGCTGGCAATCGATTTTTCTTTTCACTGCGATACTAGCCGTGGGCTTGGCGGTCATATTCGCTTGGCCATCCAACTCGGATCCTCATCGTTCTAGAAAATCCCCTATGCAAGCGAAACCGAGGCTTCGCCAAATTCTAGCCTTTGGGTTTCAGCCGCCGATGGGTTATTACTACTTGTTGATCAGTACGTACGTTGCTGTCGAGCTAGGTGTAGCCGCTTGGTTGATGGAGTATTTACAGCAGGTGCGTGGTCAATCAGTGAACCAGAGTTCGTTTTATCTTTCCGCCTTTTTTGTCATGATCATGTTGGGGCGACTGATGGGCAGCGTTGTCGTGGAGAAAATCGGGTACCACCGAGTTGTGACCATCGCCTTGATCGGTGGAGCAAGTTGTTTGCTTTTGGGTATGTTGCTACCAGATTCAATGCTCATTCTGTTTTCCATGTCGGGGGGATTTTTCTCGATCGTATTCCCAACGGTCACTGCCATGGCGACAAGCAAACACAAAGAGAATGTCGGTTCGATGCTCGGGATACTCTTCACGTTTGGCGGGCTGGGAGGAGCAATCGGCCCATGGCTAATCGGTGTCGTGAGTCAATGGGGAGGACTAACGATAGGGATGTGGGTACCTTTGGGGTTTTGTTTGATGGCTTTGGTTACATCGGCAGCCTCGGTTCGGCGCGTGGGGCGGGATAGCCCCTAGACTTCAGACTTAGAATGTTTTTTTGGCAACTCAATACTTCCGAATGGCAAGTTGGCATCAAGATCGAAAGCGGAAAAGATTTCGACAGATTCAGATGTCTTATCTACCTTCGATTTTTCTGTGCTAGTTAGATCGATCGGCGACGGCGAATTGCTTCTGTGACTTCATCGAGCAACGTCAAACGCCCTCCGTAGGTCTTACGAAGATTGTCGGTGGTAAAGGTCGATTGCATTGGCCCCCATGCGACAGCTCTCACATTGAGTAAGACTAAGAAATCGAAATACTCGGGCACCGTATGCAAATCATGATGTACGACCAGGATGGTTTTCCCATCGCTTTGCAAAGATCGCAACACTTGAATGATCGATTGTTCTGTTGCTGCATCGACAGCCGCAAACGGCTCATCCATCAAAAAGACATCGGCTGACTGAACAAGTGCCCGGGCCAAAAAGGTCCGTTGTTGTTGCCCTCCTGACAGTTGACTGATTTGTCTGTTCGCCAACTCAGCGATCCCCACTTTCTCGAGAGCCAACATCGCTTGATGCCGATGCTCTTTCCGGATGGGCAAGAACCAACCGATTTTGCGATACATACCCATCAATACGACATCGAGTACCGAGGCTGGAAAATCCCAGTCGACCGATTCTCTCTGAGGAACGTAGGCCACTCGAGCTCGCTGGTCTTCCATCGTCTTGGCATCGAGGAATATTTCGCCGCTGACTTTGGGGACCAGCCCCATCATTGCTTTGATCAGAGTGCTCTTTCCAGCACCGTTAGGGCCAACCAGTCCCACAAGCGAACCTGCTGGGATCTCGAGACTGATTTCCCAAAGGACCGGTTTGCGTTGGTAGGCAACGGTTAAGTCCGATACTTGAATAGCTCCAATTCGATTCTTTTCTACTTGATCCATAACCATTGATCTTAATCGATCGCCCCTAATCGATCACTCCCCCCAAGGCTTGTGTGATGGTGCGGAAGTTATGATTCATCATTCCAATGTAAGTTCCTTGGTCAGTCCCTTCCTCGCCCATCGAGTCGGTGAACAATGTGCCACCCAATTTCACGTCCCAACCTTTTCGGCTAGCACCTTCGATGAGGGAGCGGACTCCTTTTTCGGGCACGCTCGATTCGATGAAGACCGACGGAACCTGGAGCGTCACGAGCATATTCACCAATTCTTCGACACGTTTTAGGCCAGCTTCCGAGGATGTCGAAATTCCTTGCAGGCCCTCCACTTGGATTCCGTAGCGGCGACCAAAGTATTGAAATGCATCATGAGACGAAATGAGTACACGCTGCGACTTGGGAATCGAGGCGATCCAACGTTTGGCATTTTCATCCAGTGCGGCGAGTTCGGCGAGTAGACTCTTTGCATTCACATTGAATGTGGAAGCATCTTGCGGAGCAAACTCTACCAAGGTCGCTTCGATGACTTTCGCGACGTCCATCCACAATTGTACATCCATCCAACAATGGGGATCATCGAGTTCGCTCACATCGAGAGATCGGACGCGTTCACAAACGGGGACACGTAGGTTGTTTGATATTTTTGTGGAGAGAACATCTCCCATTCGGCCTTCAAGTTTTACTCCATTGAAGAAAACGATGTCAGCTCGCACAATGCTTCGAACATCATCGGTGCAGGGGCGATATAAATGCGGGTCAATACCTCGGTTGATCAATTGCTCGACGACCACTCGACTCCCACCGATGTGCCGAACGAGGTCCGCAATCATTCCTGTGGTTGCAACAATACGAACTCGGCCTAGACTGTCGCTCGTTTGCCAATTAGTCGATCTGCATCCTGTGGACACCACTGCCATAGCAAGTAGTGCCGATTTCAAGAAGCGGTGGGTGAACGAACGACGCGTGCTGCGCATGATCTATTGCAAGGACTCCAGATCCTTTAATGCGATTGGTTCTTTCGAGGCAAACGGTTCGCCATATCGAGAGCCAATGGCTTTCCCCCAGAAGCCCGCTTCTTCTCGATATCGTTCGAGGAAGGACAAGGATTCGCTACCTCTTCCTGTAACGAACTGGCTCTGATATGCATTGACAGATGCAGCCTTTGATTCCCAATGCTGCGTGATATCTACAATGAACGCGGGCTGAGGAACCAATTTGAGATGAATACAGTAGTAATAGAAGATTCTGGATGGATGGAATGGCTCTCCAGGGATATCGGACTTGGTCAATTTGCTCCAAAACCTAGCCGCCTCGACCAACTCCGTCGCCGCGACATGATCCGGGTGAGCATCGGACCAGTAAGGTGCAAAAATCCAACGAGGCTTGGTCAGTCGAAACAACCCAGCTAGCCGATGTCGATTCTCAATGGAAGGCTCCAGGTATCGATTGCGCATACCCACATTGTATCGCCAGGGATTCCCTAACGCTTGATTGGCTATAGCTGTCTCTCCGCGACGAATCTCGGGGCTACCGTAAGGAGTTGGCTCGCCATTGGTCAGATCTAGAATGCCGACCTTTTTCCCCTGGGAGCACAACAACGCAATGGTGCCACCCATACCGAGTTCTGCATCGTCGGGATGCGGAGCTACGACGAGAATATCCAAGGGAGAATCAATTGGTGGTAGGTCTGGGTAATCGGGATGCGAGTTCATGAATACTTTTCGATCAAGTGAGCTTGGATTTGTTTCAAGATCGCATCGGCAACCAGCTTCTTCGGTCCTTCGACTTGTTCGATAGTTGTACCACCCCGCAGGATGATCTCGACCGAGTTGCTTTCAGCATTCATGGCCTCAGCGCTGTTGGAGACTATCATATCGCAGCACTTGCGAGTCATCTTGACAATCGCTCGAAATCGGATGTCTTCCGTTTCAAGCGCGAATCCTACGATCCATTGGTTCGATCGCTTGAGGCTGCCCAATGTGGCAACAATATCTGGTGTTTCGACAAGAGACAACTGGAGCCCATTTCCTGTCTTTGCCAGTTTATGCTCGGCGATATGCATCGGCATATAATCGCAAGGGGCGGCAGCACCGATGAGCCCGTCGGCAGAGGCAAACAACTCTTGCGTTGCCGACAGCATCTGTTGCGTCGTGATGACATCGATCACTGTTGCAGCGCTAGGATAGTCGACTTGCACGGGTCCGGATACGACAGTGACTTGGTGTCCGAGATTCAAAGCAGACTGGGCTAAGCAGCTTCCCATGCGTCCGCTGGAGGAATTGGTCAGATACCTTACTGGGTCCAAGTATTGTCTAGTAGGCCCCGAGGTTATGACGATATGTGCCATTCTGAAGATACTTGCTATGGAACCAAAAGTCGTCTGCAATGAACATGGATCGTTTCTGGTTCAGACATTCTACCGATACCTTTGCGTCGGCAGGACAACCAGCCCTCTTCGGGCCCTACAAAATGGACTCCATCGCTTCGCAATTGGTCGACGTTTCGCTGGACGGCTGGTTTTTCCCACATGGGTGTACTCATTGCGGGTGCCATGAGAACAGGGCATTCTACATTTAGGTAGAGGGTTGACAGCAGGCAACTCGCGAGTCCACTAGCACAGGCTGAAAGCATGTGAGCCGTGGTTGGCGCGATCACCAACAACTTGCAATCCGAGGCTAGCTCGATGTGAGGCCCGAGGGCACTACGGGGATCGAATGACGAGGAGAAAGGTTGTTCGTTGCAAAGAGCTGCGAACGTCGCAGGACCAACGAATGATTGAGCCGCGTCGGTTAGCACTACGGAGACTTTTTCGCCAGACTGAACCAACTTACTAATCAGCGAAGCTGTTTTGTAAGCTGCAATTCCTCCGCAGATGCCAACGACTATTCGCGAGTTCATTCCAATGGATTGCTATAGATCGCCAGAATCCAAGTCAAGCAGTTCTCCTAGATCGGAGGTTTCGCTCAGAACCTTCAATTCGCCCGTCATGGTCAAGAAAATCTTGTCTTGAAGAATTTCTTGGATCACGATTTCCATTTTGTCGTCGGAAGTCATATCAACCAATGGTCGACTCCCGCGATTCAATTGAACTAAACGCTTTTGGATCAACGTCGAGAGCTTGAAGCGGCCGCCCACTTTGTTGACGATGGCTTCTTCTTTTAACTCTTCGAGCATGGAATCTTTTCTCCTTGGTATTGCTGGAGCAATTGGTCCAATTGCCCAACGGTCTTGTCTAACGTCTCATTGATTATTTCGTGCGTATAATGATGCCGCAGAGCCATTTCTTCCGCTGCAACATCTAGTCTACGTCGAATCGCATCTTCGGAATCGGTGGCTCGATGACGAAGTCGGTTCTCTAACTCAGTCATGGATCCTGGATGCACAAAGACAGTGATGGCCTGAGGGAACTCACCGAGAACAGCGAGCGCGCCCTGGACATCGATCTCTAAGATTACCCATTTCCCGAGGTTTAGGCCAGTCGAAACCGACTCCAGGAGTGTTCCGTACCAAGTCCCACGTCCGAAAACCTCTTTGCATTCCAGAAATTCCCCTCGCTTACGCCTGAGGGCAAATTCCTCAGGCGCTAGGAAGTGGTATTCGCGGCCGTCGACTTCACCTAATCGAGGTGGGCGTGTCGTTGCGGAAATGCTCAGCGTCAAGGGAAGTGAACTCTCGGCAATCAGTCGCTTCACGACAGAAGACTTTCCCGCTCCCGAGGGTCCTGAAATGATGATGAGTTTTCCGCAAGTCATTTTTGTTTTGAGAAAAAAGAGATGTCCTCTAGTTTATTCAACGTTTTGGACAAGTTCTCGAATTTGTTCGAGAATTGTCTTGATAGCTACCACATGATAGGAAAGCTCGGCGTCGTTGGCTTTGGAGCCAATAGTGTTGGTTTCTCTACCTAATTCTTGCACGAGAAAATCCAGCCTGCGGCCTTGACTCTCTTCGCTTTCAATCGCTTTTTCGAATTGGTCGAGGTGGCTTTCCAGTCGTGTCAATTCTTCGGAAATGTCGGTCTTGTCGCAAAAAAGAGTAACTTCTCGGAGCAAATCCACTGTTTCTAAGCCGATTCCCCGAGACTCATACGCAACCCGTACCCTAGATTCAAGCTTCGATTGGTAGTCCGAAATGACGACGGGAGCTCGCTGCAGGATGGAATGGCGGTGCTCTCGAACCTGCTTCAAATTCTCTATGAACTTCGACTTCATCGACAATCCTTCGATCGATCGCATCTGATGAAGATCTTTCAGGGCATCGCGAACGGTCTCGCGAATCGCCTCATTCAATTCTGGAAGATCTGTAGAGGACTGAGGTTCCAGCACACCTGGCAAACTCAACAAGTTTGCAAAGTCTGCGATAAAAGGTGTGTTGGTAGATTCTGCAGCTATCTTGGCTTCGCGAATGTAGGCCGACAACATCGACTGATTGACAAGTTTCGAAGGATAACCGCCTCGCGAGACCACTCTCACGCTCAAGGACACGGTACCTCGCTTGAGATATTCCCGAACGATGCTTTCAAGCTCTGGCTCGATAGACAAGGAAAGCTCCGAGACCTTGGTCGATACTTTCAAAAAACGATTATTTACCGTGCGAATTTCCACATCTATCGAGAATTCACCGAACCGATGCGATGCCTGACCATGACCCGTCATGCTAAGTGGCACAAAGAATTCCTATACAATTTCCTACACAAAGAAAGCCGGCGTTCGTGGGATAGATACCTACTTGGACTCGGGAGCAACAGAAGGTACTACCGCCGGGAGTATTGGATTCTGAGACTCGGAATTTTTGAGACCTGCAGCAGGGAGCGTTGCAGATGGGGTCAAGGTTCCCGCATCCGTAGGAAGGTCGGAGTTCAATGTTTTTGCGTCGTCGGATTCAATCGATAATGAGCCAGCGCCGAACGTGGTGGTTTCGATATCGAGTTGAGCAGGCAAGTAAAACCAGCAAACAAACGCACACAATACGATCCAGCCCAAGACCGAGAATGCGGTTATCCGAGTCAAAATATCTCCAGCCTTGACCCCAAAAGCACTAGATCCACCCGCCCCACCCAACGCACCGGTCAATCCCCCCCCTCTGCCTCGCTGCAATAGAATAAGAAGGATAATGAATGTGGAAAGGATGAAGAGCAAAGGGCCAAAGACGTACTGGGAGAGTTGAAAAACAGCAAACGGCAAAATCACGGCAATTTCTCCTTGGCAACCGACATTCTATGGGAGTTTAAACCAGGACTGTACCAGAATTTGTCACGTTTGTTGAGTGCCAAATCGAACCTTCGACCTGCAGAATCTCTGAAAATATGCGGGGTGGGATTCGGACCGAACTGGACTTTCGGGCGTTGACAGACCAAGGGAGTCTGGTAACCTTCCGGCTTACGCATTTTACGCAAAGCCCTTAATCGGCAAAGTCAACCAGCATGGTTAACCCTGGCTGACTAAGTCGCAAGGAGCGTCAGAATCGGTTCTGGCGTGAGTGGTCCATATTTTCAGGATGTACATCGTGGCGATTGCGTGGATCCAATTCAATGTTCCCTCGGGAGGAAGTTAGAATGATTAAAGTACGATTGGCATCGTTGGCTATGGCAGCTGTTGCTATGTCAGGCTCGTTTGCAATGGCATCTTGTGGAGGTCGAGAAGGCCTTCTCTCGAAGCTGCACTCACGATCAGGTTGCGGAGCTCCAGCAGCTTGTGCACCTGAGTGCGCACCAGCACCATCCTGTGGCGGCCGCGTAGGCTTGCTCGCTAAATTGCACGCGGCAAAGGCTGCAAAAGACAGCTGCGGTTGCCCAGCACCAGCTTGTGCACCAGCACCAGCATGCGAACCAGCTCCAGCATGCGCACCAGCCCCAGCCTGCGAACCAGCCCCAGCCTGCGAACCAGCCCCAGCATGCGCACCAGCTCCGACCTGCGGCGGCCGAGTAGGTTTGTTCGCCAAGCTGAAGGCACGCAAAGCTGCGAGCTGCAGCGCTCCAGAGCCAACTTGCTGTCCAGCTCCAGCACCTAGCTGCGGTTGCGGCACTGTGGCTTCCGTTTCCTCCGGATGCAGCTCCTGTGGCAGCACTGTAGATTCCGGCGCCGTGATCTCCAGCGAAGCAGCTGCACCAGCGCCAGCAGCCGCAGCGCCCGCAGCACCAGCCTCCGCAAGCGATGCAAAGCCAGCTGCTTAATTTTTTATAGCTGAAAATTATTCTCAAAAGAGAACGTCAAAACCGGGGACATAGTCCTCGGTTTTTTTTATTGGTTGTGAGTTACATTCGAATGATTACACTCATCGTAAAGATCTACTGACCCCAGCGAGCGTCTCTTCCTTTATGGCTTCAACGGATAAACCGTCTCTACCAGCTTCCTCGTCGACTCGGCTCACAAAAACCATCGTCAGCCTGTTGGTCGCTTCCCACTTTGTCGCTGTTCTCGTGACTTACTCCGCCAATTGGCGGCGCTCCAGTATTCAAGATGACATCCTAACTTTGGGGCAACCTTACCTGATCGGACTCAATTGGTACGTGGAAATGCTCCCGATCGAATGGAATAGGGCTGATTCTGCAGACCTGAAAACCCGGTTGTCGGTTCAAGAAAAGAACGATACCGAGAGATTGATTTTGTTGGATTCAAACGCCGACACGATGGATCGAGCCAAGAAACGCAACTTACTTCGATTGTTAGTTTCCATCCTTGAGGCAGGTGATGATGACGGAGCTGCGCTGCTATTGTCCTCGATGATCAAGCATGAGCAAGCATCCGCAACGCGAACCAAAAACCCAATTGTTTCTGTCCGTCTAGAAAAACTCTTGGATGCTAGAGATACGAATTACTCTGTGCTGTACGAAGCGACGGTAAAGCAATCCAGCGATGGCACGATTAAGTTTTTGCCAGTGCTCGAAGCACAAAGAACGGTGCCAGCCATACGACCGGAAACGAGTTCACCTGCTTCATGAAGACCATGCGAGAAATAGTCCACCAATGGAACGTCTTTTGGTTTTGCCCGATGGAACTGCGCGATGTCGCAGTAACAAGACTCTTCGTCAGTATTGCTGCGTTATCACTATTCTTGTTCTATTTTTTCATTTCCAACCCTTGGTTTGGTTCCAATGGCTGGTTTAACGCATCGGCTGGCTTACATTTCGTCGGTCAAGGGATCGAGGGGACGGGAGCGAGCTATCGTTGGTCGATTCTATACCAGTTTCCAAACAGCGGACCGGTCATCGCTGGTATCGGAGCATTTGCCTGTCTTCTTTCTGCCTCTGGAAGACTAGCTCCCCTGGGATGTGGTATGGCTTGGGTTTGCATGGTCATGTTCCAACACCGAGCTCCATTGCTTGTAGGCATTTGCGAACCATTGATCGCCGCCTCTTTGTTCTATCTATGCCTGGCACCTTCATATCGGGTTGAGGAAAGAACCCAGTCGAAAGTTTCTATTTTCGGAAATGTCGCGATTCGACTTGTGCAGGTCCACTTTGCTTTATGGATTCTATTCAGTTTAACAACCATGCATTCGACAGAGGGGTGGTGGACTGGCGAATCGGTGCGTCGGTTATTGGCAGATGGCCAAGGCCTATTGCCTCGGACGTGGGCCGTCCCCCTCGTTGCCGAAGTCCTTGCTCACGGTACGATACTCTTGCAGCTTGGGATTTTGGCAAGTATCACGAATCCGACGATCCGATCTATCGGTGGTTGGCTTGTTCTCGCATTTGTCGCAGTCATGCTATTCATCATTTCCGACTGGCTTTATGCGATTGCCATTTTTGCAACAGCCTCCTCGATTTGGTCCCCTCCATTTTTTCGCAAAGCGATATCAACATCATGAGTCCAGCGAGTCCACTTTTTTCCAGACGCTCCTTTGTAGCTGGGTCCGCAGTCGCTGCCGGTGCAGTCTTGACGGAATCAACAATCGCATGCGCCGACGAGCCGATAGATGCTGCGAAAAAGTCCATCAAGTTTTGTTTGAATACCAGCACGATCCATGGCGAGGTCATTCCGATTGTTGACCAAGTGACCATTGCGCAAAAAGCAGGGTACGATAGTATTGAGATTTGGTTGCGCGACGTCGACAAGTTTACGAAGAGCGGCGGAACGCTTGCGGAGCTAAGAAAGAGAATCGAAGACGCAGGGCTTACGGTGGAGAGTGCCATCGCATTCGCAAACTGGATTGTCGATGACGAAACGAAACGAGCAAAAGGTTTGGAGCAGGCGAAGGCAGAGATGGAAACGGTTATTGCTCTTGGTGGCAAAAGAATCGCGGCACCGCCTGCAGGAGGGACCAATTTGCCCATCCTCAATCTCGATCGCGTTGCCGAGCGATATCGTGCGCTGCTCGAGTTGGGTGCAAGCGTCGGTTGCGTACCTCAGCTAGAGGTTTGGGGGTTCTCAAAAAATCTGTATCGACTTTCCGAAGTGCTTTATGTGGCTGCGGCAACCATGCACCCTGATGCATGCATTTTGCCTGACATCTATCACCTCTACAAAGGTGGCTCGGACTTCAACGACCTGCACTTCCTGTCGGGTCGAAAGATCCAAGTCTTTCACATGAACGATTATCCTGATATTCCACGCGACAAAATTACCGACGCGGACCGAGTGTACCCTGGTGATGGAATCGCACCTGTCAAGAACATTCTAAAGACTGTCCTTGCAAGCGGATTCCGCGGGGTTCTCTCGTTAGAATTGTTCAATCGCAGCTATTGGGCACAAGACCCCAACGTCGTGGCAACGACAGGTCTCCAAAAAATGAAGGCGTCGCTCGCAAGTTAGACATCGTTGCAGAAATCCATTAGGATACCGTCCTCTCTCCTGAAGGTGGCACATGTCAATTTTCTTTGCATAACGGATTCTAACCAACCGAGGGCGATTCTTAGGATCATGCGATTTCCAATTAGATTCTTGTTGGCTTGCCTAGTTACTCTTTTTGCAACGACCGGTACCCAGGCCCATTTTTTATGGCTTGTTCCAACGGACGAAAGTGGATCCAAAGTCA
This sequence comes from uncultured Pirellula sp., assembly GCA_903858115.1. Taxonomy (GTDB): domain Bacteria; phylum Planctomycetota; class Planctomycetia; order Pirellulales; family Pirellulaceae; genus JBKCUI01. The sequence continues at coordinate 13,752 of CAIOHR010000342.1, read as the reverse complement.
GCTTGTACTTCGCCGAGGGCCCTGAGCCGGGTACCCCTGCATTGCTGAAGAAACTGGCGAACGTAAAAGCGACGCCATTTCGAAGCAATAAACCATCCACTGCGGTTCCATTTGAATTCACAGAAAATGAAAGTGGTCTAACAGCCCATACGGAAGGTGCCACCGCTTGGACGCTTTCACACACGTACGGGACGCATGGACGAGAGGAAAAGAATCTAATCATCTATACCGCGGCGAGCATGGCATGCGTGCGTCCAGGGATGATGGATAATGATTGGATTCCGCTTCCACGCAAAGGATTCACGATCGAACCCGAGTTTAATGGAAAAGAACTTGCGATTCGTTTGTTCGTCGATGAAAAAGCATGTAGTGAATTCGAGTTTGAATTGCAGTCCTCGAACGATCAACGCACCATCAAGACGGATGCCGCGGGCCTAGTCAAAGTACAAAACATCAAGCCTGGAGTTTATGCGGTCCGGTGCCTGAAAACAGAAGACACCCCGGGCGAGTTTGAAGGTGTCTTTTACAAGGCGGTGAAGAAGTACACAACGATTAGCTTCATCGTTCCCGACCTCAAGCACGCATCGCTCGTTCCCACTATTGAAGGCAAGGAGATCGAACTACCAAAAGCAATCACGAGCTTCGGTGCGACTCGACTGGGGGAATCGATCTTTGTTTATGGAGGACACACGGGAGGGGCGCATTCTTACTCGAACGAAGAGCAGTTTAATGTTCTCGCAACTCTCAACGTTAACTCGCCATCAAAATGGGAAAGCATTGCTGAAGGACCTCGCGTTCAAGGCAATGCATTAGTAGCTGATTCTCAATCGGTCATACTGGTTGGTGGATTCACGGCCGTGAATGCAAAGGGAGAGAAAAGTCGATTGGTCTCGCAATCTTTGGTGCAACAATTTGATTTGAAATCCATGCAATGGAATGAGCTTCCGAGTTTGCCGGAACCTCGATCTTCCATGGATGCCATTTGCTTGAATGGATACCTCTACGTGATGGGAGGTTGGTCCATGACGGGCACCTCTGATGAAACAAAATGGCTAGATACAGTTTGGCGAATGTCGCTCGATAAAAAAGATGCTTGGGAAAAAATGGCTTCCACACCATTCTTGCGCCGAGCCATTGCTCTTGCTGCGCACCAAAAGAAAATCTATGTCATTGGCGGAATGAAAGATTCAGGCGAGCCCACGACCAACGTTGATTGTTTTGATCCCGCCACCAATTCCTGGACGTCAATAGCACCAATCGCTGGTGTTCCTCTTACCGGATTCGGAGCCGCAGCAGCCGAAGTCGATGGAAAGCTCATTGTCAGTACGGTGGACGGGGCGATACAGCAATTAGATGATTCCACCCAAACTTGGCGTATTGTTGGCCAAGTAGAAACGGGTCGATTCTTTCATCGCATTGTTCCAACAACCCACAATGAGTTTGCGATCATCGGCGGTGCGAATATGTCGGTGGGCAAATTCAAGGAAACAGAGTTTGTTAGATTGTCGCAATAAGCGATACTCCGAGACACCTGCCTCGCATGACCTCGAGTGGCAACTTACCACTACTTTTGCACTTCGCGCAAGAAGCGGTCGGTGAATGCAGAAGCGGGAGATCCTTTTGTGCCGTCGATCATTTTCAAGCTTCCGAGTGTTTCGTAAAGTTGGGTCCAGCGATCCAGTGACATCTGCCCAACAATGGCTTGGGATTCGCCCTCGGGGATACATAGTTTTTTCATAGCTTCCACACCGAAGTCGAGCGCTGCTTTGTCTAGGCCTTGCTTGTTGTTCTTTAAGATAACAGCGTTGGTTGCATCTGGATTTTCTAGATACTTTCTCCAGCCCTCGATGCTCGCCTTGACCATTTTTTCACAGATCTCAGGTTTTGTTTTGACATATTTCTCCGTGGTAACCAACAAGCTTGCGTAAGGATTGTATCCAATCGAAGACAGCATTAACTCATTGACCTCGACTCCTTCTTTTCTAGCCATGAACGGTTCGCTAAAATTATAGCCTTGGCAGGCTACTCCCTTATCAGCGACCACTTGAGCGACGGACCCGAAGTAGGGCACTACCTCAACACCCTCTAGGATAAACCCTTTGCTTTTTAAGAATGGAACATAAGGGCGTGTCGCGTCGATCTGTAGTTTGACATTCTTGAGTTTCTCAAAGGAATCGATGCCAGAATCTTTGCGTGTCAAAATGCAACGAGGACCGTCTTGGATAGGGGCCATCAGTCCGACGAGATCCAAGTCCTGGTTTCGGGCGACGAGCACATCATCGGCATTCGCAACTCCGAATTGAATGCGTCCTAGGATTAACTCTTGAGGGACAACAATCGTCTTTCCGCCGGGTCGAATCTCTACATCGAGACCGTACTGTTCGAAGATACCGAGCACCTGAGCCGCGTAAAAGCCACCATGCTCCGCCTCTGGATACCAGTTCAGCAACAATGTTACTTTGGTCAGTTGTCCTGGACCGCCTTTGCCAAGAATTTTTTTCGCCGCATCACTTTGTTCAATACTCATGCTTTGCGTTGCTTTCGAGTTGGCTTGCCTCGAAGGTTGCGGCGCATCACAACCGGCTATAAAGCTAAAGCAAGCAAGGAGTGAAACCGACCAAATGAACCTAGACATGCAATCTGTCCTCAAAAACGAGTACTTCGAAAAAGCGATCTACATCAGTTTAGTTGGCTGACAACCGATCAACGGGAACTAAAACGCATCAGGTATTCCTGGCGTTTTCCATTTTCGTTCTTGGCAACGCGCAAAAAGATCTGATTGCCGCAGATCGCAGGACTGGCGAACGACTCGTCACCGATCTGGTTTTTTGACAATTCGACATACTTCTCCGGGTTTGCCTCGAAGACCCATAGCTGCCCTGCCTCGTTCGCCCAATAGATTTTGTTTCCTGCCAAAACCCCGGACGCGCTCACGGGGCCGGCAAGTCGTTGCTTCCATTTCTCTTGACCTGTTCTACCATTCCAGCAATACAACACTCCGGAGTCAGTCAGTGAATAGAGGTACCCCGATGTTGCAACCATCGATTGTTCATATGCCTTTTGTTTGTTCTGCCAAAGGGCCTTGCCGGTGGCAATCTCCAGTGCAATTGTCTCTGCCTTTGGATATCCTCCACTAGCAAACACGACTCCGTCGTCCCAAACCATGGTCCCGCAGGTCGCCATGGTAGTCCCCGGGGTGGACCATAGAAGCTTTCCATTCCTCGGATCGTAGGCATTGACCGTATCGACTCCGCTGAGCAACAAGTAGTCTTGCCCTTTGTAGCTGGTCACCACTGGTGACGAAAAAGAGATAGACTCCTTGCGCTTTGTATTCCAGGCTTCTTTGCCACTCGCACGATCTAGGGCGACGATTGCCGACGGACCATCGTATTCCAGTACAAAGATGACGTTCCCTCCATACAACGTCGGTGAGGGAGCATAGCCGTATTCATACATCTTTGGGTTAAAGTCTCCAAGCTTGCTAGTCCACACTTGTTCGCCGTTCAAATTCAGAGCCACCCCCCAAACTGCTAGGTGATGGAATACGGACACATACAAACGTTCGCCGTCGCAAGCGATCGATGGTGAAGCTTCGGTGTTTTTCGGATGGTTCTTCTTTGGAAACCCTCCTTCATTGATCACGCGTTCCCAAATCGTTTTCCCTGTATCTCGGTCGAGTGCGACAATAGCGTGTTTTTGCGATTTTTCCTCTGCGGTCAGAAGGTATACTCGCTTTCCGACGACGGTCGGTGAGCCATGCCCTCGACCTGGAACAGGAACCGACCAATCGAGGTTCGTGTTCGGATCTAGTTGATCAGGGACTTTCGTTGAAGTGGAATGCCCATCGCGTGTCGCACCTCGCCACCACGGCCAATCTTGATTTGCATCGATCTTGGGAAAGTTCTCAACACCTACTTGTGCCTCAACCTGTCCAAGGAACGCTAAGCTCCAAGCTACCGGTACAACGGTGACTAGAACCAATAGCCAACGATTCCAGTTATCAATCATCACGATATAAATCTCCTAAGATGGCTTGGGAAAATACCAAGCACTCGGATGTTGTTGCATGCCAATGTGTGGATAATACTCGACGGCCTTTGGTGCCGATAGCAGAATAAGCATGGTCTGCTTGCCTGCAACTTCATGAGTGCGCCGAATCAACTCTTTTCCTATCCCCCGCCGTTGATAGTCTACGTCCACGGCCAGATCGGAAAGGTATGTACAATAGTGAAAATCGGAAAGAGCTCGGGCAACACCAACCAAATGACCGTCCTTCCACCGCGCGGTTAGCAGAACACTTGCATTCTGCAACATTCCACGAATCGTTTCCGGACTCTCAATAGGACGCCGCTCCGCGAGTGTGGACCTAACGAGGCAATCGATAAATTCTTCGGAGGAGAGATTAGGCTCGAGAGAATAGTGAACCCCCCCAGCGGACTGCTCTCCCGACTCCACGCGGTTCGGAGTATTCACAGGCGAGAAACCGGACTCTGGCGATAGAAGGTTCGGCTGATTCAATTCGTGGAAACTATCCTTCCGAGGGTTCAGGAACTTCTTGACTTCGAACCTTGATCATTGTGACCGAATTTCCCGAATCGTTAAAATTCGCCTCGGTCATCAATTCACGCATCAGCATGACTCCTCGGCCCCGCGGCTGATCCAGTCGTTCTTCTTCGGTTGGGTCGGCAACATTTCGGTGATCGAAACCTGCCCCTTGGTCGGAGATCTGCATGGTGGTTCGTTCCGCATCAACATGGAAAACGATGTGGACAGATTTCGAGACATCCCGTTTATTTCCGTGTTCGATTGCGTTGACGACCGCTTCCTCAATCGCCATTTGAATACGGAACATATCGCTTCCAGGCCATGCTGCGGCCTCCAACGCTCGCATCAGTTCGTCAATCGTGGCGTGAGCAACATCCAAATCGCTTGGTATCGTTTTGTTATAGCTCCAGCCTTTTTCAACTGTTGGCATAATGCCTCCTGCGAATCAAAACAATGAAATCAGTGTGTGGTTTCTAAAGTTTGAACGCTTCAATGGCTTCGGCTTCGGTTTTTCGAATATCAAAGATTCTATCCAGTTTTGTGATCGTGAAGACTTCCTTGATTTCAGCCTTGAGGCAACAAAGCTTAAGTCGGCCTGCAGCCCCTTTGACTTTGGTATTGAGAGATATCAGTTTATTGAGGGCTGCACTGGACATGAAATCTACTCCGTCAAAGTTGAGAAGAATCATGTTTCGCTTCTCGACCGTTACCAACGCATTCAGTTCCTCACCTAGCGCTTCAATGCTACCGGAGTCTACAATCTTTTTATCGACGAAACGAACCACAGTAATTCCACCTGTTTCGGTGAGGTTGATTCGGCGCTGAGTTCCCATGGCAATGACCTGTCAAGTGTAAGGAAAAAACACATCAAGCCTTAGATTAAACGAAGCATTCAACGATCGCAATAAACCCAAGGCTGCCAATGTGCAATTTTTATGGCGTAAATTCTTTATCAGACACCAAACGAAGAATTCGGTCGTTGTAGCTGTCTGTAATGTAGAGTTCGCCGGTTGTCGGATGAAAAGCGACTCCGTGAGGACGCGCCAGTTGGCATTCCCAGGACGATTTCCCAATTCCAGACGCACCTTTTTCTCCCGTCCCCGCGATTCGCTCGATAACGCCAGTGGCAGGATCGTAGCGCCGCACCAAATGATTCTCCGCATCTGCAATCACGACTCGATTCCATGTGTCGATTGCTAAATGCTTTGGTCCATTCATCGTTGCAGCCAACGCTGGGCCTCCGTCACCACTGTTTCCCTTCTTGCCTAAAGCGTTAACCACCGTACGAATTTTGCCTGTAGGTTCAACCACCCGAAGCGCATGACCATTCCGCTCGAGAATATACACATTGCCTAACCGATCAGGGGCAGCGGCACGCGGATCCACGAGAGGAGAAGCAACAGCCATGGCGCCATCTTTTGGAACGCCCTTTTCTCCATTGCCGGCTACATTTCGAATCGTATGTGTTTCTAGATCTACGGCGAAAACTCTTAGCAAATCGGCAACGAAGACCTCCCTCCCGTCAAAACTGACGGTAACGCAATAAGGTCCAGATTTCTTCGCGGACTCCAGGCTGACTTCGTAACCTGCCAAACTGCTGACGAGATTTCGAATCGGATCAAACTGCCTGATTCTCCCATTCCAAGTGTCGGCAATGAGAATCATGCCTTGGGGATGCATCGCAATATTGTGAGGACCATTGAATTGCGCTGACAATCCATTGCCATGGTCGCCGGAAAAACCTGCTTTATTTTGACCTGCCATGTGCTGCAAGTTTCCGTTCGAATCGATTTTTAACAGTCGATTCCCCGATGCCATCTCTACGATCCAGAGCGATCCCTCTCCATCAAAACTCGTTCCAAATGGCTCCCTGAGGCGGGATTGCGCGGCTGGTATATTGACTTGATCACGCTCCCCCCCTGCGACCAACTGTACTCGGTAACGCTCTTTTGTCGTACGATGCCTTCGAAGTACCCGGATTCGATGCGATTCGCTATCCCCGATAAAAACAGAACCATCGGCGTCTACGAAGATCCCATGCGGGCGAGCCAATCGACAGTCAAGTGGGTCGCCGTCTGGGCCATCTCCCTTCTCACCGGTTCCCGCCATCCGTTCCAACATCCCTGTGTCAGAGCGGTATCTCCATATAGTACTGCTTTCGGAATCGACTAGCCAAGCGTTACCCTCCTTATCCACAGCTACACCTTTCGGGCCGTTCAGTGTCAACTGTTTGGCCGGACCATTCTTGCTGGAAAAGCCTTTCCCACCCGTTCCTGCTAAGTGAGAGATATACTGATTCTTTATGTCAAAGCGAAACAACTGATTGCCTTCGCGTGTCGCGAGCCAGAGATTTCCATCGCGATCAAAGTCCATGGATCGAGGGCCTTTGAGAGGTGTACCGGCGATAGCCGATCCATCGGGCGTGGCTCCTGGGATGCCGGTTCCCGCAAACGTGGAGATGACCCCTGTTGGAGTATGAACACGTCGAATTACATGGTTCCCAATGTCGCAAATCCATAAGTCTCCCTCAGGTCCGAACTGAATGCTGTGCGGTTGCTTGAGCTGCGCTTTGGTCGCTAAATCGCCGTCACCGCTGAATCCACTTTGCCCAGTTCCAGCTACCGTTCGAATCACGCCTGTCTTCATCTCGATTTTGCGGACGACGTGGTTCATCATGTCGACGACAAAGAGATCGCCAGCTTTGTCAAAGCGTATCTCGTGGGGCAAATTGAACGTGGCCTCGATGGCTGGCCCCCCATCGCCTGTGAAACCTTTTTTTCCGTTGCCTGCGATGGTCGTAATCATTCCATTCGCGTCGATTCGCCGGATTCGCTGTCCGGTATACTCGCAAAACCAGATGGCACCGTCCGGACCTCGTATCACGCCAAACGGATTATCCAACATCGCTTTCTTTGCAGGTCCGCCGTCTCCCTCGAAACCTTGAACTCCTGTTCCTGCGAAGGTTTCGATTGTCCAGATTTCGTTCGCACAGGATGCAGTTAGCAACCATGCAGTTGTTGTATCCGAGAATAGGTTGCAGCAAAGAACAAGTATTGCGACGCTATGCATGACGATTCGATGCATGAATGAGCCTTTTGCTTGGTGAGGAATGAATCACTATTTCATGGCGTCACGCATGCGCTCGATATCCGGCTTGAGCGTTGCCATGTAACCATGAAAATCTCTTTCGAGAAGACGCATGTCTCCAAAGACCTCTTTGAAAATGTCGACGAGAGTGGAGCGCAGGATCTTCCCGTCCGCATCCTCTTCTACTTCGGAGCAGCGGCGGTAATAGTCTACCAGTTTTTCAAAGTGGTTTTCCATGAGAAAATGAGTGAGCGCCCAAGCATTGCCATAAGCATCCACAACCTCCGCTTGGCCTCGAGCTACATCAAAAAGCATGTCTGACACTAACAATTCCAGACTCGCCCGCTCGGAGTCTCTGGCCACACGGCGGTAGCTACTCAACCGGGTAGCATTGACCGCTCCGACTCCCCCCCATCCCGCCCCTGCTGGAGTTTCAAAATAGGATGCGAGCCCCTCATGCGCCCATGTCAACCCAAGCTTACCTCGCGGCATCAGCCCCGTGTTTCCTGCCAACTGGTGCGTCGCTTCATGCGAAACGACTTCTGTATCAGACTCTTCTTTGGCAATCTTGATCAATAGGTCAAAGGAGTTTGCCAGATGGGCGATATCTTTTGAAACAACGGTACCTCTCAACTGCGTCTTGGTCTTTTGTAAACTCTTCGAAACCTCAGTTAGAATTTTCATCTCCTCTGTCGTCCCCTGATCAAAAAAGACACTGATATTGTCGTTGGGAGACCAGAATCCGGATGCCATCTTAAGCTTGGGATCAAGCATGGTTGCATATCGAAGATAAGTTACTTCATCAGCAAATAGCAAAACCATCATCGGTTCCGCAGGTGGTTCTAGTAAAACGCCATCGAACGCGAACTTCATGAAATAGGATTCGTAAACAAGCTCCAGCAATTCCAGTCGTGCCTCAGCACGCGTCTGTCGTTTTCTCCCACCCTTGATATCGCTGGTATCATGCAACATGACGTAGTGGTGGCTCGTCGCGACTTTCATGTTCTTCAAGTTGGTCGCATCTCGAAGCTGAGTCTCGACACGCGTGTGATCACTCAGTGGTTTCTTGATGTTCTTTCGCGCTTGTACAAGTCGCTGTAACCTCTCATGATTCGGGTTCGCTTGGTAAGCGGCACTACAACACTCATAGAACTCTTTAAGCATACCTCGTTGCAATGCCTGGCGAGCAGCTTCCACGTAATCCTCCACACGCCCCGATTTGGTCGCATGCTGGAACAGTCGCCTAAATTCCTCCTGCCGGCTTGGAGCCTTGACAATATAAGCATCCTCCAAGCTCATCGTCACCGATGCAAAACCAGGATAGGTAAACTCGACGAGTTGTCCCGCGTGTATCTTGGTCTTCCCCTCTAGGACGATTGCTGACTTTGTACCCGGTAAACTGTAAACTACAAAGTCCCCGCAACAACGAAGCGGAGGGTTCAAGACGCCACTGGTCAAGAGCAGATAGCAAGCGACCTGTAATGGGTTCGGCGCGAAGTGAAGCATAGCAGACATCAATAGAGTGGGAGAAGGAAGGTTCATTATGAACCCTAGAATACCAAAAGGCAGCTGGATTTGCTCAGCCTTCAAAGGGCCGTATACAAGGCCGCGGGAAATAAGGCGAAGTAGAGAGCGGTAGAATCCAACGCGGTAGAATCCAACTCAGTAGCACGAGGAAAGCGCAAAAGCAAAACAGGCTATCCAACGAAGTCGCAAGATCCAACCAGCGACTTTCATGTTCGTGTCTATTTGGGAACCGGGAGTTTGATTTCCGGCTTCAGGGCTTCGACCTGTATCGATGTTGGAACAGATGCTGGCAATACATTGCTATTGGAAGAGATCGAAACACTCGACGCGATAGGCTCGTTCGCGCTGGCTTGGATCACTGAACCCACGCTTTGTGCAATCGTCGGCCCGCCGGCAGAGCTTAGCATATCGCGGATGGTTGGTTCGAGCGAGCGAGAGTGAAACGCAAGACTGGCGACTCTACCATTCCTGGCGATATTGAGTCCGACCACGTTACCTTCCACGTCGACGATAGGTCCGCCGCATTGGTAGGGTTGGAGGACGGTATCGTGTTGTATGACGTTCTGAAATCCGGTGGCTCGAGCACTGATGTGGCCGTTTACTTCCATCTCCGTGCTATCGAATAGCGAGTTTGCTAAGTCCATCATTTGAGCCGTGATCTTGATAGGACGCTCGTCACGTAGAATTCCAAGTTCAACGAATTGCCCCGCTTGAAGCGATCGAAGCTTATCAAGAACATCATCTCGTTTCGAGTATGACTTTCCATCGACTGTTTGAATGATGTCACCGATCTCTATCCCCGCGCGATCTGCACCACCACCATCGACGATGCTTGCGACCATAGCTCCCTGAGTTCGATCTGGCGTCAGCTCCAGACGCACACCGAGGACAGGTTTTTCTGGGCGAACATTTCGATTAGCGACACCGACAACTCCAATGCTCAATGCGCTCGGGCGAATGTCGGTACTGATCAGCCAACCTCCAATCGGAACTTCTCGATTTGCCTTTAGCTCGATAGGCAGCAATCCATCCCGTTCTATTTTGATTAAAGCGAGATCCATGTCTGTTCTACGGATTCGCACCGCGCCAACCGCCTTTGTTCCGTCTGCGAGCTTGACATCAAACTGATCGGGCACTTCCGAGGATTTTGAAACAATCCATCCATCAGGATGAACGACTGCACCCAATGCCACTTGACGATTGCGGACCAAAATCTGAACGGTGGATTTCCATGTGTCGCCAATCGATTCGCGAAAAGCACGCAGGGTCTGGTAATGGGTACGTTGGTGAGCTCCTCGATCGTTCAAGTTTTGGAATTCACGGCCCGATCCGCTTCTCCCTTGCTGAACGAAAACGGACAAGGAACCGTCAGAATCGTCAACGTAGGAGTCTCTCTGTGCGATCGGTGGGGCATCAAACTTTACCCCAGTTTCTTTCGCGAGATCCCACACACAAAATGATGCAAGCGATGTCAACAAAAACACACCTGTACTGCGTTGCACCATTCTCTTCATGAAATCTTCCCACACTTTCTTTCGAATCCGAGTTCCGAATCAGACATCCAGTATAAGCGCACTGGTGTCGATTTTACAGAAAATTAAGTCCGTTTGCTCAGGCTTGATAAGGGAAAATCGTTAGCGAGGATCGCGTGAACCAATCACTAATCTCACCGAAATTCGATTGGTTTCCCTTTCGATTTCCACAAAGACTGAATCACCTGGGACCATCGACTCGACAGCATCCTTCAGTTCCTGAAACGTGTTGATCCTCTGTCCATCAAACCGGAGAATGACGTCACCCTTCTGCAATCCCGCTTTTTCCGCCGGCCCACCCGAGGAAACAGAGTCAATCAAGCAGCGGCCTGAACTCTGAGCCTCTGTCGCACCTCCGACGCCAATGTAAGGTTTGAACCCAGGTAAAGAACCCCACGCCTTGGCCTCTAACAATCGATCATGCGACTTATAGAACTCGTCCAAAGGAACATGCATATTCTCTTCGACATCCACACCGATTCGACTGTGAATCCCTACGAGCTTACCTTCCAGATTAAACAGGGGACCGCCACTGTCTCCACCGATCAACGCGCAATCCGTGATCAAGGTCTCTTTCATTTGATTGATAAGCCGCCCTACCCGCACTACAGCCGGCCGGTCGGATTGCCATCCTCCTGGATGGCCGACTGCGATCACCCACTCACCATTCCTAAGCTCAGACGAACTACCTAAACAAGCGTGAGGCCATGGATCGTCCTGTGATCGCACTGGGTTCGTAATCAAGACCAACCCCGCATCCGCATCACGATTCATGCCTCGCGAAACTCCTTCGATACGGGTTCCGTCGTGCAAGATGATATTAATCTTTTGGTTCGGCTTCCCAGCAACGTGAGCTGCCGTCAGGATGTAACCATCCCCACTGATAATCACGCCACTCCCCTGCGTGTTTCCGTGCTGCAAATTGACGGTGACCGTCGGAAGCTTTTTCGCTACCTCCGCTTGTTGACGCTGAAGAGCAATCAAGTCCTGTTTTGTTTTTGGCTCAAGGCCGCGCGCAATTCGTTCGATCTGCGGATCCAACGGCACCTTGGTGACCGCTGTCGGGGAATCCAGTTGCGTTGAAAAGTATTTTGCAACCGATGGCTTTAAAGAAGATCTTTGTACGCCCTGCGCTTGAGAATTCTCTTGAGCAAACAGAGACTTCTCTTGAGCAAACAGAGGCGACGCAACCACCAGAAATAGAAGGCTCGCTGCGAATGGCAATCCCGCGGTTACTGAGTAACCTTGGCGATTATTCGATCGATGTCTATCGTGGCAGACTATTTGATTGCTAAACTGCGCGAATGGCATTTGACTCACTCGGAACTCCGCGATTCGTGGACGAAACGGAAAAACGCTTACAAACCCGTCAAACCGGTGCGGATTCGATTATTCGCTAACTGAAGTCAAAATGAAACCCACTCTCTTTAATAAAAATCCAAATCTTATGGTCCGGTACCGTATATCAGGACTGGTTATGAGGGCTGAGCAGTTCATGACGGAAGGGAAAACATGGCGGATCGGCTAATTTTAGGAAGCGGATACATCGGACTTGAGGTCGCTCATCGTTGGGTTTCCCGCGGTGACCGCGTGGTAGCGGTGACCCGCTCACCGGACAAGGCGGTGTCCATGCGAGAAGCTGGAATCTTGCCTCTACTGTGGGATTGGCTTGTGCCTCTCGACGAAGCAACGTCAAGATCGATCCTTGCTATCTCAGCCCACTTTCAGACGGTGCTGGTCGCGGTAACTCATGCTCAGCAATCTGGAATTACTCCAGCAGATACGCATGTTTTGGGACTTCGGAATCTCAAGGATTCGAAACTGCCAATCGAGAATGCGAATTGGATTTATCTATCCACAACGGGAGTTTACGGATCGCCAACGGATTCTCTTTGGGTCGATGAAGATTCGCCAGTCGAGCCGACTCGCCCAGGATCCATTGCCGCATGGGCCGGTGAAGAGTGGTGTCGGGCGTCGATCAATTCGACAAACCTCGTTGTGCTACGTCCAGCAGGAATCTACGGACCAGGACGCTTGCCCAACTGGCAAGCGGTGCGAGATTCCGTTCCGCTGCAAATGGATCCCGACAGCTATCTCAATTTGATTCACCGCGATGACTTGGTATCAACCATTGATCACTTCGCCAACAATCCTGCACAGCACTCTCTTTACTCGGTGTCCGATGGCGTACCGCCGACACGACAACAATACTACGACTTCATCGCACAGATGGGCCAATGGCCGACACCTGTGTTCGTGCCGAATGATCCCGCTCATCTCACACCACCTGGACGGAAATCCAGATCGGGGGCTAACAAACAAGTGAGCGCGAAGCGATTGCAAAACGAGTTCTCGAACTTTGCATTTCGAAATTATCAAATCGGCTTGCGAGCTATCCTGAAGGAGATCGTTGCGAAGTCAAACAAAGGCTAACGCAGCGGGCCACGGAGTAAGGAAGTTCAGAGACGGTGACTTTGGTTCCGGCTACGAAGTAACCTCCGTGACGCAATTTCGCCAGCCAATTAGCGGACCTCCCCATATCGTCGAACCGTCTGAGTAGGAAGTGCCATTCTTGCCTGGCACTTCCTGCCAGAAGAACATTTGGTCGCGAAGGCGTGGAGAATCTTTGAGTTTGGTCGCGAAGCGACGCGAGAGTCCTGAAGGGACGGCATTCACTAGCCTGGGGTAAGCACGCGATAGCGGCGCAACCCCAGGTTTAGAATCCACATCAAGGCGGGCGAACGGACGGTCTCCAACGAAAAGACATCAACATTCGCCCGCAATGTTAGTGATTTTGGGCGGAACTTCACCGTTCCAATATCTCGATTGGATTGGTCGATATGCGACTGGGCGTCACTGCGCTAGGAAGTTCATGGTTGTCGAAAAATAGCCAGAAGTGGGGCAATCATCAAAAGAATCATCAAAAGGACAGCGACGGTCTTAATCCTTGGCAATTGCTGATTCAAAAATATTTTGAATTCCTTTCTGGTTTGGTGTCTTGGGTAGGTGATGTTTGGATTTTTTGAGGCATAGCGCCGGTGTTCAAAGGCTCTTTGAAGTG
>CAIOHR010000341.1 GCA_903858115.1 uncultured Pirellula sp. | reverse complement strand
TGGCCTCGCACGTAGCGATTGCTGAGTGGAACTTCCTGTCCAATTCGAGACCTAATAGCGTTGAGTTGATCTTCGGCTTCCCTGCGAAAGTCGATTTCCTTCGGTTTCTTTGACATGGCCAGTACTCCTTTGCCACGAGTTTCTCGATGGCGATGACACGTTTGGTCAATTGCCATTCAAGCCCAATTGTTGTGATAGCATTGCAAGAGGCGATTCATTCGGAACGATTCGCGATGCGTTCGGGCCGAGTCGAAGCAGGAGTCTGATCAAATTCAGATACGAGGTGTGCGTGGCTGCAAATTGGCCGCAACGATCGTGGTTAGGAATGGCATCACAAGATTTCATTTGACTGCCCTGCGAGACAGACACAATGATCTGCAGCTTTGGATAAGCGGCGAGGAGATTCGCTGCAGTTTCGACATGGGTAATGTTTTCTAGCTCGAAGGAATCTGGCGGGCTGTTCCCCCATCGTTCAACAATCGTCCTAGAGCGTTTGTCCCATGGATAAGGCAACTCCAAAGGATCTGTTCGTTGCCAGCGGACTTCTGGAAGTCGTTCTTTCGTTCTCGCAACGAAATGGTAGATGTAGCATTGCATGACTGGATTGCTTACCCAGCAGTCGTTCTGATGCAAGTTCACATTGTAGTCGGCGGGCAGGAAGCGAATTGCACGACGATGGTAGGTCCACAATTGGTTGACAATCAAGCATTCATCACATCCAAGATCGTGCTTCCCGCCAGTCGGCAAAAGGTGACTGATGATTTCGGCGAACATTGAACCGAATGCCTCGGTTCCGTATAGGTACAAGCCGCCGTTGGGATGCGTCCAGGCCGGCGCTGGTAAGATGTCACAGCGTCGGGCCCATTCTTCGTGCGCCATTTGATTCCAACTAGCACGATCGACGCGCCGTTGCGGGCTCTGGCGTCCTGATACCATCGCGAAGTCCGTAGGCGGTACTAGATCAAACGGCGATGGGCAATCGCTTCGGATGACCATGTCGTTGTCGAGTTGAAGAACATGACTGGTGCCGTAGATCGATTGCACATGATCGCAGACAAACATCTTTTGCCAGAATGGATGACAGGAATGCAGTGCGTTGGTAATCCAGAGTACTTCCGCATTCCACCTTGTCGCGGCAGCTTGAAAGCTCGCTCGGACGTTCGGCAAGCTTCGGCGGGGTGGCAAGTCGAGTACTGCAATCACTCGCTTCATCGTTGTTGCTCCTTGTTGGTAGGATCCTGGTGATGGAACGGGATCTTGCGTGCTGGACATAGACCACACTGGGGAATCTCCCGAGTCGCAAAGAACTCCCGGACCTCGTTTTCGGATGCGGTTGGCGGACAAGCCTTGTAGTCTCGAAAGAGCTGCCAAGCTGGAATCGCTTCCAGTCGAAGTTTTCGTTCCATAGTGGCGAAGTATGCCAGAGCTGGGCATTTCCAAAGGTGGCCTTTGAATAGTTGCGTACAGGATCGTTGTAGGCAAATCTTCCAAGCTGCTTTGGGACCGCTGTCGAATGGCATTGGTTTGCCATCGATCATGTGATACTGCTGTCGCCAGCCTTTGTGCGATTCACGGACTGTGATTTTCAGAGCAGGATAGGCGGCTCGCCATTCTTCGAGGCGCTGAAGCACTTCGGTGAATTGCTTTCGATATGCTGGTGAATTGCCATGTTGCGACACATCCATCCGAAAGCCGTTGTCGATTAGTGCTCGTGGTAAATCGGGATGGCGATCGAGGAAGAAACCGTTGGTTACAAAAAGCCCAGATGAATTCGGAAATGCTTGTCGAGCAAGCTCGATGATTTGAATCAAATCAGGATTAAGCGTTGGTTCTCCACCAAGGATTGCAATCTGCTTCGGTGCAAGTCGCCCTTGCCACGCGTCAACGTTTTTACGTGCTTCGTCAACGCTTACGATCCCACCTGCGTGGAAGTTGGAGTAATGCGAGCACTGCGCACAATAGAGATTGCACGCATGTGCTGCATGAAACTCAAGGTTGGGAATCTCGATCATAATAGTCTTGAGCCTTGAGTCTTGAAGTGAAACAAAAAAAAGCCGACACGAGTAACGTGTCGGCTCGCGAGAAGATTAACTGCCCGTGTTAAATAACCACGTCCGAATCATTGCCCGAATCTACGATGTTTTCGGGACGAACTTTACGACGAGGCCATCCAGGTGGCAGTGGAACATTGCGCCCTGGATGTCCGGGCGGTAGGTTATTCGGATATGAGTAACCAGGTGGCAAATGATAGGGGTGGTCCGGTGGTAGCCTCGGCCAAGTGTAAATCGGCGGAGGATAAAGGACTTCGACCGGAGGTTCGGATACCGGTGGCCAAGCAAGGTGGGGAGGCCACCAAATCGGACGTGGCTCGGGCACATACGGAAGCGGCTCTCCAGGTGGATCAAACGGAGGAGGCGGCCACCAGGGTGGTCGTTGTCCGTCAGGGCCGATTGGGCCATTGGGAATGGTCATCTTTCACACTCCTTTGAGAAG
>CAIOHR010000340.1 GCA_903858115.1 uncultured Pirellula sp. | reverse complement strand
CGCATGCTAGGTGGTGTGGGAGGGTCGCCCGGGCAACCGGGCCCCTATCCCGATCGGTTTGTTCGTCGTCTTCGGATGCCACAAAGGTCGATTCGAAGCCGTTTGTCGACGGGCCGCGTCCTGTGCGATAGCGAATACGTCACCGTCAAACCTATCCGAAATCTCGAACCGTATTTCGTGGATTTCATCGATCGTATTATCAGCTTTCGTCCGTTTCATCGCCTAGCATCTCCTCGGGGGTGCAAATGATCGGAATTGGTATCCCCATATCCGTCAGAATGCCATGAATTCTTGGTAGGATTTTCGCGTTCGCAATGTGCTTGCAATTCCACGTCAACAGGTATTGTATCCTGTGATGAGCGGCAAGGGAAATGTGAAGTGCGTCCACTTGAGCTTTTGGGGGCAGTACCCCTAAAGCCATGATGCGTTGGGCTATTTTGGGAACCTCTGGGGTGATCGGAAGCAATGGAATACCGTCAAGCGATTCGAGACGCTCTGCCGCAAGTAAAAGGTCTCCCGCAGATGCTTCATCAATGACATATTGTGACGCCACCAACTCGTAGTTGAGTCGGTGATCATTCCACCACAGGTGCGTGAGGATTTGCCTCGCTGCCGCAACCACTTGCGAGCTTGGCTTCTGTCGCTGTCTGCTCGGCCAAGGGGATCGAATTCCTTGGCTATCGTTTTACAGGATACGGCGGCCAATACGATGTCAGCCCCAAGAACATCGCTAAGTTCAAGCAACGGATCCATGAAATCACGCGTCGCAATCGTGGCGTGTCGATGGCGAGCCGTTACGAAACGCTTGGTTGGTATCTTCGCGGGTGGTGCAACTACTTTTCGTTGGTCGAGATCAAAACGTTTTATGTCAACCTAGATAAATGGGTCCGTCATCGCATCCGAGCATGTTATTGGAAGCAATGGCGCAAGACAGGGGCGCGAGCCCGAAACCTAATGAAACTCGGCCTATCGCGAGAGGATGCGGTGCCATTAGCTTCTAGCTCCCGTGGTCCTTGGTTTATGTCGAAGTGTCGAAGCGTAGTACGCGCATTGACCAACGACTATCTAGCCGAGAATGGCTTGGTGAGTCTCTATGAGATCTGGCAGAAGACTCGTTCCTAGAAATTGAACCGCCCCTGCAATCCCTTGCGTTCCACAACGCGGCCGGACCCGCATGCTAGGTGGTGTGAGAGGGGCCCCGGAGCAATCCGGGCCCCTATCCCGATTGGGATTGTTACCCGACGTCTTGTACAATCATCTGGCCGTTTCCAATCGGTAGTACCGTCACGTTGAAACCAAAATTAGTTGACAGGTGCCGTTTGAATTCACGCAGTTCCATAGAATGAGATATTGCATTGTCGACCACGAGCAATCCAAAACGAGTTACGCGAACCAAATCATCAACCCAATGGCAATAGGCAGCTCTATCCGCATCGAGGAACACGAAATCGTAGATAGCAGTATCACAGCCGCGCAGGAACTCGCCACCGTCCGCGACATGGAGAACGACGACATCCTGCAGGTTACACTCCGCCAAATGTTGGCCTGCCAATTGAGCCTTCTTGTACGATTTATCGACGGTGTCAACTTGTGAGCCAATGCGTTTAGCCGCACGTGCAAGCCATATCGTCGAGTAACCATTCGACGTTCCAAGTTCGAGAATTCGTTTGGGCTTCAATTCCGACAAGAGTAGGTCAAGAAATACACCGGTAGAAGGTGTGATGTTGAGCATCATCTCCGAACGCTTAGACGTAGAAGTGTCGGCTTGACGCCCCTCTTCGTATAGTCGCTCAAGGTACGATTCAACACTCATGGGTTTGTCGGGTAACGCCTGGGATCAGATGGCGTGAGTAAATTGCAAATGCAATGACCAAAAACGGTCGACCGAACGCTCATCTGCATCCCTTTGTTCAAGTAAGCCGCTGGCGCGGCAGTTCAGTGATCGATGGTAGTGCATTGGCTTTGCCAATGTTTTACACCATCCCTTCTTTATTTCCAACTTCTTGAAAGCACTCTGAACTCCTGCTGCTCCTAGCCGACATTCCGACGATCACTTCGAATCGTCCTCGGTCGGTGGCATTACTTCATGGAGTTTCATCATGTCGATCGACAAAGAACCTTTGTCTCCCATCCTAGTTCGCTGCCAACAAGATCTTCAACTTAACCGCCGTGGCGAGCGCACGCAACAATCCTATGTCCGCTATGTTCGCAAGTTCGCGGAATTCCTCCAACGCGAGCCCGATTCCGCTTCCGAAGACGACCTGAGAAACTATCTCCTCTTCATCAAGAACGACCGACACTGGTCTGCTAGTACCATCAACGTCGCTCAGCAAGCTCTCAAGAAGTTCTTTACTCTCACCCGCCCCAGAGAATGGCCCACGCTCAAGCTCGTACGATCCCGCGGAGAGTTCAAGATCCCCGTCGTCATCACCATCGGTGAAGTGCACACTCTTCTCAAGCCGTTCTCAAACAGCTCCATTGGGACCAGCCTACGATCGGCGATATCTTCCGAACCTATGGACCAGCCTATTTGAAGAAGTTCGCTGACCAGATGCCATCGGATCAGATCAAAGCCTTGGTCGCGATCATGCGTTGCCGAACGCCAGATTCGGGAAGCGTCGTTTATCGGTGCTCGCAGTACCAAAAGCTCCATCACGTGAGAAAATCGTGCGGGAACCGGCATTGCCCGATCTGCCAAGGTGGTAAGGCCAAAGCTTGGTTGCAGAACCAACTTGGGCAGTTACTGCCCTGCGCTTACTTCATGGTGACGTTTACCGTCCCGGCGGAGTTTCGATCCTTTATGCGTTCGCATCCCCGCGAATGCTACAAAGCTCTGTTCAAGGCCTCGAAAGAAACGCTCGTCGCGTTGGCCAAAGATCCGAAGTACATCGGCTCTCCCAACATCGGTGCAACGGCAGTGCTTCACACTTGGGGCAGAGACCTGAACTATCATCCGCACCTGCACTTCATCGTGCCGGGCGGAGCGATCGGGCTCGATGGCAAGAGTTGGTTGAGCAGTCGCGTCGACTTCTTGATCCCAGTCCTTGCCGCTTCGATTCTCTTCAGGGCCAAGTACAAGGCGATCATGGATCGATTGGGCTTGTCAGAAGGAATCGCACCTGAGGTTTGGGACAAGGCTTGGAATGTGAATTGCAAGCCTGTGGGTGATGGTCGATTGGCACTTCGGTATCTCGCACCCTACGTATTCCGAGTTGCGATCAGCAACAGTCGGATCGTGAAGGTCGAGCCAGGTGTCGATGGCACTGGGAGAGTGACGTTCACGTACCGCCCTAGCGGAACGAGCGTTTACAAACCGATGACCGTGAGTGCCGAAGAGTTCATTCGTCGGTTCTTGCAACATGTGCTTCCGAGGGTTTCAAAAGGTGCGTCATTTCGGCTTCGCGCATCCACGGGCCAAGACGAATTGGGAATGGTTGTCGATGTTGGTGACGGTGACCTTGAACATAAGCAAACCGGGTACCAACAAGCTTCCCATCAGCAATGCTGTCGCGGCGAGAGGCATCCCTAGCGAGTCAAGAACTGCCGCTTGGGCTTCTCGAACATGGGTTTAGATTCTGGCTAACCTCTTGAGCCGCCCACCATAGATTGGGCGATCACCCGCAGTCCAGCCCGCATTCGTCCCTAGAACAACGACGCAGAATCTAAACCTTTATATGTTCGTCGATTTACGGCTTGCATCTAGCTTGGTTCGAACTCGAATTGGCCGTTTCTGTGGTCAGCATCAAGAATATTAACGAGGCATTATCCTACGAGTTGAAACGTCGCTTCGCAATAGTTGGCCGAAATCTGGCTTTGATCCTGAAGGGATCGCAAATGGTAGCCGGGGGTATGACCGCTAGGGCACACCCCCGGTCTCGTTCGCATGCAATGTTTTCGATCCCGGAGGAGATCGCAGATTACGTCTGCTGTCTGCTGTGATCCCTTCAGGATCAACAATCTAGCCTGCGACAATATCCGGGGGTGTCGCTTCGCTCACCCCCCGGCTACCCTCTATAACCCCTACCGGGGTAATGAGGCGACGACCCGTGACAACGAGGTTGTCGATCTCTTGAGTCATGCTTGGGTCGAGTGATCGATCGAGGACCCATCGATTGGATTGTTAGCAATCGTTCCATCG
>CAIOHR010000339.1 GCA_903858115.1 uncultured Pirellula sp. | reverse complement strand
GTACAAAGTTCTGCTGTCCTGATTGCCAGAAAGAGCTTGCTTGCAACGATCATGCAGAAGAGTGTCTATACAACCCTGGGCATAACCATCCCCAAAATAGGGTGCCTAACTTTGAACGAAGTGATACACGCTCTTACACGATTGGGTGGATTCATGGATCGACCAAAGAATGAGCCCGGCACTCAAACTCTGTGGACTGGATTGCAGCGTTGTTACGACCTGTCCAACACTTCGAATACATTTGAACCCGGATCAAAAAAATTTCGACAGGCTGACCTGTGTGGTACAACGAGCTGCTATGGCAAGGGAACCGTCAGTTCCAGGAAATTCCCATTTGAATTCAATCTTGCCAACGGGAATTTTGTATCCCTTTGGAAGTCCCTCGGGCTCACCCTCCGAGACGATATCCGGGGACACATCGATGGCAGGACGTTGCTGCGGGTACTGGAAGTGCCTATAGATAAACTGCTTTCGCGGGATAGCCATTACGATGTCGAGCGGGGGGGGACGCCAATCGATTTCGGGATTAGCCGCTCCCAAGCTGATAGGTACATGCAGCTTCTACGCTCCTTGGCCGATGAGGCGAGCCGACAGGAGGAACCGCTCGTTTGGGGGTAGGTCGTTGCTTGATAGCAAAAAACCGCTAACCTGACTGAACCGTTTCGCCGGGTTTTTTCTTTGCCACCGCTCGTCAATAAGAAAAAATAGTAGAAGGTTAAACGGTATTTCCGTCCACGATAGCAGGCGGCTGCGGAATGCCTCGACAGGATTTCCAGAAGTTCAAATAATTTGGTTGGGGGCCCAACATCTCAAATCGCGGGTAATGACACAAGATTGGATGTAAGGTGAGAACGTTTATGAAAGTCAGTACGTGAACGACATACCGCGAGAGAAGATGCTGGGCCTAATCACACGTTTTGGCACTCAGATTGGCGAAGACCCGAAGCGCTGCGAGTTCCTGCTTCGAGATGTCTGCGGCGAGTACAAGAGAGAGATCGTAGTTCTAGTCGCTGCTGTGAAGGAGAACATTCCTAAGGAGTTGATGTCAGCCGACAGAAGAGTCCCTCGAGAACATCAATTAGAACGTTTAGCTAAACGGTTACACGACGACTACGGTATTATACTCGATCTTGCCCGATGGGGCGTTGAAACTTGGCTGATCGGACTTAAGGAGCAGACTGCTCCACGACACGACAAATCACAGAAAGAAGCGAAACGGGGTGAGGGATGTATACCATCTCAGACGGAGATTACGAATTCCGTTGGGATTCGATTACGACAAGTATTCCTGGATACATTGGTCTTGAAAGATAGTGGAGTCAACAACACAACCTCAATTGCAAAGCGGTTCTATCTTGGGGTTCATCAAGTCACGCAGCAGGAATTCAAACGAATCACCGGTCGAAACCCGAGCCACTTTAAAAGTCAAAAACGGCCCGTCGAAAGTCTGACATGGGAACAAGCCATGAAGTTTTGCGAGGAACTGACGAACCTACCAGCGGAAAAATTTGCTGGTAGAAGCTATCGGCTACCTACCGAAGTCGAGTGGGAGTACGCATGTCGCGCTGGTAGCTCGGAAGCATTTTGTTTCGGTAAAGAGGAAAGCCTCTTGAATGACTATGCTTGGTTCGCTGGGAACTCTAATCGCGAAACCCATCCCGTCGAGCAGAAAAAACCAAATCACTGGGGCTTTTACGATATGCACGGCAACGTGCGTGAATGGTGTCAGGACTGGTTTGAGGATTGCCCGATTGATCCGAACGGATCGAACATGACTCCAAGCGATCCCTATCCAAAATATGACACTACCTCAGGATTGAGGGTTGTACGAGGAGGAAGTTGGAGCGACGAGGCAGTG
>CAIOHR010000338.1 GCA_903858115.1 uncultured Pirellula sp. | reverse complement strand
GCTAAATCGGCATCGAGGTAGTTGTAGAACCAGGTAGGTGGATGGCAACTAACTTCCTCTGCGGATGAAACCCCGAGACAAATTGCGACACAGGCTCAGCAAGGGAGATAACTCCTTTGAGTGAAACAGATTACGTAAGGTATACAGTGCCATTAGTGGGTGGCACTTACCCCCCCACTGTAGAGTCAAAGCTTGCCAAAACCCCCTAGCTTTCCAGATACGTGGGTGGCACTTAACTTCCTACTTAACTTCGCTCATTCCAACCGGGAACGCTTCCAACCGAACTTGTTTGCATCAACGGCCAATCAACTTCAAGCGGGGAACGCATCCTGCTAAGACATTGCGGCGGCATCGTGCCGCCGCTCTTCAGTTCAAACCGTCTCGACAACGCAACGCATCAACTCGCTTCGAGCATCCAAGATTGGAACGTTCACTCAGGTTCCGCCGGGCTTGAAGCATCTCTACTTCGGTCACGTCGCTTGCCAATCGGTTTTGGATGCGACCACCAATTTCTGTACTATTCGCTTAGAACGGGATCGATTGATATGAACACCGGCAGCACATGTTTTTGCAAGTCCGATTCTTTTCCCACCCAATGAACCAATAACATCGAATGACCTCCACGACGTCCGTACAACCGGGCGATCCACCACCGATCAGAAACATCGATGCCAACTGCTTGATAGACTATGAATCCTTCTTTGTCGAAATCCGCTGGCGTTTCAAAGCTCGCCTTATCTACTCCAACGCAATGAGTCATGAATCTCTCAATCTCGCTTCGGATTACGAGTGGACTTACGGCTTCGTTACTAGGCGTTGGAAACACGCCTGCTATAACCTCGCTACGTGATGCTGTTGGCAATGGAAACGTAAGTGTTGCCCCATCGTCTTCTTGCTCTGGACGAATCCCAAATGGAAGATCAATGGAGAAGAAACCCTCATAGCAATGAGATTCCCAGCAGTCTTTTGGAACTACATCGTTACTCATTTTTGCTCTCCATGTCCGGAATGATATCGTCCCCGTAGATCACCTCGACAACCCCTTTCCCTAAACCGACGAAGGGTATCATGTCCAACCCTGAGTTTGCGGTACCGCATACCGCGCCCTTGGCTTGAACGTCGCTTCCCCAACCCCACAAGCCAACCACAATACCAACCAGTGGAATCTTCTTTGCAACCCATTTGCCTCCTTTTTTCTCTGCGACATATTCCCAACGTGAAACAACTACGTATTGGACTTTCCCGCCCGCATCTTTCGTCCATCCCCAAAGTCGTCCACAGATTGTCTTGTTTGGTTGCAATTGCTGCGCACCCGCCATCTGCTTCTTAAGCTGCTCTTCCGCAAGCTTGAGTTTCGAATTATTTTGCAATCGTGTTTCGGGCTTAAGCTCGTTTACGATAACCTTGTTCGGTTTTTCTTGCAGACGGTCCGTAATTTGTCCATTTGGAAGCTTAGTCCCCTTGCCGAAATCTCGGTGCGCGGCCTTACCCTCATTCTGAACTGTCCCATTACCGGACGTAGGTCCACTATGCGGATTTCCAGCAGGATTTGACGGAACTGGATTTGGCGGGCTCGGCACACCTGGCGTTGCTGGGCCAGTACCTCCTGGTGGCTCTAGTCCACTCGGGTCCGTGAAATTCGTCGGAGAATTCCCAACGTAACGATAAGTGTTGACATCAGGTCCAAGCCCGATGGGGTCTTGGCTGATCCATTTCCCGGTTTGGGAGTCGTACCAGCGGTTGAGGTTGTTCTGTAAACCTGTCGCCTCGTCCAGCATCTTGCCCGTGTACCCGAAGATCAAGTCCACGGCGGGGTTGCTCTCGGTCAATCTCTTACCATTCCCATCGTAGCGCCGATGGTTCGCTATCGATGTGATCCCTGTCGTCTCATTCGCGTCGGCGATATCCCGGATCGATCCCAATTGGTCCGCCAACGACCACAAAATATTCCGATAAGACAATC
>CAIOHR010000337.1 GCA_903858115.1 uncultured Pirellula sp. | reverse complement strand
CGTGTCGAGCACTGCATTCGCAACCGTGAGGGCTCGTGTTCTGGCGTCTGCTTTACTCAAGCCAGCCTTCTTACTCGGTAGCAACTCGAGCGTGGGCTTAACGCCTTCGACATCGAGAATATCAGTAAGTGAATTGCCCAATGACTCGTTTGATTCGGCAAGCCAAATAGCTTGAACGTGGGCACGAATTAAGTCTTCATTAGCAAGGTCGAGCTGAGGTGGGCTTACAGAGCCGACTACCATGCGTTTGGGTTGTCGGAAGAAGTATTGGTCGTGAGAGCTACCGCTCGTGCAGTAGGTTAGCACTAATGCGGGTTGTCCACTTCTGCCGGCGCGTCCACTTCGCTGAGCATAGTTTGCTGGAGTAGGCGGTACATTGCGCATGTTAACGACGTTCAATTGCCTGATGTCGACACCGAGCTCCATGGTCGGCGAGCAATAAAGCACTTTGAGACGGGCATTTCCGAAATCCTTCTCGCGTTGCTCACGAAGCTCATATGGAACTTGAGCGGTATGTTCTCGGGCTTCAAGGCCGCGAAGATCGTTTGCGACTGTCTTGTAAAAATCGACAAAGAACTTGTTTGTTCGCGATCCATCCTTCGGAGGATTGGGTACCCGAATAGGATCATGAAATGCAACTGCGCCGTCAGAGACAGTCCATTTCATCGAAGACGCTGCAATTTGATAACCTGGGATCGGGCTACCATCCGAAGCCGGTATTACTTCCGATACAAAGCCTGCGCGGGATAAGACTTTGAAGAGATCTTGAATGATCGATTCTTTGTCTGTGAGCTTGAGCGCATTGGCTTTTCGATCCAAATCCGGGAAAGTGGATAAACGACTAAGGAACATTCCAAAGCCGCTTCGTCCGGACAGATAGCTGTAGAACATGCGATCGTGCGGGCTACGGCTGCGTGGAAAAATGACTGATGCCGATTCCATCCGCTCGTTCTCGTCAATGGCCCACGGTTCACGGAGACTCTGGGAGCTTTGCTGTTGAACTCGTTCGAAGAACTCAGTCGTTAGGAAGTCGACATTGATCGCAAGTTCGCGTCGCATGTAATCAAGCAGCACCTTCGCGATTGCGAATCGGGTTTGTGGTGATGCACTAGTTAGCGCCAAGTGCGTGCCACTCCAGAATGACTCCTCGGCCGCTAACTGATCCAAAGATGGATATTCAATCTTGAGTAAGCCACACTGCTCAAGGTTTGGCGATGTAAGCCGCCAGCCTCTTCTTTGGTCACGATAGATCCGGTAGCCGAGAACGTTGCGGAACGCTCGCTCCGTGTCTTGTCGCTGTGCGAACTGAACTCCAGGCTCACGAGCATAAAGTTCGATCGGTAACGCAAGTGATTTGAAGACTTTTTGAGTCAACTCGTCGTGATAGATACCTTCTGGGCCAGCATTCTCAATCGCCTTGTAGAGCCCAGAGCGAATGAGACTAACTTCGACAAAGTCATTGAAGTGGCCAGCTTGGAGAGAGGCGTCTTGCCGATTGTCGGTAAAGCTCAACAGCTTCTTTGCGATGTCCTGAATGGACTCCTCTTTTTGCAGAAAGCGAACGTTGGAGATACTCAGGATCGTGGTAGCGGTGCTGCGGCCGCCGCTTGCGAGTGTTGCCAATTGCGCGAAGTCACGCGAACCTTTGCGAACTCGGTAGGTCACGCCGCAGTTTAAGCAGAAGCGAAACGGTGCCGGGATGAATTCGTAAGGGACTCCCTCCGTAGCAACATTTCCATCTGGATTCACAGGAATTGCTCTGGGTAGGTACTCTTTGGAAGACGATCGAAGTTTCTGCTGTCCACGGTGATCTTCCAACCAGTCATCAGGGACTCGCGAGATCAATTCGGGATCGTTGATGTCAGGAAATGGACTCGCTGGATCTCTGTACAAGAATCCGGCTTCCCCATCCTCAGGCTCCTCTCCCTGAAATGTCATATCGCGGGGCGTAAGATATACCTGGCCTGATTTATTAAGCATTTTCCAGACTGAGTAGTACTCCGCACCACATTCGCGACAGAAGCATAGCGGCAATAGTATCTGCGACTTTTCGCTGCCTGG
>CAIOHR010000336.1 GCA_903858115.1 uncultured Pirellula sp. | reverse complement strand
GATTGGCAGCGACTGACGAAAGACTTTGGCCGTTTGTTCAGCCAAGTTGCCGGGAAGGCTCAAACGGTGAGTGAGATGCGGAGCTTGAAGACGCATCGGAGATTCTACCTCAAGCGGCTGGCGTCCTAGTTCGGACGATTTCGAACTGAACGTAAATTATCGATGGCGACCTAGGCGGCTCGCGATGCCGCCCTTTTGCGCTTGCTTCTACGCTGAGCCAGAAAATGAGCGATTGCTAGAGGTCAGCCGCCTCTTTTTGACGCCGCAAAGCGTATTTGGACTGATGAGTGATTTAGTTGGTTGGTTGAATTATCAATAAAGTGGTGTGTCCCTTTGGTGGAAACAGCTGGCCACCATCCCACGTCGACAAGCGACATGGTGATGTGAATACCTCGGTGTTCGTACTGGTTGCGACTAGGATCCCATGCGGACGAGCCACATGGTAATCTCTTCTCAAGGATCAATGATGTGTGTGACTGGCAGGTTAACAGCCTAACCCTCGAGAAAACGCGTTTTCAGTTCCAGATCATCCATGCTTCATGAAGGAGGTTGCTGTTACAATGCTACGCAGTACCTACGACTTTTACTAGATGAATGCCGTCCCTTCAGGCCTTCAGGACTACCAGTACGAATAGAACCACGAATATGCGATACCTTTGGATACGAAAATTTTTGTCAACGATTTCGCTCGTGACGATGGCGATGATCGCCTGCTGCAGCCAGATTGTAGCGCAGCAGAGTTCAGCCAAACGGCCGAACATCGTCTTTGTTTTTTCCGATGACCATGCCTATCAAGCGATCGGTGCGTATGGATCGAAGTTGGTGGAAACGCCGAACCTCGATGGCTTGGCACGAGCAGGGATGCGATTTGATCGTTGCCTCGTGACCAACTCCATTTGCGGCCCGAGTCGAGCCACGATCTTGACAGGCAAGTACTCGCACAAGAATGGCTTCTTGACCAACAACTATGGCGTGTTCGACGGTTCGCAAACGACCATGCCCAAACTGTTACAGTCCGCAGGTTACCAAACGGCGATGGTTGGCAAGTGGCATTTGGTCAGCGATCCGACGGGCTTCGACTATTGGAACATCTTGCCCGGCCAAGGTGCGTATTACAATCCTCCGATGATTGAAATGGGGAACAAAGTCACTTACCCAGGCTATACCTCGGACATTATTACCGATCTGTCATTAAAGTGGTTGAAGGAACGGGATACGGAAAAACCATTCTTGTTGATGTGCCAACACAAAGCTCCGCACCGAAATTGGCAGCCAAACCTGAAGTATCTCGGACATGATAACGATCGCAGTTATCCTGAACCAGCGACACTGTTCGACGACTATGCAGGTCGTGGAAAAGCGGAACTCGAACAGGATATGACCATCGTGAAGACAATGTCGCGCGATGATCTAAAGCTGGTAGAACCTAAGGGTTTGACTCCTGACCAACTAGAAAAATGGAACGCCTATTACCAACCTCGCAACGAAGCGTTCGAGAAACTTGGTCTTACGGGAAAGGACCTTGTTCGCTGGAAATACAATCGCTACATGCACGATTATTTGGCTTGCACCAAGAGCGTAGACGAGAGCGTCGGCCGGATCGTAACCTTTCTCAAAGAGAATGGTCTCGAAGAAAATACGTTGATCGTCTACGCGTCCGATCAAGGGTTCTATTTGGGAGAACATGGTTGGTTTGACAAACGATGGATCTTCGAAGAGTCGTTGCGAACGCCTTTGATCGTCAAATGGCCGAGCGTTGTCAAGCCAGGGTCGACCAATGCCAAGATCGTTTCCAACGTCGACTTTGCTGAAACGTTTTTGGAAGCGGCTGGACTTCCTGTTCCTAGCGATATGCAAGGGAAGAGTCTGATGCCACTCTTGCGAGGTGAATCGCCGACTGATTGGCGTAAGAGTTTTTACTACCACTACTACGAGTTCCCAGGGGCACATAGTGTTCGTAAGCATTATGGTGTTGTGACCGACCGTTACAAATTGGTCCGCTTTTATGGTGACGACGTCAACTATTCGGAGCTATTTGATCTGAAGACCGATCCGCAAGAAATGAAGAGCGTCCATGATGCGCCGGAGTATTCTCAAACTCGCATAGAACTCGAAACTGAATTGGCGCGATTACGAAAGGAGCTCGAGGTCACCGAACAGGATCCCGTCGAGGCTAGACGCGGAGGCAAAAACGGAGCCAAGAAGTAGCTGGCCATCATGCTACCTGTTATCGACGTGTGCCCCGAAGAGCGAAGATCGTGATTTCCATGCCCAGGTTTTTAGCATGCCCCGACGATTCACGAACAAAGGATTGAAACCAGCCGCATTCATCGCGACGGCTCTGGCTGTCATTGTCGTTTCGGTTGTCGTTTCCATCTTGGGGTTGCGGTGGCTTGCAGGGCTATACGACCCAGCTCTCGATCGCTACGGAATGTGGCTTTCATTAGAGATCTTGTTGAGTTCGTTTGCGTTCGTACTCTTCATCCTTCATCGACAACGGTCAACTCATCGTTACGAACGGAAACGAAAGTTAGATGACCTATCTGCGATAAACAAGTCCGATTGTCGTAGACAAATTGCTTGGTGGATCCTATGGCTGTTCGCCTTCCTTTGTTTTGCTATTCCAACGCTGTATGAAATCTATTGGTATGGTCTTCAAGGAACGACTCGCCTACTTCTGATGGTTTGGTGGGGATTGGATCTGAAGTTGGGCAGTTGCCTCTTGATCGATTCGACAACCAACGATCCGCAATTGTCTGACAAAGAGGGACAATCCCTGGCCTTCGGTCATCACGAATCGAGATCTGAACAACTTATCCGATGGCAACGAAGCTGGCTAAGCGTTTTTGTTTTCATGCAATGCTTCTTAGCGACCATCGTAACCAACTCCATACCGGTTTGGTTGTGCTTTACATTGGCGTCGGCACTGATAGGCATTGCTCTCGTCGCTCGTACTGCGTTACAACCGTTTGACCCGAGAACGCTCTTTGGGCAAGGATTTTTGCAGCTATTCCGGCTTGTCAACCGAGTCTGGTTGTGGGACGAGCTTCCGGTATGGGTAGGAGTCGCAAACCTCGCGGCTCTTCGTGAAGATCTCCGGGAGCACAATTTGTATAGCACCGCCGAGGACAAGATCGCCGTAACTTGTCCTGCGGGTCGCAGATCGATCCCTCGAATATCGTCCGACGCTTATCTTCGTCGGGCAAGCGATGGATTTTTCAATGATCCTGAGTCCGACACGATGGGTATCTCTAGTTTTGCGCCCGAAGGACACACCTCATCTCAGTTCACTCACAGTCATCCCGATGCGCGATTCGGTCGCAATATGCCGTTTGAAGCATTAGAAAACGATCCGAGTCGACTGTTCGTACCCAATCCTCGGGAGATCAGTTGCAAACTGCTCGCCCGCGATCCCAAGAAACCCAATCAAGGTACAGAATACGCGACTTCGATCAATCTTTTGGCGGCAGCATGGATCCAGTTTCAGTCGCACGATTGGTTTAGTCATGGTGAACCGATCGAAGAAAGACCATTCCACATCGATACATCGAACGATCCTGAACAGGATCGTTGGCCGTCGAATCCGATGTTGGTTCGACGCACTCGTCCCGACCCAACACGTATCGAAGGAGATCATCTGCCTGGATTCTCACCTCAAGTACACGATGATCCAGCAGTACCAAAAAGCAATTTTGGCTGCCCCGTAACGTACGTCAATTCCGAAGCGCACTGGTGGGACGCATCGCAAGTGTACGGAACTCAACCATGGCGAACCCAAGCATTAATTCATGGCCAATGCCCCTTCATGCCATCGATCCACAGTCCTCACGGAGATGCAAAAACTGGTTTCTTTGACAATTGGTGGTTGGGTCTGGGGCTGCTTCACGAGCTATTTGTCCAGGAACACAATGCCATCTGCAACGCATTGAAGCTCGCATATCCGGTATGGAACAATGAACTCATCTTTGAAAAAGCGAGGCTTATCAATGTTGCGTTGATGGCAAAGATCCACACCATCGAGTGGACACCTGCGATCCTGAACAACCGGGCGTTGCACATCTCGATGAATGCAAACTGGTCAGGACTTTTCACGCAACATGTGATCGATGCATTTGGGCGACTGGGATGGAACGAGGCGTTTTGGGGAATTCCTGGCTCTGGGATCAATCATCATTCCGCCCCCTATGCATTGACGGAAGAATTTGTTTCCGTCTACCGTATGCACTCGCTGATTCCTGACGAGATTGTGTTGCGAAAACTATCTGGAGACCTGACGCAATCTTACAGTACGCAATCAGGCAAAGGTATCGTTGGCGATCAAGGTTCGCTAACCCCGTGGAATACGTACTCTCAATCTGATTTGTTATTTTCTTTTGGCATCGGTTATCCCGGCAGCTTGACGCTCAATAACTTCCCGAACGCATTGCGTAAGTTTATGCAACCAGGTTTTAGAGAGCCTATCGATATTGCAACGATCGACATATTGCGTGATCGAGAACGACAAGTGCCTCGCTACAACCGTTTCCGCCAAGCGCTGCGAATGAAGCCAATTCGTTCCTTTGATGAGTTCAATACACCAAGTTCGCCCGATGTTGCGAGCAGACTACGTGAAGTTTACAAGCCGCTGCCAGATGGACGAGACAGCGTGGACGATCTCGATTTGTTGATTGGAACGCTGGCTGAAACAAAGCCTGACGGCTTCGGGTTCAGCGATACTACGTTTCGAATCTTTATCTTGATGGCATCGCGTCGACTGAAAAGCGATCGCTTTACTGCCGAAGACTTCACCCCTGAAATCTATACTCCCATAGGAATCCGTTGGGTAAACAACACATCGATGAAAGACGTGTTGCTACGCCACCATCCCGCTTTGGCTGGCTCTCTTTATGGTATCGAAAATGCCTTCAAACCCTGGAAATCGTGCTAGATAAACCTTGCGGGTTCTCTCGGATAGTGAGTCATTGCGCCGGCAAATAGAAATAAAATCGGGAGGCGACAGAAGCTCTTTCTCCCCTCCGATCCGAAAAATGAGTGCAGGACTGAGGGGCGATGCAATCGTTGTTACATCTACGTTTGCTAGCAACTTCTCATCTTAACAGTCACAGCGAATAGTCAAAGGAGCATAAACCACGATGAACGCCCGACGTCGTTTCCTTCACCATCGTATCTCGATCCGGAGCCTTGTTGTTTCCTTTCTGGCATCCACCCTAGCCCTGGAGACGCCGCAGATGACGATGGGCCAGGGCCCGGTGATTACCAAGCTCACGTCATGGGCCAAGTCGCACGGCAAGCAGCCTGCCACCTCGGAGGACAAAGCACTGGAACAACTGGCAGCCAACGTAGACTGGCTCGAACATCATATCAACCAATGGGGAAGCGTATCGTCCAAATCGCCAGATGTTTGGGGTGAAGCCAGGCTAACTCAGTATCGAAACGAGGTAGAAGCGTTACTCAGCGTCGAGAAAGACAAATTCAATAAAGGGCTCATCAGCGGTGCTCAGCAGGTCTCCGATTCGGCTATCCTTTCCTTTGCACTCGCAATGCAAAGCAACAGCACTGGTGCGAACGCTCCCAATGTGTCCATCCAATCCAACGCGGCTGCCTCTGGATTAACGTCGACGACTCCCAACACCAATATCAATATCAATACCGCACTACCTACAGCCGGAAGTGCGGCATTCGGGCCAGATGCAACAACTTTTCTTGGTGGGACTCTAGGGCTCGAACAGACGCAGATGATCGATCAGTTGAATCGATATATTCAACACGTCAATCAGCATCGTCGGATCAACGAAGGAGACGATACTTCGGATGCACCAGGATATGCGCTCAATCTAGTTCGAGTTCCTGTTTCGATCTTGCCGGGGACACTCACCAAGCGTGGGTATGGTGCGGAGATTACATTCACCGCGAAATCCTACCTCGGGCCTGACCTGCTACCGATGACATTCCGCGATATGGTGTTAAATGATTTGACAGATCAGTTATCAATCCCGTTGGTGAAGTTTATCAATAGCGATCCGAACGGAGCGGATTTACTACTCAAGATTGCCAAGGTTGGACCGACCCAGGCGGAATCCACGTTGCCAAGGGAGATGGCACTTTCTTCCGATCGTCAGATGCAGTTTGGAAGCGTACCCACATTGACTTCGGAAGAGCTGTTGCAAGCAAATCAAATGAAGGCGGAAGGGATCGGTAATAGCGTCGCTTTACGTGAGTTGCTAACCTCGGTTTGTGCGATCTCCTTCTCAGGAGATCAATCGCGCCGTGGTTCTCAACCCTTCCCGCCAACGCAGATTATCGATGTCTACGGTCTAGAGGAGATGAAGGAACTCGCGATCACTGCGCTCAAGGGGCTTCGCGAAGATGTGCCGAATCGCCGCGTCGTGCATGTGTCTGATGTAAAGGCCTTCCTGAAGGAAGAACTCTCGGCAGCTATCGAGCTAATGTATGCGGGTAGTATGCAGCAGTTTTGGGATCGAGAATCGATGGGTGAACGCTGTCTATATCAATTCATTCGTCAACGATGTACAGCCGAAATCGAACGATATCGCAATGAATTCTTGGCAATGATTCCAGTCTCCGAACGAAGCGATCTCACGCGTTGTCTGGCATGGTGTGTATTCGTAGACTCCATGCTACTCAATGAACGATTAAACGATGATATGCGAGAAACTGCTGGCACCCGTCCGACCACGTTTGCGACTCCGTGCTGGTTTCCATACTTTGGTCCAGACCCTGCGCCAGAAGCTCGCGAGACGTTTGCCCACTATGTACAATCGCGTTGGCCGGTCAAGATTTTTGCATTGGACCCACAGGTGGATCAGCAAAGCGTTGCCGATGTTTCCTCCGTCGTTCGTCAAATGCAACTGGCCGTCGTTCTGGGCTTCTCGAGCGGAGATATCGGCCTCTCTACGGCTCTAGATACGATTCGAAGACTACAGCGAGATCGAGCGACAATCGATCTGAATCGAACCGCTATTGCGTTTGGCCAAGGAGAAGACACGTTCGGCTGGCGTTTTCAACCGCGTTTTCAAACGCCTCCCGTGGAAGGGAATGCAAAAGTCTTCTTTCGCGATTTGATTGCCGGTGGTCCTACCGATACGCAATTGGAACGTGGCCATGAAATCGAACCCGGTATGCGTGAGTGCACTGCCATTGTCTTGATGCCGTCCTTTGTACCCTACATCACCTTGGAGACGCATGGTCATTGGTATAAATTGACGCATCCTGGACAAACGGGTACCTCTATCCAAGAAGAAGTGAAACTGAGTCGTACCATCAAACAGATGCAGGACTGCGCCATGACGAGCGTACGGTGCGCCCATCTTTATCGTGATGGTGAAGTGGAACGTGTGTTGGCCCGTGTACAACAGCTAGAACGACGGCTTCCACTGCAGACTTTATCGTGTCAGGTGCCGATCGAAAACACACACGGTGGTTTCAAACTATTCTCGAACGGTACGCGTCAACTAGCCCCCGAAGTTTCCGGATCCTACGGTTCACCTGGATACGATCCGAAAAAAGGTGCTTCGTTCTTTGTCGCAGGAGACAACTTTAGCATCAAACAGACGCACGTCATTTGTGGCAACCAGTATCTTCCCAAAGACCATGTAAAGTTGATATCCAGGCAAATTCTTCAAATCACTTTGCCTGCCAATCTTCCGATCTTGAAAGACTCGCGGCTTATCGAACATAACAATGCAAAGCTTCCATTTGATCAAGAGTATGTTGGTTACGTCGATCTGCAAGTTGCAACACCGTATGGTGTCAGTTCTCATCTGTTGATTCCGGCAATCAAATCAGTCCAATCCGAAACTGGCATTTCCAATTCTTGCCCTACGACGACTTTACACACCTTCAGTGACCGAATCGAAACGATCTTGGTGCGAGGAACCAATGGGAGCTTTTCAAAACTGCTCGTCAGGAACTCGATGCTTCCCCCGATCCGTTTACCCATGAACTCGCAAATGGGAGTTGCTAGTCGTAATGTTCGGCTGTATTTGTCCAACGGCGACGACCGATTGGCCCCCGTTCTCTTCAAAGATGTTGCGTTGTCGCGTTCGAGTGATCATTACCAAATTGGAGCTGACTCATTCTTGGACGCGGTTGATGAGAAAGGGAGTTTGCTAGAAGCGATAAAGCACTATGTCAACTATCTGGAATCCAATTCAACGATTCCATCGGACAAACGGATCTCGATGTCAGCGGCTTACACTGTGGAGTACGATAAGATCGAAGTGCCAGTAGCCGGTTCGTTCCCGCTCGTAGTCCAAGTCCCGTAGACACTCTTCCTTCACGCAGCCGACAAAAGCCGAAGTGGGCTGGGACCACTGTCCCGGCCGTCACCGATCGCAAGGTCCCCGTCATCCCTCAACCCGCCTTTGCAACGCTGTGAAGCATTTTCAAGCAGCAGCTGCAAGCTCGATTTCCTTGAGTTTACGTCGATGTATTGATGTCATCTTGGTTACGATCGG
>CAIOHR010000335.1 GCA_903858115.1 uncultured Pirellula sp. | reverse complement strand
GCTCGTGTAGTAGTCGAGCCGATTCGCCTTGTCTTCGTTCCAGAGTTGATTGAAGTCCTTAAACTCCAACTGATCCGTACGCATCACCTTCAATTTGTGGGCATGCTCCTTGAGCTTGTCGGCAATGTCGAAAAACTGAATCGCGCGACCATACGCTGATAGCAATGTGGCCCATTGCGGAGTGGGGCGGCGGGAGGCAATTGGCAGCGTATCTTCTTTACCCTTAGTCCCCTCCTCGAGCAATGCCGTGAATATAGGTCGATGAAAATCACGTTTTCGGTTCGATAGTAAATCGATAAGCAGTGACAACAGCGCCATGCTTCGAACAAGCGACGAAAGTTTCTCGTCCAGCAGCACTCTCTTGGCTTGTTCCGGATCGTCGATCTTACATCGCTCAGCTAAAAGGAATGCTAACCGCTTCTCGGGCTCGTCCAGCAAGAACGACTCGACGAGTGCGACATCTTCCGTGATTTGGTCGGCGTCGCCCTTGAGCATATCCTTGATGGTATACTCGATCGAGCGTTTGGGAATGTTCTTGAAGCGTTCCAGCGTGATGTCGAAGTTGGCGAGCAGTACATCGTACTCAAGCCCGTGCTGGTGCATGATTGCCGCCAGCGTGAAAGCTCGCACGACGGCTTGCGGATCGTGGTCGAGCATCCAGCACCAGGGTTTGTCCGCGTGAGAAATCTGTTCCCTCAAATGATTTAAGACGTCATTCGCTTCCGATGATGCGCCAGCCGAAAACAGGTCCTTGATCTTGTCGAGTCGTTCATGGCTCTCAATACATAGGCGGCGGATTTCACCCGCGTTGAGTTTACGGAACGGGTTGACGTTCAACGTGGCTCCCAGCACGATTTTGTAAAGGTCGCTGTCCTGGAACCGATGTTCGTCTACCTCGCGCAGGTTTCTGAATGCATCCAGTGCACTCTCAAGATGATCCAGGATCAGGCGGCTCAGATTCCGGTCGGTATTGACCAACTGTGGCCAACGTTCGTCACCCGTCTTTTCGACAAGATAATCCCGCAGAGTGATCGTCAGTCGAGCACGGGATTTGCAGCGTGCTTCGAGATCTGGGTAGAAAAGAGGGAGCTTGGCCTTCTCTCGGGTCCGATCGACGAGCACAACTTTTGCATTTTGGTCGCTGCGGAGATTTTCGTACATTTCCCGCAGAGCCAAATTGCCACTGCAAAAGAGCACGGTGAAGCCGTTTTCCTTGGCCCATCCATCGACTGCCTGTGCGCCAGCGCGGATCATTCGCTGAGGATCGGCGACGATGATCACTCGCTCGTTCCGTAAAGGATTCAACTGGTTTAGTACCCAATCATCGACCATATTCAATCAGTTCCTGTTTGACGCTTCACGATGACTAATCATCATCATGCGATTTCTTTTTTGATTTTCGTTTCGGCTTCGTTTCTTCACTGCTTCCACGTCGAACGCAGATGCGGTAGTCGTCCTCTGCCTCGATCTGCTGCTCGTCGGTGAGATTGGCGGAATTCAGT
>CAIOHR010000334.1 GCA_903858115.1 uncultured Pirellula sp. | reverse complement strand
CGCACCGGTGGCTTGCCCGTCGCGCGTCAGTGCCACTCCCATCGATACGCCTTGATCGTCAAAGGTGCCGTCTTGTTTGTTGATAAACAGGAAGTTCTTTACTGTGTCATTGGCAACGCAGACATCTGGCCAGCCATCATGATTTGCATCCAGTAAAGCAATCCCCAAGCATTTCGCTTCGGGAACCTGTGTCGCTGCGTTCAGGACGTGCAAGCCGGCTTGTTCGCCCACTTCGCGAAATTGTCCATTGCCTTCATTGTGGTACAAGTACATGTGTACGCCGTCGAAGTTGGTTGGCTGTCCATATGATCGTTCCATTCCCATCAACGTTGAGGCTAAAGACAGGTCGGTTTCACGGCTCCATGAGACGTAATTGCCGACGATCAAGTCGAGTTTGCCGTCCCGGTCATAGTCGAACCACATAGCAGGGCAACTCCATTGGGTCGGTACTCCGCCAACTCCCGCTTCTTGTGTAACATCGACAAACTTGCCACCTTCATTGCGGTACAAGTGATTTTTACCCACAGCGGTAAAAAAGACGTCGACCCATCCGTCGTTGTCGTAATCACCGAATGCGACTCCCATGCCGTAGAAAGTCGCATTTAAGCCAGCGGACAGCGTCACATCTTGGAACTTACCTCGGCCGTCATTTTGATACAGACGCATCGTAGGGCGATCTTGACCTTCGGTGCTAGAGCTCCAAGGCCAATCGCAAGAGTTCACAAATATGATGTCTTGATCACCATCGTTGTCGTAATCAAAGAATCCGCATCCACCTCCCATGGTTTCAGGCAAGAGGCGTTCGCCTCGTTTGCCATCGTAATGGGTGTAATCGATTCCTGCTTCGCTGGAAACATCTACAAATGGAATTTCTGGGATAACCAGTTTGGCCGTTTGCGTTTCACGTTGTTGCGGAAGAACCGTTTGGGTCTTTTTTTCAACCGCTTTCTCGGCGGACGGACGGGTTAGGAAGTATGCGATTGCTCCCGTTGCCATCAGTGCGCCAGCGATCCCGATCGATCGCCAGAACATTTTGCCGATAATCGCATCATCACCCGAATCCTGCGTTGCTGTGTCGCGTGTTGCTGTGTCGCGTGTTGCCGCCTCACGTGTTGCTCGCCCTGACTCGGGGGTTCGCGCTGACTTTTTCTTTGCCATTTCGAATCTCAAAACAATCTGTTGAATGATGCGATCAACGCGATTCGGAAAGTGTAAATGCATCGCTTGCGGCCTGCGGTGGTAATTCCGGGGCTCCACTGCGTTGCAACGGATAGATTACCAAAGCTTCGGCAGCCTTATTGGCCGCCGGATATTTTTGGCGTGCCGGACGACGAGCCAAGTTGCTTGCGTTGTCATCAGGTTTGTACTTCAAGTTCTCTGCCCGATGGAATGCTGCTTGTTTCTCATCACCTAGCCGTTCGTAAACGGTCACAAGGTTTGCATGAGCCATCAAGTTTTCACTGTCGATGGAGAGGACTTGATGAAATTCCGATTTGGAAAGTTCCAAGTAGCGTTGAGCATCGGACGTGTTCTCGGCACCTGCAGCAGCGAGTGCGAGATCAAGGTAGGTTGCCCCGAGTTGATTTCGCACAAAGTAATCCATGGAGAAATCAAATTTGCGATCTCGCCGCTCTTGGTTTTGGTCATACAGGACGCTTTTGAAGTTCTCTGCTGCGGCGTCGAACTGACCTTGT
>CAIOHR010000333.1 GCA_903858115.1 uncultured Pirellula sp. | reverse complement strand
CCGGTGGTTACCACCACCGGCAGAGGTTGTGTCAGCCCTCCGGGCTTGATGAATGCCAATCTGTGTGGATCGATCAGTCTGTATTGCATTAGTGGCCAGGTGTGGTCATTACAGCCAAGCAGCCTTACGCGCGGTCGGCCCCCCCGCCCCTTGCTCCCCCGGCCAAAGCCCCGGTGGAGAAGGGGGGCCAAGCGGTTGGATGGAGCGGACATGAAGCTTGAGGATAGCAGCCGGATCTCTACAGGAGATCCACTAGTGCGCCTGTGAAGGCGATTGAATAATTGGGTGGAAGTCCCAATCAGGGGAATCGTTACCACCCTGTAACCAAGAGTAACTGCGTTGCCGCGAGGCAAGGTGGAGAGCAACAGGAGGTGAATGAACAGTCCGTAACGAAAGTGAACTCGATTCGGCCAAGCCTGTCGGGGAGCGTCCTAGCAATGCGCGAACCTTTGACCGCACAGATGTCCCAATGAAGGCTCAAAAGGTCTGACCGCTACGGCGGTCGGTCAGTGCGGCAACCAGCACGGTGAAATGAAACCGGTAACGTGGTAAACCGAGGCTGGTGAAATGGCAGTAGGGTGGTTGGAGACGGAATGTTCAGAAGTTCAATCGAGATAAGCAGGGAGATCTGCCAAGTAGAAGACAGCGGAGAATCAATCGTCAAGAAACGGGTGAGGAACGCCAGTACAAATGTTCCAGGCTCTCTCGACCAACGATCGGGTCGAAGAGGGAGCGAAACCTCGATCGTCGGTGAGATTCGTTGAAGCTCTTTGGCAGAAGTCAGAGCCTCCATAGTAGCGTTGACCATCGGGAACCAAACCCGATACGAGCCAAGGGAGGCAGGAAGGTAGATTCGTGACGACCAAACACATGACAAGCAAGAAAGCTTTACCACTCAGAGTGCCGTTTTCGGCTACACCGCCTGGAGAGACACCGGAGATATCCGCGTGGGCTCAGCATGTTGTCTGGACCGATCGAATGTTGTCGACACTCTTGGAAAACAAAGTGAGAGGAGGCAAATGGCATACGTTGATTGACAAGCTATCGCCCCAGTGCGGTCCGCCGCGTTGAGATTCCCAAACCGGGAAGACCGAACGAGACAAGACCGCTAGGTATTCCGACTGTTCGCGACCGGGTCGTCCAAAAGGCGATCGTCAGCGTAATCGAACCGATCTTGGATCACCAATTCCACGAACGAAGCTTCGGCTTTCGACATGGACGCGGTGCACACGATGCGTTACGCATCGTTGAACAGAAACTCCAGGAAGGCTACGTTTATGTGGTGGACGCGGATTTGAAAGGTTACTTCGACACGATTCCGAAAGACGTCTTGATGAAATTACTCAAAGAGCGCATTTCGGATACCCGGCTGCTTCAATTGATTCAGAGTTTTCTGGATCAAAAGATCATGGAAGAACTGCGAGAATGGACACCCATCGCTGGCGTTCCACAAGGAGCTGTTCTTTCACCGGTGTTGTCGAATCTGTACCTCAACCCACTGGATCATAAGATGGCTGATCGAGGTTTCGAGATGGTGCGCTATGCCGACGATTTTGTCGTGCTGTGTCGCAGTGAATCGGAAGCAGTATCGGCACTGGCAATGATACGCGATTGGGTCGAGTCAGCAGGCCTCACACTGCATCCGACGAAGACGAGGATTGTTGACAGTCGCACCGAAAGCTTCGCATTCTTGGGCTACTCGTTTCGCGGGGAAAAGATCTATCCTCGTCGCGAGAGCCTTGCGAAGCTCAAGGCGAGACTCGTCAAATTAACGGCACGCACCCGGCCTGGTTCGATCGAGGCGATTTGCATGGAATTGAACTCGGTTCTCCGAGGTTGGTTCTACTACTTTCGCCACTGTCGATGGACCATCTTCGCGGACCTGGACTCGAAGATACGCAGTCGCCTACGGCGATTGCTGCTCCGACGTCATCGGAACAACCCATTACGTTTACCGCGTCAAGAACGTTGGCCAAATGATTACTTTGCGAAAGCGGGTCTCTTTAGTCTGCGGGAGGCCCACAATCGTTTCGGACAATCCCATCAGGGACACTACTGACCGGAGAGCCGTATGCGGGAAAACCGCCCGTACGGTTCGGAGGGAGGGGAGTCCGGCTCAACCGGACTTCCCTACCCCTATCGCCCGGAGAACGCGAATTGTAGCCATCCGCTGCCAAGCGGTGGTTGCGCGTGAGTAAAGCCTCCACCGTCTGGCGACAGTTGGCTACGTGCCACTGGAGTTCGCCAAAGACGTAATTTCGTTTAACCAGCAGCCAACGGCGAGGAACTCAAATAGGCCCGCCAGGATTCCGCGTTTGGGGCAAAACGCAGGACGCGACACCATCACTTTCGCCACGCCAGCGGCCTTGGAGAAATCATCCTCGACGACCTAGAAATTGAGAATGGATAATCGAGAATGGAGAATTTTTAAGAACACGCCGACCCGCATGGATTTCAATTCTCAATTCTCAATTCTCCATTCTCAATTCATTTCCAACCCATGGCTGTGTTGGCAGCGGCGCGGTACTGCGGAGCGTCGACCACGTATTCGCTCTTGTCTCCAAAGATCTCGAAGGGTTCGTCCAGGAACAGACGACT
>CAIOHR010000332.1 GCA_903858115.1 uncultured Pirellula sp. | reverse complement strand
GGCTGGGGGTGAGGGGTTTTGCCCTGCGTTCTGATTGGGTTCTTGGCTTCGCCAGCAATGCCTTACTATGCCTAGAAGGTCTAAACAAATCACTGAACCGGAGATTTGTTGCCGACAACTCTATCCCTCACCCCCCCGGCCCCCTCCCCCCTAAAAGGGGCGAGGGGGAGAAAATCGCAGGGTTTTCGTTTGATTTCAAGGGAGTTAGAATTCTAGATTGAATCAAAATGTGGGTAATGATGGGGTCTCTGACCCCAAGCTCCGAAGGAGCGAAAGACGCATCTTCATTCTACTGCTCCATGGGTGCATTTTCGTTAGGCGATTATCTTTTCAATGACTTGTCCGTGGACATCCGTTAGACGAAAGTTCCTGCCTGCATATCGGTAGGTGAGCCGCTCGTGATCCAATCCCAATAGATGCAACATCGTGGCATGCCAATCGTGGATATGACACTTGTCTTCCACCGCTTGATAACCATGATCATCCGTGGAACCATAGCTCATACCGCCGCGAACTCCACCACCAGCCATCCAAGTGGTGTAGCCTTTATGATTGTGGTCCCTTCCGTCTCCGCTTTGGCCGTCAGGAGTTCTTCCGAATTCGCCGCCCCAAACGACTAACGTATCCTGGAGCAGTCCACGCTTCTTCAAGTCCATCAGCAAGCCTGCAATCGGTTTGTCGATCTCTTTGCAGTTCTGTGGCAGTTGCGTCGAAAGTCGTTGATGGTGGTCCCAGTTGCCATGCGTCACTTCGACAAATCGAACACCTGACTCGATAAACCGACGAGCCATCAAGCATTGCTTGCCGAAGTCACTGCTGTCTCCCTGATTGATGCCATACATCGCCAGCGTGCTTTCTGTCTCACCGGAAATGTCCATCAATTGCGGAACAACATCTTGCATGCGGAACGCCAACTCGTAAGACTCAATGATCCCCTCCACCTCCGGTTGCACAACATCTCGTTGCAACTTTTGTCGATTCAGATCCTGCAAGAACGCGATCTGATTCTTTTGTTCTTTTTTGGTCATGCGACTATTGGAAATATCTGGCAGTTGTTGCGCAGGTTCGGATGGATTCCGGTTCCCCAACGCTCCCATGCCGCGGCTTTGAGGACGGCCGACTTTCGTGCCAGCGTACACGGCTGGCAAAAACGAACTTCCAAAGTTTTGAGCCGATGCCACCGGTGGGTTCAATGCGATAAAACCAGGCATGCTCTCATTTTCGGTTCCAAGTCCGTAAAGGGTCCATGCCCCGAGCGAAGGACGTACAAACTGAGCGGTCCCTGTATGCATTTGCGTCATGGCTCGTGTGTGTACCGGTTGATCGCAATGCATGGAACGAATCAAACAGAGTTCATCTGCATGCTTCCCGATCTCAGGAAACAATTCGGAAATCCAGAGGCCGCTTTTCCCTTGTTGCTTAAACTTCCACGGAGAAGCTAACAATTTACCTCCACCCGACTTCCCACCCTTGCCTGCATCGCTGGCCAATTTGGGTTTGTAATCAAAGGTGTCAACGTGAGACGGTCCACCTTGCATGCACAAAAAGATGACTCGCTTCGCGCGCGCTTTGAAGTGTGGAGCTTTCGGAGCCAGCGGGTTGGCGGCAGCAGTCTCTTGCGCATGCAATGTACTGAGGCCTGAGAATGCCAAATAGCCGAACCCAGCAGATGCAGATCGGAGCAACTCGCGTCGAGTGGGAAAGTTCATGGTGAATCACCTAGTAGATGTTCTAAAGAATGTTGAACACGTGTTGTTGTTAGCTCAGTCAATAAAGCGAAACTCAGCGGAACCAAAGAGTGCTTGGCAGAATTGACACAATATGCGGAATGTCTTTTGATCGCGAGCAACATTGCTCGAAATACTATTGGCGGATCGGAAGAATTCGTTTGCCGATTGGATCTCTTGGCGAGTTACTTTTCGGCCGTAAACCTTCTCGAAAGCGATCCCGATACGTTGAGTATTATCGCTCCCGATCTTCATCAATTGCCGAGCCAAGGCATCGCTTTGCTCTAGAACAAAGGGGCTGTTCAGCATGTAAAGCGATTGTTCGGGCGTATTGGATCGTTCGCGTTCACCAACAATGAGACTCGGCTCTGCGAAATCGAAAACATCCAATGCTCTTGGCAGAGAATTTCTCGCAATTGGCAAGTAGACCGATCGATGGTAGTTTGGGGCTTCGAAAGGACTGCCCGTTCGACCATTTGCTAACAGCCGAAAGGCAATGCCAGCATCTCGGTCCTTTGACAAGATTGCTGAGACTGCTCCAGGAGGTAATGAGATCGGTCCGTTAGGCCCCAATGCCACTTGGCCAAAGGATGCAATCACAGATGCTCTCGGTCTTTCCAGTTCGAGTTGTCCGCTGATCGCCAGCATGGAGTCGCGCAATGTCTCTGCATCCAATCGACGAACGCTCGATCTTGCGAAGTAGTGGTTGTCAGGATCTGCTTCGAAGCGATCGATATCAAACTTCGAAGAAAGACGATAAACTCGCGATGTTACGATCGCACGTATCATATGCTTGATCGACCATCGGCTCTCCATAAATTCGACTGCCAAGTGATCCAGAAGTTCAGGATGGGATGGATCTGGACCCGACATACCAAAGTTGTCTGTTTCTTCGACAATCGCATTCCCAAGGAGTTGTTTCCAAATGCGATTGACCATCACTCTCGCAGTCAACGGGTTCTCCTTCGAGGTTAACCACTCGGCTAACTCCAATCGACCGGATGCGTTGGTAGGCAGCTTGCGATTCGAATCGTTCAGCACTTCGACAAAGCCACGGGGCACTTCTTGCGCAGGTTGATCAATCTCCCCTCGCACTAGCAATCGCGCTGGCCTTGGACGGTCTGTATCTTGCACTCCCATGCACATCGAGATCGGCTTGCCGTCTTCGTCAAACGACTTGATACGGTTCGTGACCGATGCGATCGCTTGATCGAGAATGGCGACACTGATAAAGTTGTTACGATTCTCGCTATTCGGTTGACGCTGAGCGCGTCGAGCTTCTGCATATTGCTCTTCGAGTTGTTTGAGTTGCGTTTTGAGCTCTGCCAACTCTTTCTTTGGAATGGGCCGATCGTCTTTTTTCAGATCAGGTACTGGCAACTCTATGAGATTACTCGGTTGTCGGTTGCGAAGACTTCGCGTACCACCAAAGCAAGTTTCCGTGCTTTGAAAAATGCCTGCCAAAGCGTAGTAGTCGGTTTGTGAAATCGGGTCGAATTTGTGATCGTGGCAACGTGCACATGCAACCGACACACCGAGAATGACACGCGTGGTGGTATCGATCTGCTCATCGACGAGATCCGCCTTGAATTGGCGAGGGTTTTGTTCTTGAAGCGATTTAGGCCCCAAAGCTAGAAAGCCTGTTGCAACCAAGTTTTCCGTCCACTCTTGATCCGACTTGACAGGGAGCAGATCTCCCGCGATCTGTTGGCGAATGAACTTATCGTAGGGTTTGTCCGCATTGAACGAGTCGATTACAAAGTCTCGATATCGCCATGCGTGTGGGAAAGTGACTTCGACTTCTTTTCCCGTCGTTTCTGCGTAACGAGCGATGTCTAACCAATGTCGCCCCCATCTCTCGCCGAATTGGGGACGCGTTAGTAAAGCATCGATGAGCGAGTTCAACGCAGAGTCAGGATTCTTATGGAACGAATCCACAAAAGCATCGCGTTCCGATGACGTTGGAGGCAATCCTATCAAGTCGTTGAAGAGTCGCTTCACTAGTATTTCCGGCGCGACATCTTCCGCCGGTTGAAGCTTTTTCTCTTGCCAGCGTTCCGCGACGTACTTATCAATTGGCGTCTTCGCCCATAAAGAGAAGGAAGAGTCTTTGGGGTTCGTTTGTTTTGGTTTTGTAAAAGACCAGAACTTTTTACCTTCGGCGATATCTTCGGGTGTTACTTTGGAATGGACAGTAACGCCCGCCTTGACACGCGGGTCGGGAGCTCCCATTTCGATCCACTTCCGAAAGTCTTCGATGACGGACGGTGGAAGTTTGTTTTTGGGCGGCATTTGGTAGTCTTGATAATTGATCGCGTTCCAAAGCGTACTCTCTTGAAGATTCCCAGGAACAATCGCTGGCCCCGACTCTCCTCCTGCAAGCAACGCATCGCGATGGTCAACAGCCAATCCACCGCG
Source organism: uncultured Pirellula sp. (assembly GCA_903858115.1). Classification (GTDB taxonomy): domain Bacteria; phylum Planctomycetota; class Planctomycetia; order Pirellulales; family Pirellulaceae; genus JBKCUI01. The sequence continues at coordinate 38,019 of CAIOHR010000332.1, read as the reverse complement.
AACTCCTTGGCCATCGACCGAGTGGCAACGGTAGCAATGCTCCACCAGCACGGGGCGAATCTTGGATTCAAAAAACTGGACAGACTCCGGTGTAAGCTTTTGTTCGTCCTCGGCTCTGACGGCTACAGTGAGCAGACTAAACGTTCCAAAGCAGCAAGCGAGCAAACGTGATTTCGTCATAATCATTCGTCGTTGACAAAAAAGGTTCTTAACTGAGGCATGTCCATTTCATCGCAACTCGAATCGTAAGCGAGGGATTCTGTGGGACTTTTCGTCCCTCGCGTACGCTTCGGATTGTGCTTACTTAGCAATACGGGCAGAGCCCGTCTTAGTTACTGCCGGGTCGCTTTGGCTTTACGGCACCGCCAGCATCTTCGTTTCCTCGGCCAGGTCGATCGCCACGTTGTTCCATCATCTCTGTAGCTCGCTTCATTTCTTCTCGGGAGATCGCGCCATCGCCATCTTGATCCATTCTCGAAACTCGCTCTTTCATTCGCTCTGGAATCTCATCTCCGGAAAGTTTTCCGTCTTTATTCTTGTCGGATGCCTCGAACATGCGAATCATCATCGCTCCTCCGAACTGTCCGCCTTGTGCTTCTTCTGCCATCCTCGCCATCATCGGAGGCAACGAGGCAGGATCGGGCCGCAATTCTTCCGCGTTGATGATGCCGTCGCCGTTCTTATCTAGCTTGAGAATTGCCTTGGATGCGTTTTCGATTTCCGCAGCCGATAGCTCGCCATTTCCATCGGAGTCGAGGGCCGTCATAATCGGCAAAAACTTCATCATCTGACCAGCCATCGGTCCCATCGGCCCGCCAGGACCCATCGGCCCGCCAGGACCGCCAAATCCCGGCCTTCCCTCTTGCCCAGGGCGGCCTTCGCCCGGTCGCCCTTCGCCGGGCCTAAAGCCTGGGCGTCGTTCTCCGGCACCGGTCTTTCGCCCTTCACCCTTGCCTTTTTCATCGCGATCTTGCTGAGCGTGAACAGGAACGGTTGAGAGAGATGCCAATAAAAAGAAGGCAAAAAGGTGCTTTTTCATCGCCGAATTCTCCTAGAAGAGAAGGAATGTGGAGTGTTGGTACATGGGAGATACCGAAAGGGACTTATCGACATCCACGAAGGATTTGCAAATTTTCCCAACAAAGTTTCCGATCCATTTTGCGATATAGTTGAGCAAGACGAATTTACAAATGCAGGCAAAACGAATCAATCAGCGAACGAAAGACGCAACAACTTGTGAGCTGACGGGTTTCCAATAGCTTGAACCAGGTAAGAACTGCGGCGACTGGCCCCAGACATGCAATGTTCCCCCAAGAACCTTTATCGATCGACGAAGAGCGAGAATTCCTCAGGAAAGGTGGCGAAGCCGCTCTCGCTGACGCATTGCTTTTCTACCATTCCAAGCTCGAACGAATTGTCCAATTCCGAATGGAGCCCGCATTGCGATCGCGAATCGATACCGCTGACGTTTTGCAAGAATCGTACCTTCAGATATCACGCAGGGCCCAAGAGTTCATCGATGGTGTCCCTGTTTCCCTTTTCGTTTGGATACGCCAACGGGTCGTTCAGACTTTGATCGATATGCAACGCGGGCACTTCAGCGACAAACGGAACGCAAACCGCGAGAAAGAATTGCCCTCGAATGATTATGGTCAGACAAGCTGTTTGTCGATTGCTCGATTCCTGCTCGACGACCGAACCTCTCCTAGCATGGCTGCGGCACGATCCGAGGAATTCGAACGACTTCAATCCGCCTTGCAAACCATGAACGATACCGATCGAGAAGTGTTGGCAATGCGTCACTTCGAGCAACTCAATAACTTGCAAGTCGCGGAGGCGCTGAACCTGTCGCCCACCGCTGCCAGCAACCGGTACATCCGAGCCGTTGCTAAGCTAGGAGAAATCATGAAGACTCTTTCGACGAAAGACGCGTAATGGATGCGGCAGATTGTGATGATAATGATGGAGCACGACATCCAGTCGATATTCTCGCTGAAGAGTATGCAGAGAGACTTCGACGTGGAGAAACACCCTCTATCACCGAGTACGAGAAAAAGTATCCTGCGTATGCATCATTGATTCGCACGGTCTTTGAGTCGATTGCAACCGTGGAGAGAATCTCATCGCAAAAGGCGAACGACTCCGCGACCTTTCCACAAACCGCTCGACAATCGACGCCTCAAGTTCTAGGTGATTTTCAGATCCTCCGAGAGATTGGGCGAGGTGGAATGGGTGTCGTCTATGAAGCCATCCAACAATCCCTTCATCGCAGAGTCGCCCTCAAAGTCATCAACGCGGCTGTTTCGACAAACGACCAGCATCGAACTCGCTTTCAACGCGAGGCTGAATCGGCCGCAGGTTTGCACCACACGAACATCGTCCAAGTGTACGGTTCCGGCGAGGAACAAGGCATCCAGTATTACGCAATGCAGCTTATCGATGGCGTGACGTTGAGCGACGTTATTCAGTGCCTTCGGAGTATGTTTACACCAAACGCTTTAGTGCCCAAGCCCACTCATCCGACGAATCGCTTTTCCGTCCGAGACGCGGCAAACTACTTGTTGGAAACGACCGTTTCGCATCGAAACGGAATCGCTTTCTCCAAACGAGTATTAGAATCCGAGTCATCTGTCCCAAACACATCTAGGAATCAGTCAACCTGGGCGGGTGGGAAAACAGCTTCCGAGGAACATATCAACGCGCCACGTTGCGCAGAAGAAATGACTCTGGAGATGTTGCAATCGACAGAAGGCATAAACACCGGCTCGGAACAAACCAATGCACCAAACCCCAGCAACGTAATTCCGCATTCCTTCAGCCTTCCCAAAAACTACATTCGCAATGTCGCGAAACTGATCGCGAATGTTGCAAACGCTTTAGAATATGCGCATCGACAGCAGGTTTTGCATCGCGATATCAAGCCGGCAAATTTGCTTCTCGATAAAGAAGGGACTGTCTGGATCACCGACTTTGGCCTAGCCAGACGTATGGATTTAGATAGCGCAACTCAAACGGGCGAAGTTCTCGGTACGTTGCGATACATGGCTCCAGAACAGATCGCAGGCGGTGGTGACGCGAGGATTGATATTTACAGTCTTGGACTATGCCTCTTCGAGTTACTTACACTTACACCAGCGTTCGAAGCACCGAAGCTTCGGCTGTTGGATCCGAATCGCCATTCGGTCTTACAAACGTCACCATTGCGCAATTCCCTGATCCCACGCGACCTGCAGACCATCACGCTCAAAGCTTGCGCAATCGATCCCGAACATCGCTACCGAAATGCAAGCGAGTTAGAGTTCGATCTCCGATTGTTTTTAGAAGACCGTCCGATTCGAGCTCGAAAGACAACACAGTTCGAAGCGTTGACGCGATGGGCTCGAAGAAACCCCGCGATCGCGTCGCTGGCTACCCTATCTGGCATCATGCTTATTTCTATCGCATGCATGCTTGCGGTATGGAATCGACAGCAACATTTATCATTGATCGCCATCGGCGATTTGTACGATGAAGCCGAGACCAATTTGCGGGAGAAGTCGAAAGCGCTGGAAGAGGTCAAGAAAGAGAAGACACGCGCAGAAGCCAACCTAGCATTGGCGACCAATGCCTTCGATGCCATCATCGATAACATTGCGTCTCGAGGCAGCACACTCGCCAGCACAATCGATTTCGAGTCAGAAGAGCTTGATTTGAGCGGAACAGCATTAAGTGACGCGGATGTTGATTTGCTAGAGTCTTTGCTGAGTTACTTTGAACAACTTGGTGAGCAGAACTCCGTTGATCTACGCGACGAGACGGCTGAGGCATGGAAGCGGGTCGGGGACATTCAACAGAAAATGGGGAAACTAGATGAATCTTATGAATCCTACGAGAAGGCTCTTCAGTTGCTTCAGACCATTGCGAAGCAAACCAATTTTGATTCATCCGATGGTGCTGGCCTGCGACTACTATTGTCACAGATCGAAGTATTGCAAGAAATGATTCAAACCTCTGCCATGCGAGGCCGAATGATGATTGCGATCGATCGCTATAAGGAAGCTCGCTCACTTATCGAGTCTTCGGGCGACCTATCCAAATCATCCGAGGGACGATTCGCGCTTGCGAAACTCATCAATAGTATTGGTTCCCTGTCAGCGCGTGTACAACGGCCGAATGGTCCACGCGGCCCTAATGCTCCGTTGTCCTTTTTCGGCCCGCCAGAGGCCAGGGTAGCGGAAGGACGCCCGGGACCGGGATTTTTTCCGGGAGCGGATGCGCGTGCACGTATCGGAACGGACCTGAACCAGGAAGCGTTGTCGATATTGAATGAACTCGTAGAAGAGTCGCCTGACAAGGCGGCTTACGCTGTATCTTTGGCGCGTGCATTACGCGATGAAGTTCGTTTTGCCAGACAACGAGCTGATCGATCTGAAGCGGAACAAGCGTTAGGCAGATCTTTATCCATTCTCGAAAGCTTGGTAAGCAAGAATCCGGAGGCCCGCGGATTCCAATACGAGCTCGCAGAGACGCTTGTTGTGACCAGCGGGTGGCGACCACAGGATGTTGATAATCTTGATAGAGCGATCAACGTCTGCGATGAGCTACTCAAAACCAGCCCCTATAATTCCGCTTATCTCGCATTGAAAGCGACAGCCCTTTCTCGGATGAGCATGGTGCAACGACCGCTCAGTCGGAACAAGTCGCTGGAATTGCTTTTGCAAGCGACTTCGATTCAGCAAGACCTCATGGATCGATTTCCTGACGTTCCGATTTATAGCATGAATCTGGTGGAATCTCTCCTTCGATTGACGGAGCTCGAACCGAAACCTTTGAAAGCGAAAGAGCACTTAGACAAAGCATCGCAGATTGTTGCGTCACGTGGAGGAAAGGGGGGGCAAAACAAATTAACGCCCTATCTCGAGCGGTTAAAGGAACGTCGTCGCTCTTTGGATTCGACTCCTTAATCCAGCACATGTGAATTCAAATGTCCATTCGACTGGCTCGCAAGCGTAGCAATCTTTTATCAAGACATGTGGCAAATTCGCTTGCATTCTCGTCGGCTGGGATTTCTCGGGCGGTTAAGCATCCCAAAAATCGAGAATAACGCTTTTCGAGTAGTTCGCTGTCCGGTACTTTTAGGTAAATTGCGGGCGGAATTTATCCGTTCGGATCCCCCTTTAAAGGCCCTTTATGAAATTCAAGTTCCCGGTCGTTATCATCGACGAAGATTTCCGTTCAGGCAATGCATCAGGGTTAGGGATTCGAGCGCTCGCAGAAGCGATAGAACAAGAGGGAATCGAAGTCGCCGGTGTGACAAATTACGGCGACCTTTCACAATTCGCACAGCAACAGAGCCGTGCCTCGGCATTTATCCTGTCGATCGATGACGATGAATTCGCCTCGGACAAATCGATGGGAACGGCACTCGAAAACATTCGGAACTTCATCTCGGAGATCCGACTCAAGAATTCGGATATCCCGATTTTCTTGTACGGTGAAACTCGAACTTCCCGCCACATCCCGAACGATATTTTGCGAGAGCTGCATGGCTTTATTCACATGTTTGAAGACACGCCGGAGTTTGTCGCTCGACATATCTTGCGTGAAGCGAAATCGTACCTCGATGGTTTAGCACCACCGTTCTTCCGCGCATTGGTTCATTACGCTAATGATGGTTCTTACTCGTGGCATTGCCCTGGCCACTCGGGTGGCGTCGCGTTTTTGAAGAGCCCTGTAGGTCAGATGTTTCATCAATTTTTTGGTGAGAACATGTTGCGTGCCGACGTGTGCAATGCTGTCGAAGAGCTAGGCCAATTGTTGGATCACACAGGCCCCGTTGCCGCTTCGGAAAGAAACGCAGCACGCATTTTCGGTGCGGATCACTGTTTCTTTGTGACAAATGGAACTTCAACTTCGAACAAAATCGTATGGCACTCCACAGTCGCCAACGGTGATATCGTGGTTGTGGATCGGAATTGCCACAAATCCGTTTTGCACTCCATCATCATGACGGGTGCTGTGCCAGTGTTCCTTACACCCACACGGAATAATCTCGGGATCATCGGGCCCATCCCTTTGGAAGAATTCCGGATGGAGAACATTCAAAAGAAAATCGATGCGAACCCGTTCGCTCGCGAAGCTCAAGCCAAACATCCGGATCGTAAGCCTCGCATCTTGACGATTACACAGAGCACGTACGATGGAATCATCTACAACGTCGAAGAACTGCGGCGAATGCTGGACGGCGAGATTGGCACGCTCCATTTTGATGAAGCGTGGTTACCTCATGCCGCTTTCCATCAGTTTTATAAGAATTTCCATGCGATCGGTCCAAATCGACCAGCTCCCAAAGAGTCGATGATCTTCGCAACCCATTCGACTCACAAATTGCTAGCCGGCATTTCGCAAGCGTCGCATATTTTGGTTCGCGAACCCGAAAACAAGAAGTTGGACCGCCACACATTTAATGAAGCCTATTTGATGCACGCATCAACATCGCCACAGTATGCAATTATCGCGTCATGCGATGTGGCTGCAGCGATGATGGAACCGCCTGGCGGAACCGCGCTCGTTGCCGAGTCCATCATGGAAGCAATCGATTTCCGAAGAGCCATGCGAAAAGTGGATGAAGAATGGGGCAGCGATTGGTGGTTTAAAGTCTGGGGCCCTGACAATCTAGCCGAAGAAGGAGTCGGAGCGCGCGAAGACTGGATGCTGCATGCTGGTGATAAGTGGCACGGGTTTGGCAATCTAGCTCCAGGATTTAACATGCTGGATCCTATCAAGGCTACGGTGATCACCCCCGGCCTCGACGTCTCGGGCCAATTTGCGGAAACAGGAATCCCAGCATCGATCGTGACTCGCTACCTATCCGAGCATGGCGTCATCGTGGAGAAGACTGGACTTTACTCCTTCTTCATTATGTTCACGATCGGAATCACGAAAGGTCGCTGGAATACATTGCTCAGCGCCCTCCAACAGTTCAAGGACGACTACGACAAGAATCAACCGATGTGGAAGATCTTGCCAGAGTTTTGTCAGCAGTATCCGAAGTACGAACGCATCGGACTCAAGGACCTCTGCCAGCAGATCCACGACACTTACACCAAATATGATGTCGCCCGCGTAACCACGGAAATGTATCTTTCTCCGATGCAGCCCGCGATGAAACCATCGGACGCGTTCGCGATGATGGCTCATGATGAAGTGGATCGAGTGGAGATCGACAATCTCGAAGGAAGAGCGACGGCTGTGTTGCTCACTCCCTATCCGCCAGGAATTCCATTGTTGATTCCTGGCGAACGCTTCAACAAACTGATTATCGAATATCTACGGTTTGCTCAAATGTTCAACGACAAGTTTCCAGGCTTCGATACCGATATCCACGGACTCGTCGAAGAAGAGATCGATGGGAAGCGACGCTTCTATGTCGATTGCGTTCGGATGAAGGAAACGGACGAAGAAATCACCGACCATACCAAAAAGATGATTCGCAAACCCGCGGTAGTTTGATCGTCGAAAAACTTACAGAGATTTTGGTGAGGTCAAGGAAAGTTGGTAAGGTCAGGAAAGAGAGTGATTGCGCCCTCACTCATCCTACGCCTGCACTAGAGCAAAAACACAAGACAAAGAATAGAAAAGATACCGCTGGTGGGACTCGAACCCACACGGGACTTTACGCCCCAGCAGATTTTAAATCTGCTGCGTCTGCCATTTCGCCACAGCGGCATCAGACCACAGTTTAGCGACACCTGATCGAGACGGCTAGTGCGTCTTCCAAACGAAACAAGCGGTTTGTTTTGTATCTTATCAGAATCAGCCAGACGCAGGATCCTCGTCGTGCCGTCCACTTCTGGACATTTGCTAGGTTGATAGGTGGACAGCACATGGAATGTGCCTACTACTCTGCTGACCTAGAACAAGGGTGACTTGCCGATGGCGCGTCGCCAAGCCGACAACTGTCCGAGGTGCAGGTTCGTGTGGGAGAGGATCAAGAAGGTTGCCATGTCTCCAACGGAGGGCAACTCCGTTTCGAAGAAACCAAGCTTTTGGGGTTTGCTCAAGTTTTCATCGCTCGAGTCTTGATATAGCTGTGATGCGTTCTGGAATGCCGCTTCAAACGTCTTGAGCAATTCTTCCTTCGATGGGTAGTCTGCTCGGTTCTTCGATAGCGGCTTCTTCGTATCCGAAATTTCATTCCACGAGGCGGGGCAGACTCCATTACCACCAAGTAACGTCGCAGCGTAATCGGCTGCTGTTGCGAGGTGCATCAATAGCCAAGCAGGGTGATTCAGGCCAAGGGGTTGTTCGCACATGCTGGCGTCGTCAACGTCCGACAAGATCTGCTTGGCATAACCGATAGTCGCATTGGTGTTCGTGCCGATGAAGTTCATGACTTGACCTCGAATGAAAGTAAAGAGTTATCTCGAATCTGTAGTGCATTGTAACCTTTCGTGCTATTCCGTCGACCTGCTTCCATTTGGCTCGATTACAATGCTCCCAGATTACAGTGTTCCCAGCGCAACAACTGCTGCTGAGCTTTTACTGCTCCTTTACCCACCCACTTCCGTAATACTGGTCGGTTTGGCATGGTTACCATTGACTCAAAGACTCCTCTTTTCTCACTTGATCATTTGTCGAGAATGTATGGGAATGTGATTGGCGTCAATGATGTTCATATTGAACTACCTCAGGGAGCCTATGGCCTGGTTGGCCCGAACGGTGCAGGCAAGTCCACGCTCATCGCTTTGTTGACGGGTGTTCTTCGCCCGTCACTTGGTTCAGTGAAGGTGCTCGGTGCAGCTCCCTATCTTGATCCTACGGTTCAACACTACATCGGCCTGTGCCCTGCAACGGATATCTCTTTGCCAGGGGTGACACCACGACAGTGGATTGGACAACTGCTGGCCCTGAGCGGATTCTCGCCTTCCGATGCTAGGTCCCGCATGTCAGAGGTTCTTCAACATGTTGGACTTACGAACGAGATCGATCGCCCTATCAGTTCATTCTCGTTAGGGATGAGGCAAAGATGCAAGCTAGCCCAAGCGATCGCAAACGATCCGGTGTTTTTGATCTTGGATGAGCCCTTCAATGGACTGGATCCCGTTGGTCGGTCGCAAATGATTGCATTGCTTAAAGACTGGGCTTCGCAAGGGCGAAGTTTGCTTTTGGCAAGCCATGTACTGCACGAAGTGGAACAAGTCACCGATTCGTTTCTGTTTATCTATGGCGGTCGATTGCTGGCATCAGGCAAAGCAGGAGAACTACGAAGCATGCTGGTCGACTTACCTCAAGAGCTTACTGTCGTGAGTCCCCAGTTCAAAGAGTTCGCTGCGTTTGTAGCTGGGCATGATTGGGTTGAATCCATTCGTCTTGATCCAACTCATCGGAAAGTCCTGATTGCGGTAAAGCGTCCGATTGAGTTTTATCAATCGGTAGCTGCGGCAGTGGACTCTGGGATCGAAGTAGAACAGTTGCTTGGTGCGGATGGAGATATGGCCATTTTGTTTCGAACGCTCATTGCGCAGCATCGAGGTTCAAAACTCGTAGCAAAAAACTAGTTCAATTGCAATTCGGACCGAAAGAACTAGCTAGGACATCAACCCAATACTTCGTCAATCACCTTCTCCAAAAAGGACTTCATGTTGTCGAGCGAGGGACGCTTGAGCAGAAGCGGTTCGTTGAGAATCCGATTTAGCGACTGAGGCTGGACCATTTCGCGAAGTCCTTCGACATAGCCCGTTGATGCAAACGAAGCCATGTTGATGATGGCATTCGGGTTGAAGTCATGCGAAACGTTTTGATCGCACCAGGTGATCGGTATACATCCCGCGGCGAATGCATCCGGTATCTTTTCCGTGTAGTAACCAGGGGCCATCGAGTTCTCGGGACAAAGTGCAAACATCTTATCGCGGCAGACGTCCAGCTTCAAAAAATTCTTTCCCTTTGACTCGGGGAATGCGCTGCCATAACACTCCACCTCCATGATTTGCTTGGTGGCTTCCAAGAGTGTCGCCCTCGGCTCTCTTTGATGCGAGCTGATCAAAATGGCCTTGAACATCCTGGCGGATTGCGATCCCAGAGGACGCATCAACTGTTCGATCGGGATAGGGGGACCGAGACGTTCTTCACCATTTGTTTCGATTCCTTCATGTCGCCAATCAAACATGGCCATCCATAGTGGGAAGCGACAGTGATGAACGTTGGTTACCCCCAGGTCGAAAGAGATGGAGTAATCGCACGGGATCGCATTCCATCTCATATTCTCACCCGTTTGATACAAAACTCGCGGCAGGTTCTTGCGACCAGCCATCGTTACCTTGAAAGCCGCTGGAAACTTAAGCTTCCATCCGAAACACTTTTGTCGAAATGGACCGGCGATCAACAGATCGCAGGATCTCGGACTTACGCATTCAATCCGATCGCCGTAAAGAGATCGGATCAATCGGTAGATGAAATCCTTTTCATATCCCTGGTATTGGCAAATGGTCGCGATTTTCAGTTTTCGCATGTAGTTCTTCTGCAGTATTTCGAAACACTACGGTGGTGCAAAGGAACACTTCCATAAACCGAAGCATCCCATCGATTACTCATCCACGCCGTTCAGCACATACGCCAGCAAATCCAAAATCTCTTCCTTGGTCAAGAACTTTAGCAAGTCATCTGGCATCGGCGACACCTTGGATGGAGCGATACTCACAACCGATTTTCGGTCGATATTGGTCCGTTCGTTCGGGTCGGCTGCGTTGGTATTGAGCGTTATCGTGTCACCCTTGAGGTTGACGACTACCCCTCGGATTCGTTCCTCATCTTCGGTGATCACTTCGATCGGAACAAACTGTTCGTTGATTTCTTTGCTCGGCAACATGATCTGTTCGACCAAATTTCGAACAGAATATCTGCGACTGGCGCTTGTCAAATCAGGACCATTCATTCCGCCGGCATTGCCGAAACGGTGGCATGTGTAACAGCTGGCTGCACCGAACATCTTTCGTCCGTTTTCAAGATTTCGCTTCGCTACGCCAGCGGCAATGGAGCCCTCTTTCTGAAACTCTTGCGTTGCCATACCGACGATATCTTCGAGTTGAAGCCCGTTCGGTTTGCGACCGACAAACATAGCACCAGCAGTTTCGATCGCCGACTTATTCTCAGGCATTCTTGCCAAGACTTCTTTGAGAGTTTCCTTTTCGCTGTCACTCATCGATTGGATGGCGTCGTCTCGGATGAACTCAACGAACTTGGCAAAGCTCGCGCCGCCACGAAAGTTGGCTGCTTTCAAGAACCACTCGATATAGGCTGTGCGTGTTTCTTTGGTCCAACCTGTTTGTAGCGTGCGAAGCGAACGCGCGTATTCGATTTGCTCTTCCTGACTAGGCGCATTTTGGATCGCTGCCATTCCTTTGGTTGCAATGTTCGGTGATCCCAAAAAGACAAGCGTTTCGCACAAGAGCCAATTCATTTCAAACGATGCTGCAGGAAACGCAGGATCGAGTTTCGCAATCCAAGCATTAGCCCTTGTATCATCTGGCTTTCCAAAACGATTCAAAACGATCTGAAGCGTTCTCACGTATGCAAACTGCCGTTCCTTCGGCAAAGAGGTGAAATCGATTCGATCCAAACTATCCAGCAGTTGATTGCCTAACTCCGTGTCGATAGGTTTCGCGTCATCTTCACGGTGCTGCGGGCAAACTCCACCAACTCGGGCGGCTGCGAGGATTGCCTCGATCTGAACCCCCGGGTCGGACTCGCGGATCATGCGATCTTTCCAGGAACCGAGCGGCTGATGCTCGAGGGCTGTACGAGCGGCCCAACGCACGAACCGGTCCTTGTGCCCTAAGTGCGGCCATGCCTTCTCGATCGCCTCCGAGGTTTGCTTACCATGAAAGCGTTCCAGACTCAACCGCAAGTCACGTTCTGGGTTTGAATTTACCACGCTTGATTGTGGAGCCGTAGATTCGTTGCCTACATAAGTTACTCGATAGAGCCCGGACTGGACTTTGCGTCCACCGATCGCGAAGTACATAGCTCCGTCACGCGGATTGATGATTGCATCGGTCAGCGGTAACGGAGAGCCCGATAAAAACTCTTCCTTCGTAGCACGGTAGGTGGCACCATCTGGTGTCAAATGAACCGCGTAGAGTTTCCCCCAACTCCAGTCCAGAATAAAGAAAGCTTGTTGGTACTTGGCTGGAAACTTGGCACCGTAACCAAAAGTCGTTCCGGTCGGTGATCCTGGACCGATATTGATCGTCGCTGGCAAATTGTCAACGTAAAACTCCGGACGCTTGCCCGCTCCATTTCGCCAACCATACTCAGCACCGCTGACCACATGATTCACGCGAGTGGGGCGGTACCAAGATGTATTGAAGTCGTATTCCATATCCGCATCATAAGTGAATAGTTCACCTGCCTCGTTCAAGGATGCGTCGAAGATGTTTCGATACCCGCTCGAGTAAACTTCAAAGTCTTTGCCGTCTGGGGATACACGATAAATAATGCCGCCGGGCGCCATGACGTCGCGCATGAACCCGCGACCATCTGGCATCCGTGGAAGCAAATGATCTTCGCCCCACACCGCAGGAACTTGGGAAGTAGCGGTTGTCTGCGTTTTCTTGGCGCCATTGCCACATACCAAATAAAGGGCTTTTCCGTCGGGCGTTGGAAGAACGGCGTGGACACCGTGATCCCCTCGCGCGGTAATCTCGCGAAGGAGTTCGACTTTGTCCAAGTCGCCATCGCCGTTGCTATCTGTTATGCGATACAAACCACAGGGAATTTTGTTCTCGTAATCGTTCACGCCGACGTAGAGCGAGTTGAACGCCCAGACCATACCATTCACAGCGCGAATCTCCACGGGTAGCTTCACTACATCTTTGGGATCGAGCGTTTTGCCTAACGCAGGTGCATCGAATCGAAACAATCCGCCGTATTGATCGCTCGCGAGGATTCGCCCTTGGTTGTCCAAGCATAGATTTACCCACGACCCTTGATCATCTCCCGGTACCGAATAGAGCAACTCGACACGAAAGTCTTTGAGGACTTTGATCCGATCGACGGGTGTGGCCTTGTTCTCGTTGACAGCGACTCCTGTCGCTGGCTTGTCTTTCGATGCTTTCTCGGCCGAAGGTTTATCTTTCGATGCATTGGCCTTTTGTCGATTCTTGCGGTCGACTCCCTTCTCTTGGTTTTCTGTCGGCGTGGCCGCTCTAGACGCCTGCGCTTTGGAGTCGGACTTCTTTTGTGGAGCTGCTTTCTTGGCGGGTGGTGTTACCTTGGTCGCTGTGGGTGGCACTGGTAAATTGGATTCGGTCAACAGCTCGGATTCACCAAGTTCCTTCAACAACACTTGTTTGATCTCCACTCGCATGGCTGGTCCGCGATGGACTTGAAACGCCAAGAGGCCTTCGAGTTCACGATCTGATTCTTGCTGATCGACGACATCGACGGTCGTCTTGCCATTGACTTGATGAACGAGTCGGTTGCCTTTGGCGATGATGGTGTATTCATTCCAATCGTTGATATCAACGGCCACTGGTGGTCGGCTTTCGGTGACCCATTTCTCGCCAGATTTGGTAACGATCATCGATTGGCCGTTCGACGCGACGATTCCACGTCCTCGTTCGTCGTATAGCATTGCGTTGTTGGCCGGAGTTGGGTGAATGTCAAACTGATATCCACCAATCGACCACTTCCCAACCTCCTTGAGTTCTTTCGATCGATATTGAATGCCAGAGTTGTTTCCTGTCTGTCGGGCTACCACTTTCAATTCGAAGTTCTTGACGGTACCACCTCGCCAAATCAAGAACTGATTGTAGGGAAGCGGCTCTTCTGCCTTGGTGATTCCGACGATGACACCATCCTGGACACTCCAAAGATCAGGGTTGCCGTCCCAACCGCTCAAGTCGCGTCCATTGAACAACAACTTCTCTTGTCCGTGGATAGGGAGTGAAAACGACATGCACAGAGCAAACACGCAGACATGAAGGATTGTTTTCAGCATGATGGAGACCGATAGAGAATCACTGGGAAAGGAAAGTGAGAAGCCACGAGAGAACATGTATCCACCCCTCTCTTTGGAGGCTGCTGATTTAGGCCCGGCTTGTTGGTTCATGGTGAGCCCCGGTTTCCACCGGTGGCGAAGCCACTAAACCGGGGCTAGCGCCCAACGGCTCACTAAGTCAGCAGTCTTCTTTGGGAGGGGCAGCCGAAGGAGCGAAGGCAGGGGAGGGATTGCTGCAGAAAGCAAATGCTAGTTGCACTTCGCCCACCCCTCTCTTTGCTCAACCCTCCCAGCGGGAGGGTAGCTAAGGCATTTTCAAAAAACAACCGACTAGATCAAAGCCAGCGAGAGCCGACTACTTCTTGAATCGATCGATGTTGATCACGACCTTACCAAGATCATTCACTCCTTCTTTGAGCGTCATCTTGGCGGAGCCTTTGACCCATTTTTCCTTCTTGCCATTGATGGTCACTTCTTCGATCGATTTGTCTTGGTTCTCATGCCAAATTTTGAAATCCAAAGGAACGCCGGCAGGAAGTTTTTCAATCTTGATCTTCCCATCCCCATCGCTGATTCCAACGTAAGGATGATTGAAGACCATTACGTAAGCACTCATCCAAGGATGAATATTGCACTCGACCTTGGTCGGAGCTTTTTCTTCCAACTTCGTTGGGATATCTACGCTCGACATGGCTGGAATCGTTGGGTTCTTTTCTTCATTTGCAAAGAACGCAAACTTCGCATTGTGTGCTGTTGAGTCCGAGTTCTTAACTTCGATCGACTGTCCAGCTCGTACGGCCATGATGTGCGGGATGAATTGGCATTTGAGATTGTCAAGAATTGGCTTTGTCTTGGGAACTGCTCGAAGATCAGGGTGGATGTCTTTTTCTGCGATCGTGGTTTTCTTCGTATCGATCGTAAACACTAGATTTGCAATACCGTTGTTGGTTGCGTTCACCACCAACTCTTCGGAGGGAACACCCTTTTCCAGGGTGTTGCACTGAGGATCTTTCGCATTGGCATTTGTCAGCTTTGAAGCGGGAGCTTTGCCTTCTAGCACGACGGTCAAAGTTACATCGGCCCATTTCTGAGCTTGCGTGTCCGCTGCGATGAGGCAGGGAAGAGCCATAGCAACACATCCAACAAACATTTTCTTCATAAGAAACTCTAGCGAGGGTGCAAAGGGGAGGGGTAGGGGAAAACGCTTTTTTCAACGTCTTCTATACGCTCAATCCTAACCAATGAAGCTGTTTTTTCAATCTCAACCGCTAGTGCTAGATGTTGAAGTTCCGTTCGTTTACCATACTGTTTTTGCCAATTTCCTGAGATCAACCTCGCTATGATTTCTATCGAATGCTCGAAGTGCCTCCGAAAACTGAGAGTTTCGGACGATGCGGCCGGAAAAACTGCCAAATGTCCGTGCGGATCAGCGGAGCTTTTGGCGAGCGTCCAACGAACCAAAGCGTTGCGAGTTCCTATTTGGAAAATGCACGCCAGGAGTCATCGAATAGCACCTATGAAACGACCGGAGGATGGAGCAATTTTTTTGATGCGACCGTCATTGGCGGATTGGTCGTGATGTTGGTGGCCGTCGGTTGGTTCATGGCTGGGCTAGCCGCCGATGTCATATTCTTTTATCCTCCAGGCAGGTTTATTTTGCGCATGATTACGGTCGTCAAGGGCATTATGTCGAATGGCTAGCACTGAACGAAACGAGTTGACGTTTCGACATAGTGAGAACCAAGGCCCCGTACCATTGCTGGTCTATACCGCGGGCGTTCAGGTTGTCGTTGCATGGCTTTGTTTGCTCGGGGCCTATCTTTCGAATGGGGATGGTGAAATTGTTCGCTTCCTCGCAATTGTAGTTGGCTGCTTTACGGCTTTTGAGCTTGGGATCGGTGTCTTCGTGACTCAGCTTATTTGGTTGCTTTCCGACGACGAAGCAGAGGCTCGCTCGATGCCATTCATTGTGGGCTATGTTTTGATCTCACAATCTTTGTTGCTTCTGCCGGTTTCAATCATCGTCACTATTTGGATGATCCCGCTGATTATCGCAGCTGTGGTATGGATAGGATGGTACTTTCAACGCTTCACCTGTTTTCGATTGGCAGCCACCGAAGTTTCCATTCATCAAGGACCTTTGAGTTTGATCAGCGTATTGTTGTTACCGATGTGGGGTTTGGTATCTGGGTTATTGATCGCGGCTCCCTTTTTGATGTTCGGCATGTTTGCAGAGGAGCCCGGTCCTTTTATCATCTATTGCAGCGTCGGCCTATTTCTGGGGACTCTTATTCCCGTTTCCGTCGCTTACTGCGTACTGGCAAATCTTCGCTCCGGAAAAATCTTTAAATGCGCAACGTTCGCCGGCCTGCTGTTTCTCGGAACGCTCGGCACATCGATCGAACTTTACTTTACCGGCTGGGCCTTCTGGTCGGTCGTCTCGATGGCCGCGATTGCATTTTTCGTGGCAGGCGAGTGGATCGCCTTTCAATCGTATCGAGCGCGCGGAATACGAGTTCTGAGAGTTTCGCCAACCATCTCCTTAACCCATTCCCGAGCGGTCAAGTTCGAAGATGTTTACTGAAGGTAGCAGAAGCCTTCCCTATCTAGACGTGTAGCGTTATCGCCTCTGTGCATGGCAGCGAATCCCTCAAGGACTTTTCGTAACCTAGTTTTGTTCTTGCTTATAAGGCCAGAATACTAACCGCAAAGTATCGACCAGACCTGCTCGTCTATGGGGAAATAGTTGTCGAATTGAAGTCTCTGAAGGAACTCTGCTCGGACCACGAAGCTCAGTTGTTCAATTACATGCGTATCGCAAGAAAGCAAGTCGGCTATCTCATCAATTTCGGTCAAAAGGGAGAACTGGAGTGGAAGCGTTTCGTTCTCAGTGACCTTCACAAAATTGGCGACAACCATCGTTTGGAACACTAATCTTCGCTAATCGAACACTAATTCCTACCGCCATCGTTAGACTGGAATAGAAATCGCATCAAAACAAAATTTCTAAACTGTTATTTGTCGCACAACCCAGGCGCGGCTTGAAACGACGCCAATAGCACTTCCACGCAGGATTGCAAATGCAGCCGGAAGTCGCCCTCGAAAATGACGTGTGTCCCCACCTCGTTGTCCCCACCTCCTTGCTCTGTGGGATTCTCCGTCCCTCGCTCACGCTTCGGGTTGTGACGGGTGTTGCAGGCTATAGTCCGCCCGCGATCCAGCGTGGAATGAGTTCCCAACCGTCGGCGAACTTCTTCGGTGACTGCTCCGCTGCTATTTCATCGTAAGTCGATGCCGTGTCCTTCGCGATTCCGGTACCGCACGTTGCAAATGGTACCCAGCCATGCGAATGCTTCTTTGTGCTTACGGGAGTTGGGTGATCTGGCATTACCAGAATGCGATACTCGCCATACGACTTCAATGCGTCGTGCACCGGGCCGACAATGTGTTTGTCGATCGCTTCGAGAGCTTTGATTTTCTCATCGACTCTTCCCTCGTGGCTCGCTTCATCGGTTGCTTCGATGTGAACGCATACGATGTCGTACTTCTTCAACGCTTCGATCGCAGCCTGACCTTTGCCCGCATAATTGGTGTCAAGATATCCCGTGGCACCTTCGACTTCAATACGATCCCAACCGACCAATGCAGCCAAGCCTCGCAATAAATCGACAGCCGTGATCATCGCTCCTTTCAGCCCGAATCGCGAATCGAACGAAGGGAGTTGAGGTGTCTTTCCTAATCCCCACAACCAAAGGTTGGTGGCTGGCTTCTTTCCCGATGCAATTCTCGATTGGTTTACGGGATGATCCGCAAAGACACTTTGGCTTTTTTCCATTAAGCCGCAAAGCAAATCGCAACCGGGACCGCGCGGGAAATCATCCGCGACCGAATCGTCGGTTAGATCGTGCGGTGCTGTCGTGCGTGTCTCCGATGAGAACGGAACATCGGCTGCCGACGAACCACGATAGAGCAGCAGGTTTCGATAACTGACTCCTGCAACGAACTCCAATGAGGGGCTTCCCAATGTTTCTTGTGCCGTCTTTAAAAGCGTGGCCGCTTCTGGGCTAGATATATGATCTGCCGTGAAGTCAACCATCACTTGATCGCGAATCGTGACGAGATTGCAACGAATGGCCCAATCGAATGGTCCGAGCTTGATCCCTTGGGCGGCCGCTTCGATGGGAGCGCGTCCCGTGAAGTAGACGTTCGGATCGTAGCCCAACAGGGACATATTCGCAACTTCACTTCCGGGAGTGTACCGGCGAGGAACATTATCGCTCACACCGACACAGCCTTCGGAAGCGATACGATCCATATTCGGGATAGTGGCTGCTTGCAATGGTGTTTTGCCACCTAACGTTTCAACGGGATAATCGGCGCAACCATCTGGAATAACGATGACTAATTTCATGATTGGGATCCTACCTGAAGAGTTTTTTGAAGAGCTAGCATCATGCCTTGTCTCCTTCCGATACTCGGAGATAAACAGCTTGGTTGCTGACTGAGGAAAGTTTACAAATTTCGAGATTGGCGGCCATCGCCGCAGACTCTGACGATTGATGCGTCATGATCACCAGAGGGACGGCATGCCGTTTGTCATCGGCATGGAACACATTGTTCGGTTCATGTTGAATGATGGATGCAATCGAGATCGCATGTTTGCCCAAAATGCCTGTGATCTGCGATAGGACTCCCGGTTCGTCTGCCACATGAAACCGCATGTAGTATCGTCCCTTGGACTGTTCGTAGGGCATAATGTCGATTTTGGAATCGCGATCCGACCACAGCTCGAGTCGACGGAATGTAATATCCGTTCGACCAGCGGCGGTGTCGATCATATCGGCGACCACCGCGCTCGCTGTGGGCATTTGGCCAGCTCCTTTGCCATGAAAGAACATATCTCCTACGGCGTCGCCATCCACCATGATCGCATTGTACGCGCCACGCACTTCGGCCAATGGACGCCCTCGGCGAATCAAGGTGGGTGACACGTGCAGTTCTAGTTGATTGGTCGTTTCATGCAGTTGTGCGGTCGCGATCAATTTGATGCGATAGCCTAACTCCGAAGCGTAGTTCAAATCGTCCAATTGAAACGCTTCGAGGCCACGACGATGAATTTCACGCCATTTGACGCGAACGCCAAAAGCTAGATGCGCGAGGATCGCTAATTTTTGCGCAGCGTCGCTACCATCGACATCCATTGTCGGGTCCGCTTCCGCGTAACCCAACTCTTGCGCATGCTTCAACGCCTTGGCATAGTCGACCGCGCTCTCTTCCATCGACGTGATGATGTAATTACTAGTGCCGTTGAGGATGCCTCGAACGGATCGGATTTGGTTGGCCGAAAAACATTGAGAAATATTGGCAATGATGGGGATACCGCCCCCGACACTGGCCTCGAATGCGATCGTTCGTCCCAACGCTCGCGCGCGGTCGAACAATTCTTCGCCATGTTCGGCGAGCAACGCTTTGTTGGCGGTGACGACATCTTTTCCTGCATCGAGCAATTGGAGCATGATGGTACGTGCCGGCTCGATCCCGCCAACCAAATGCGCAACCACTTCAATTTCTGGGTTCTTGAGAATGCTGTCCAGATCGTCCGTCAAAATGCCTTTCGGGAGTTGGATACCCCGATTCTTCTTCAAGTCGCGAACGGTCGCCTTTTCTAGCCATAAAATCCGGCCGGCGTGACGCGCTAACCGGTCGCCATGATCGAGCAATAGACGCGCAACACCAGTCCCAACGGTACCCATTCCAACAATGGCGACCCTTGTTTTCTCCATAAATACCGTCATCCTCTATTTGCGCAACCCAGAAAAGGCACAATAGTAAACCAAGTTGCCAGACTCGCAAACCGTGTTGAGGATGATGTTGAAATTCGATACCGAATCGACGATTTGTGCGATCGCTTCTGGAAGCGAAGGGGCGCTTCGTGGCATTATTCGCATTACCGGGCCTGATGCAGCATCCGTCTGCCAACGTGTATTTTCAAGCTTCGATATGCCCAAACGCCCGACGAGACTTCCCGTCGTCGCATCGATCCCCATGCTGGGTGAGAATCCGGCGAGTTTATTCCTTTGGCCGGATGGACGCAGTTACACGGGCCAACCGTCTGCCGAGATCCATATGCTGGGAGCTCCGATTCTGTTGCAGGGATTGGTTCAGTTGCTTGTGCAGTCTGGCGCGGTCTTGGCCCAACCGGGGGAGTTTACGCTACGAGCATTTCTGGCGGGTCGACTGGATCTGACACAATGCGAAGCGGTTCTCGGAGTGATTCACGCACATTCCGAAAAGGAGCTGAATGTAGCATTGCGACAACTTGCGGGAGGATTAGCGGAACCGCTCCAAAGCATTCGACGCAATCTGATAGAACTCCTGGCAGATATCGAAGCGGGTTTGGATTTCGTCGATGAAGACATTTTGTTCATTGAACCAGAACAGATCGAGTCGCGACTGAATTTGGCGAAAGGGATGGTTGCCGAGTTGCGCGAACAAATGAAAGCGAGATCCGGGCAAGATCGCGAGCTGCAAATCGCAATTGTTGGGCTCCCGAACGCAGGCAAGAGTTCGCTTCTGAATGCCATTGCCGATCATCAACTTGCGATCGTCAGTTCCATCGCGGGTACAACGCGCGATTACGTTCGCTACCGCATGATACAGGATGATGTGACGTTCGATCTGCTCGACACAGCAGGAATCGAAACGGTTACCGGTGACTCGCCTCGCGATATCGCTCAAGCGTTCACGTTGGAACAAATCGAACAGGCTGATCTTATTCTTGCATGTACTCCAGCGGATGCGATCGATCAACGGGAGTTGCTTATCGACACGCTTCAAGCGTTAGTCCCAAGCAAACCGATTTGGCATCTGGTAACCAAAGGAGATTTGAGTGAAACCTCTTGTTCAACGAGTGATTCTCATCGTGTCGAATTTGGCGACCTCTTTGTAGTCAGCGTGAAGGATGGAAGCGGGGTCGCTGCATTGCGAAGTGCGTTGACGAACTGGGTCAGCCAGCAGCAGATAACGGCGCACGATGCCGTTCCGATGACCGTCGAACGATGCGCCACCGCGTTGCACAATGCATTTGTTGCGTTAAACGAAGCGACCGCTGCAACGCACAGTGGTTGTGGTGATGAAATCATTGCCGGTGAAATCAGGATTGCGCTCGACGAGATCGGATTGGTCGCAGGTACGGTTTACACAGACGATGTATTGGATGCGCTCTTTAGTCGCTTTTGCATCGGAAAGTAACGAGATCGCCCAGGGCTGTTTGGTATACTCTTGGCAAGCTTCAGGCCTCTGTTTCATTTCCCATAACGAAATCGACCACTGTGAAAATCTTGAGAATGTTCCCTGTCCAATCGGCTCGCGTGTTTCTCGCAACTCCGCTGTTCCTGACGTTGAGTGCGAGCCTGGTCGCGCAAGATGCTCCCAATGCGAAAACGGAAAGCAGTCCAACTACGATCATTTCCGAGCGTGCGATGGCGATTCATGCTCGCGGGTATGTGTTTGATGGTCACAATGATTTGCCATGGGAAATGCGAAAGGCACCGAAACGCTTTGACCAATGGGATATTCGCAAACCGCAGCCTCAATTGCATACCGACATCGATCGATTAAGAAAGGGAAATGTCGGCGCTCAATTTTGGTCCGTCTATGTGCCTGCCGAAACGCGAAAAGCGGGTGTCGCGTACCAGACCACGGTCGAGCAAATCGAACTCGTGCATGAAATGATCAAACGTTATCCAGACGTTTTTCAGCTGTCGCTCTCAGCAGACGATGTGGAAGCAGCACGCAAAGCTGGCAAGATCGCTTCTCTGATTGGTATGGAGGGTGGGCACAGCATTGAGGATTCATTGCAGAATCTGCGACGACTGTATGACATGGGCGCCAGGTATATGACGTTGACGCATTCAGACACGTTGGGCTGGGCAGACTCCGCGACCGATGATTCTCAGCATGGTGGGTTGGCACCGTTCGGAGAAGAGGTCGTTCGAGAAATGAATCGGCTCGGTATGCTCGTGGATCTTTCCCACGTATCGCCCGAGACCATGCACGATGCGTTGGACCTATCGAAAGCTCCGGTGATCTATTCGCATTCCTCCGCAAAAGCGATCGCGAACCATCCACGCAATGTACCGGATGACGTGTTGAAGCGAATCGCCGTCAATCGCGGAGTCGTCATGATCAACTTCTTCTCAGGTTTTGTGGTTCCCGAAAGTGCCGAGATCATGAGGGAGATGTTTCATGTGCGGCGCGGGTTGATGGCCAAGTATCCGAACTCGAAACAAGACGTAGATCGCGAATACAAAGCGTGGCAGCTTAAGAACCCGTTCCCAGCGGGAGAAGCCAAGATCATTGCCGATCATATCGATCATGCGGTTAAGGTGGCTGGTATCGATTGTGTGGGTTTAGGCTCGGATTACGACGGAATCACGACGATACCCAAGGGGATGGAGGACGTCTCGACCTATCCGTTGCTCACCGAACTCATGCTTCAACGCGGTTATTCGGAAGAAGAAATTCATAAGGTGCTATACAAAAACACCCTGCGAGCACTTCGAGAATGCGAGGTCGTGGCGAAGCAAATATCGGGAAAATGACGAAACTAGGCCAAGTCTTGCTGAGAGTTGGAGATTTCGTTCCGGAAATAACAAGTTCTTGCACTTTATCTGTAGTAGTATTGCATTGCGGCTGTCAGAGAATTGGAAAAGAGATGCTTTGTGAACAATGGTTGAATAAGTCACGCCACAGCTTTCTTGCGTTGACTACAGTCACTGGGCAAGACTATAGTTTGTTGTTGAGAATCTTGCGTCGAGATGTCGAAGTCCTCTGCACGCTTTTGCTGTTTTCTTTTCTTTAGGAGTTGATGATGAAGTCTTTCTTTCGAAGACGAGCTGGATTTACGCTTGTCGAATTGTTGGTGGTTATCGCGATTATTGGTATTTTGGTAGGTTTATTGCTTCCTGCCGTGCAGGCTGCTAGAGAAGCAGCGAGGCGAATGCAGTGCTCCAATGGTTTGAAGCAATTAGGCTTGGCAAACCTTAACTACGAAAGTGCGTTCAAAGCATTGCCGCCGCGAAAGGGCGGTACGGGCGGACCGTTCATTGGCAACAACCGCAACAACTCCAACGGCAATAGGTTGTCTGGGTTTGTGTTCTTGCTCCCATACATCGAGCAAAGCGCTATGTATAACCTTATTCAGGCTGGCGATCCGGCAGGAACTTATAATTATGCTGCTGCCCAAGGTGGACCGACAACTGCAGCTGGTGGACCCGCAGCCTGGACCGGTTGGGTTCCCTGGAATATCGCTCCATCGATGTTGAGTTGCCCTTCCGACGGCCCCGTGTTCAATCAACCTACAAATACGCAGACAAATAATTATGCGTTTTGCATTGGTGACACCAACAACAATGCACTGAATATCGCGGATTCTCGCGGAGTATTCGGCAGTCAAAGTTTCACAAAGCTTGGTGCCATCACCGACGGTACCAGCAACACAATTGCATTTAGCGAACGACTCAAGGCAAACTTTGGCATCACGAATGTTGTGGCCAATCAGATTGAAACCGTTCTGGGTACCGCGACCTCGGCAGCAAACATTCTGAACTCCCCGATTTCCTGCTATAACACAGCGAATGGTCGGTACTTTATTGCTGGACAATTGGTCAAGGGGCGTTTCGGTTCCCTGTGGACAGACGGACAGTCAGAGCGAGTTTGCTTTAATACCATCTTGCCACCGAACAAGCCAAGCTGCACATCGGACAACAATGTGAACGCGGATTCGGGAGCCAGCGGAACTGGGTTATTGATACCTGCCTCCAGTCGGCATACGGGTGGCGTCAACCTGGCAATGGTCGATGGTTCAGTGCACTTTACTTCCGATGCGATTGATGCAGGAAATCTTGCAGCTCCTGCATCGACGAGTGGACCCAGCCTCTACGGAGTTTGGGGTGCTTTAGGTACGAAATCTGGCGGCGAAGTAGCCAGTATTTCACAATAGTCAATGAAGCTTTTGTTGGATAATCAAGAGTGCAGCGCGATCGCGCTGCACTCTGTTTTTATATAATGCCTTCTTGGTAACGACTTGACTTTTGCGAGGCTTCATCTCAATGATCTTCGAGGTGTTACCCGTCTGGCTTCCTTACCATTTTTTCTGTGCGGAGTTTCGAATGTATAAGACTACTACAGCTTTGCTTTTTTCGCTGTCCCTGGCCTTGGTGGTTGGATGCGGATCGGATTCAGGTTTACCTAAGACATATAAAGTTTCAGGCACTGTGAAACAGGGCGGAAAACCTGTCGATGGTGCGTTGGTTACATTTTTGCCCTCCGTGCAAGGTGCCAAACCGGCGATCGGGTCGACAAATGCCAATGGTGAATTCAAACTCTCAACCTTCGGTCCAAGCGACGGTGCAGTAGCTGGCGATTATAAGATTACGATCACAAAATTTTCGGCTCCTCCAGCGAATGCACCTCAAGCGCCGCAACCCGGTGTAATTGCTAGTGGCGAAATTAGCGATTCCTATGCTCCACCGGCGAGTTCGGATGGAAAGGGTGCAGGCTCCAATGCGAACAAGAACCTTCTGCCAGCCAAATTCGCGAGTGATTCGACCTCAGGTCTAATCGCGACCGTGGCAGAAAACGATTCCAATAAGTTTGATTTCGACCTTTAGGATTACGCAAAAACCAGTTGGTGCTTACGTCACCTGCTTATAACAGAATTTGTATCGCAATATGGTTCCATCTGAAGACAGCCCCAACCAAGTGGCTACCCAACCTGGATGGAATCCGGGATTCGTTTCGATTCTTGTGGCCTGCATGGTTGGCGGCTTCATCGGCGGACTGTGCGTGCATCTTGCACACCCACTCTTCGCGTATGAAGAATTGCCACCACTAGAACTCGGTTCGCCGCCGGCATTGATCAAAAGGCATCACGACGCGGCATTTGCGTATCGAACGACAAACTACGCAGCGGAACTTGCAATCATTGGGTTGGCCTTGGGCGTTTCTATTGGTGCATGTTCTCGTGGTAAACGCATGCTTCTTTGCGCTATCGGTGGCGGCGTTATCGGTGCGTTAAGTGGTATTGGCTTAGGTTATATTTCAGGTTCGTACGTTACGAAATCTTTGCTCGTCAACGCTGCACAAACATTGCAATCGAGTATGGGATTACAGACCTTGGTATGGGGAGGCGTCTTGGCAAACATTGCCCTGACGGTTGCAGCGCTGAACACAGGAGTGACTCGCGCTCTGAAGTACTGGCCACTTGGACTTCTGGCGGGGTTTGGCGTCGCTCTTGTTCAATTTGTTATTTCTTCAATCCTGTTTCCAAATTCAAACCCGATGTTTTTGGTTCCCGAACAAGCCTCAGAGCGTGCTTATTGGCTGGCTGCATTTCCATTGACAGCAGGATTGGTTATGGCTGTGGGGCTGAACAAACTGAAACCGAAACAGTCTAGCGAATCGTTGGTATAAATTGTCCACGAATCTCAGTATGAGCTCGCAACCAAACGGCCAATCGCTAAGGTAGAATTCTAGAAGTGTAATTCATTTCTAAATCAACTCCTTAACGTTTTGGGCGGCCATCTGATGATACTTAAGCGAGCGTTTTGTGTCCTGATAGTTCTGTTTTTGTCAGTGCCTCTTCTTTCCGAGGCACGTGCTGACCAGGTTCAACCGGCGGCTCCTTTTGTGTTGGGGTATCCCACTCGGTTAAGTTTACAACCGGGTGAGGAGTTGGAACTTTGCTTGTCCTCGAGTGAAGCAACTACTAGTATTTCGATCGCTCGGCTGGGATTCGCTCCCGAAAAGGTTTGGGAAAAGTCTGATGTGGCTGTCGCCATGCAACCGATTCCAGATCGTGCATCCTCGCATGGTTGCAATTGGCCTGTCTCCTTGAAGATTCCTGTTCCGAACGAATGGAAAAGCGGCTACTACCAAGTGACCCTTACAGTCGGAACGGAGCCAAAGAAGAAAACAAATCTGTTCTTTGTCGTTCGCTCTGCCTCGCCTGGAAAAGAAACTCGCATTCTGATTCAGTTGGCAACGAACACTTACAACGCTTATACGAACTGGGGTGGACATAGCCTCTACGCTTTTCACGATCGAGATGGAGTCCAAGGTCATCGAGTTTCATTTCAGCGCCCCTTGACTTCGCAGTTTGAAAATTGGGAAGGACCGTTCATTCGATGGGCTGAAAGCAATGGCTATAAGCTGGATTACGCAACGAATGGTGATCTCGAACGTCACCCCGAATTGCTCGATCGCTATAAACTAATCTTGAGCGTCGGCCATGACGAATATTGGTCCTCGGAGATGCGGGATAGTCTAGAGGCTTACATCGGTCGGGGTGGTAATGTCGCGTTCTTCAGCGGCAATACATGTTGTTGGCAAGTGAGAACCGAAGACCAGGGGCAATCACTCACATGTTGGAAACAATGGTACAACGGTGACCCTCTGTTTCGTTCGGACAAAGATAAGTTGTTAAGTACATTGTGGAGCCATCATTTGGTGGGTCGGCCAGAGAATCAGATGACCGGGGTCGGATTTTTGTGGGGTGGCTATCATCGCAGCCATGGACAATTTATGGATGGGCCTGCATCCTATGAAGTGCATCGACCTGAACATTGGATCTTCGAAGGGACCCAAATGAAGAAAGGGGACCGATTCGGTGGAAAGGATACGATCGTCGGTTACGAATGCGATGGCTGCGAAATGGTTTGGAACGATGGTGTTCCAGAGCCTACAGGAGCCGATGGCACGCCTAAAAATCTGATCATACTAGGGAGTTGTCCTGCGCGTTGGGCCCCAGACGACGCGTTTTGGTACGATCGATTTCCCAAGGATCGAGTCGGTGCCGCGGTGATGGGAATGTATACGAGGGGTGGCACCGTATTCACTTCCGGAAGCACCGATTGGGCACACGGATTGCGAGGTGCAGATCCGATGGTAGAGCAAATCACTCGTAACATTCTCAACAAACTAGGTGGGGAGTAAAGTCGATGTTCAATCAGGGGTGCTCGGCTGCTATTATTCGATGCTTAGGTATATGGCTTGTTCTTTTGGGTTGCGTTCACGCAGATCAGTCACATACACATTCACCGTTGGTGTGTCGATGGACTTCCGAAGCACCCAAGATCGATGGAATGGAAGATGATGTTCCGTGGAGACAAGCCCTATCGGTGACGAATTTTCGATTGCCAGTTACTGGAGCCACGCCGCAGAGTGCTACGGTTGCAAAGCTTCTCTGGGATAGGCAGTATCTCTATTTTCTTGCTGAGCTCGAAGATCACGATCTTTTCGCAAACATAGACGAGCATGATGGAAAAACGTGGGAGAACGATGTCTTCGAACTCTTCTTGAAACCCAGCGAGGCTAAGACTGGTTACTACGAGTTTCAAGTCAATGCCGCCGGCACCCAGATGGACATGTTTATTCCCAAACGCAAATCGGGGGCTTACAAGGAATACAAATCGGCCAACGCGTTTCATTGGAATGCAGCGGTGGAAAGAAAGGGCAGTCTCCAAGTGCGGACCGATCGAGATTCGGGCTGGACTGTAGAGGGACGCATTCCTTGGGTAGATCTTCTCCCCACAGGCGGGCGTCCTGATATCGATGAAGTCTGGGGAATCGCCCTTTGCCGTTATGATTATTCGTCCGATCGGGAACCAGAGCTCAGTAGCTGCGCACCGTTGTCCCAAGTCGATTTCCACCGATCGGAAGATTATGCGAAAGTTCGATTTGCAGGACCAGCGGAGTCCAATCCATCTGCAGCCGCGTTGGCAAAGCGCAAGAATCGCTTATCAACCAAAGTGCATGGATCCCCCGAACCTCCACTTCCGTATCGAGCTGTTCGCACTTATCCACATTTGAAATTGGAATGGCCTATCGATGTGCAAGTGGAGCCAGGCACGAAACGATTTGTCATCATCGAAGAATCGGGCCCTTACGGGCCAACACAGATTCGACGATCTCACGAGGATCCCAATGTCGAGACGCTGAGTTTGATTGCCGCTCCGGGGGAAGTCGCGTATAGCATCGCATTTCACCCGCAATTCGCGTCGAACGGGTTCATGTATGTTGGCAGCAATTACAAAGCGGAAGTTGGCGGTCACCGCAGTCGAGTGGTTCGTTATGCATTGAATCGAACATCCCCAGACGAAGCCGTAGGGGGCCCAGTTACGATTCTGGAATGGGACTCCAATGGGCACAACGGGGCGGCTATCACGTTCGGGCTTGATGGGATGATGTATGTCACTTCAGGGGATGGAACTGCCGATTCGGATCAAAACAATGCAGGCCAAAACTTGTCCCATTTGTTGTCGAAGGTGCTTCGGATAGATGTCGACAATCCCGAACCTGGAAAGACCTATTCCGTACCCAAAGATAATCCGTTCGTGGGTTGGAACGAGGCACGACCGGAGACATGGGCTTATGGGTTGCGAAATCCCTGGCGCATCACGACCGATCAGAAGACGGGCCACATTTGGGTTGGCAATAATGGGCAGGATATGTTTGAACAAGTTTACTTGCTCGAACGGGGTGCAAACTACGGGTGGAGTGTCTATGAAGGGAGCCACCCTTTCTACTCGAATAGAACCTTGGGTCCGTCGCCTCACGTCAAACCCACCGTCGAGCATCCACACAGCGAGTCTCGATCACTGACGGGTGGTGTCGTTTACTACGGGAAACGTTTGCCTGAACTGGTAGGTGCCTATATCTACGGCGATTACTCGACAGGAAAGATATGGGGAGTCAAGCATGATGGGAAGACGATTCAATGGCAGCGCGAGATTGCAGACACGACGCTTCAGATCTCTTCAATCTCATTGGATCACGAAGGTGAATTGATCGTCGTGGACCATCGAGGCGACAAACAAGGTGGTCTCTATCACCTCGAACCCAATACGATGGTTGTCAACGATCGTATCTTCCCATCCAAGCTTAGCGAGACGGGACTCTTTGAAGACATCCGAAACCATAAGATGGCAGATGGAGTCGTTTCGTATTCGGTGAATGCACCTTTCTGGTCCGACAATGCCATCAAGTCACGGTTCATCGCATTGCCAGAAAGTGGGATGATTCAGTTTGCGGATCAATGGTCATGGGACTTTCCCGAGTCCACGGTCATCGTGAAATCATTTCAGCTTGAGCTTCAGGAAAATGTATCCGATTCCCGCCGTTGGATTGAGACGCGACTCATGACGAAACAACAAGGAGAGTGGGTTGGTTATTCTTATGCATGGAATGAAGATCAAACAGACGCGACCCTCGTCGAATCCCCTGGCAAGGATAAATTGTTTGCGATTCAGTCCGCATCGGGAGCGGTTCAACAACAAAAGTGGAGATATCCGAGCCGAACGGAATGCATGGTTTGCCATACGAGAGCCGCTCGATATGTTTTGGGACTGTCAACGCTTCAAATGAACCGCATGCATGATTATGGCGATGGCGTGGTCATGAATCAGTTGGAAGCGTACGAGACAATGGGATTGTTTCAAGCTTCCTGGGTTGAGAGCGCAAAGTCTGCTTTGCGAACCGAACTCGGCTCGCAAGGAATGAGCAAGGAAGTAGTAGACAAAGAGTTGTCGACACTCAAAGTGAGTGCAGATCAGTTACCAGTCCGTTCCAAACAATTCTTGGGCCAGTCCTGTGACAAGTTCGAAAGCTTGGTGGATCCCTACGATCCGAATCAAGTGTTGGAAAAGCGAGCGAGGTCATTCCTACATTCGAATTGTGCTTATTGCCATGTCGAGTCGGGTGGCGGAAATGCGCAAATGGATTTGGCGTATTGGACCCCCAAAGACAAGATGAAAGTGCTCGGTGTCCCACCGATTCATCATCATTTCGATTTGGAAAAAGCGAATTTGGTCGCGCCGGGATTTCCGGATCGCTCGATACTTTTGCGTCGCATCGGGACAAGAGATACAGGCAAGATGCCTCCGATCGGTAGCAATTTAGTCGACGATCGTGCGGTGGTGATGTTGAGAGAGTGGATCAACAGTTCGAAGTGACTCACGCTAATCAACGGCGAAGAGAACGCCTACACAATGGCCATCAGGCGTGTGCGAGAGTTTCAGAAAAGCATCTTGTTCGCGAGGTTTGGGCTCCGCCAGGACATGGATAGGGCAATCGGATGCCGTCTTTCGATGCTCATGCGTCGCTGCGATGGTTCCAGCCATCATTCCCTGTATCGACGAAATCCATTCGATCAAACCAGAAGCGCTATTGGAATCACCCAATGCTCCTTTGTAAGCGACGACGGGAACGTCCGGTATGATGGATTGAATGCCTCGCGCTTCGGCTGCATCGCCTGCGAGCGTACCACCCGAACCAGCGTTGATGTGGTCGATGTTGGAAGGCGAGATGCCGGACCCAATGAGAATTTGTTGAATCGTGTTGTGAGTAGATTTTTCCACACCAGACCAGCGACCAGTTGTGCAGGGGGCGAATGTGTTGGACCAACTCAATACTCGACCAAGAATCGTTGCTCCCCGAGCCATCGCATGGCTTCTTCGTTCTAGAACAATGGCAGAACTAGACTCTGCTGCAACCGCGCCGTCTCGATCCGCCCCGAACGGCCGGCAAGCGGTTTCGGCTCGTTCATACGAGATGGTATAGTCTTCGTTGTGACGTTGGATTAGTCGCAATGGATTTACTCTCGAAGCAGTTGATCCGACAAGCATAACATCCGCTTTATCGCGACGGATCACGTTGATCGCTTCCAGCATCGCACCCAGGCTACTTGTACCTTCCGTGGTGATCGTGTTGTTGGGTCCACGCGCGTCCAGTGCAATCCCAACGTGGCAAGCGGCCATGTTGGGCAGTGCCTTGAGCATCCAAAGAGGATACATGTTTCCCATGGCTTGAATTGACCAAAGAGAATGGTTCATCACCCCATCGGTTGTACAAAGCCGAGTGATTTCTTCGGCATCATGCAAATCACTCAAAATGATCTCGCCGGTGAAAACCGTTCCGATGCGATCTGAATCGACAGTCCCAACCGCAAGGTTGGATTGTCGACAAGCTTGCATGGCGGATCCGAACGCCATCTGAATTTCTCGGCACATCACCTTGATCGCTTTGCGAGGTTGAACGTGTAGCTTCGGATCGAAATTCTCAATGTATGCCCCTAACCAGTGGTAACCATCGACACCACCGTAAGGTTCTATAACTTTGACGCCAGACTTGCCCTCGAGCAAGGCAAGGTGGTGCTGATGTGCATCACTTCCGAGCGGCGAGAACGCTCCCATTCCTGTGAGCACAACATCATCCGCAGAATGGTCTGGTCGTATCGATCCCGAATTCAACACGTCATTGCCTATATCTGGTAGTTGTCTTCGGGAACTAGTATATCCGTGGCACTTCTGATTTTCAGTTTCGGTTTTTCCAAAACAACCGTGGAATGTGGAGCGACAGTGCTTGTGACCCATACACTGGAACCGATGACGCTGTCGTGGCCAACAATGGTACGACCGCCCAGGATAGTCGCATTGGCATAGATCACGACGCGGTCTTCAATGGTTGGGTGGCGTTTCGAACCGCGGATCAATTGACCATCGGCATCGGTTGCGAAACTGAGAGCACCTAACGTGACACCTTGGTAGATTTTGACCCGATCACCGATATCGCATGTTTCACCGATAACGACACCTGTCCCGTGATCGATGAAGAAGTATTCACCAATCTTCGCGCCAGGATGAATATCGATTCCGGTTTGTTTGTGCGCCCATTCCGTCATCATTCGAGGAATGAAGGGAACGCCGAAGTGGACCAATTCATGCGCGAGGCGATAGATCGTAACCGCCTCAAGTCCCGGAAAGCAGAAGATGATTTCGTCGCGATTGGTCACGCTTGGGTCGCCGTCATAGGCGGCGTCGACATCTTTGGAAAGCATTGCGCGAAGTGCTGGGATTCGTTCCAAGAAAGCGATGGCGATTCTCTGGCCTTTAGCTTCGTAGTCCACTTTCTCATCGCACGGATTGGAACGCGCAGCTTTACTCTCGACACGATCGGCGTGCAACAACGCCCTTGCAATCTGCGTGGTGAGTCGATCATGAAGCCGGTCGATGACATCGCCCACGTGATAGCTGACGTTGCCAACGTGCAGTCCTTCTCGCTTTCGAAAGCCTGGGTACAAGATGTCCTTTAGGTCTTCGAGAATATCGAGGATGACTTCGTATTTGGGCAACGGGCAATGACCGAGATGGTTGATGCGGTCGTTTGGCGTGTAGGTACGAACAATCGCATCGGTAAGGCGGGGAAGTTGTTCTTTTAGTCTGAAGTCCGACGCCATGTGGTGTGGTTCGAGCAAGAGGATGCGTTCGAGCAGCGAGCGCGATTATCAATATTGCCGTCCTAGAACTTCGGTCCAAAGCAAACGGCAATTCGAGATTTTCTCGTAGAACCGCCCCATCCCCTCCATATTACCTATTTTCCAAAGGTTGGCAATCGTCTCATCCTCGCGACTCCGAACGCTGCGGAAGGGGCATCAAGCGAGCAGGAATGCGAAGCAAGAAATGCAATACCGAGAAACAACCGAAGACACAATTGCGAAGAATCTGTCCCGTTACTTGCGATGGTTGCGCATTCGCTTGTTGAACGTCCTCGACTCCGTGCGGCCAATCCTTAACTCGAGATACAAGATTTTTTCTCCAAGACTTGTCATGTGGAAAAAAAGTTAAGTTTTCCAACCACTCGGACGGAATGGCTCGCTTGCCGAGAGTTGCACCACTCAATGCGCCTGTCAACGCGGCAACCGCACAACACTCTCCACCTAAGAGGACAGTATGCTCCACCGCAAGTCGCAGGCGAGAAAAATGCCTTAGCCAAGCGTAGATCGATATGATTGCGATCGCATCCATCTTTGGAGGAATACCATCAATCCAACCAAAGGCAGCAGCCGTAAATGCTAGGCTCTTACCTTGAGCCAAGGGATCTCGAAGCTTGATCAATAGGTTCTTTACGCGTTGCGAATCCGCTTCAGCAATCAAGCATTCAAGTGCGGCTGATGGTGTCACATTCTGATTTGATGGCTCGACTCTCTGAGCAATTTGAATTGCGTTACCTATGAGCATCGCTAATTCTGGTGCACTTTCAATCATCGAACTCTGTTTCGTACTAGTCTCGATCCAGCGATTGGCATGCTGATTGCCCTGGATCATCAAGCTGATCGCGGCAGCCCGAATCAATGGATCTGCCGCCAATTTCGATGGCATTGAATCCGATTGATCTCCATTCTGAAAATTTGTGATTACACGAAAGAGACTACGAAAGGGCATTCCCAATCTATACCAATTGACTCGGTTCCATAAATGTCGACCGAACGATCGATGATCAGCACGCGACTTTAGCATCGCCTGTACGGTAATCAACAGAGCATGAGTCCTGTCTGCAGGAATTCCTCGACCGGCAGCAAACTGATACCGCAGAGGAGTTCTCCCAAGAAGTCTAAACGCTCGCCTTCTTGGCAGCCTATTTCTTGCAACGGCTAATGCTTCACCAACAGCGCACCCCATGAGCATTCCTTCAAAGCATCTTTCCCGACGGCTTGAAGCTGCAACCCATTGCCAAGAAAGCTCCAACGGATCGCCAACCGGATTGGGATCGTCAGTTGTTTCGTTTTTACTGGAGTTTGGGCGCACTCGAAGTTCCTTTTCTGTTATTCGTTCGTTGGACAATAGATCAAAGATAGATGAAAGTTAGCGTCAACGCCAAGGGACCGTGCGCGGAAGTTGTGCCAGATCTGGAAAAATCACTACAATCCGCTTATTGTATCACCATCCGTCGCAATAAGCTGCGATAATACAGGCGCAGTCGGTATTTTGTATCTGTTCACGATGTCTTAAGGAAAAAGCCCAATGAAAAAAGCACAGCGTCGTTTGTTTCTTCAAGCAGCCGCGAGCAGTGGCCTTTCGGGCCTTTTTGGAAGCAGGGTTGCTTTCGGACATGATCGTTTGAATACGCCGAGCCAAACCAAGGGGCCTTTCTATCCGATTCCTGAAATCGAAAAACAACAACACTTCGATTTTGACCTTACCCGAAAAAACGACGACTCGCCCGTTGCGGTGGGGGAGATGATATCAATCGCAGGGAGGGTCGTTTCGCATTCGGAACGACCTCTTGGTGGATCTATAGTGGAAGTTTGGCAAGCATGCGAAACCGGGCGATACAATCATCCTCAAGATAAAAATGATCGCCCCATGGATGTCAACTTTCAGTATTGGGGGCGCATTGTTACAGGAGAAGATGCCAAATTCCGGTTCAAGACCATTCTGCCTGGCAAGTACCCGGGCCGAACTCCTCACATCCATTTTCGAATTGTCGCCAAAGATCATCCCGAGCTCGTGACTCAATTGTACTTCGCACATAATGAAGAGCTCAACCGCAAGGACAATATCTACATGTCTTTGAACATAGGCCAACGTGATGCCGTCACCACAACATTGGAAAAGGCTCCAATGGATTTAAAGAAAAATGCAGGAGACACAATTCTCTCGGGTAACTTCACTATTGTGTTAGGGTCACTTGCCGATACCAAGTCGACTCGTCCTATGTGATTTCGCTAAATGTGATTTTGCCTTGCGCAATCTTTTGAATTGCGATTGCGAATCAAGTATCCCTGCGAATCAAGTTTCCCTGCGAATCAAGTTCCCCTTAGTGAGCATAACTGCAAACACTCTTCCGCTTGAGCGAGCGATGATTGAGAAACGAGGAAGGGGAAATTGAGAAACGAGGAAGAGGAAAGTTTCACAAGGAGTGAGGAAGTCGCCAAAGCAAGAAAAAGCCAATGCAAGAAAAAGATAGGGAGCATTACTAAGCATAGAGAATGCGGCGTCCTGCCGCGCCATCTGGTCCTTCAGTGCGGGCATTGTGACGAACTCTTCTCGCTTGTCAATCAGTAGAATCAGCAATTCAAAGTGCCCATGGACCAGCCTGCTGCGCTGACTGGAAATCGAGCCGATCTTTGGTAGACTGTGGCACTCCGTCTTTTTCGATTTCCTCTCTTCTATGGAGCCAGCAAGCATGACCAACGGACCACTCAATCGAAAACTAAAGATGGGACTCGTGGGCGGCGGACAAGGGTCATTCATCGGTAAAGTTCATTCTATTGCCGCATGCTTGGACAATCGCGCAACCATGGTCGCTGGAGCTTTTAGCAGCAATGCAGAACGCTCCAGGGCGTCGGCTCCTGACTATGACGTTCCCGAAGATCGCGCTTATGCTTCCTTTCAAGGAATGTTGGATGTAGAGTCAAAGAAACCAAAGGGTGAACGAGTTGATTTTGTTTCTGTCGCAACTCCCAACCACATGCACTTCGATGTAGCCAAAGCGGCTCTGCAAGCTGGCTTTCATGTGATTTGCGACAAACCGATGACCTTCGATTTGGCACAAGCTGAAGAACTGGCAAAACTGGTCGACGCATCGAAATCTGTTTTTGCTGTAACGCACAACTACACTGGCTATCCCTTGGTGCGACAAGCGCGAGAAATGATTCTCAGTGGAGAGCTTGGTGAAATTCAAGCCGTTCGAGCTTGTTACATCCAAGGTTGGTTGCGGACGCGTTTGGAGGCAGACAATCAAAAGCAAGCAGCTTGGCGGACTGATCCGAAACAGAGTGGAGCGGCTGGCTGCTTCGGGGATATCGCAACACACGCCTATAACCTCGGTCGATACATGACTGGTCTGCTTCCCGCTGAAATCAGTTGCCACTTAAAAGCCTTCGAGCCCGGCAGAAAACTAGATGACTACGGAACGGCTATCGTTCGCTATCAGAACGGAGGATTGGGCACGGTGACCGCAAGCCAAATCAGTCATGGCAGGGAAAACGATCTGTCCATCGAAATCGACGGAACGAAGGGCTCGCTTTCGTGGAGACAAGAAGAGCCTAATGTGATGGTCGTCCGCCAAAATGGGCAGCCGCATCGTCTCTATACGCGCGATCCAAACGCTCCGTTCATGAACGCCAGCGGTCGAGCCGCATGCAGGCTACCTAGCGGTCACCCAGAGGCATTCTTCGAAGCTTTCGCCAACATTTATTGCGCAGCCTTTGATGCAATGATCGAAGTGGAATCGGGAAAGAACATCGAACGAACGAACACAGTCTACCCCAATGTTCACGATGGCGTCGAAGGCATGTATTTCATTCAACAGTGCGTTGCGAGCAGTTCTGCGAATGGTGGCTGGTTGCCGATGAATCATCCTCGTTGTCGCAAGTAAACTCATGGCTGCAAATAGAATTACCACCGAAACCAAATCTCGCACCCTTCAACGTAGAAATCCGACTTCGTGAAAGCCAATATCGTTTTGTTGCCCGGTGATGGAATCGGGCCTGAAGTGACCGCTCAAGCGGTTCGTATACTAGAGAGTATTGCCGAAAAGTTTGGACACGACTTCGTGTTCAAATCCAAAAAGATCGGTGGTATCGCTATCGATGAAACAGGCGATGCGCTGCCACAAGATACAACGGATGCTTGCATGAAGAGCGATGCGATTTTGCTCGGAGCGGTTGGTGGTCCAAAGTGGGATGATCCAAACGCAAAGACGCGACCCGAGGCTGGACTGCTCAAGATCCGAAAGGAGCTCGGTCTTTTCGCAAACCTTCGCCCGATTGTGACGTTCTCGGAACTTGTGGATGCATCCCCGTTAAAACGCGAAATCATCGAAGGTACAGATATCTTGTTCTTTCGCGAACTGACCGGCGGCCTCTACTTCGGACCGTCAGGAACAGAAGATTTGCCCGATGGACAACAGCGCGCGTATAGCACCGCAGTCTACACCACCTCCGAGGTTGAGCGAATTGTACGCATGGCAGCCGAGGCGGCTCGCAAACGCCGCGGCAAACTCACGATGGTCGACAAAGCCAATGTGCTCGAAGCTTCAAGGCTTTGGCGTCGCACCAGCGCTCGCATCATGAAGGAAGAGTTCCCAGATCTCGAATATGAAGTGGTCTTGGTTGATTCGATGGCGATGCATTTGCTTAGTAGACCCAAGAGTTTCGACGTAGTGGTGACCAGCAATATGTTTGGAGATATTCTCACGGATGAGGCTTCGATGTTGCCCGGTTCATTAGGCATGCTTCCGAGCGCATCGTTGGGTAGCAATGGGCCTGGATTGTACGAACCGATTCACGGAAGTGCGCCGGACATCGCAGGCAAAGGAATTGCAAATCCGTTGGCTACGATATTGGCAGCAGCCATGCTCTTGCGGCACTCGTTGAACTTGGAGGCAGAAGCTGCCGTCATCGAAACAGCCGTCAAAAACGTGCTAGCCCAAGGGTTCCGCACCGCGGACCTTGCCCCCAAAGGATCTCCAACCCTCAGCACGATTGCGATTACCGACAAAGTGCTCGAATCCCTCGATAAAGCGTAACCGAGCATATCGATTGGACAGAAAGCAACACCCTGAATTCACAACGAAAATCGTTTGACGATTCTAGGTATGTCGCAATTGCATTTGGAGCAGGTATCGCAGTTACACTTTCGGCCGTTTCGATCACTGGGTTACCCATTGGTTATGTGCAGGCTTCATTTGCTCTATTGGGCCGAAGCAAGATAGTACTTTTCGTTTCCGATACTACCGGCTCGTCTGCATCGCTCTGGAAGATGCAAAGAAAGCGATAGTTCGTGCTCCTGTCCTTTCGTTGCGTACGTTTGCGTCTGCCTGCCTTGAGGCTTGGAGAGCCGACATGTAACAGGGTGTGTCAATAGTTTCATGGTCGAATCTGTCAATCCAACCTCATTCGAGTACGGTACCAGGCACTTGCCTTTTTAGGCGGAGCCGGTAGTATCTTGG
Source organism: uncultured Pirellula sp. (assembly GCA_903858115.1). Taxonomy (GTDB): domain Bacteria; phylum Planctomycetota; class Planctomycetia; order Pirellulales; family Pirellulaceae; genus JBKCUI01. Next base: position 248 of record CAIOHR010000332.1, on the reverse strand, counting down.
AAAAGGAGAAATTTGACATGCCTAGACCATTACGTTCGGAGGTCTTTCGACCCCAGGAAATCGCCATTTTGCATTGTGTTCAGAGATGTGTTCGCCGCGCGTACCTCAGTGGCGTGGATTCCGTTACTGGGACGGACTATTCCTACAGAAAGGAATGGATTCGACAACGGATCGAAAAGCTAGCATCGGTTTTTGGTGCAGATGTGCTCGCGTATGCGATTCTATCCAATCACCTGCACGTTATCTTG
>CAIOHR010000331.1 GCA_903858115.1 uncultured Pirellula sp. | reverse complement strand
TCTTTAGCAAGATCCACTACAAGGTCTTGGTTATTCAGTGTCGGTTGGTTGTGCCGATTCAATGGCGGCGACATTGTTCGCTAGACTGCTCAACTCTTTCCAGAACGTGACGTACTTGTCACGGTCTTTGATATATTTGTCGTCGAAGACCGCTTTCCTTAGTTCGTCGCGTTGCTCTATGAACTTGGAGAAGTCTCGAGGGTCTTCCGGAGAAAAGACTGGGCATGGACGATCGTAAACGATGGTTGCGCCGCGATCTCCGTCGGTATGAAAACGCGACAGGCCGATCACGCGATCCGCGACATAGATAGCTTCGTTGAGTTCATGGGTGACCATGAGGATCGTATACTGCGGTACACGTCCTTCCTTTTTAGCGAGCAAGTTCTCTTGATAGAACTTGAGCAGCATGATCTGTAGGTCTTCTCGCATGGCTTCATCGAGCGCTCCAAACGGCTCGTCTAGCAAGACAATCTTGGGTCGCATGATGAAGGCTTGAGCTACAGCGACCCGTTGCTTCATCCCACCGGACATTTCATTCGGGTATTTGCCACAAGCGTTGCCCAAACCGACTCGGTGCAGGAAATCAGCAGCCTTGGCTTGGTGCTCTTTTCGCTTGGCAAGATATTTTCGAATGGCGAGAACTCGCATTAAGAAAGAAGTTTCATCCAGCTTGAGCCCGAAGCTCACGTTTTGTTCGGCCGTTAGAAAGTCGTAAAGGGCGTAGTTTTGGTAGACGATGCCGACGTTGCGGTTCGGCCCTTGAACTGGCAACCCGTCGGTGAGAATCTCGCCGCTGGTGGGTGGATGCGTTCCGAGGATTGCTTTTAGCAAAGTACTTTTGCCACATCCGCTTGGCCCGACCATTGCCACTATCTGCCCGGGCAATACTTGAAGGTCGATGTCGTTAAGGATAGGGTAGGAGCCGAACGTATGGTTCAGCGATTTGATTTCTAAAGCGTATTTGCTCACGATGATCTCTATGTTCTTAGTCTACGAACCATGGGCAGAGTTTTTTGCGTAGCGTAGCCAAGCTCCACTCCAATGCTAGACCGATGATCGCCAGGATAGCGAGATAAACGTAAACCACGCTCATGTTGAGGATGCGTGATTGCATCCGAATCTGATAGCCCAATCCGGCGTTGCCAACGACCATTTCCGCTGCCAGCAAGAAGACCATAGCTGGACCGATTTGCAATCGGATGCTGTCGATAATCTTGGGGAGTATTTGTTTCCAGATAACTTCATAGATGATTTCAAACTCGGAAGCGCCCAAGGTATACGCTTTGTTGATCGCTTCATCGGACACGTCTTGCCGTACAGCTTGGTAGATCGATTGAGTCATCGAAAAGAATATTCCGAGGGCAACCATCGACGTGAACATCTTCTGGTCGGTGCCCACGAGCGCGAAATAGATCGGCATCATTGCAGTGGGAGGTATCTTTGACAGGAACATCACGACGGGACTCAATGGAGCCTCGATCCAACGATAGGCCCCCATCAATACGCCGACGACGATCGACAAGGAAACTCCCAACGCCATACCTAGACCGAGTCGCCACAGGGTGGCACGAATATCCACCCAAAACATGGCAGGCTTAGGATTGTCCGGTTGTCCCTGTGGCAAAAAGATCTGCTGGAGCCCACCAGCCAATTTTTGGAAGGACGGGATCGTCGTTTGCAATTCGTTGATTCGAGTCTGTCTTGCCGAGACAATGCCGTAGGATGTCAACAGGACCGCGATGCCACCGATAGTCAGTATCCAAAACAGCCAAGCTGGAATATCGCGTCGGATCATTCGTTGTTGCTCGCAGGTTGGGTTGCAGGTACCGGCCAAGGTGCAGTTCCCTCAACCCAGGCCCGCTTTTTGTTGATGAAAACCGAATGGTATCGCAAGTGTTCTATGTACTTGTCGATCATCTGTTCCAAAGTAACTTTGCCGCTTTCGGTGTGAATTCCCGTGCGTTGAAAGGTGGCATCAGGGAGGGCACGCAGAATGGTCGCAGTCATCAGGCGATTCTTTTGAAACATCTCGCAAGCAGCAAAGGCGCTGAGCTGATCT
>CAIOHR010000330.1 GCA_903858115.1 uncultured Pirellula sp. | reverse complement strand
TGTCGACCTGCCCAGAGGTAGCAAGCAGTGCAATGAACGAAACAATCGCCAGAATGCAATTGATGGCCAGATACAACGGAAAGACGAACCAGTTAGAGATGGGCGTAAATGCGATCAACAAGAACGCGATCGCTTGTACGATAAAGGAAGTCATGTGCCGGATTGGTTCGAATAAGTCAGCGACTTTTACATACGGTGCCAACCGAATTTGCCAGCGAACCTTAACCGAATAACGCAGAGACGCAAAGTTGCAAGGACGCAGAGAGACACAAGTTGAGTGCAAAAAAGATCCTTGCAACTTTGCCTCTGCGCTTTTGTTTAATCACCGATAGGTGCGAGCTAAATGTCTTTAACTTCGCGGCTTCGCGCCTTCGCGTGATTCTAGATTCCCCATCCTGCAAGGTGGTCGCCGAAAGCTCAGGTGTTGCAAACACGGTTTTACTTAGGCACTTCTCGACGTGCCTTAACCCACTCGACCGCTATTGGGATCACGCTGACTACGATGATGCCGATGGTTACGTAGAGGAAATTGTCTTTGACCCATTCCAAGGTTCCAAACCAATAGCCTGCCACTAAAAACACAGTCACCCAAACCGCTCCACCAACAATGTTGTAGAGCCAAAACTTGGCGAAGTTCATTCGGCCGATCCCGGCTACAAACGGTGCGAACGTCCGAACGATCGGTACGAATCTAGCAATGATGATGGCTTTGGCTCCGTACTTCTCATAAAACACTTGTGCCCTTTCCAAGTGCTTTTTGTTGAGCCAAATCGACGACTCGCTTCTGAACACTTTGGGACCGACGATGGCACCGATCCAGTAATTGACTGCGTCTCCCAGAATGGCTGCGCAAATCAATAAAGGCATCATCACCAGGAGGCTCAGCGGCGAGTCGGTGGTCGCGCACGTTGCACCCACCATGAAAAGCAATGAGTCACCCGGCAGGAATGGCAATATGACGAGCCCAGTTTCGCAAAAGATGATTGCAATCAGCAGGACATACACCCAAGTCGGTCCGACGCTCAGGATCAAATCGTTCAAGTGCTTGTCGAGATGGAGAACCCAGCTTAGTACCGTTTGCAAATTCATGTTGAATCAAGAAAAAGAGCCGATCGAACCGTTCAGAGGAGATGCCGCTAGATTGTATCTAAACTACTCGCCCGGCCAAATAGAAGCTTGTGAAGCTTTCGGGATGCTTTCAATAATTGCCAATGCCCAATTTCGAACCACTCGGAATCGTCACAATCGGTTCAATCGACAAGCGTCCCGATCGATTGCCAGTCGAATCTCGGATCAAAATCCCTGGCCCCGAACTCAAGTGTGATCAGTTTTGGACGGTTCAATTCGGGCAGAAAGGCCATCAGTAGCCGTTCGTTCGAGGCTACAGACAGTTCGCGATTGGATGATTCAGAAGTGTGATTGAGTACGATTGCTCGCACATCTAAACCGATGGCTGTCGCGGCAGCAAGGGTCGTGAGCACTTGATTGACCACTCCCAATCGATTCTGAGCGACTAGTACAATCGGTAGTCCGGCTTGCGATGCTAAATCTGCGTTAGTCGTCGTCCAACTAATCGGAGAAAGCAATCCTCCCGCACCCTCCACCACCAAAAAGTCACACTGTCCCTGCCACGCAACTAACCCTTCGAGCAACATTGCATCGTCTACAGAATTGCCTTCCAACTCGGCGGCGATCGGTGGCGCCAGTGGAGCCGCAAATGACTGGGGCGTCACCATCGCGATAGATCCGCGTCGCCCTGATGCGTTCCAAAGAAGTGTCGAATCACTTTGCTCGGGAACGAC
>CAIOHR010000329.1 GCA_903858115.1 uncultured Pirellula sp. | reverse complement strand
GGTGATTTCGCAGATATAGATTCCGCCGTTCTAAACGCGTGCGATAGCGGCGGTGTGTCTGTTTCTGTGCAAGCTACAAACCCAAATGCTGTAGGGTGGTCGTGGGTGTTTAGTGATGGTTCGGCTTCGAATCTTTCAGTAACCGAACATCGTTTTATTCAACCTTTCGATTACAACAGCGGCATTGGTTGTGAACTTACCGCAACAGACATCAACGGATGCACCTCACAACGTAGTGTATACTTCGACGTTGTGCTGCCTGCCGCACCCTCGTTTACCTGGCAGGCACCACCGGTTTGCCGCCATGAAGAGGTTCTCTTTACAAACCAATCACAAGCACCGGTGGGTACCACCTATGAATGGAATTTTGGCGATGCGGCAACCATGCATCAAGGAGACTCGGCATTGCATGCCTACTCACAAAACGGAACGTATCAAGCTTGCCTTACAGCCACAAACAGTATTGGCTGCCAAACGGAATATTGCAGCGATAATGAGATTGTGGTGTATAGCCCTGTTGCCACAGCCAATTATACCACCCAACTGAATACATGTCTTTTTGCCGTTCAGCTCGAGAACACTTCTGCAGAGGGTGGGGCCTTCACTTGGTGCTAATGCTCCTCCCCCGGGAGGAGAAGGGGAGTTGCGATTTCATGGGGGTCCGGTCCGCACGCGAACACTATGGGGTTCTGGTCTTCTTTGCGTATTTTCATCGGTACGTCCAATCAGGAAAACCAAGAGTGGGATCGTACGAGTTGTGAAAACAATTCCAACTCTTTGTAGTCTTTCTTCCATGTCGTATAGAGAAATGCTTCGACTCCCTGGATGCCGTTCGTCGTGATGCAATCTAGCCAATGCTTTGTTTGTTCCAAGGGTTGATCATAGTAAGCGCCGACGACTTGCCGGTGGCCACGCTCTTCGAAGTACTTCAAACTCTCAGCTTTCTTTCCTTCGTTCCAATTAACTACCCCAATTCCTCTCGGTAGCTGCAAACGATCGAGCGAGTCGCGGACCAAGTAGTACTGATCGATCGCATTGTGGTAAGGATCAAACATGTCCGACCATACCCACAAGTCGGCTTGCGGCGCCACACTCATAATACTCTGTTGGCAAGTCTGGATATTATGAGCCAAAATTTGCTCGCTGTTGGGGGAAGGACCAAGTTCCGGGATGTTCGTGGGCATCCAACCTAGCAATCGGACTTCATCGTGATTCATCATCCAATCGCAATCGGGAAATTGAACGGCAACCCTTCGAATGTGATCTTTCAGCAATTCTTGAAATTGAAAATTCCCCAGTGATGCGCAGACTTGGTCTGATCCGATGACATGTGTGTGATAGTAAGAGACTTCTAAATGAGATCCGTTCGATATGTTCCGTTTTAGTCGAATCGCAGGGGCTTTATGCCAAGCACCAAACGATCCGGAAGTTGGATCGTTGCCTAGCAGTGGGTCGAGCCATGTCTCGAAATCAATCCCTTCCGTCAATCGCACTGATTCGTAACCAGATACTCCACGGGTGTTGACCAGCTTGACCTCTATCGGGGCGGTTTCTGAGCGAACTAAATTAACCGCGCCACACGATTCAATCTTTATGCATCGAATCGAATAGCTTCCACGCTCCGCACCCCAGGATCCGATGTGCAAGTCGATCATGGAGTAGTCCAGAGAATTGAACGTTAGCTTGTAGGTGGTCCAGTCTTGCGAACTTGCGATTGCTAAATCGGTATAACAAAGCCGTCTTCGATGCTGATCGTTCCCAGTTCGACCACCTGGAAATCCGTGTGGTTGAACTTCCACTTGTCCCTGGATTTCATCGGTTTTAATCTGTAAAGACAACTGATAATGTTGAAAGGGACGAACCGCAAGGCGTGTTCGCATTCGCGCCCGCTCTTTGGAATGGAACCGATAGGAAAGCTCCCCTTCGTGCCACCGGACAGTTGGGTCTAAGTGCATCGTCGGTTTGGCAGATCGATTGTCGGAGTCCCAAATGACGGTCGGCTGAATTTGCGCCAGCGAGCCATCGATTCGAAAGATCGCCTCACGAACCGGTAACCCCTCTGCGAGGTTCGGGTACCTTGCCAAAAAGCTATTGGAATAACCGATAGGGCAAGTTGAGGGGAGGATTTTCAGT
>CAIOHR010000328.1 GCA_903858115.1 uncultured Pirellula sp. | reverse complement strand
GAGTTCTCGGACTCAAAAGTGCACAATGTTGTGACTCAGAGCAGGGCGTCCTGCCATCCGGCCAGTCTTTCGCTCGACGTCCATGTCTCGCTATCTCAGTTCATTCCGTTCTGACAGGCCAGCGGTCAAGCGTGCGTCTTGCAGCGGGCGACTTCGATTATTGTGCGCTGCGATGCGGCGGCGACCGTCGTTGTCCTGTCGTTGGAAGCCGTCATGTCGCCGCCTGTTCAGGGTGATGGGAAGCCAGTGAAAAAACTCAATCGACGCGAATTGAGCTGCGTCCACTTTTTGCTTTTACTAAGAGACCTGATCCGTCTTCTCATCCCTCGTCGTTGAAATCACTCCGCCAAATAGGACCTCTTCCAAAGATACAACTAACGACACGAATTCAAGTTCATCCAAGGTGCTTTGGCACCATGCGAGAAAAAGCCGTAACTCTTCCGGGCAACGATCGATTGCAACCAATGTGCTTCTTGAGGACGTCGAAACAACGATCAAGGCCGCCCCGCAATGACCGCATTTAGCCCCATGGTGATCAGCACTCGGTGTGTACCCAACTAAGCTATTTGCGCAGCTTGGACACAGCGCGGTATCTCCATCAGTCGATGTCATCCATTGCACGTTAGTATCCTCCGAAAACATTCGGGAAGTTCTTGCGGTAATATTCCTTGATTCTATCGCTCAAGGAGTTCCAATCCGTGACTTTGCAAGGAATCGTCTTTTCGTTTAGTTGCTTCATCGCTGCAAGACGATGGTTTCCTCCCGCAAGTATGAGTTTGCCATCACCCATCCGTATTACCGGAATGGGTTGCGAAACATCGTAGCCCCCCCTGAGCTTATCTGCTGTATCATTAATCGACTTTCCTGGTCGCGGCACTGGATGTGTATGCGTCAGATTCTCGACAGGAATCTCAGTTGTTCCCTCCTTTGGCTTTCCAACACGAGGAACACCACCGGGCAACATTGAACCGAGAACTATACCAGCAACTATTGGCCCACTTTCCGAACCATGCGCCGCTGCAATACGCATTTCGGTACCGTAGTTGTAGCTGCCGGTGATTTCTCTAGAACGCTTAAACAACTCTTCATATGCTGTCTCATTCGAACATCCCTGTTGCGCAGCTAACAAGCTAACCTGTCGTGCTATTAAAGCGTTTCCAAGTAAACGAGCGTATCGGCTTCTGGCTGACTGCTTGCCACCTTCCAGCATCAACATCTGTAACGTGTAAGGGTCGTTACCCGACAGTAATGCTAGATCGTCAACTACGCCTTTTATGCTGTCTCTATATGCCGAATCATTATCCCACCATTGCGACCATGATTGCTGTGGTGGTTCCCAGAACATTCGCAAATCAAGTGCCTCTGGTTCCTGAAAAAACCCACTCGGGTCCGTCGCATTCGTTGGCGAGTTTCCGACGTACCGATACAGATTCGCATCACCTCCCCCAAAGCCGATGGGGTCTTGGCTGATCCAGCGGCCTAGTTTGGGGTCGTAGTACCGGGCGCGGTTGTACTGCAGACCCGTCTCCTTGTCGTACTCACGGCCCGTGTAGCCGTACAAGTGCGCGATGGCCGTGTCGGTCTCCGCTACCTTTTCTCCATACGGACCATACATGATGTGG
>CAIOHR010000327.1 GCA_903858115.1 uncultured Pirellula sp. | reverse complement strand
GCGCTACAAACCGGCTTCGAAATGCCGGCGACTCACCTGACCTCACTCCTCACTTTCAATCCGCCTTGCTCACTGCCGAGGAGGTGAACGCAATTGCGGCCGCAATCAAGCAGGACGCTGCCTCTAAAGAAGTTATTACCAGCGACGAGGAAGGTGAGGATGACCCTGCGCTCGACCTCGATTATTCGCAAGCGACCGTAGACTATGTTCTGGCCCTTTGTGACCACACGAGTGACGGAGTCTGGCACAAGAAGAACAAAAGCAGATTCCAACAAGTACTCCGCGATCCAACGACTCGACTCGTTGACTCATTGCGAACCAGTTACATCCAAGAACTTGATGCAGACGTTGCTAACACAACCAATAATGTATCTAAGCTAAAGAAAAACGATTGGGGGCAGGGAGGATACTATGACCATTATTGGGCTGCGTTCTATGATCCGTCCGCAGAATCCAAGACACAAAGTTGTCAGCTCTTTCTTGGGCTGTTAGGGAAGCAACGCGAATTCAACTATGGATTCGCCTTTGGACATAAATGCGAGAAGTATATCGAGCAGCTTGGTAAGGCGATCAATGAAAAGCGAAGCGAAGTGGCAGCGTATCTTAAGACGGCTCCTGCTGAAATGGTCGCTTGTACGGGCAAGGAAACAGATGCTTCTTTAATGGCATCGCTGCGTAACCCGGACACTTCGACAGTAGAGATCACGCAAGATTTTGAGTTGCGAATCAAATTCCCGATCGAGCAACTGCCAGAACGAAGCTCAGGATTGGTGGACGAAATTGGCAAATTTTTCGTTTGGGTCTGGCCGTTCTTTCAGGCATCAAGAACTGGGCAGTGGAACACCGAGGTCGATCTCCCCGATTCCGATCTTGAGACTGATACTGTCGACGATTCGCCGATGACGCTAGGTGAATTAAGCGATGAATCAGCGCTACCGATCACAAAGCTACAAGAGATTGAGGACGCGCTTTTAGCCAAGCAACAGGTGGTACTTACGGGACCACCAGGAACGAGCAAAACTTACATTGCGCAACTTTTCGCGCGTTATTTTGTTGGTGAGCACGGCGGTCACCTCCAAGGTAGCCACTCAACAGTCTTCATGCACGCTAACTGGGGCTACGAGGACTTTTTTGAGGGTATCAAACCATTCACGGAAAATGGCGTTTTGAAGTTTGAACCAAAACTCGGGTGTTTTCTCGAGTGGATCGACTCCCTCAAAAACTTCAAAAGCAATACTCGGCATGTGCTGATACTCGATGAAATCAACCGTTGCGACACTGCCGCAGTACTCGGGGAGTTGTTGCAACTGATGGAATATCGAGGACGCCCGATTCGATTGCTGTCGGGCCGAATTTTTCGCTTCCCAAACAACGTGTTTATCATAGGCACGATGAACAGCGCAGATCGGTCGATAGGAAGAATGGATCTGGCGCTTCGACGTCGTTTTCTTTGGGTTGATCTTCATCCCGACTATGATGTGCTCAGCAACTGGTTGGGTCGCGAGGGTAACAACCCCGCGAAGTTTCGATCAGACGACCTTCGTATATGCAATCAACTTCTCGAGGAAAAAGGTATCCCACCTGAGCAGCAAGTCGGTCATGCATTATTCATGTTGCAGACGTTTGGCAGCGAAAGCCAGCCATCGGTCGATAAGCCTCTAGTTCCAGAAGCGCTGCGGAGAATAGTGCGATTCAGCGTCTTGCCCTACGTCCGTGAACTCTGCGTTATGCAATTCGGTCGAACCGACAACGAACTTGTAAGTCAGGTCGAAGCGATTCTCTTGAATTGCCTGACCATAGCTGATCAGAACAACACAGCAGATGGTGGCTCGGAGTCGTAGTGCTATGCCTCGCCATTCAATGCAAGTTGCCGACATCGTAGTAGACGAGGCTGGTTCACCTAATCCCAAAGAGTGGGCCGGCACAGCAAGTTCTTTTGGCTGCGATCTGGATGCGATCAGATTTCATGCTGATCGAAATGTGATTGACCTAGAGGAACGCTTAGGAAATGTGGTGATCAAGGGTAAGTATCGCACCGGGATCGTGCTTCTTCCCAGTGGTAGGCGTATCGTTTTGCGTACCAAGTTGCCAGGGATCGTCCTTCTTGACTGGCTGGTTTATTTGGGAGAATTCCCTGACTTCCAGCACTGGAGCCAAGTTGGCAATGTGGCTGCCGACGACGATTGGCAAAAGGTCATGCTCAAGCTGTTTCTGCTGGAACTGGATGTTGTGACACGATGGCACTTGCGAAAAGACTTCGTGAAGCTGAATATCGAATCCTCACAACTCAGAGGCAGAGTTTTGGCTGGCGCACTTGCCACGAAAATATGGCGATTGCCAAAAATGCCTCAGATGATTCGAGGTCGTAGTTTTGAAACTCCAGCACACCGCATGCTTGCACTCGCGCTCAAGCAAGTCATGTTATTCCAGAAGCACTTGGACGATACTTCGCGAAAGCTGCTTTTCCGCCTTCGAAGTGATTGGTTCGAAATCACGGTCGATGACGTTGATCGCCACCAAATAGTAGCCGATGGACTGACTTCTGCACCGTCTGGGTATGGCAATGCTCTGCAACTTGCGCGGCTGATAATGTTTGGTGCTTCCATCGACTCGAAAAGCGGGTGGGGCGGACAGTCGTTTACACTTTCCCTCGCTGGAGTTTGGGAGCGTGGACTTCGGCGGATGTGCAGAGAACTGGCCCCTACCACTGGTTGGCGTTGCCTGCCACACGATCAACGATCCCGTTTATGGGATGACGCCCATGGCGAAGAAGATCCAAATCGTATGATGATCGCTGACATTATGCTTCAACGGGATGGTCAGCGTTGGGTTCTCGATGCCAAATACAAACGCGATTTCGGCAAAGAATCCCGAAACGATCGTTTCCAAATGTGTGCTTATGCGATGGGGTTTCGTGCCAACCGAGCCACTTTGGTCTATCCAAGCCAAGAATCCAGCAGCGAAGATCAACGCAGCCTTCTGGCTGTCGACATCGGCGGGACGCAGGTGCGTATCGATTCCCTTGCTTTGCCGATGGCGTCTGGTCCGGTGAGTTGTTTGGATGCACTGAAAGCAATGCTACAATCAAACTAAAGACGTTGAGTTTAAGAATGCATTGGAAAAATGTATTGCACCACTTTAGCAACGCCAAGTTTCACGAAGCCAAATCAGCCTCCGTTGCATCATGGGGATGAAGTCTTCGCTCCAGAATTGACTGCTAATCAACCCTTCACTCATACCCCCGCGGAAATAACGGGCAACAGAAAACTGTTTACCGTCTTCGAGTACTTTGCTAGTCAACGATGTGAATGCTGTGGAAAGTATCATCGACAAGTCATCGATCCTTTCCGGCACTTCGACGTGACATAATGCTTGACGCATCTCTAACCAAAGAAAAAGGTCCCCACGAAATCCCCATTGATTTGGAGCTGGATAAAACAAGTCAGCGATAACTGCCCACTCCTTCTCTATAGAAATGAGGTGGGAACGAACGATTAGATCGCGAAGAATCGGAAGAAATCGATCGTTCCAAAAATTAGTATCAGCGTTCATCGAAAAAGAATCGTTCGGTCTGCACGGTCTGCAGATGATTGAAACAGAAGATGAAAGCGGGACCCCGGTGACAGTAATAAATGCTGCATGCATCCTGTCATTTAATTCACCTATTGAGTGGCAAAACGTATCTGCACCGAAGCACTCTACCAGACGGTCACAGATGATCTGATTACCGTCATACGGTCCAAATAGGTCTTGGTTTTCGGCGACGGTTTTTCGCATCAACTGTGCAAGAGAGCGACTTCCTGGAGCTAAGATGTATTTAAGGTCTTCTCTATCAGCGTGTTTTTCGATCGCGATTTCATGAGCAGTTTGCTGCTTGGGATACGTCCTCAGCCCACGGTCCGCTCCTAACGCGAGTAACTCGCCGACGACGTTCAGGCTGGCACCGTGCCATGCGGCCTGGTGTAAAACCGTGTACCCCTTTTGCTCACTAGGGGTATTTGTGAGTGCGGGATTACGCCTCAATATCGGTAGTAAGTCTGCCCAATTGCCTGCATAAGCCAATTCAGCGATTTGCTTGGTCATTTTTCATCTTCTTTTCTTTCATAAATTAAAAATTAAAGGCCAACTTTGCGTAAACGCATTTCCTGAAAAACGGTTATCGTTACCGACGAAGGTATGCACCTGCGATAGAGCCGATGGAGTGATCGCATCGCCTTGCAGCCCGAATTCGCTGTTGGGCATTTGTTGCGGTTCCCAGTCACAAGCCTCGCATTCGTTCCTACTGAGGTTGAGACCAATGACGACAAGATGAATAGACCGTTCTGTGTGGTGACTGCTGCGTTGATAAGCGTGAGTTTTGACTTTGGGAATGACGACGGTTTTTCGCATCAAGTGCACAAAGCTTACTAAATGGGATTCGAACACAAATCTCACTCCGGTAAAAACAAGACAGACCTTTTCACTTCCTCACTCTCAAATCGTATCTTCCATCGCTTCTCCATGAACTTTAGTAACTTCAATCCCCGTTCTCGGATTTCATCGGGTCCCCAGTCCGGCAACTTTGAAACTTCGATTTCAGAATGAGAGCCATCCGAAAAGCCATTTCGAACTTTGTCACCGTTTTTGTCGTACTTTGGATGCTTTTTCTCTTCAAAAGAGTCATTCTGTAAAGCCGAATTCACAGCCGCCGAAAGAAGGATTAAATTCCCTAAGCTACCAGAGTACATTGCTTTTTCTCGAGGCTTCGAGCCTTTAAATGCTGTGTGCCAAGCCTTTGTTGGTGTTTGGGGATAGATGTGTTCAATGGATATGCGGTCTTTCGAAGTCTTCAAAAGATCGTTCCACCCAACCTTTTTTTGCCTACTACCTGTTAAAAGGCTCAGCTCATATTCGTACAAGAAATACTTCAATCCCGCCCAACCATAGTACCCGAGACCTGCGTCAAACTTTCTGAAAAGCAAATTGTAGAAATCGTCACTGCGAAAGGTTTCATCATCGTTGAAAGCAAACGCTAGTCTTTCATTCAGTTTCTCGCTGATATCATTTAAATCGATTTCTCCTTTATCGAGAGCTCGAGCTGAATTGTAAAATTCGCTGCTTCTGTAGTTTGAACGGCTTGATGTCAGCTTGAATACAACAAACAAGAACCTCTCGATTTCTTTAAGGATGCTCAACCGCTGATCTGCACTCACATCTTTCTTGAGAATAGCCATTATCAATGGTCTAAAATACGCCATTCCTACACGGTTCAGTCGATCGATCCATTCGACCTCTTGCTGACTCAGTATCGATACTTGCTCTGGATGGTATGAAGCGAACCAATGAATCGAAGATTCTTTAAGGCTAAGTACATAATCTCGAATTTCAGCCGGACTAAGCTCCGCGGTAGGAACGGCTTCCTCCCCAGAGATTGCTTCTTCACTCCCATCTTCGTCAGTTTCGTCCGCGTCTCTCCAAGTCTGCTCATCAGCCTCTTCGAGGTCTACCTCTTGAACCACTTTCCGGTGAATCCGTTGAGGCGTAAACTGCTCGTCAAGCAGAAACCTAATGTAGTCTCGACCCGTCTTTCTGGAGTACTTGAAATACATCGTCCAGTGAGCGCGGAGAAAATCGTCATCGTTGAGCGGTTTCGATTTGTTGCGGCCGAGTTGGTAGTAAACTTCCTTCCAAGCGTTATTGATTGAATCTCTAAGACTGGCACGCTCTGCCGGATCGAGTTCGTCGTCCGTATACAAAGTCGTCAGATAGATCAGTCGATTCTTTAAAAGTTCGAGATCCGAGAGTTTTTTCCCTCGGTTGTTCATCGTTTCAAATGCCACAAACACATCAAATTCGTCTTTGATGATGTACTCATTGAACAAGAATCGCTTTGTTAATGTGCGATAAATCGCTTGCAATCCATCGATGCCGTTTTTGATATGCCATGACCTAAGCTGTTCCAAGAAAAACTTCTTCGCGTTGCTTAGGTTCAGGGTGTAGAAGGTTTCAAAGACTGTTCCACCCCCATCCTCACCTAAAATCCGGTATCGCATGTATTCGTAGCTGGGGTTGTCTGTCGTGTAGCCAAACTTGTAGGTTCGAAAGTAATCTCCGTGGGGTTTTTCCATGAACAAATACTTTTTTTGAACCGCAACGATACTAAGCGTATCGGTGATGTAGATGTCGTTATCTGACTTATTCTTGTTGTCCGGCAGGCTCCGAACAAATTCGACAAACGCTTGAAGGAAGATCACGAATGTGGTTAAGCGTTGTTGCCCATCCACAATGTGATAAATCTTGTAGGAGTGATCCTCGATCAACCAATACTCTTTATCGCTTTCTTTTACTTCTCTGGAAGGAATTTCCTTGAGCGTGAGTACACCTGTGTAATGGGAGCGACCATTTGGGAGATTGACCAAATCCTCCCAGAATGCATTTCGTTGATCCTTGCCCCAAGCGTATCCACGCTGATAGTCAGGAATCCTAAACAATTTTTCTTTGAAGAGACTTTCGAGAGGTTTTGGTTCGTCCATATATCGTCGGGCTATTTTTGTGCTTGATGGGGCAGATTCTTTTGGTAGAGCATTTGCTAACTCTTCCGTCGAGCAAGATTGTACCATCGGAGGCATTTGTTCGTGATCCAGATCGGTGGCTCGGCGACAGCTAACCAGCAAACGGATCAAAAATCGTATCGATCGTGTCCGACCATCTAAGAATGCTGCGAGGCCGAGCGAATCAGTGCTAGAAAGCACTGGACTGCTCCCGGGAGCTCATTTTGGTTGAATCCACCAAATTGCCACGGCCCACTTATGAGATGGAGTTTTCGAACCACGGAATGTAGTGGGTAGGTCGTGAAGGATGGGTGGTTCGGCTCGCCTAACGTTCACTCCCCGGTCGGCTTTTCGCAACTTTTTCTCGGGGTGCGAGAGCAACCGGGTTGTTAAGTAATAACGCTTGTTAACCAGAGAGTCAGAGAGTTCGAAAGGGTTGCTTTCGGGGTGCGAGGACAACCCTCATGGTTGGCTCCGGGACCCCGAGAGCAAATTCCTCGAAACTAAAAATCGCGCTTTGGGGTCAGGATCGTCGCAAACCCTTGGAAATTCAGGGCTTTAATGCAAAAAGCCGAGAGCATTCACTCTCGGCTTTCTGTGTTAACTGGTTAACAGGCTCGTTTCGAGCCAAAAATCTTAGCTCCCCGAGCGCAACCCTCTTCGTAACAATACTCACCTTGCAGGAAATCCCTAAAGCTATTAGCAGCAATGACTTACGGAGTTCGAGACCCGTTCGGTT
>CAIOHR010000326.1 GCA_903858115.1 uncultured Pirellula sp. | reverse complement strand
TACCTCACGCATGATGGATTGGTGAGCCTGTTAGCAATCTGGCAGACACTCACTGCGAAAGATCTGAACCGCCCGGTGCGGACCCGCATGCCAGGTGGTGTGGGAGGGGCCTCGGAGTAATCCGGGTCCCTATCCCGATCTTTGTTATGCCACCACCTTATTGGCCTTGCTCCAGCATGAGAACAAATTCACTGAAGGAACCCGCGATCGGTTTCAGAAACCGATCCCACGGAACATTGGCACAGCAGCCAGTGTCATCGAACTTGTCCTCAAAAGGAAGGTCGTCCCAATCAAAGTATGCATCCATCGCACAGTGAGCGACCCACAGAACGATCGGTGGAGGGTCTAATGTCTGACGATAGTCGAAACAGAATAAATCAACGTACCCACCATCAAGGCACATGTCTTTCTGAGTTGCCGCAAAAGGAACAAGTTTTCCAAAGAGGCACCGAGAAGTGTTGCTGTCGGAATCCATAATGCAACCGACACTATTGATCACTCGAGCGTCTACAGTTGGGTATGCAAAGTGCGGCTGAAACCCACCTGGCAGGCGAGATTTGCCGTCTAGCATCGTTAAGAAAAATGCCAGTGTGAGTCTATCGGTCGCAAGTTGAATGGTGTTCAGTTGCGGTTCGCCACCATGGCAGACAGAGAGGCAATCCAGATAGCTTGGATCAAGCTTGAAGCGTTTGCTAAGTTTCTTGACAACACGGGCGTCTATCTTGCCGACGCACGAGCTAGGGGGACAGTTGAGATTTTTCATTGCGTTTAATGCATAACGACCAAAATCAGCCGGTTTGCGCGGGTGACTTGTTTAGTGAACCAGCAGCCCACGCAAACTCGGCTGCATTTTTTTGTTACCCCATGTGCTGAGTTTTGTGTCAGGTATCGTAGTCTCCATCCCACGGATCGAAGAACGCCATGAAATTTCCCGGTTGCAGTTCAATCGCTGGCTCATCGTCCTCATCCTCGCATTCGCGAGGAATCAAACCAAAATCGATACCGAAACGTGCGGTCGTGAAAGGCGCGACGCGAATGTCGCAGATCTCAACATCACCTAATGATTCAAGCCTCTGTTGGTAAAGTATCGACGCGGCTTCGCGATCGATTGTCGCACGCGGGCCAAGATTGTCTATCGATGCTTCGAGCAACTTTCCATTCGTATCGAATGTGAACAGAGCGATGAACTCGGCACCAGGCTCCTTGCCGTGTGGAGCTACAAACGGCGTCGTTAAGAAAAATTGGCGACCATCTGCTGTGCGACCAATATGTTTGGCGTGGTAATCGTCGTGGTTGATTGGAAACGTTTCAGGAATGCCGTTCATCACGGGCCTTTGTAGCGATACGTAATCATCTGTCTGGGGTAACTCTGAATTACACGCGCCGTGTGATATTGGCCAGGAGGGGCAAAAAACACGGGCGACATGATGGTTTTTCCCAATATCACACGGCGCGTTCAATATCAAATATTGAACGCGCCGCGGATATTACGGTATCAACTCGC
>CAIOHR010000325.1 GCA_903858115.1 uncultured Pirellula sp. | reverse complement strand
GGTGTCGATCCGCAGACGGCCAACGATGTCTTTGACGAATATCAGACAGCTATCCGCTTACTCTTCGCCAAGCACCGGATATTGGCTGACTTCGAGATTAAGGGAACCGTCACCTGGATCGACCACGAGGGAAATCTCCACGCTGGACGGTACGGCAAATTGCCGATGTGTGCCTCACGCTGGGATTACAGATGGCACCGTTCCCTGGTTACAGCAAAAAAAGTAACCATCTGCGAAATCAAGGCATTCATCAAGAAGGTCAATGCCGAAGTTTCTGACGAGGATATAGCTGGCCTTGAAAAAGCGAAGCACCGGGCCATCGCCACCCTCAACTGTCAAGTCGGCGCAGACAACTGTATTGATGGCGAACTTGCTTCCCACACTCTGTCGGAAATATCTTGCGAATCGACACTCATCGAAAAACCAATTGAAGTGGCGGTAGAAGAAGATCAGCCTTCACCATCACCGCCACGTCGAGCAACCAAAGTTGATTCTGAGGAAATTGTGGCCATCGGTGAGGAAACAGACTCGTTCGTGCGCCAACGTCGGGCATTGCTCATTTTCGCAAGGACACTCAAGCGTATTCCGACAGTGGAGGAGGCACTCGGATTCATTCAAAAGAACCGACTCTATAGTGGAGCCTGGGACAACCCGGCCCGATGTGGCAGAGTGCGTGGGATTCTGAAGTACATCTCCAAGACATTCGATGCCAACAAATGCACCAAGAAGGGCCAGACCGTCAATATCGGGAAGTATGATGCCTGGGCGAAAGCTAAGTTCCCGAATGGAATTGGTGGCGGGAAACGGCGCTTCGTGACGGACGATTTTCAGGTCCGAGAGGTAAGAATCTGTGGGCAGATCAAGTGGAAGTTTATCAGCGTGTTCATTTCGATCTGTGAATACTGCCTCTTGGTAGAGCCGAACCCGGACGGGTCATTGCCTGAAGAACGGGCCAAGGAATTGTGGAAGTGCCTGCACACGAAAGGGCTTATTACCACTTGTTTCGATGAGAGGAAGTGGGCGGCATGTCGTGATGCTCTGGAGAAGCATGGCATTATCAAAACCATCCGATACAAAGCCCCAGGTCAGGCTTGGAAGTGGTCGGTCGGTCAGTTCTTTCCCTTGCTGGAACTTTGGAAGACGAAAAAGCAGCCGTCGTTGTGTGCAGCTATTAGCTGGATGGACTTCATTACGATTGCGTCTATTACAAGAGAGACACAACAAGGACAACATAACTCTTTACTGTATAAGAAAGACGTAACCAACTACCTTTTCAAGCATCTTCAGCCGGTTCGCCCTCCACCGGGCATCAAAACGGTCTGAAACACGTCGAGATCAGGTTGGATTGTAGGCAAATGACATTTTGCAGCGGAGAAGGTACGCCCTGAGCAGGTATACAGTCAGGAATTCTGTTTCTTGCATGTTCACAACAAGCTCTGTGCCAGCACTGACTTACCTCCAAATGATTGGCGCTTGTGGGCAATACAGATATGCCCGATGAAGCCAGTCTTTGATTGAATGTCCGTGGAGGCTCTATGTCGCCAGGAATGTCGTTTGTGGCTCGTCAGGCCAATCGAGAGGCAGATTAAACAAGTGAAGTATGGCTACCGATGCCGCTGTGTATTCGAGTTGAACTCGTTAATTAGCGTATTCCGTTGACGCCCCAGAAGTGCATTGTCAGTTACTAAACGTGAAACGTGCAGACATCTGCATGGATGCAAAGATCGG
>CAIOHR010000324.1 GCA_903858115.1 uncultured Pirellula sp. | reverse complement strand
GAGAATTTACAGGGTCACGATTTCGATTTACAGGGTCACAGGTCTGGAGTTCCGATAGCGATTCATTCAGCGTTTCAATTCGTCACCACCTTGCGGCGTGGTGGATGAACTCAGGGCAACGCGGAAGCCGCGTTGGAAGTGCCGGAAAAACGGCCGACTTTTTTGGCGGTGCGCCGACTGGCAAAAAGTGGCATAGCTAGAGTAACTGCCACCACGGCGCACGCGGTCCGAGCCCTCCCGTGGTCCAATAGGATCGCTGACTGCACCTTTGGGATAATCACCGTACCAGTCGCTACACCACTCCCAGACGTTCCCGTGCATATCGTATAGCCCCCAAGCGTTTGCCTTCTTCTGGCCGACAGGGTGCGTCTGTTCGTTGCTGTTGCCGTCAAACCAAGCATAGTCGCCTAGTGATTTTGAACTCTCTCCAAAACTATACGCCGACTTACTCCCTGCCCGGCAAGCGTATTCCCACTGGACTTCCGTCGGTAAGCGATATGCGCGAGCTGCTTTCTTCTCCTCGGGCAAGTCCGAAAGCTTCTTGCAGAACTCGACAGCGTCGTCCCATGAAACACGATCAACTGGGGGATCGGAACTACTTCCTTTAATCTCGTCACGTTGGAATAAACTCGGGTTGTTTCCCATCACCCTCTCGTATTGCTCTTGGGTGACTTCCGTTACGCCAAGGTAGTAGTCCTGGCTGATAGTGACCTGGTGCTGCTCTGCATCGTCAACGACCATCCCCATCATGAATGATCCCTTCGGAATCAGCACCAGTTTCATCCCGATGCTGTTGGTGAGCTCTTTGGGTGGCTGAGCGCTAGAGATATTGGCACCAACACCAAGCCAAAATGATACAGTAATGATACATTTGCAAATCGCCTGGAACATGATGTATGTATTTGCTTTGAATTGCCTAAATGACGTCTGCTATTAGCCACCGGTTCGAACGAACGATGATGGAATTGTAGCAAATCCAACATCGCATTCACGTTCCCACCAGCTGGTAAGTCCCAGTTTTGCTCGGGCCGATGAACTCGATCCGGCCGGCCAAGCGGAGGGTTTCGAGCTCGCGTTTGACGGTCTTGAGGCTGCAACGCAAATGATTTGCGATGCAGGTGGATCGCAGTTTCCCGCCATCGCCGAGCAATTCCAAGATCCGCTGACGCCGACTTGCTGGCGTGTCCTCGATCTCAATCGGATCGGTTTCGGCTTTCCTGGTGTCCCGTATCGTGAGTCAATCGCTGGTGTGGTAAGGAGGCTAGCCAACAGTTATCCTCAGCTACGTTTATCGCCTTACTGAGCCATCTTGTAGCGAATCTTTTGCACTCTTGAAACCCTCATGCCAAACGATCCTTCACTAGACTTTATCAGAACTAACAGATCGTCTGCGATCGCGCTCTCAACGTTGCCGAGAACATTCATGAACCTTGAGGGAGTTTGAATAACCCCCAAGCGAACGGAGGTATGCCAAATCAATCTCTCGTTTTTTACGCCCCAGCGGAAATAAATTTGTTCGATGTCTTGCGGTGTAATTGGGCCAATCTCCAACTCGGAGCTCGCCGCCAGAACCGGCTGCATGATGGGTTCGATTCCATCATCCAGCACGGGGTGGTGGAGCAACACCTGCATAGCAAAGAGGATTTGAAAAAGGCTAGGCATCGAGTGATTCCCTTTGTATTCCGGTCTTTCGCAGCTGTGTGCATAAACGATTGTCAAAGCGGAGCGTACTATTTTGCCCTGGTCGTTTCAAGCTCAATATCGCCTTCAGCGAGTCTTTGATTTGAACAGACAATCAGAACTCCAACACCAGTTCCCACTGCACGTGGTTTGCTCCTGGCTTGGCAACTCACCACGCATCGCCCAGCAGAGTTATCTGCTAGTGACCGAGGATGATTTTGCAAAGGCGGTCGGCGTGGCGAAGGTGATGGTGTAGGGGTGAGTAAATTGGTGGTGTTGGGAGAGTGTTCGGAAACGGGCATCCTTACCCGATTTCGTGCGTCTTCTCGTACTCGAAGCAGTCTAGGAAAGCTATCCGACCCATTGGTCGGCAAGTTACCGATGCGCGAATGCTTGAGTGAGTAGTTAAGCATCTTGTTATTGCGCTCGAAGAGGTGAAGACATGATCAGTTGAGAAAGCATTACTAGGTCGGCCTCCAAGGGGACCATGTGTGCACACCCTGCAAGGTAGATGGGCTTTACTCCGTAAGCAGATGCCGTCGCGTCAGTGGAGGCTCTTGAAACCATGAAATCATCAGCACCTCCAATGACCGTAATCGGGCAACGCACAGACCGTGGGTCAGGAAGGATTGAATTCATTTCGTTCCCCGCACGCCAGGAATCCTCCTGTACTAGGGACATGAACTGCCTAACGGTTGCGGCCGGGGTCCGCGCATGAAACAGAAGTGACCTAGTGACAAGCTCATCCACATACAGACGCTTGAAGCTTCGCCGCAGGAAGGACATGAGGAACGTCCAAGGATGCTTGCGAGCCATGCGCAAGCCGTCGCCCCTCATGCCAAAAACCGGCGACGAAGCGATCAATACTGCATAATCAAGGTCGGTCTTTGCAGCGAGCAACTGAGTGACCAAGCCACCCATAGAATGACCGACAACAATTCGAAGCGATGGCATCGCGTTGAGGGTGCTTAGCGCATCTGCGACATAGTCTTCGATACCCGACTCCTGAAGTGATCCATGGCCATCACTTCCTCCATGACCTCGCAAGTCAACAGCGGCACTTTCGACACCGGCGTTGCCGAGCTCCTGCATCACAGGAAGCCATATTGCCGACGTCTCCGTACAGCCATGAATGAAAAGCACCTGAGGACACTCGCCGTACTTCGTTACTTCGAGCGTTGGATGTCCAATCTTCTGGATGCGCTCAGTCGCGACCATGGATTCGCCTTATCGATTGCCGCCAACGACTTTATGCCTAACGTTACACGTCACCGAGTCGCGGCAAGGAGACGTTCCATCGGAAATAACCACCGTCGGCGACTTCGGTGCACGTGATTGGTACGCCCTTCATGGGCATTGATTCATGGGGTTCAAGTCCCCTGTGCGAGATAGGAATCTCT
>CAIOHR010000323.1 GCA_903858115.1 uncultured Pirellula sp. | reverse complement strand
TCTATCGCTCTTGTTCACTGATCGCGTAGAACAAGAGAGAGTCACATTTAGTTCGTTTCGGCCAGAAGGTACAGTCTCAGCAATGCGTTCAAGGGGTGGTGGGATCAACGAATCGATTCCGAGGTCGATCGTTGGCGGTAATCGCGAGCATTTCTCGCTAGTCGGCACCGGCAAGTGCGGCGGGTTCTCGATCTCCGAGTCTGCGAGCGTAGTATGAACGTCCAATTGGAGCGATTGTTGCGTATCGACGTTGTCAACCGATGAATCAAAAGGTGATCGTTTCGATCCGATTGAGTCTACAAAAAAAGATTGCTTGATAGTTTTCCATGGACCATTCGATGCAGCCGAAATAAAATCGGTGTCGCGCAACTTGCCTTGCTTGATCCCTGTCTCGATTTGACTCCGGGTAAAAGGCCCCTTGGGTTTGCCCTTGCGGAGGATGAAGTATTCCATGATGTTCCTTGATGAGCTTTTACAATGAATTCACGTCCCAATCGTGATGGCGACACGAAAACCGATGAAGTTAGAACGGAGTGTCGGATTCTCTGCACTGCGGATAGCGGAGCGACATTTGATGCTTTCGAGATTGGAACTACCACCGCGGAGGACGCGAATATCAAGTCGGTGTTTGGGCGCAGGAACTAGCTCAGCGGATGGATACTCCGCAAAAAGATCCTCGCACCATTCCAGAACATTGCCGTGCATATCGAATAAGCCCCAAGCGTTTGGTTTCTTCTGGCCCGTTGGATGATTCATGCCCCGAGAGTTACCGGCGTACCATGCGTAGTCGTCGATGAGGAGCTCATCTTTTCCGAAACTGAATGCACTCGACGTTCCTGATCGGCAAGCGTATTCCCACTCCGCTTCGGTCGGTAGTCGATAGGAACGTTTCGCGGCTTTTTCGGCAGCGATTCCCGAAAGGAGTTCGCAGAACTTCTGCGCATCCGTCCATGTTACATTGGAAACGGGGTGATCACCGGTCACCAATTCGCTCGGATTTGTTCCTGTGACTTGCTCGTATTGAGATTGAGTTACCTCGTAGATACCTAGATAAAAAGCCTTCCTGATTTCAACAATGTGCGGCGACTCTGGGTTTCCTTTTTGAATCACTCCTCCGCCCGTTCCCATGGTGAACGATCCCGGGGGGATTAGCTTGAGTTCCATTCCGATTGAGTTTTTTAGAATCGGCTTCGCAAAAATCTCTTCATACGCTTGCTTCGCTGCAGCTGCCCGCTGGGCTGGTAATTTGGAAAGTCGCACAATCATCCTCACCGACGCGAAGACGATCGTCGTGATCAAGGTTATGCCAATGATTGCGACGGTGGTGCGAAGTCGGAATCGGCTCGTTTTCATTGACTGCTCTGTCTGATGTCTCTTCGATGCGAGCTTCGACTCGAGAGTCGGATCGCTCAACGAGGCGCGTCTTAAGTACGTTCGATAATCGTTTGCGGAACGCTCGCAAGTATCGAACTCCTCGGCGCTCGATTTTTCGATCGCGTCCATCGCCTTCTTTTGGAGCATCGCACATCGGTCTACAAAAGCGATAAACTCCAAGACCGTGGGGGTGTATAAATCCGTCGGAATCCGGGAAAGAGCTTCGGCAGCTAAATCAAAGCGGCACTCCTGGTTGAATTTTCGCGCTTTGTCGACAAATGGTAGTGCTTGTTGGTCTCGCCGCCTTTCTCGAGCTGCAAGTTGAATTTGCTTGACTTTGTCCAATTTCTGTCGCCGTTGTTCAGCCAGCTGCGTATGGAGCTTGAGCATCGCCGCGTCGTCTTTTTGGAGTTTCAGGAACTCGTCGACTAAAGGTGCCAATCCCTCAAATTTTCCAGCGTCAACTGCACTTTGGATCTGTAGCCGGAGTTCCTCGAGACGTTCATGACGTTCCTGTGGCTGCATTAGCAAACTCCGAGTTGAATCGGCCGATCGATCCGAATAAAAGTAAATTTTTGCCATTGAATCGAAGCAGCCAGCTTATCACTTAATGCCGAACAGTCCCTTAGTTTCATGAAAGGTCCAAACGGTTTTCGCATTTGAGTGTTTATATTGCGACCCACCCACCGGAGGGGGCGGAGGAGCTCTACGCAACCCCTAGAACCGCAAGCGATCGAATAGCGATTACTAGCCAAAAAATCGAAAAACCTGATCTAAAGGGTGAGGTTCCGTTTCCCTTCGAGAGTCCGGACCAGTTTATGCCGATCCTTTTGGGCAATGAATTTGTGTTGTTTCCTTAGCAGCTTGGGCACTATACTCTTGTCCGGAAATGTATTTGGAGCGATTTTCGAAAATTGGAGCGGGATAAATTCGAAGAGTTTGAAGGCATACGGTGAGCCAGTGCTAGTTCAACATTCGATTTGAAGCAACCATGCCCCGTGGACTTTACGAGTATGAAAAGACCTACTGTTTTTGCCTGTGCGATCTCGATGTACTTGTGGATCCCCGTATCCTGCGCTTTCGCCGTGGATCATAACGACGCAATCAAGCAACATGAGGCCGATTGCAATGCTGCTGTGGTTGAGGTGGCAAGGCGTATGTCATCGCAGATAAATGACGCGATCCTGGCTAAGGATTCGATGCGGGTCGCGGAACTTAGCCGTTCGTTATCGCTGTTTTTAGAAGATGATAAGCATCCGGCGTCGGTGATCTCCGTTTCCAATGTGGCCGATGAATACGTAACGCGTCGCCGGGCGTCCGCAAAACGCGTCTACGAACAGTTTCGCGTCGACCTAAAAGGTGACCGATTCGAGACTGACGACTTGACGGAAAAGATCGAGGAGTTTGTTCGGCTGGAAACCGATGCACAAAAAACAGACCGAACGAGCAACTCAACCGTGGCTAGTGCGGAGAGTTTTCCGTTACCCAAAGCCAATAAGCCTTCGCAGAAAACTACGGACGCCGTGACAAAGAAGGTTGGAAATCGAAAACACGGGAAGGTTATCTTAGCAGAGGATATTCCGGATTTTCTTTTCGATTTGCAACAAGTAGAAATGGATTGGATAGCATTACTAAACGAAGCAACAACTACCCTAGAAGTTGAGAAAGTCCGTGGAACGCCATTCTCTGTGCTGCAGAAGAAAATGCTGGGGATGATTGATGGCACGACCGTGACTTTTCAATGTCGCCTCATGGATAGCACTAAAAATACTGATAATCAAAAGTTGCCGTACTCAGTTGATTTCTCAGTGCATAATTGGAAGACGTCTGCATCCGGACGTCCTCGTTTTTTCGAAACATCCGGCTTCTCTGAATATTCGCTACGTTTTAGTCAGATTTCTCTCGGGCCAGAGTTTAAGGAGTTGGCGGAGTCAAAGCGAGGAACAGAGTTTGAAATCTATTGTCTTTTGAGAGCCCGTTCGTTTACTGAAAGTCGTGCTGCTCGGGCGACTCCCGCAGAGCAAAATGCAGTCCACCTGTTTTCCTCGTCACGAATGGAAGTGGACTGCTTTACAGAGTACGAATTGATGAGTCTCAATTTTGCCGGAATTGATCAAAAAGCGAATGGAAATGGTAAATCAGGCGGTTTGAAGGATAGTCTTCCTTCGCGTAGTCAGAAAAACTCGGACTCATCGAGTAGGTCAAAACAATCGGTCGATTGATAGCCTATCCCAGAACCTATGCTCGCGTGAATGGGGTTATGCACATGCGAATTCCATGCGATTTGTGCGATGAGCAATGCGCCGTGGAGACCGATCACAAAGAGTCAGTCGACTACTTGCCGAAGTCACAAGCACGAATGATTTATCGTGTCGCTCAAGAGGAAGAGGAAAACGCCACACTACTCCGACGAAGCCTTCGTCTCGAGGAGATCAACGCTGGTACCAATAAGACGATTATAAATCAAGCTATCGGTGGGGTAGCGCCGGTAGCACCCCAACCCAACGGGACATCAGGCAGCGATGATGTTGTTGCGAGACTTGCGCAACTGAAACAGTTATTCGATGCCGGGGTTATCACCCAGAATGACTTCGAGAAAAAGAAAAGCGACCTACTAAAGCTTCTTTAGAAACCTGCTAAAAAATCGGGAAGCCATTCGGTGAACCAAAATCTGTCGTCAAAACATCGAATGCTATCGTAGAGCCATTCAGTGGCTTGCTGCTTTTGACGACGGGCTAAGAGGACAGACCTAGTCATCGTGGCGTCGAGCGTATCCAAATTCAGATTTTTTAGTCGAGGTCTTCGGGCATTTCGGAAGCTTTGTCCGATGGAGAGTTACACTACCAAGCTTGATAATAGACTCCTTTGTTTTGGCGAGCGATCTCTTGCAGAACGAGCACTTGCTCCATCAACCCGACACAATCGATTCGGGCGGGCTTTCGAAGGTTCTGGTTCATCTGGGTAATCTGATCGACAGCGTACGGATCAAACTCGCCGTCTGAGAGCAATACGATTCTCTCCGGTTCCTGCAAGATCGCTGCATGCATTGCTGGGACCGGATTGGTTCCGCCACCGCCAGGTGGGTTACTAAGCCATGCCTTGGCTCTTTGCTTGTTCGCATCGTTCGCTGGGACCATTTGCTGCATTGACGGTTCGAAGTAGTAACCAAAGTCGAATAGAAATACGCAGAACTTTTGGTTGCCTTTCAAGTCATCGATACCCCGTATCAGGGCATTCATCACCCGTGGCAGTTTTGTAGGGTCCTGCATGCTTCCGCTGACATCGATCACATAGACTGTCGATGCAGCAGGCTTACCTTCCCCCACGAAGGGATTGATCCCTTTCGAGGTCGCGAGGTCTGTTCCTGCGGCTCCCGCTCGCATTGGGCTTGATGGTCTGGGAAAACCAGAGCTTGCGGCGGTTGAGCGAGTGTACGTGTTCAGGGTAGGGACTGTGGTTGACTCCTTTTCATCCGGCTCGTTGGATTCGCCGGGCTCCGTAGTTCCCTCCGCGTCCGTCGATGCTGCGATGCTGTTGCTGGAGTCCATTTCTGTTGACTCAGCATCCGACGTTCCCGCTGCGGTGGCATTGTTAGGGTTCCCTGCGGCTTTCGTCACCGTATCGGATTGACCTTCGTCTAACGTATTGCCGCGAGAGTTCTCTGTTGCCAGGACTCCTTCAACATCTCCGTGTGCTTCATTGCCTCCACCCGAGTCTGCGCCTCCACCAACCAAACTCGATACAAACACACTCAGAAAAAGGGCCGCCAAAACCAAAAAACCAACCACCGAGGCGGCGATGAGGATACTATTTCGTGCGTCTTCTTCGTCCGTATCTTTATGGGGCGACTCGATCTTCGGCGGGAAAGGTAATTGAGGGATTGGCGTGGGACTTGCTTTCCCGAGTGGTGGTGGGGCTGGTTTCATCAGGTCCCTCGCTGTCACGGCTCACGCTCAATAGCTACTGCACGGTTGCATTCGATCCGCTTCCCAGTGGCAATTCGGCGGCATCGTCGATGGGAAGCAAATCGTACTCATATCCTAGTGCATTGAGGGTCTTCTTGAAATCAGAAAACTCCGCAAAGGAATCCGCCCATACCGCAACGGAAACAAAGGTATTTGTTGGTGAGATCCCTTGCATCGCTGACTTGAACTGCAAAGAACCTTCGTCCGGCATCATCCAACCGGCCGTCTTTCTCGGGGATACGTACAAAATCCCTAGCGACTTCCGAGAATCGGTATGAGGCTTGTAAACATCGGAAGACAAATTGCTTTGGGGATCTGTGACAAAGTAAAGCTTTCCGTACCTCATGGCACATACAACGTTCCCTTTTGACGTCGGGGTTACTTTAGGGAGAGTGGTGGATTGCTCCTTGGAATCGAGCGCATCGTCTATTTCTTTGCCGCGTTCCGCTACCGCGAGTCTGGCATCCTGAAGTTCCTTGCTGAGGTTCGCAATCGATTCTCGTTCGCTTACGATATCAGTATCCAACGATACTGTCCGCTTCACCAACTCCGATTGCTTCTCGATAGCCTTATCGATGGATTGTTGTACTTCTTCCACGCGGTTACTTAAATCGAGAATTTCCTCTTTTGAGTCACCGACGAGGAGCTTTTCCTGGCTAGCGATCTCTTGCCGCAGTGTCTCTCGCGCCCGCTGCAATTGTTCGTATTCGTCCTCCATCAGTCTCGCTTCCGCGTGGCTGATAGTTTTCGCCGGCGATGGGTCGTGCTCTTGTTCGCCGCGCATCTGCACCAAGATCGAGATCAAGATCGAAATGAACATGATCCCACCGAACGCATTGCAAATGGTGTCCAGGAACAGATCGAGGCTCGAGGTATTTTGATTGGATCGACGGCGCGCCATGTTATTGCTTTGCCTCACTTCGCAATTTGATTGTCTTGCCGTCCTGGAGCAAATCGAATCCGAAACTCGCATTAACGCTTTCGAGGTATTCCTGTACTTTTGTATGGGACGAGGCGGCGCCCGGCCGAACGAGGAGGAAGAAATGAAGCTTACTGACTGGCAGTCCTTTTGCCCAATTTTCGAACTGCGTGAATCTCGCTGCACCCGAGAACTCAGACCGCTGGTCGCTAGCGAGATTGAGTGCGATGATTTTCTTAGGCTCCATGTCGATAACGACCACGGTTCGTCCCATCAAATTGACGTTTTTAAAAACCAACGGATCCTCGGTCGATAGTTCACCGATTTTTGTTTCCAGGAACTCGAGTTTCGCTAGAAGATTTTTGAGCTCTTCGCGCTCCGGAGCTCGATTCATCGATTCGATCTGCAGTCGCTTTTGCTCCGACAGCTGGGCGTCGATGGTCTTTTCAATGTCTCTATTTTTGGATTCAGCGCGTTGCAATTGCTCATTCAGCGATCGTAAACGCTTTTCCATATCCTCTCTGATTTCTTCCTTGTTCAGCGATTGAACACCGGCCACTTTCTTTCCGCGCTGAAAAAGGTATTCCGATCGTGCTTGTAATTCCTGGATCTCGGACTGCATGTCAGAGATCACGGATGACAGAGTATCCTCAGCGGCGCCTGCAGTACTGGCGGAGGAACTTTTCCGAGAAACGAGGTCGACCATCATGATCAGTGTGATCAAGACAAAGATGCCGACAACCGATGTAATAATGTCCTGAAAGGCAAAGAAGGAGACCGAGGGGCCATGCTGTCGGCGCCGAGCCATACCTAAACCTCGCGTGCTTGCTCGTAGGGCAGGATCTTGATACGGCTGACGATTTGCTTCATGCAGTAATCGCTGCAGTCATCGAGAAACCGCTCTTCGTTTGACTTTTGGATCGTCATCCACAATTGGAGGAACAACGCGATGACCAACGCGAGAAGGGTTGTGTCAAAGGCAGTGCTCAGTCCGCCGGTGACCTCTTTCAATGAGGCCACGATCCCACTCATGTCGCTTTGACTGGAGAGAAGGCTGCTGAAACTCGCGATCGACAATCCCAATCCCAACACGGTTCCGATAAAACCAAGGACGGGGATCGCCCAAAGAAAACCATTGAGAAGTCCAAAGGAGGTTTCATGGGCCGATTCGTCGCGCTCGGCGATCGAACGAAGCATGTCATCCACGTCGGAGACTCGACCCAAGTTTTTCAGGTTGGAGATGGCGATCAGGATTCGGTTGTAGGCGATGAAACGCTCTGGATCCGCCGCATTCAAATGGATCTTTGCGACAACTTGATCTGCAGTCTGCGAACTGAGGATGAAGTGGTGGGTTGAGGGGATGGCATCGTAGTCGAGAGCGCGTCGCTGCAATCGCAATTTATTTTGCTTGACCAGCAAAATGATCATGCACCACAGGCCAAAGAATACCGCAGCATGCTGCGTTGGGCCGCGTTCTAGGAAAATCTGCGTGTAGTAAGACGAAGGGAGCAAGATCAGGATGCCGTAAAACGCGACGGTCAGGACGAAAGCTATCAAGCCGGAAAACCATGGGTTTGCGTACGTTCCGGACGACGATGAGAATCCACATCGTCGCTCAATGTCCATCTCAAAAAAGCTCAAAGGTGGTTTACTTGAGGTTTCACTTCCCATTGCGTTCGCTACTTTCACCAACCAAAAAATCCGATTTGAGACTTGCTGTGCTATTTGGTTTATCAGTTTGCCATGGATGCAACGCTAGCGCCAACGAGTACTATGGCACCCCAAATGAGCAATGCGAGGACAAGTCCTACCAGGACAAATAGTCCCAAGATAAACCAAAAGCGATTTAACGCTCGATACGCATCCGCCAATGCTTGTTCGGTGGCACGGAAACGCAACACAGAGACTTTGTTGCCGTACATGAGGAGCAAAAAACTGATGTAAAAGAACATCGACCACGCAACAATCACGGACAGACTGACAATCACGGCTATGGCTTTCGGAGGGCCACTAACAGGACTTGATGCGATGTAAACAAAACTGATGGATGAACCTATGATTCCCAAAACACCCAGGATCATTCCGAGTATCGCTAAGAACATCACCCAACCATAAGTCCTTAGTGGCAAACCCGTCAATCCAGATAGGTCATCCCCTGAGCTGCTATCTGAAG
>CAIOHR010000322.1 GCA_903858115.1 uncultured Pirellula sp. | reverse complement strand
GGTATGAGGTTCCTTGGGTTTGGGGGTGGAATTTTGTGACGTTTCTGCGTTACAAGCGCAGAACAAGATCACGGGTCAGAGTCGCCAGATTTTATTCGAAGGGCTCCCACCCCAAACCCAGGACTTACATGGATTCTTTCGCCGACGGAGATTGCATGACTGCTGACCTAGAAACGTTAGCTGCGATCTTGAAAGATCATCTCGCCATATATCGTAGAATGCCACACCATGAACTCGCTGCACGAATCGAATCGCCACTTCACGGTCTTGAGGTGATTGACGGCACGACTTCTGGTGGTACGCTTTACACAATTGAGACGAACATACTCTGGGATGATCGCACCAAACGCCAAATCCGCGTCATGGCTGATTTGTCGACCGGCACGCGAGGTTGCTTACTCGGCTTCATTCCAGCCTTTTCACCGGAAGTCGCAGACGAATTCATCCTTACACCCGATGGCACGTTCCTTGGCGAGTAATTCAAAGCGATTACTTGATTGCTATACTGTCGCTGTCCTATCGTCGCACGACGACGGAAATGATCAGCGCAGGACAGCGACGAACAAAGGGTTGCAGACGAAGCCCTCGAACAGCCGTTTTGACTTGCGTTGAATCAATCGCTCGGGCTGGCGGAACCCAAACTTTCGGCCCATCGACATACCGTCATGACAAAGAAATTCATCAATGCTCTTGCTAAAGATGGTAGTGCTGCGGCTCGCTCGCGGTTCCTCGTCCCTGCCCGAGACGGGTCTGCGCGTTTTGAGGAAATAGACTCCGGAAAATTCCATGACTTGGGTTATCTGGTCTTCACTGGCAAAGAGATTTCTGTAGATGATGTTGTCAAGAAATGGGCGGGTGCAAATCATGACTCTAATAGCTTATGCTCTTTGATTGACTCCTATCTGGGCGAGATCTCGAGGTTCAAGGTGGGAAACGTAGTCGCGATCGAACACAATTCCGATGATCGAGTAATGCTTCGGTTGGTCTCGCAGACTCCCCAACGCACGGCTAGAACATAAGCCCCTAGACTCACGAAAGGCCGAACAAAGCGATGCACGCAAGTCGCCGATCGGACTCGAAATTGAATCATAGTTTCTTCGCGGCGACTGCGTGATCGCCGTCGTTCTGATTTACAGTGCTCGATGACGGCTGGCGTTTAATTAGTGGAGATTAGTGCCAATTAGTGTTCTTCCCTTCGCCGCATGCATTCAAGGAGTTTAGGAACACTAATCGAAGACAAAATCGACACTAATAACTTTCCCATTTCGCCAGGTTCGTTTTGATTGGGGACAGCACTTCACTCCAGCACGCCAGGGCCAAGTCGTGGATTGCATTATCATGCATCCACGCATACCTCGCGAGTCGTTGTGTTGCAGCGCGACAACCAAACCCATACAATTTTCGATAACAGTACTCGTAGTACTGACATCCTGTTCGACCAATAAAAGATCGAATCAGAGCTTACAAATCAAGAAGAAATCAGAACAAAGTGATGGATCTAAGTCGCGGGTCCGCCGTCACCTGATGGAAACCTTCAGTCCGCGACTAGATCATCGCGGTCGTTCTGCCTACATACCCAAAACTCTCGCGACACCACATCCCACGTCCCAACCAGCGACCGAACGAAAGAGCCATGAAAAAGACATCCCTTCAAACAGCTGATGGTCCGACCAAAGAGCTCTTTGCTGACGGCACGGTTTCTGGTGAAGGCAAAATGAAGTCAGGCAAACGTCATGGCAAATGGAAGTTCTAGTACCGCAATGGACAAACTAAAGCGGTTGGCAAATATGCTGATGGTGAGCTAGACGGATATTGGGAATGGTGGCGTGAGAATGGGCAACCGCTCCAGGCTGGCGCATTCGCAAATCGTGTACAGGTTGGGGCTTGGAAGAGATACTACGAAAATGGACAACTTTGGGACG
>CAIOHR010000321.1 GCA_903858115.1 uncultured Pirellula sp. | reverse complement strand
CCTCGTGTACGACCGTCTTCGGCGGATCGACATACAGACTCCCCTGCCCTCTGATGGCTGGGTTGATGCGGCTATCGCACTCTTGATCGGAACTATCGACAAGCCCACCGAGATTGCAAAGAACACACTACCTGGTCGCATTTTTGCTTCGTATTCGGTAGTCGGTAACGACTTGCTCATACGTTCAGAACAAGGAGTTTACAGAATTGGCAAACCATGATGCAAAGATCGTTTAAGCAACCGCATCGTTGGTTTATTTACAGTTCGGCAGGGTTATTAGTATTCTTGTGCCTAGCTATCATCCTAGCTGCCATGATCCTAATGCGACGGGGTTACGTGACTCGTCAAGGGATTGTTACGGGCAGCTCGATGGAGCCGATTCTTCGCGGACCTCGACTACGGTTGACTTGCGTAAAGTGCGAACACTCACACGATTTTGCTTGGGATACATGCCGTAAAGATACGGCGTTTGCTTGTCCCAATTGTGGTGAAAAAGACATGGCTCCCAACTTTGATCTGGATGCCATCGACGGAACCGATCCAAGAAGCCTTGCTGGCGAAAGCGTCCTATACGCGCCACTGCGTCTGGTCCGTACCATGCGAGCCAAAGAGGCTCAATCGCCGCAAGACTCCCCAACAGGATTGCGGCGAGGCGACATCGTCGTCTTTCAAGACTCCCCCACTGCGATTCGAGAGATCAAACGACTCGTCGGTCTTCCCGGTGAACAAATCAGCATTGAGCAAGGCGATTTGTTTGTCGACGGAAGACGCGACTGCAAGTTGCTGAATCAGGCACTCCTCCAGTCCATTCTGCTCGACACGTGGTCACCAGCGGATGCGGAAGGAGCCGCAAATGGAATCCAGCGATGGAAACATACCGCGGGCAAGAGTTTGGAATATATGGGAACTGGAGATGGCGAAATTGACAATCGACTCGATACAAACGCGCACGACTCGCATGCTTTGGTGCCGATACAAGATTTTGGATTCGCTCTTCAGTACCTCGGCGAACATGAGAGCTGGCAACTGGATTGCAAGTTAAAATCGCATAACCAATCTATCGATATTGCTGTTTCAAAGGAGGGTTCAGAGATTGCGATCCGAACGCCGAAACAGGAAATGAAAATCAATCCACCGTCAACAACTGAAAAGGCGACCTGGATCATTGTTGCAATCATCGACGGTTGGCTAGTCATAGGCAACGATCAACAGGAATGGGCAAGACTGGATTGGATAGAGAACTCAGAAGAGGTCAAAGAGCCCAACGCGAAAACATCTCCAATTGCCATCGAATCCAAGCATGGTTTCACACACATGGAACAGATACTCGTCTTCAGAGATATCTACTATCGTGGCAAACAAGATTCCGACCAACAAACGTGGCTTGCTGCTGATCGATTGGTTGTCTTAGGAGACAATGTGTCTATTTCCAAGGATTCGCGTGAACGTTGGGAGACGGGATTGCCCGCAAAAGCAATCAAAGGAATCGTGCTGCAATCAGGCAATGCAATGGAAACGCTATTGCGCCAGAAACCCAATTGAACAACTCCAAACACCGTTAGCTTCAACTAATCAAAACTGATCGGGAGGCACGTCCCTGAGTCTTCGAAGGGCGTG
>CAIOHR010000320.1 GCA_903858115.1 uncultured Pirellula sp. | reverse complement strand
GACCCGAGCCCAAAAAACTCACAAATCCTTGTGATTTCCTGCCTAGAAATGAAAAACGCCCGGCGGTCGATCTCTCGATGCCGAGCGTTAACTCTTTTGGTCGCCAAAGTTAGAACTTTGACGAAAGCTCCCCCGGGAGGGGTTGAACCTCCGACACGCGGATTAACAGCCCCGCATCACACGCCATTTCGCAAGGAAAAACAGGTATAAAGTCGAGCCGATGAACGGCTCAGGTGGTTTAACCACAAATCATTTGCCCTGAATCCTTTACCAGCGGTATACTTGGTAAAGAGTGCTGACAGTTTTCAACGGAGCCATCGAATGAACCTAAGAATTGAAGTACCCTCCGACCTAGAACTACTCCTCCTTAAATGCGCCGAGGAGGAAGGGGTTCCCGTAGAAGCAATCGTTTTGGCAGCGGTTACCGACAAGCTCGGAAACACCACCGCTGTCTCACCTGACTATACGGCTGATCAGTTTTCGACGTGGCTTAGAGCTTGGGCCGACCGGTTCCCAAAGCTTGATATTGTCATCGATGATAGCCGAGAATCCATCTACGAAGGTCGGGGAGAGTGAAGGTTCTCCTCGATACCAACATAGTTGTCCGAGCTGCTCAGCCAAATTCACCAGACTGGCCTTCGATAGACCAAGCTCTTTCGAAGCTCATAGGATTGGGGGGAACCCTCTGTCTTGTTCCTCAGAACCTCTATGAGCTCTGGGTTGTCGCTACAAGACCGACGAACGTCAACGGCTTTGGCCTAGACGCTTCTGCTGCTGCCTCGATGATCGAAGATGCATTGACCAAATTTCAATTGCTGCGGGACGAACGGGGGATTTTCGACAACTGGCTTAACCTGATACAGGTTCATCAGATCCTTGGGAAAACAGCCCACGATGGAAGACTGGTGGCAGCCATGCAGCGGCATGCGATTTCGAACATCCTGACCCTCAACAAGGGTGACTTCTCACGTTTTCCCATCTGTGTCTTCACCCCGGCAGATATTATTTCCGGCGTGATTCCAAAGTCTTGAGAACACTGTCTGTTCATGGCCCACGGGTCCAGTACCTCGGCGTCTGAGATTAAAGAACAAGTAGCCATTGCAGTGCGAGCCTGTGATTCGCTTCGCCACAGCGCTGAGCGATTTGAATTTCTCGCCGGCGTATTCAAACCCTTCGCCGAGCACGAGGACCTCGAGCAATCGTCCCTTGTACTCCCGCGTGATCAACGATCCTGGGATCGGAACTCCATTGTCGAGCGAAGCGGGTACCGGGATCGGTGCCGATCTCGGGGCTTCTGGATTGGTAGCAGGAGCCTTGGGCGGACGCCTTCGTGAACAATTAACCACCGTAGGATGGGGCTCCCTCGCCCCGTCCTACGCACCTCATCAATAAGCGCGAACGGGATCGGAGTCCCATGCTACAACGAAACTCGTTACCGAATAAATCGTTTGCAACCGCCGAAGTGGGACCTTGGTTTACCTTCGTCGGAAAAACAACCTGGAAATTCATATGTTCACTACGTACTTGTTTTATTGTTTTGCAAATTTCGGTGACAATTCATTGACTATTGCATTGGCTTATGCACCAAAGGCGGTTGCTTATGCTGCACGTTGAAATTGCACTGCGTTTTCCCCAGCAGTTGAAGCTGCTCGACCAGCCCACACTGGTCCAACGGAATCAAATGTACGGAACTTGGCCCGGAGCAATTCCGAGAGCGTACAATCACCCAGGATTTTGGTATTGATTTAGGAGGTAGACTTGGTGAGTCACGGTTCCCTTTCTAAATCCTTACCGAGAGTTCACTATGCCAAGACTTCGTCGTGAAGAGACTGCCCAACGGTGGACGAGTCG
>CAIOHR010000319.1 GCA_903858115.1 uncultured Pirellula sp. | reverse complement strand
CAGCCCCACAGCAGCCAATTGCAGTATTGGGTAGAGAGCGGAACTCCCGGCATCGTGCTTTTCATGTTCTTGCTGGTGCTTGTAGTAATGAACGCGATAAGGAACAGCGCAGAGCGGCAAAGAAACAGCGTTCTAGTAACACTCAGGATCGGCTGCGCAGCCGGAAGTCTCGCGGCTATGGTGCATGCGTCGTTCGGCACGGAAATCAATCACTATCAATTAATGGTCGTATTCTGGATATTTCTCGCGCTTAGTAGAAATCGAAGTGGTGAAGTTCGTCGTGTTGCTACAGGAGGTGCGGGGTGAAGATTCTGTATACACATATGGTGATCGGTGCCGAAGGGAGTCAAGTCCACGTTGAATCGTTCGTGCGAGCGATACGCAACTTGGGAGATGACCTGGTTGACAATGCATTTGAGGCGCACACGTTTGGCGGGGGGAAGGAGAGCTGGTCTCGCCTCAAACGAGTTTCTGTGCGTCTGAATTGGGTGCGACAGAATCTTTATCGATTTTTCGCGACACTGGCACTGGCGATTCGCGCGCGCCCCGATGTTCTATTGTTTAGATTCGAGCCGCTGCATGAATTCTTTAGCTGCATATTTTTTCTTTCGCCATTTTACCCAATAGTCTTGGAAATAAACGCTGTGCGGTCAATCGAGAACCATCACGGACGACCTTGGGTGAGCGATTACTTGGACAGAGTTTCGCTGACACGCGCGAAGGGTATTGTGGTGGTATCCGAAGAGTTAAAGGGCTATTTGGTCGAATACTATGGGGTTGCCGCGGACAGAATTACCGTGGCGCCTAACGGCGTCGATGTCGCTCTCTTTGACCCTGCGATTTATTCGTCGAAAGCGATTTCGGCGGCGGTGGCATTTGATCAATTTGTTGTTGGCTTTGTCGGCAGCTTTCGTCCATGGCATGGCGTCGATCTCATTGTGGAAATAGCAAGCATTGTTGTCCGTTCCATTCCTGATGTGACGTTTTTAATCGTAGGGGACGGCGCGGATCGCTCGAAATACGAGGAAATGGTCAGTGCAGCTAATCTATCGAATAATTTCCGATTCGTTGGTTTCGTTTCGCATGATGCGGTCCCGCAATATCTCGCACGGATGAACGTCGTCCTCGCGCCATTTCCGAAGGCCTCGTATGAAAAGGGTTTCTATGGGTCGGCACTCAAATTGTTTGAGTACATGGCGATGGAGAGAGCAATAATTGTACCTCCGCTCGGACAGAATTCTCAGGTGATCACACACGGCGTATCAGGATTCTTAATCGAATCAGAGGATACGCAGAAGATTGCTTCAACGATTGTTGTGCTAGCTAACGATGATGCGCTATGCCGGTCGTTAGGGAAGAACGCTAGAGAGGAAGTATTAAGGAATTATACGTGGTCGCGAAATGCGGAGCTGGTGAGGTGTGCTTGCGAACAAGTAATCTTATAAAGGAACTCGCCGAGAACAGCTGTCTATGAAAACAATGTTCGTTTTGCCTTCCCTTTCCCGTGCAGGGGCGGAGTCACAGTTGATCGGGCTAGTCAATGGGCTGGGCCGTTCAATTAGTTACAAGGGCGTATTTTGTTTCGATGCAAACGTTGATCAGCGAAGCAATCTAGGGAGCGAAACGCATTTCTTCCATCTGGCCCGACAATTTAAATTGGATCTCAGGCCGGCGATAAGACTAGCGAGGATTCTCGAACAAGAAGAAATTGACGTGATTCATTGCACGTTGCCTATATCGTTGTTGGTGGCGAGTATTGCCCGGACGCTTTCTAGGAAGAAACCACAGTTAATTGCCGCTTTGCATACCACCATAAATCAGAGCGCGAAGGCCGAATTCTTCGATCGGACTCTTTACAGACGGCTCCTGGCTAGCTGCGACGCAGTTGTTTGCGTATGCGACGCTCAATTCGAATACTGGGGATCTAAGTTTCCGTTCCTTAAAGACAATGGATGCGTGATACACAACGGTATTGACGTGGGCCACTTCGCGCCCGCCACCGACAATGAAGAAAGAACGACGTTACGAAGAAGACTGAATATCGGGTCAGATAGAAAAGTTATCGCGCACGTGGCCGCGTTTCGGCCGGAGAAAGGGCATGCGATTTTGATCGAGGCGTTCAAGTCCGTAGTGCGGGAGATCCCTGAAGCAATATTGGTCTTTGCGGGCGACGGGCCTCTTAGACCAATGACGGAAAGAATTGCTAAAGATTCTGGTCTTTTAAATCACACGCGTTTTCTTGGGAACCTATCCGACGTTCGGCCGGTGGTAAAAGCGGCTGATGTATCCGTATTGGCGTCGACTTCTGTTGAGACGTTCTCGATGGCGATGCTTGAATCACTTGCGATGGCGGTGCCAATGGTTGCGACTGACCTAGGTGGTACTAGAGAGGCCGTCCTAGATGGGGTTACTGGATATGTTGTGCAACCCGGTGATCCCGCGGCACTTGGTAATGCGTTAATTGCGGTTCTGAAACAGGATGGCGTGTCGCAGAGAATGGGTAAGAGCGGGCGCACGCTCGTTTCCGAGCGCTACACGGCAGCAACTATGGTTCAAACGACGGAACGGCTGTTGCTTTCTCTCAGTCAGAACATTAAGGGCCGATGTTAGCGTGAAGAAGAGAACGTTGCTTGCGATAAATAACCACTACTATCGGCGGGGTGGTGCTGAAGTGGTTTTCCTTGACCACAATCGCCTATTTCAAGAGATCGGGTGGGATGTGGTTCCGTTTTCGGCAAAGCACCCGGAGCGTTTTGATTCCGCCTGGGAGGAT
>CAIOHR010000318.1 GCA_903858115.1 uncultured Pirellula sp. | reverse complement strand
GGCCTCGATCACAACCGCTTAACTATCCCTCTGCAAGGATTGCAGCAAAAGCTAACCGGCGTGAAACCGACCCGAATTGTCAAGGAAATCTTGGCATAGCCTGGTGTTCATCACGAACGAGCCAAGAGTGGATCAACGACTCAGGAGGCTTGCTGCCAACGTCGTTAAATGTTCCTGTGGCAACCATAGCTGTCAAATGGCCGCTTGAGGCGAACGAGCATCGCACAATCGCTCGCTCGCCTCAAGCACACCAAACCCTCCTGGGGTATCTGCTCGTGTACGCTATGTTTCTGAAAAGTTCCAAGTAGATGCGGCTTCCAGCCGCATTTCCAGCAAGTATCACACGTAACGCAGGGCCAGCGATCAAACCGTAACCCCACAACAGTGGTATCGGCTGGTGTAATCGTCATCAGCGGACAATCTTGCTCCGCAAGAAAAAGCCCCTCAGTCGGTAAAGTCAGCCTGTTTTGCTAAGGTGACAGGTCATAATGTGCCGAACCCCTGGATACGCTAGATTAACTTGCAATGCATCCGCATGATCGTTAGAAGTTCATGTGCCGAATCGAATGAATCGAACCGGTTTAGATAGCATTACTGTCGGATACGCAATCGGAGGCAACGGACTGCCGTGCTTTTTCGCAAAACGAACGCCTTGAAATCGAGCTTTCATGCTCCAATTGGTCCATCCGTGGTCATTGGAACGGTGGGCTGCATCCTGTTTTATGGATTGATCTTTGCAGGTCCACTCGACTACGCGATGCTTCGTCGCTATTGCTTGTGTCACCCGGTAGCAATCGCAACTACCGAGTTATTCCTGGTGGCAATTGTTGCGTTAACCTCCAAATGGATGACCGGCAAGAAACAAGCTCGGCTAAATCAGCGCGCAGCATTGGCCTTGGAAGAAATAACGATTGGCCAGCCGGACTCTCAAACCGAGGTTCCACACAAGCACAAGCCACAATGGCTAAATACGCTGTGGCAAACTCAGGGAACCGCTATCTGTGATAGCTGGTTTGGTCAGCGGGTGCATGCTGTTCTCCAACGTCAGATCAAACGCAAGAACACAGTTCATCTCAATAGCGACTTGCAAGAACTCTCTGAGCGAGACGCGGA
The DNA here is from genome assembly GCA_903858115.1 of uncultured Pirellula sp. Classification (GTDB taxonomy): domain Bacteria; phylum Planctomycetota; class Planctomycetia; order Pirellulales; family Pirellulaceae; genus JBKCUI01. The sequence goes on along the minus strand of CAIOHR010000318.1, from coordinate 1,238 downwards.
TTCACAACACGATAGCTACGGCTTGATAAGAATCGTAACCTGGGCGATGCCTATGTTAGGCTTCTTGGGTACGGTAGTGGGGATCTCGGACACATTGGGCCAGATGGATGCTCAAGCGTTGGCGAGTGGTTCGCAGGAAGCGATGAATAGCTTGACCGCTGGTCTTTACGTCGCGTTCGACACCACGGCCATCGGATTGGTTCTAACAATGGTTGCCATGTTTGTTCAATTCGGTGTTAACCGATTCGAACTGACACTGTTGGTCACCATCGACAACAAGGTTTCCGAAGCCATGCATCTTTGCCTTTCAGAGCAAGAGCAGGAACGGGATACGAGTGCGATCGAAGCATCTCTACAAGTCATCACCTCCGAACTCGTGAACTCCATGCAACAGTTGGTTCAGAAGCAAAGCGAGATTTGGGAGAACACCATTTCAACGGCACATGAGCACTGGCAAAATCTTACATCACGATCATCGGACACGCTCCAACTGGCGTTGGCCGGTGCCATTGAAAGTGCGATGTCCAAGTTTGAAGGCTCTTTAGGTAGCCACACAGAACAGCTTGTACGCCTGCAAACCGAAGGGGCTGTCCTGATCGATTCTCGTTGGCAACAATGGCAAACCACTCTGTCAGAACAAGCCCGTACAGCACACCAGCAACAACGGGAAATGCATCAACAGACCGAATTGCTTAACACCTTGATCGAAAAACATGATGCGATCAGATCGATGGAGGCGCCACTTCAAGCAACGCTTGAGCGTTTGACGGACGTCGATCGTTTCCATGACGCTGCCATCTGTCTTACCGAAGCTATCGCTGTTTTGGGAACCCAGATGGAACGATATGGTTTCTTGGGGCGTCAACCCATTCGTCGAAAAGAAGCAATCGACAACGATGCTTTGCAGCCTAATCCTTCGCTAAGCGAAGATAGTGACAACAATCCTATCACCATACCGCTACAAAGGCGTGCAGGATGAGTCGAAGCAAACGACGGGGTGACAATACGGCTCCCGCTCTGTTTCCCTTCTTAGCAGTTTTACTTTGCACGATTGGCGCATTGGTGCTGATTCTCGTGATTACGGTAACGCACTCGCATGCGTCTGCGGAACGCGATGCCAAGGCTGCCATGGTTGAGGTTCAGGAACAGTCTGAGATTGTGCAAGTAGTATCTGAGGAGCTTGAGGCTCAACGCGAGAGCCTTAAGTCCAAAATTGAGCGTCGCCGCCGAGAACTCGC
>CAIOHR010000317.1 GCA_903858115.1 uncultured Pirellula sp. | reverse complement strand
GTTCGGCCTTTGTACGTTAGGCTCATCGCTGCGTTTCCAAGAGGAAATGGGCAACAAAGGACATGCACAGTGTATCGCATTTGTTTTGACACAGCCGACAAAAGTTAAAGTAGGCACATTCCATGTGCCGTCCACCTAGAATCCCTACAAATCTTGAAGAGCGGACGGCACGACGGAGCGTGCCTGATACTTTTCTCGGCTGTGTCCAGCTGTAAGGTTCTGGGGCGCGCCGGAGCTTGATACTTGGCCGGAGGACTTGATATGGTCAATCGGCACGACAAATGCACAAAGCTTGAATCGAGTCCATGATCATACCTTAAACCAGAAAGAATTATTATGACAATCAATGCGGGAATCTGGATCGACCATCACAAAGCCGTCCTTGTGATCCTCAACGATGGTGTAGAAACGGTCGAAACCATCCTTTCGGATTTGGCAATCTCCAATGAGCAAAGTCTGCACAAAAGTGAGCCAAATGCCTACACTCGCAACGATTTTGTACCAGAGGACAGGCTCGAACGGAAAGCGAAGAGTCACTTTAAAAAGCATTATGATGATGTCATTTCGCATCTGCATGATGCGGAAGCCATCTACATCATGGGGCCGGGCGAAGCCAAGGGTGAGTTCAGCAAGCGACTTGAGGGGGCGCACTTAAAAGCGAAAGTCACCCACATTGAAACGGCGGACAAAATGACGGATCGACAAGTTGCTGCTCACATACGGGATGTGTTCCAGCGGAACTAAACCAAAGAAAGCCGCGAGCGGGGTATAACGGATCACAAAGCCTCTGTCGGCGCGTGAATACTTCGGCCGCCCAGTCGCAGGGCTTCGAGCTTGACGCCGCCTATGCCTCGCTTGCCAGGATTTTCGAAACCGTGAATAGAACGAGTTGTTATGCCCATCGTACGGACAGGGCTTCGTCAAGACTCGTAACTCCATCGATCACTTTTTTCAACGCCTCGGCCGTCAGGCTTGAAATACCTTTGGCTCGAATCAAGCGCCGAATCTCTTCTTCGTTTGCATTGTCGCTAATCGCTTTGGCCAAGTCCGCATCGATTCTAACACATTCAAAGACACCACAACGCCCTTTAAAGCCAGTACCTCGACATGCATCGCATCCAACCGGTTGGTAAACCACGCTTGGTATCTCGACACCGAGGAGGGTGAATATTTCTCGTTCATTCGGTCCAAGCTCGCCGACTCTGCGGCACTTTTCACAGAGCTTTCTTACCAACCGCTGATTGACTACTCCGATGACGTTTTCGGCTACGGATCGATCTTTGACACCCAACTCGCGAAAAGCGGTGAACGTGGCCGCGACGTCGCGAGTGTGCAATGAACTGAAGACGAAACGACCGGAACTCGCCGCCCGCAAGGCGATCGCTGCGTTCTCTGGGTCGCGAATCTCTCCCACAAAAATGATATCGGGGTCCATGCGCAAAATGGTTCGTAATCCACTCGTCATCGTAACATCATGACGCTCATCAACATTGAGCTGTCGGACAAATGGAACATCAAACTCAACTGGGTCTTCGATCGAGACAATGTTCTTGTTTGTGCTGCCATAGGTTTGTAGCATCGAGTAAACTGTCGTGGTCTTGCCCGTGCCTGTTGGACCGGAAACCAACAATAGCCCCTCGCTCCCATGCAGCATCTCTTGAACCGTCTGAAGTCCAGCTGGCCCAAAGCCGAGGGACCCAAGTGGCATGAATACACTCTCTTTGGTAAACAGCCGCAGTGCCATGGCTTCACCACCGGCAACTGGAGTTGCGGTAACTCGCACTTCGAAATCATACATGCTGGCAGGCAGCATCAAACGGCCTTCACGAGGCCGAAAAGGATCGACGGCGTCAATCCTGGCTAAGGTCCGATACTGATGCATTAAACGTTCTGCTACCCCCGTATCGACATTGCAATACGACACGACGATTCCATCAATCCGGAAACGAACTTGGTATTGTTCCTTGTCCAAGGGATCAATATGAATATCCGTCGCCCGCAGGCTAATGGCGCGTGCGATCAAGTCGAGAGCTGGTGAGTCGGATTCCTTTAAACCTCGGTACTGGATATCTGCCTCATCCTGAGACTCTATCGCATTGGTCAAATCCGCCCTAATCAAGACAACGGGGCAGGGAGCTTCTTTGAGAATTCGTTGCGCAACACTTCCAAGAGATAAGGAAAGAATGCCAGCGCGGCCGCGTGAGCCCACCACGATCAGATCGGCCTGATGCTGTTTGGAGTATTCGATCAGTTCCGCGTGAGCCCGACCGTTTAGAACTTGGCGATGAACTCGGTTCTGCATTTCATACGTTGGAGGAACCGCAGATAATAGCCGATCCATCGCGTGTCGCTGCAAGTCCTCGTCAGCCCCACCATCCCTCACATAGACGATATGCAATTCGGCATGCAGCTGTTGCCCGAGCTGGCAGGCCTTCTCGAGCGCTAGCACACTGTGTTCGCTAAAATCAAACGGAACCAGAATCGTTTTGAAGGACATTGCTTTCGGCTCTCCACCGTGGTCACTCTTGGCTTAAGTTGCTGTCGCAAGTAGGGCTCGCAATGTGCAAGGGGGCAACGAACAGCAACTTGTGTTCCAATGAGTTAGGTTGACACTCGAATACTTCACCAGCAAGGCACATTTGGAATAGCACTCGACTCCGACAATTCCCCTAAGGGCTCATTCGCTCAGTTTTGTGTGCCGAAACGACTCAGCTTTGCGGCGAAAGCACATGCTGTAGATTTATTATTTCCCTGCTCGTTCCACTTGGATTGACTCGATTTCCAGTCGTAACGAGCAAACAATCGTCATGACGTCGCATTCGCAATAGAATGCCCTTACGTTAGTCGGTACAATCTCGTTGGTTTTTCGGTCCAATGGTCTGCTGATTCAAAAAGGTCTGCTGATTCAAAAATCGAACATCCCTTACTTTCCACAAGGCAATCCAACGATGAGTCTTTCCTGGTTCAGCAACGCGAGTAGTATTCGTACTTGTTGTAGTCTCGGTCTTACGACGTACCTTTGCCTCTTCGCCGAACACTATATCTTCTCCGAAGACTATATTCGTGCAACTAGGCTCACACCGTCTACTGACATCGTGAACCTTCCTTCGCCCATCGCGCATTGGAAACTTGACGACATTGGACGCGAGGCGCGGGACAGTGTCGGGACCCATCATGGCACCATCCACGGCGCAGTGTCACGCGAAGGAAAATTTGACAAGGCATTGCTGTTTGACCGCCCTAAGGGAGACCACGTCAGCATTCCGTATTCTCCCGATTTCGAGATCGGCACGTTCACAGTGTCGGCTTGGGTTTGGCTAACGAAAGAACCAACCTTCTCAGGAATCCTCGGCACGCGCTTCGGTGGCGAGTTCAACTTCGATATGAAAGTGAATACCGACAAAGTTCACGGTGACATCGGTGACGGCACAGTTTGGATCGACACGAAGATTAATTTCTACAAGGACGACGTCGGTAGCAACGGACAAGGGGGGGACCTCGAGACTCAGCGCTGGTATCTAGTCACCTTTGTGGTCGACAACGAACAAAAAGAATGCCGGCTTTATCTCGACGCCGACCGCAAGAAGACGATTGCGTTCAAAGGTGAGCCTCGACTGATGCGAAGAGGCCAAACCATGCAGATTGGGAATACGGGAACCAATGAATTCATGGACGGCTTGATCGACGATGTTCGTATCTGGAAGCACGCTCTGTCTGACGAACATGTTCGGAGCTTAATCGCTCGTTAGGCGTTTCTATACAATATACTGCTTGGCTGCTCCTTCATGATATGTGACTCCGAAAACCAAAACGTGAGTCGTTCGCTTACGACTGCGTTGTGGAGCGCTAGGTGCTTTGTGGGACGCAGGTGTGGGGGCTCTCGCGTAAGATTGCAAACAACCTCGCGCGGCGATTCGACTAGCTACGCTTAGCCTGACAAAACCAACTGTGCTCGAACGCACGAAATCGTTATCAGATGATGCGGAACCGTTGGAGGCTACTCATTTTTTCCGTCAAAAAAGACAAGGATTTCAACTGTTATTGATTCAAGGGAAGTGCATTCCGGGTTCTGGCACACAGTTTGCGTTCATCGTGTTGGGGGCATTTCTCCTTTATGAATCATATAACACCGCCGACAAAAGTAGCAGCAGGCACGCTCCGACGTGCCGTCCACTCCTGGACATTTGCCGGGATATCGAGCGGAGTGAGGCCACGATGGAAGAAGTCATAATTTTTGTTTGTGTTATGAGTGTTTTCGGAGCCATGCTGTCGTTGCTATTGTCGATCTTTGCACTGGCCCGGTCTCGCCATATCCAAAATCTCCGGATTGAAACAGAGTCTTTGGAGAGGCGTGTCCGCGTGCTTTGGAACGAAATCTATGTGAGCCGCAGATCCAAAGAAGTGGAGCGGGTTGCGGCCAAAGTGGAGTTTGTACCGAGCGAGAAGCGTGTACCTCTGCCCGTCGCGGTGTCACTCATGGAACCTGAGCATGCTGCCATCGCGTCGGTTGCTTCGAATGCACTGGAGTTGCCTGAAGCACCGAGGGTGAGCGAGGTAGCGGAACCGTCGCGACCGACGTGTCCTAAATGCCATTGTCCATGGAACGGAAATTACTGCCCTCTTTGTGAATACCATGTCGCCTCGATTCATGACCGGCCACTCGAGCATGTATCTTCGCTGAAAGTAGACCAGCATCCGATTGGCCCCCAGGACTCGTCGCATCAAGACGTATTGTCGACTCCGTCTCTGCTCCAACCGACAGTTCAGTCGCATACGTCAGACGAGGAAGGTTTGGAGTCCGTGATTGGGGGGAGTTGGCTCAATAAGATCGGCGTGCTTTTGTTGGTTGTTGGAATTGCGCTTTTCGTAGGCTATTCGCTGACAAAGCTTGGACCGGTCGGTCGGTTGGCTATCGGCTTTGCCGTTAGTGTCGGCATGCTCTGTATTGGGGGTGTCGTGCAGCGAAAAGTCAGCTTTCGAACGTTCTCTTACGGATTGATCGCTGGGGGGTGGGCTGGATTGTACTTTGTGACCTATGCGATGCATGGCCTGGAGGCATCGCGTATTCTGGAGAATCCAACTATCGCCTTCCTGCTCCTCTTTGCGGTAGCGGCGGGGATGATTGCGCATTCGATCTATTATCGAATGGAGGTTGTGACAGGGTTAGCTTACTTCTTTGGTTTCTTCGCGATTGCGATTAGCCCCGCTACGTTGTTTTCGGCTGTCGCGAGTGTGTTGCTGGCTGCAACCTTATTAGTGGTCGCGTTTCGTTACTCGTGGGACCGACTCGCTGTGTTTGGCATCGTCTGCACGTATGGGGTATTCGCGATTCGTTACACGGAGGTCCTGGCTGGCAGTAGAATCTGGCTTGACTTTACCACAGGTCATCTTGTTATCGCTTTTTGCTGGCTCCTATTTGAGTGTTTCGATATCGCTACCGTTGCCAAAGGTAGTCGGGAAATCCGTGTGGGGAGAAGTCTTCTGCCGTTGAACGCATGCGGCCTGATTGGACTTTCGATCATGCAGTGGGGCGATAACTTTGGAACGCTCTATCTGCTATTTGGTGTGACTGCGGTCGCTTATCTCGTGAGTAGTATTCTCCGGGCCATGTTGAGGCCTGTATCGACCTTTGGTGCAGATACACAACCATTTGAACGCTTGGTTTTAGGCGGGTATGAAGCAGCCATCACGATCTCCACGGCATTATGCGCCATTGCTATTTGGCAAAGGTACAGTGACGCGGGATGGCGACTGAATGTCGCTTGGTTGATGGAAGGAGAGTTCTTGTTTCTTGCCGGGATCCTGCTCGGCCAAAGCTTTCTGCGAGGCCTATCCACACCAGTCTTCTTTTTAGTTTTGACGCGATTTGTAACCTGCGATTTGATGACATGGACTCATACGATGCGATTATCGACGCTGGACCTGATGGAATGGACACCGCTCGCAATTCTTCTCGCAGCGATTTTTTATTTCAATCGTATGGTGCTCTGGCGATGGAAAGAATCTGAGCTATTGGTTGTTGAACGAGGCTACAGTTTCGCAGCGACCGGTTTACTGACTCTAGTAATAGGGGGTGAGATTTGGTTGAAACACAACAATTTCCACCCTGAGTATTTGGGGATTGCATGGTTGGCGTTCGCATTTTTGCTCATGGAGGTCGCGTTTCGGACTCGATTGGTAGAGTTTTTCGTCCAAAGCTGCGTGGTCGGCCTCTTGGGTATCGTACTGTTGTTCGGATTGAATGGATTCCTAATCTATCCAGACACACTGCCGGAAACCACGGAGAGGTTATGGGTATGGTTAGCTCCAGCCGCCGTCATACTGTACGTGACTAGCAGTCGCATGCTTCGCGAGCCTCTATTGACCTCACAGTCAAATGGACTGACAACCTTATCTAGCTTCGCTCGGGCTGCAGCGTCTGGTATGTCCCTGTTGTTCCTTTGGCATGCTTTACCCGCTCCGCTCGTTGCTGTGGGTTGGGGAGTATTTGCTTTACTCCTGATCGAAATGGGATTTCATTGGGTACGATCGGATTTGCGATGGCACGGATATGTTGCGAGCGTTTTGATGCTCGGTCGGATATTCTTTGCCAATCTTGTGAACCCAGGCGTTACGGCGGGTATTTCGCACCGGCTTTTGACTGTCGGTCCGATCGTCGTTTTTTGTTACTACCTCGCTTCACGCCTCTCGGATGCGAGAGAGCAACACCGCCTATCGGCCACAGAACCATGGCTAGGTCGATTGTATCTCTATGCTGCGGCCTTGGTGCTGGTAGTCCTGATGCGTTTCGAGTTGGGGCGGGTGCTGGCGGTGCTCGGTTGGGCAGTCTTGGGAGTCGTCCTGCTGTATCTCGGGTTGCGTTTCAAAAATGCTGACCTGCGGTGGCAAAGCTATTTGATTGCAATATTAACTTTTGGTCGAAGTTGGACGACAAATTTTCATGTTCCAGAGGAGACGAGTGGATTCTTTGGTCCCGTCGTGACTGGTACCTTGGTGATAGGCTGTCTCTATGTCTGTCAGCTGCTCAGTCCACGTATTGAGGCTCAGTTTAAATCGGGTCAAAATCCTGCATACGATCCCCTGCGGTGGATGGATGCGAAAGCGCGTGTTCTGTACTGCCTTTTGGCAACGGTCTTGCTAGGTGTATTGCTCTTCTACGAATTGCCGGGACGATTTCTTACTGCGGCTTGGGGTATCGAAGGGGCAATCCTGCTCGCCATCGGCTTCTTATTGCATGATCGAGTGTTTCGTCTGACGGGATTGGCTGTCCTCGGAGTCTGTCTACCAAAACTCTTCCTATACGATCTGCGTCACATGGAAACACCCTATCGTATTTTCTCGTTCATTTTGCTTGGTCTATTGTTAATCGCTGTTTCATGGGTTTACACGCGTTTCAAGTCTCAGTTGAAAGCTTATCTCTAAGGATCTAACTATGTGGAATCGTACTGGAGCCTGGATCCTACTAGCTTTGATGCTCATCGGTGCCGCAGCGGTATGGATTGGAGATGTCGATGAATCGGTGAGCTTGTCCGCTGCAATGGAGGTATGGGGAGATGTGATCCGCGATGTTGATCAATTCGGTCTGACGTTGATTCGCGTATCGGATAAGAAAGAGATGGAGTTCGGTCGCAATCTAAGCCGTGGTATGATCGATGCATCAGCTGGTAACTCCGACTGGCAAAGCTATGTTACCGCGGTCGGTCAGGGGCTGGTACCTTTTGTCAGAAGACCTGGTATTCAATACGAGTTTCACGTTGTGGAGGGATCTTGGGTCAACGCCTTTGCTCTCCCAGGTGGGCAGGTTTTCATCAGTACTGGGATGCTCAAATTCTTGCGTTCAGAGTCTGAACTCGCGAGCATTCTGGGGCATGAAATTGCGCATGTCGATCAGCGTCACTGTATTGAAATGTTTCAGTCGCAGATCGCCCTGGATCGCATCGGAATGGATGAGATTGGTCAGTTGGCAGAGATGACCCACCAGGTGGTCTCTGCCGGATATCGAAAATACCAAGAGCACGAGGCAGACGCGGCGGGTCTACGTTTCGCGATGGCAGCAGGTTACGAACCCGGGGCAATCGTCTCCACCTTCGAACGATTGAGAGAGCGGTATGAAGAACCAACCACGACGCGATCGAAAAAGCCGATCGGTGAGATCACTGGTTCGTTGATCGAGGCGCTCGGTTCGTATTTCGAATCCCATCCACCGACCGCGGATCGAATCTCGCGACTCAAGCAGTTGATTGCTCGAAAGCATCCCGCGATCCGAAAGAAAAGTTTCTATATCGGTAAAGAAAACTACCTGAGGAAAATCCCCAAATCGTCAGAACAGTTCGATGGTGAAGCAGTGGATTCAGGGGGGAAAGTGTTGTAAAACCCCGAGCAGAAATTCCTACGAAATAGTAGTTCGTTTGGGGGATCAGTTGCGTTCCTTATTGTGAAACGAAGTTCAGGAGTGCCACTAGTCACACAGCCACCTCATCCAGCCTTCAATTCCCAGTCGCCGATCAGGACCGATCTTTCGCAACACAAGGTAACACGCCGTCAAGAATAAAACAGCCAACGGCATCGACCAGCTCAAGCTCATGGCTTCTTGCCAATAATAGTTCTCATGTTCCATGATGAATCCATAGACCCATAAGGGCCAAAGATGGACCATATGATGCACGACGTAAATGGTGAACGAATACTGACTGAACGTTTTGGTTAGATCCAACATGCCTGCCGAAAGGAATCGTGAGCGATTTCGATCGATCCACCTGTGTGCTAGGCCAAACAGCAGGGACGCCATTCCAATCGTTGCCAGCACGTATTCAATCGTTGGCGGGAACATGTACCAGCCCTCAAGAAAATGAGTCGATAGAACTTTGGGAAGATAGGGACGCACTGCTAACAAAGCTCCAGAGACACTCATCAATGCGCCGCCCGTCAAGACAGGCAGTAGCCCGTTAGAAATCGATTTTGACACAAATGTGTTCGAGCTATCGCCTGAAACGACAGGCTTGCCCGACAAACCATCCGGCTGTTCGCGAAACAGTATTGTCCCCGTAACCAATCCAGCAATGGAATAAGAGATCCAAGGAAATATGGGAATGAATCCAGTAGCCAAGAACCCGATCAAGACGTCGGGTAACGTCAGGTCAACTTCAAAGTAGCCTCTTACCCAATAGGATTGATAATCTGCTATTCCGCGAAGCAATGGACTGATCAGGATTGTGCCTAGAGCTAAAAAAATTGAAATCGCCGACGGCAATCGACGCAGGCCGTTTAGCACCAGCAGGGCAAAGCCGATCATTGTCAGCACGTCCCAGTTAAACGTGTCTTCAGGCAGCCATACAAAAATGTTGAACGCGAATCCGACTGCAAACACAAATAGCCCGCGTCGTATCGAGCGTTTGGAAATTTCTTCCTCGCTAGTTCCCTTCACCTCGAGGCCATTGACCCACAAGCGATAACTAAGCCCTGATAAAAATATGAACAGCGGTGCCCCAAGACCCGTGATCGGCAATTGAACTCCTGAGAGATTCTCCGCGAAGTGAACTAGCACCATCACCACGATGGCGATCGTCTTCAAGCAATCGATGGATGAGTATCGCATGGACTATTGCACGACTGTCGTCGGTTCGAGTGAAGTCAGGATCTCGAAGCCCCAAATCACCATCTGCAAAACCAAGAGTACGATAATGATCCACTCCAAGATATGTCCCGTTCGACTTTGGACAAAATCGCTGATGCGCTGGCCGCAAGTGTCGTAGACTCGTTCGAAGACTTCCAGTTGACTGTCGAGAATTTCGTGTCGATGGAGCAAACGGGTGCGTTCACGGTATCGCTCGGCTACTTGGCTGGCCAAGGTCGGCGGATGAATGTGTGGGCAATGAACATAGGGTGACAATCTAAGCATCTGTGATCGGAGCGACATGACTCGCTGGTATCGACGTTGAAGTTCTTTCCGGCGCGGAAGCGATTTTTCGTCGAAGTCAAACGCCAGTGGCATATCCTGTTGCATTTCAGGCCAGGCGCTTGCCAACTCACGTTCGAGACCTGACAGTTCTGCATCAAACCAACAGGTTTCGATCAATGCGGTTCGCAGCGTCTCAAGTCGCTCTCGTGGCGCCAAAATCGCAACGCGTGTGTCATTCCAGTAAATCTGTGCTCCCTGCAACGTAAGCATTTGCTTAGGTGTCTTCGAAGTTGTCGACGCGTCTACCCATGAGAGTACCACGTCTTGTAGCTCGGTTGCTTGATGATTCGCCGCCGGTATTGTCAAGAACTCAATTTGCGATGTTGGATTGCTCGATCGTTCACTATCGACAACCATTTCGGACTGCCCCACGACGGCGAACGTTTGGAACTCTATCGGTAACGCATGCAGCAAGCGAAGACCCTTGTTTCGATCCTCCGAGAAGACGACAGGAAGTAACTCCGAGCCGACGGGAAATCCATGGGGTAGATGGTGGGATACTTGAGAACTCGGTTCTAACATAGCGGTGAAAGTCAGTTTACTTCTAAAGGGTTTCGGAAATATTCGTGGCGATCCAGGCAGCCACATAATTGGCCGAATCCAGAACTCCATTCAGGGTTGAATCAAACAGGTAGTCGCCGACCAGAAACAGCTCAGGATGCTCGACCGGTTCGGGTTGATGGCGCTGGTCATAGCGTCGAGGAATGAGCCCACTGGGCATCGCATTGACTGCGTTCAACCAGCGATAGACATGGCCTTCGAGAAAATGCTCACGTCCGTCTGGCAGAAAATCAGGCAGGGAATCCAGTGCGAGCGCAATCAGTTGCGCATCATCCATAACACTCAGCTCTTCCGCCGCTGATCCAGCCATCAACCATCCTAGCACGCCATGTTTCGATTCCGGCTCACGGGATGACTCGTCATAGAGACAGCAACCGCCGAAGTGGTCCAGCATCCAAAAGGAATCGGTTAGTCTGCCGCGCCAGAAAGGCTGATCGAACAGAATCGTAACTCGCAAGTAATGTGCCGGATAATGATAATAGTCATAGTGCTTGCGAACGGCTGCTTTCAATTTTTCGCCGCCGAACGTAAGGGACGTCAAATGATTGTGAGGTAATGCGACCACGACAAAATCGAACTCGTGATTCTGGATCTCCCCATCATGGACCGTTTGTACGATCCACGGTCCCGCATTCGATTTGTCAATTCTCGACACGGGATGATTGAGCAGTAGGTTGGCATTGATTCGAGCAGCGAGAGCTTGCGGCAGTTGTTCATTTCCCCCTTCGATACTGTACAAATCCATGTACTTGCCGTTGTTCATCACATAGTTTTGCAAGCCATACGCGATGCTTGTTTGGCTGGGCTCAGTCGCAAGATCGCTATGGATCAAATCTTCAATGTATTTGCGGGCCGAGGGCTCTTCAATTTCAGCCAACAATGAATCGAAATGATGCAGATCCGGCTTTTGGTTGGAACCATCGGGGTAGTCGGCTTCATGGAATTCTTGCGGTGTCATCCGATCGCGAGCCTTGCGGTCAAATGCGACAAGCGACTGATAGGCATTCTCTCCAAGATGGTTTCGAATATCATCGAGATTCGACAGCACTTGATCGTTGGAGATGACTGCAGAACCCGCCATCGGACTGATTGACAATCCCAATTCGGCGATCAGTAACTTGAGGGGGTCTTCATCGTGTTGGGAGTAATCGTAGAACTCAGCGGCACCTGCCTCAAATTGAACAGCCGCTTTTTGAAACTGAGGTGTCAAAATTTTCCCGCCCAGCCGGTGACTGGCCTCGAACAGCGTGATTCGAAGGGGATTGCCAGCAAGTTTTTGGAGCGCATAGGCGGTCATGAGCCCACCCGGACCACCTCCCACAATTCCAATATTCCAAATCCGCATGAAAATCTCAAACCATTCATAAAAGCGATTTCGCAAATCTGCAAACCCAATCGCGCGATCCATTCGACCTTGGACTCACCCCTCGACCTACCTGCAATTTGAGGACGTGGAGATGTGCAATTCACGGCTTATGGAGCAATGCGTCATTCAACCCATGAGCAGGCCAAAGTTTCCGAACAATTTTGAAAACCACGGGAACGCGTACTGTTCCGGGCGTTCTTTGGACATCGCCATTTGGTACTAATCTCAGTTTTTTGCGTTCGGGTCATCATGGAATGCACCATCGTAGTTTTTGGCATTTCCAACAAAACTAGGTTGAAATAGGGAAGACAGCAATGCGTTTGTTCGCGCTCAAGCTGCCAATGCCGTTGATTTGATCTCTTCTAGCAACTGCATAATGCGGTTGAACGGCTCGATTGCCCAGCGTGACGATCACCTTGGCCTTGCTAAAGACCGCCTCGCCCGCCGTTTGCTTGAAAGAAGGCTCATGGATTAACGTCGACAGACTATCCTGGTAGGGCATTTTCAGGGCAATATCGAACTTGTAGGCCCAGTTAACAGCAAGCTCTAAGGCACGTCGAGCGCAGAAGCAGGACGTGCGTGGATCAGGAATTGCTGTAGATTCCGCCTTAACAGCCGCTTCATAAAGATCTTTCCATTCTGCCGATAGAAATTGAAAGTGCGACGTGACAGGCGTTCGTCTGACAGACTAAGTGTTTTGAAGTTCACCAGTTTCAACGCCGAGCGGTGCTTCCACCACACTCGTTTGAAGCTTTACACCGAGTGTGTCCAAAATCTTGATGGCACGATCGACGGTGATCCCATGATACTCATTGCGTTCGTCACGAGAGACTTGAGATTCATGCACTTCTAGTTTCGCTGCAAGTTCTCTCTGAGACATTCCTTGAGCGATTCGCAAAGACACCAACAAAACACCAAGCCCCTTAAGATTTTGCAAATTCGGAAACTTGCCTCGTTTCAAGTTCTCGTAATGCTCGACTTCCTCGCGAAGCTGTTCATGGAAAGAAATCAACGGATCCATGACGCGTTTAAGTTCGGCCTTCTTAAGGCCAGATTTTGCAAGTTGCTTACGATGCTGATCTAGCCTCTCTCGTTCGGCTTCCAATCGCTGGGATGCTTCCTGATACTCTTGTTCGTTTCGAATCATGATTTCATCTCCCTTTTCAGTTTGACAATTCCTTTGGGCGTTGAGTCGCGGCGGCACTGTCGGAATGCAGCTGGGAATTCCAGCTCTTTTCCGAACTTGTCCCGAATCCCGGAACTAAATCCAGGGAAATGCGGGTATAGCTCGACGCGATAAACATGCCACATTGGAAGTTGTTTTTGGGATAACCAGGATAGGCCCGACGTAAAGCTGGATCCCAAGTCCAGACCTTTTGTGGGGCCAGTCCATTCAGCGCTCTCACCAAGCGACCACTAGCAATCTCTACCACGTCGCAAACGAAATAGCCGTCGATGTCATTAGGGTGATCCTTATCCTCCACAAATGAACCATCGATGTAGATTTCGCTGACACCAACCGACCATAGTTGGTTGACCATCATTTCCAGATGATCCACCAACCACAGACGCCAGCTTGCTTCCCAACTTGGATACTTGATTCGATCGCGTGGGCCTTGAACCAGAATCGAAGTACGCAACTCCGCGAGCGTCACTTCATAGTCGCCCACTGGCAGCAGTCCGTTCTCATCGAACTCAGTATCTTGTCGGTCATATCTTAGCAGGTACTTTAACTATATGTAGAGTTAGACGTAAATGTCAAGTTTTGTTCGCTCAAAAAAAGGGGGAAGATGTTTTCCGCCCGGTTTTGATGCTTTTTCCTTTGATTCGACCCGTCAGACAGTTTTGCAGTTCGCCAATTCCAAAGCATAAAAACAGAATGTGCGTGGATCTACGATGGTTAAAGCTTCCGCTTTGCTAGCGGATTCAAATAAGTCAGGCCATTCGGCTTCAAGGAATTGGAAGTGCATCATGAAACGTGGGCAGGTTCCCGGCTAATGGTTGAGAATGACGGCAGAACAGAGTTTAGGCATAAGTTCCACTTAAATTTCGCTCGATCGTCGCTGCATTGGTTTCCGATGGATAGTATAGAATAACCAGGCTCCGGAGGGGATTTTCAAAATGCGTTCCGAAATAACAGTCAAACCCGATCTTCTCACCTGGGCGGTAAACCGTTCTGGGCTTTCGTTGAGTGATTTCAAGCAGCCTGTCCAAGAGTGGATCCAAGGGGATTCCAAGCCAACAGTGCGAAAGTTAGAAGACTTTGCACGCAAAGCGATGGTTCCCTTGGGGTATCTGTTCCTTTCCAGCCCTCCTCAAGAGTCGATTGGTATTCCTGATTTCCGAACCTTTGGCGACGAGAAACGTCGGACGTTCAGTCCCAATTTGCGCGACATCGTTACCGATATTCAACGCCGTCAAGCGTGGATGCGGGACTACCTAATCGATGCAGGCTATGAACCTCTAGATTTTGTTGGCAAGCTCAAATCAACAACCTCTGTCGTTCGGGCTGCTGATCAGATTCGCAGCCGGCTCGGCTTGCAAAGCGACTGGCAACTCGCGCAATCTACTTGGGAAGTTGCATTGACGACTCTGCGTAGAGCGATGGAGTCAATCGGCGTCTTCGTATGCGTCACCAATCAAGTGGGGTTGAACACCCGCCGAAGCTTGAACCACGAAGAATTTCGTGGCTTCGTTCTCATCGATGAATACGCCCCTTGGGTTTTCGTCAACTCCAACGATACCAAGTCAGCGCAGATGTTTACGCTTGCTCACGAGATGGTTCATGTCTGGCTTGGCAAACCTGGATTGTTCAATCTGGAAAAGTTCGACGTTGCCGAAGACGACAATGAGCGATATTGCAATCAAGTTGCGGCGGAGTTTTTGATTCCCAAGGAAAAATTCTCTGCCTATTGGGAGCGAACTGGCTCCGTACAGGAACGATGCGTAGCCATCGCTAAAGCGTTCAAGGTTAGTCCGTTGGTTGCTGGTCGGCGTGCATTTGAATTGGAATACATTAGTTCCACCACGTTCTATAAATTCTACCGGCAAGAAATGGAGAATTGGCGGGAACTGAAACAAAAGAATAAGGACAAATCTGCACCGGTATTTTGGCAGCAACAGCAGTTACGACTTGGTGATCGTTTTGGGTACGCTGTTGCCCAAGCTTACGCAGAGAGAAGGTTGTTGCCCTCGGAAGCACAGGACTTGACTGGTTTCAACCGAGAGACGTTTTCAAAGTATGCCCAAGGCATGCTTCGCAGTAAGTCTGGAGTCGGTCAGTGACGAAGTATCTCATCGACACCAATTCGATCGTCGATGCCAAGGACTTCTTCTATGCATTCGATCTTTGCCCTGGTTTTTGGAATGCACTGTTGCGGCATCACGAGAGTGGCGAAGTCTTTTCAATCGACCACGTAAAGAGTGAACTGACCGACGGCAACGACGTCTTGGTTCGCTGGGCGAAGAAGATGCCCAAGAGTTTCTTCTTGCCGACGGCTACCGAAGATGTCGTGAACCAGTACGCAACAATTATCCAATGGGTGCAAGCGAATTACCAACGGCAAGATGCCATCAGTTCATTTGCAGCCAAGGCGGATGGTTGGTTGATAGCCTATGCCAAGGTTCATGGCTTTACGATCGTTTGTGAGGAGAAGTTGAATCTGGACATGAAGAAACGAGTCGCCAATCCAAACGTCTGTCATCAGTTTGGAGTTCCCTATTGCAATGTTTTCGAAATGCTTCGCAAAATTAAAGTGAAGTTTGGGCTGCGGAAGCTGGTGATGTAGAACAGCGGTTGAAGCACAGGTCAAGTTGCCGAACTGGAGGCGTTCAGGCATGCGTTAACACCTTTTTGCTGTCCGTTAACAGCTCTTGGCCATCCGTTAACATCTTTTCTGAGAGAGAACTCGCGCATTTTGTGTTGCTGGTAGCGAATCACAGTTCTCCTCGAAACGCTTGGTGTTGGAGAGAGGCGAAGAGGTGGTCCAGATCTGAAAGCGAATTGCGATGCGGTTGTTTTAGCGACTCAACAGCCGAGACACGGTCTGCAAACCGTTTCTGCAAGTCCGAAGGTGGGAGTGGCATTGGTAGCGCACGCAATCCAGGACCGCTAAAATTCTGTTGAGCTGATTGCTGTGAGCGAATCCAAACGATTGCTTGACTGGTCTTCGATTTAGAACACTTCGCACATACAGTGCGTTAAGAACATCCGAAAAGCGCATCACGATAAAGTACGCCCCCGCAATGCACTCCGGTGCTTCAGACTGAATTAAAGCCACTTTGCCAACGGTCGCGCCCGTACGTGCAAACAGGATGTCACCTGGCTTCAGACTGTATTTTTCACAGGTATTCACCGACCGCGACTGGAACCCCACAAGTGCCGCTCGCTGGATCGCACATAACATCGATCGGCAGCGGCTTGACCAGTTCCACCATCAACTGAATTGCATGCCGAGGCGTGCGGAACTGGCCGTTCTGGCCTGCTGTAGCGATCTTGCCCAGCATGTACTCGTACAAGTCCCCTTTCGTATCGCGATCCTCCATCGGCACCCCATCGATCATGTCAACGACTTTGGCCAACAGCGCAGGTGTCGGGATCGTGAACCGAGCGTCTTTCATGTGGTGGGCATAGGTCGAATCATCGCCACCGAGTGTCCGCAAAAAGGGGAATACGTGTTCGGCCATGACTTCGAACATCTCTTTGGGTTCAAAGTGCTTGAAGCGCGACCAACGGAGGTCTTCATAGGGTCGCTTCTTGGGGTCTCTACCTTCAGGAAACGTGCGTCGCTCGATCGGTTTCTTGGTGCGATTGGCTTTGTTTTCTTCTAGCGTTTGTAGGTCGTCCAACCGCCTGATGAACAGCAGATAGGTGATCTGCTCCATCACCTCCAAGGGATTCGAAGCGCCTCCCGTCCAGAAGGAGTCCCATATCCTGTCGATTTTGCTTTTGATTTCTCCTGTGATCAATTTCGTTCTCCGGTGCGTGTTAACATCTTAGGTTTCTTCTGGATCGTTATGGGCAAAGCGGCACTCTTTAGGAACTTGTCGAGGTCGCTTCGTTTGAATAGTCAGTATCCATTCGCCGGGTTCCGGTGCATTGGGATGTCACCACGAGCAGCCCAGTTGCGAATCGTATTCTGGGCAACGCCGAGATATTCCGCTGCCGCTGGTGTGTGGGTATTCGGTCAATTTGGTCATAGGAGCGTTTCCTATTATGAATGCATCAACAAAGCCCGCCGCTTAGTCTATCAAACCCTTCTCAGTAGTGACAGTCGACGCAAAACGGCGTCGAAGTTGTGAATCTATGATCGCAAGTATCGCCAATCCGTTTGAGCTCATAGCTAAACATTGCTTGAGTATCGACAATGAAGATGAAACCAACTTCGTTCCTGCGATCAACCTATACCATTACCATGCCCATCCAAACACTCATTGACCAAAAGTCTCTCGCTCGCCTCCACGGTCTCAATCCGAAAACCATCGCTCGATGGAGATCGGCAGGCAAGATTTCGCAGCCCTTCATCGAAGTAGGTAGTCGAAGCTACTGGTTCACCCAACAGATTGAACGGTGGCAATCGAACGACGACTCGCACGTCCAGCCAGAGGAACACTGTCGGACTTTGTCGGACACCGTGTAGGTTTTCTCCCTCGACATCGCTATAACTCGACTCGCGCTCTGTGCATAAACATCGCGTCAAACGTAGCTCGAAAAAGACTTCCCGATTCACGTTGTTTGTTCTTGGTTGGGAAACACGGAGGCAATCGCGAAGAAGAACTACCTGCTTGTGACTGATTCCAATTATGAGCAAGCGATAGTCGCAAAGAATTCCGACGCAGAATCCGACGCGGCAAGTGTTAGCGAAGGACTGCAACCACCGGAAGAAAACCTTACCAATCCCAGGGGAAACGAAAAAAGCCAGTGAAATCACTGGCTTTGGGAGCGGAGGGCACGGGACTCGAACCCGCAACCCCTTACGGGGCACATCATTTCCAATGATGCCGCTAGCCATTCGCTTACCCTCCTTACCATTCAGCCGACGGCCTGAACCGTCGACTTGCCAAAAGCATATCGTCGTGTTCTAACCGAACAAGATCAGAATGTACGTTTTTGCCTTCCATAGGTCGGTTTATGTTCTCCAAATCCTGGTTTTTTTCAAAGATCTCCAACGCTTACGATCTAGTCCGTGCGGATCGACCATTGCCGGACGCCCTAGCTCCCTACTCGGTTCGTGTGCAGGTCAAAGCGGTATCCCTAAACTACCGTGACATTATCGCCTGGAGAAACCTTGCCGGTCGCCAAGTCGACAACCGAGTTCCCGCGTCCGATGGAGCTGGCGAGATCATCGCCGTGGGCTCCAACGTCCAACAATGGAAAGTCGGTGACCGAGTTGCGGGCTGCTTCTTTCAGACGTGGCAAAGCGGCTCCTTTGATCTAGCACACCATAAACAGGACTTAGGAGGCACTCTCGATGGGATGCTCCAATCGGTGGTCGATTTACCTGAAACAGGTGTTGTTGAAATCCCACCAAGCTTGAGTTTTGAACAAGCGAGTACTCTACCATGCGCTGGCCTAACCGCTTGGTACTCCCTATCCACCCGTGGCGGACTCGCTTCAGGTCAATCCGTCCTTTGTATCGGCACTGGCGGTGTCTCGATCTTTGCACTTCAATTCGCGACCGCGATCGGAGCTCGCGCGATCGTCCTATCGAGTAGCGATGCAAAACTAGAGCGTGCGCGAGCCATGGGTGCTTGGCAAACGATTAACTATCGTGAGCATCCACAATGGGCAGACGAAGTTTGGGAAATCACCAGCGGACACGGTGTCGATCATGTCGTCGAAGTCGGAGGACCGGGAACTCTTGAGCAGTCCATGAAGTGCGTCGCAGCCAGCGGGCACATCGCCTTGATCGGAGTCCTCACGGGCTTTGGTGCTCCCAACACGAGCTTGTTTCCGCTTCTAGCCAGGAACGTACGCTTGAACGGAATCTATGTTGGCTCGCGGGATAAGTTTATAGAGATGAACTCATTCATTGAATCAAAACAAATTCAACCAAGCATCGATCAAGTGTTTTCGTTCGATGAAGCTCCAGATGCATTTGAGTATCTGCAATCGGCGAAGCACTTTGGAAAAGTGGTGATTGCTGTGAAGTAGTGCATGTAGCAGAGTTGTATAAGGTAGTACATGGAAAAATAGTACTTGGAGCGGGGGACAGTGGGATGGGCGATGGGATGGGAAGGACGGCGGGAGGGGGGAGGATCGGCGGAGCGATCCACGACTATCTATCGATAATGACGGAGGCTCTCTAAGAGGTAACCACCTTCGGTGTCGATTCGTCTCGCATAATGATCGACCCACGCTGTATGCTCAGCATCGGATTGCTCGCCCCACGTTAATAATCGAGCGCGATCGTCCAGCGATCGGAGCTCAATCTCGCTCAATACGCGGTTTCGCCATTGCAAAGAATCAAGTGGCGTTTGAAACGAGTTCAATTTCCACCGCCGTCGCGCATCGACCACTGATTCCGACGGCATCGCGCGTGGCTGATTCTCCAGTACCGCTATCGCTTTCAATCGTTCTCCATTGAGATGAATCGAAAGATCCAGCACACTACCTGTTCCCTCAGACGTGACGGTGATCGAATCTCCGGGACCGACGACATGCGCATCGATGGTTGCGAGAGACATACTCTGTGCTAGCTTGGCTGCCTCCAGCTCGAACCATATTCGGCCTTGATCACATCGAATCCCGACTCGTTCGCTGGCAGTTTCCTCGGTCAGTTCCACGACCATTCCATTTACTCTGTTTCCGCGTTGTTCGAATTCATCGATCGAGATGGAAAGTGAAAAAGGTCGATAGACGAGCGGCTCTTTGAACGAGTCATTCCATTCGAGCGGACGTTCGCTAGCGACCGCAATGGACCTTACCTCGCTAATTGTCCACAACTCTGGAATCGAAGGAAAATCTGCGAGCGAATCAAACCACTGCTCGGCCCGCTTTTTCACAACTTCTCGTTGTAGATGGTCGTACCAATCACGACGAACTTTGTCTCGTGCAATTCGCAACGACCGTGCACGCGTTGACTCCACAGGATTTAGAAGACTACCACCGTTCATTGGCAAACGGCTCAACGCAGACCGAACGAATGGCGTATCAGCCAACGTTGCGGGTAGTTGCCAACTGCTCCACGTTGCAGCATTTGAGGAACGGTAATGATCTGCGCGAAATAACCCGACGAGGATCTTCGAACTGGCATCGATCGGATGATGGGCAATAGCCGTCAATGTGGCAATTGGAATGGTTGCGGAAACGATATACCCGGTATCGGTCCGTTGACTGGTGGTTAGCAAACCATCGCATGTCCACGAAGTGTCCACTAGATGCCGAATGTCCCGCTTTGAATCGCGTATCCGGCCCTGCGCATCCAATTCGATACAATAGAGCTTTCCGAATTCAATATCGCTTGCAATGGCGAAGACGACTCGGTCTTCGTTCTCGATCGCATCTTCTCCCGTCCACTTTTCTTGCAGGATGACTTCGGAGTCCTCCACGGTAAACCGAAAATGAAAACTATCGCCATGGAGCCAACTTTCAAACGTGGTTGATTGCGGAACGACATCGCCCCACGGGCAAAGAAAGTTTTTTACGATGGTTGCCTTTGTTTCCTCGCCACGGCAGCATGGGAGACATAGCGAACAGCAACACCATAGCGAACAGCAACAAAGGATCAATCGTGCCACATCAATCGTTCTTAAGCCGTTCGAGCAAAAGGGCATATTGCGCCTCGTCTTCCTTGGTGACTTTGGGATACTCCAGGTCAAGCGATTCTAGGTGTGCTGCAATGATATCGGCGATCGCAGCTCGCGCGTACCATTTGTCATCGGCTGGAATGATGTACCAGGGAGCGGTCTTCGTGCTTGTCGCGGAGATGGCATCCTCGAATGCGGCACGGTACTCATTCCACTTGCCGCGTTCGTCAAGGTCGCGAGCGTTGAACTTCCATCTCTTCTCAGGTTCCAATAGTCGTTCCATGAGTTGAGCCTTTTGCTCCTCTCTCGAAACATGCAAAAAGAACTTGAGAACCGAAGTGCCACTGGAGACGATCGTTTCTTCGAAGGTACGAATCTCTTTGTATCGTTTCTTCCAAAGGTCCCCAAGTTTCTTGTACGGTGGCAGTCGTTGAGCCTCTAGAAACTCGGGATGGACTCGTACGACCATGACCTCTTCATAATACGATCGGTTGAAGATCGTAATCATGCCGCGCTCGGGCATGAACCGCATCGGTCTCCAAAGAAAATGGTGCAGCACTTCTTCGCTGTTAGGAGCTTTGAAGCTAAATACACGACACCCCTGCGGGTTTACCCCATGCATGACGTGGCGGATCGTACCGTCCTTTCCGGAGGCATCCATCCCTTGAAGGATGATCAATACGGAGCGTTGGCCAGCCGCAAACAGTTTGGATTGCCCCTCGGAAAGGGCCGTATTGTCTTCGAGAAGTGAATCAATTCCTTCCTGTTTTTTTGAAAACTCGGTCCCTGCTTTCGTGGATATCTTCGTGAGATCGACGGATTCTCCTTCTTTCGCACGGAACTTCTTCGCTTCAAATCGATGTTTCGGCATAGGTGCAATGGCTCATGGTGGAGGAGGGACTGTAGGAAGAAGGTACTCATGGTAATCCGTGCGGCAGATCTGCGGGAGTTGGCGACGGCCTCGTGGCCGAAATTCTTAGGCTGCTGAATTCGACCAAGACAGGAAAGGGGGTTTCCATTACCATTCTGCGAGTCCCATTCTCGTGCTCGTCCTGATGGTATAAGAATCTGAAGTGCATTCCGCTCCTAACTCACTTGAAGTTATCCCCGTAGAACAGTTACCGACAGATTTTCGGGAATTGGTTCGTGGATCTCTATTGGCCGACGAGTCCATTTTGGCTTGGTTTGAGCCCGATCTCGACGAGAAGCTTCAGTTTGGCCGCGGTCTCGTTTTGTTGACCGATCGAGGTGTATTGGGATTTCAACCTATCTCGGCTTTAGAACGGCCTGGTCAGTTGGAAAGATTCCCGCATGCGGAGATTGTGGACCTAAGAAAGCTTGATCGATCTGGGCTGGCTCTCTTGGAAGTGCTCGGATCCGATCGGTTGCTGCAGTCTTGGCGATTCACGACAAAGCACAATAGTGCAGCTTCTCTTTTGGCAAAGGAGTACAAACAACTTCTCGAAGGGAAACCGAATGAAGAGCGGGCCCCATCCATCTGTCCCTCCTGCGGCGGCACGATGTCCAAAGGACAGTCGGTCTGCTCCAACTGTGCTCCCTCGGCAGTGCCGGATACCAGCCGATCCCTTCTTCGATTGAATCGATTCGCGAAGCCCCACTTGCCGATGATCTTGTTGGGTTTTCTGTTGACGTGGTTGAGCACGACGGCAGCGCTGTTGCCAACGCTTCTGATGGTGCCTTTGGTCGATCGCGTTTTTAATCCAGCGCAGAGCTTGCACGAGATTCAACAAAAGTTGATCGACGATAAGTCTTTCAGAATCGATGTCGAGCAGATTCCGAAACCCGAGTACTCCTTGGTACCTTGGATTCTCGGGGGGATGCTTGGAGCGGCGATTCTCAGTTGGTTGTTGAGTTGGTCCAAGACCTATGTGTTGGCGAAAGTGAGCGAGCAGATTTCCGCAGATCTTCGCAACGCGACGTACGCTCACCTTCAAAAACTTTCACTCGAGTTCTTTGGAGGAAAACGAACGGGAGATTTGATTTCGAGGATCAGCAACGACACTCAGCGTATCTGTGACTTTCTTTCGATTCATGTGCTCGATTTTGCGACCGATCTATTGATGATCGTGATGACCGGAGTCGCGTTGTTTTACATTCACCCGATGATGGCGATCGTTGGTTTATTGCCATTTCCCTTTATCGCCTGGATGGTAGCCAGTGTCCAGGGAAAGATGCGCGCGGGGTTTGCACGCGGCAGTGCCGCTTGGGCAGAAATGGTCAACGTGCTAGCCGATACAATCCCTGGGATTCGCGTGGTGAAAGCCTTTGCCCAAGAGAACCGTGAGGTGAAGCGATTCCAAGATAGCAACGATCATGTTCTCGGCGCCAATCATCGGGTCAATCGTGTTTGGGCTGCATTCTCACCGATCATTACATTGTTAACCGATATCGGTCTGTTGGTCGTGTGGGCCTATGGTGCGTACCAAATTTACTATGGTTCCGTCACCTATGGTGTGGTATCGGCATTTATCCTGTGTGTGGGGAGGCTCTATGTTCGACTGGACGACATGAGTCGATTATTGGCCAATGCCCAACGAACAGCCGCCGCAACGCACCGCATCTTTGAGATCTTGGACCGGGTTCCGAGCGTTTCTGAACCAGAGAAGCCAGTCCACCCAGGCAGAGTTGCGGGGCAAATTGAAATACGGGATATCACGTTTCGCTATGGTTCGCGACAAGTGGTCCACAACGTGAGTTTGAAAATTCAACCCGGCGAAATGATTGGCCTGGTTGGTCCCAGCGGGGCTGGTAAGAGCACGTTGGTCAATCTCGTGTGTAGATTTTATGATGTCGCAAGTGGTGCGATCCTGGTGGATGGCACCGACATTCGGTCGTTTCCGATCAATGAGTATCGCAGCAACATCGGCATCGTTCTTCAAGAGCCGTTCCTGTTCTTTGGTTCGATCGCTGACAATATTGCCTATGGAAAACCTGGTGCAACTCGCGAAGAGGTGATTGCTGCCGCTCGGGCTGCAAAAGCGCATGACTTCATTTTGAAACTAGCAGACGGCTACGATTCGCTGGTCGGTGAGCGAGGCCAAGCGTTGTCCGGTGGTGAAAGGCAACGCATTTCGATTGCAAGAGCTTTGTTAACAGACCCGAGGATCCTCATTCTGGACGAAGCGACGTCGGCCGTGGACACGGAAACAGAACGACAGATTCAAGAAGCTTTGGATGTTCTCGTTCAAGGGCGTACGACGATTGCGATCGCGCACCGCATCAGCACTCTGCGAAAAGCGAATCGCATTATCGTGTTGGAGAAGGGTCGCGTCACCGAAATCGGTTCCCACGACGAACTGCTTGCACTGAAAGGCACGTACTCACGACTGAATCAAGCGCAGCATCAAATGAATGCCCACGAAGAGACTTAACGTCCATTCTTCAATTGGGTCAGAAAAGGAGGAACTGCCTCCCAAAACTCCTCAGGCCATTCATCGTTATGGCCTAATCCCGGCACTTGCAAAAATGTCTTGCTGGTAGATGGGCAAGCATCGAACAGCTTCTTTCCAAAACGCAAAGGTACAATCGTATCTGTATCTCCGTGCAGTTGCATTAGTTTGCCTGAGTATTTGGATATCCGATCGATCGCCAGAAAGCGATTGCGTATCAACCAGCGAACAGGAAACATGGGATAGTGCCAAGCAGCGATATCCACAATCGATGAGAATGTTCGATCGAGGATTAGCCCAGGAGATTTCAGCTCGATCGCCATTTCCAAGGCTGCGGCGCCCCCGAGCGAGCGTCCCGTAGGGACGATGGGAACGGTATTCCATGCAGTTTGGTTGCTTGTCCAGGTGCCAACGGCAACCGCATCTTCCAGGATGCTCTTCTGATTTGCTGCACCGCCCGTTTTACCATAGCCGCGAAAATCGTAGGCGATCACATTGACGGACCATTTGTCACGTAACTCAGCCAGTTCCCAACCGAGGAACCCGAGAGATTCACCATTTCCATGGGAGAAAATGATTGTGGCTTTTGGGCTGTCGTGTTGCATGCACCAAACATGCACCTTGGTCCCATCTTGGCTTTCCACCCATTCCTCTTTGGCTTTGAATTTAGCTGCATTCCATTCCCCTGCCGTTGGTGACGGCGCGGGGAAGAGTAACGTTGTTTCGAAGAACACGAGAGCCCCCAAAAGAGAGACGTAAAGGACTGCCATCGCGAGTAGCAGTCTTTTGGCTCTCGCCATGAGGCCAGCTTGTTTCATGACACACCAGTTGCAAAGGCGGTTGCATAACTTCGACAATGCGATATGGATAACATGACTTCGCGAATTCCACGTTCTTTGGCAATCTCCGCAGCTCGACCCGAGAGAATTAGTTGCGGTGCGCCGGAGATTTCGTTGATGACTTCAAGGTCAGTCCAGTGGATCCCCTTGGACCATCCAGTGCCGAGTACCTTCATCACGGCTTCTTTGGCTGCCCATCGACCAGCATAGTGTTGCGTGGCTGCTTTCCGCGAGGAACAGTATTGGATTTCTTTCTGAGTGAAGACTCGTTGCAGAAAAACCTCTCCATACTTCTCAATCATCTGTGCGATTCGAACGCACTCGACGATATCCGTACCGATCGACACTAAGTTGTTAGCCATGGCACCTGCTGTCGTTATCGAATGGAGGAGATTCGACGGGGCTGCAATCGATCTTTGGATCCATCAGGTAGAGAAAGTTGCCTCCCCGATTCACTAAAGGTGACTCCCTCGGATGGCAACTCATTGTAACCAACTTCGTTTGTTATATCGTTTATGTTTTCTTGCGTCACCGGAATTGGCTGAAGCTCGGCTTCTCGTACCCGTCTTTTCAATTCCAAAACCTGGACATACTCCGCACCAAAAAACAAGATCGAGATTCCATAGTAGCACCAAAGCAGAATCGCGATAAATGATCCGATAGCACCGTAGGCTGACGTATAACGCA
This sequence comes from uncultured Pirellula sp., assembly GCA_903858115.1. Classification (GTDB taxonomy): domain Bacteria; phylum Planctomycetota; class Planctomycetia; order Pirellulales; family Pirellulaceae; genus JBKCUI01. Next base: position 17,549 of record CAIOHR010000317.1, on the reverse strand, counting down.
TCCCAATCAAAAACATTCCCATTGCGGTACGGCCCAACTCCCAAATGATGGCTGCGAGCAACCCGCCTCGCATGGCATCGAACCAAGCGACTGGTTTTTTGGGTAACCATCGATAAACCAATGAGAACAACGTCGCATTGGTTAGGATCGCAAAGCCCAAGTCAAAGACGCCAAACGCATGTTTCAAGCTCGGGAGATTGCTTCCCGTCATGGATCGCAGTTGCGACAATATCATACTTGTTGCAAACAAGACGAGGATGGTTCCGCCCAAACAGACGAGCATCAGAAAAGCAAAACATCGATGTCGAATCAACCGATAGATGGTACGGCGAACTGTCGCCTCCCTTTTCGTTGGAATGCGAAAGATGCGATCGAATCCACGATCGATCTGAGCAAAGACTCCGATGGCGGCGAGGATGGCAGTCACCACACCAAAGGGCCCGCTGACCACCGATTGATTTCTCAGTTGCTTTAACACTTCCTCAATTTGATGCTTCACTACCGGAGAAGCTTGCTGCTCCACGATCGTCAGAATTTTGTATTCGGCATCCCGGCCCAAACTAGAAAATTCCAGAAAGATACCGATTCCCGAGGTCAACAAAAGCATCAATGGAAAAAGGGATAATGCCAAGTAATATGCCACCGATGCGGCCAATGCTCCAGCATCATCCTCGGACCATCGAATCGAAGCGTCGCGTAGATTTGGGAAGAAATTCATCGCCCAACGCTTCGACGACACCTTCACCGAAGTGGCCAATTCGCCAAATCCATCGGATTCCAATAGGTTTTGTATGCTGGCAGGTTTGCTATCCATTTGATTCAGTTTAGATTTTGGATTCCCGAATCGCCATAGAGAACTGCAAAGAATGAAGACTGTGTATATTCATGAAAACCAACTAGCGACGGCTGGCGAATTGCTAGCGAACGGCGGGTTGGTTGCTTTTCCGACAGAGACGGTCTACGGACTGGGGGCCGATGCACGCAGCGACGAAGCGATCAGGTGTATCTTTGAAGCAAAAGGGCGACCGACGGACAATCCATTGATCGTGCATGTCGCTAGCTTTGAACAGATCTATCCGCTGGTCTTGGATGTCACAGCAGCCACAAAACGGCTTATGGTCCGTTTTTGGCCAGGCCCAATCACACTCGTTTTTCCCAAGTCAAAACTGGTCTCGAATGTTGTGACCGCAGGAATGGACACGGTAGCCATTCGAATACCGTCCCACCCATGGGCGCACGCTATATTGAAACACGCGCAGATTCCGGTTGCCGCTCCGAGTGCGAATCGTTCCGGTTCTCCAAGTGCGACGACCTGGCAAGCGGTTCAACAAGATTTGGATCAACGAATCGATGCCATCGTATGCGGTCCCCCTACCGATATTGGATTGGAAAGTACGGTTGTCGATGCAACGGGCGAGCATCCGCGGATTCTTCGACCTGGAAAGATCACTTGGGAAGAACTTGTCAAGGTATGTCCCTCCATCATTCCATATTCTGGCCATGTAGACTTAGAGAATGCAGTATTGAATTCACCCGGACTTCGGCACCGACATTACCAACCGCGCGCCCATGTGACGCTCGTTCATGGGCATTTGCCTGGCGTGAATCAAGAGGCTTGGTTTATTGGTTTAAACAAATCTAGCGGAACCGATTCGTGTTCCCGATGTCTGTATTGTGATTCCGTAGAGGATTATTCGGCGAGATTATTCGATTTCTTCCGTCAAGCGGACGACGCAGGTGTGAGGACGATCTTTTGCGAAGAGGTCAACGAATCTGGAATAGGAGTCGCATTGATGGATCGATTGCGAAGGGCGAGTCAGTCATGATCAATTCTGGAAGAAAGAGCTGACGCATGCCGACGAAAATCCAAAAATCCATATTGATGGTCGTTGGCTCTGGAATCGTAGGTGCGTTGATCGGCTATGCACTTCAGGTTCCATTTAACTCCGCTCGTCTTCAAGCTTGGAGAACTTTGCAAGAAACCTCCGCACAGCGAGACTTGGTTGACTTAGAGGAGAGAGATTTGCGTTCGGATAGCACGTCCGTCGTAGCATTCGAAAAACATATCGCGGACGGCGAATTGCGATGGGGCACAGCCAGTGGTAGCCCAACATCTCCAGAGACTATTTGGTCGTCGGAGCCGAGCGGATTCTATCGGCTGGAAGCACGCCGTGCGTGGAGTCTACCAAACTCAGAAAGAAAGACAGCAACTCTGATTCGAAGATATGAAAAAGCAAACGTCACCCGAGCCATAGGAGCATTTACTCCTGGCGTTCTTTTGTTCTCTGCTCTGAGTATCGTTGGAGCAATCGTCTGGATCAGAAACAATCGTCGGGCGGAAACCAATGTTCGTTGGATGCAATCGATTGCAGGTAGTCTCCGCCGAGAGACCCCCTTGCCGAAACACCCCAGTCCCGACGGGTGGCTTTCGGAAGGAATATACGCTGTTGCAGACTCCATGCGAGAGCAGATTCATTCGGTCCGTACCTCGCACGAAAACTCGTCGAGTGCAATGACAAACATGCCCATTGGGATATTGTCATTCGATACGGAATTGCGTTTGATCTTTTGTAATCCTGCAGGCAAAAAGCTCCTTGCCATCGAACGCGCCAACGTCGGTCAACGACTCATCGAAGTACTGCGCATTCCTTCTGTGGTCGAATGTGTTTCTTCCACCAATGCATCGGGGCGCGCGTCGGAGATTGAACTGGAGATGAGTACCGAGAAAACTTGGCTCCGATTGCGCGCATCCCCGCTTCACAAAGATACAGTGAAGGCAACAGACCCTCCATCGGGTCCGGTATCTGTTCTGTTGACGGTGACCGATGAGACTCGGATAAAGCAACTTGAGAATCTGCGCCGTGACTTTACGGCAAACGTTTCTCATGAATTAAAGACGCCATTGTCGGCTATCAAAGCATATGCGGAAACATTACTGATGGGGGCCTTGGAGGACCCGCATGCTTCCCATCGGTTCGTCGAGAGAATCAGTGAACAAACCGCTCGATTGGATAACTTGATTCGCGATTTATTGCAGCTAAACCGCCTTCAGGCACAGCCTGAAAAACCGGTGCAGCGACCGGTTCAGATCACGGACGTTGTCGAGAAAGTGATCGAAGATCATCACCCCGTGGCATCATCCAACAGCGTAACTCTCCATTTCGCACCCATCGAGTCTATCGAAGTCCTCTCAGATTTGGAGTCCCTTCAGACGATTCTCAACAACCTTCTCGGAAATGCGATTCGGTACAATAAACCCGACGGTCATGTGTACGTTCAGACGTTTCGAAGGGAAAACCGATGCATCGTACAAGTAAGAGATACAGGAATTGGCATTCCTCCGGAAGATGTCGACCGAGTTTTCGAACGATTCTATCGCGTCGAGAAAGCCAGATCGCAAGACATGGGTGGCACCGGACTAGGGTTGGCCATCGTGAAGCACCTTTGCCATTGGATCTCTGCGACGGTCGAAGTCAAGAGCGAACTCGGTGTTGGCAGTACCTTTGAAGTTTCTTTCGCACTGGCAACCCCTCGTGTTTGACAAGAGTAGAAAAGTGTTTATGAGTTGGGCGATCCGAAATTCTGTTCAAGACAAGTTCTCGATCGAGAATTTTAAATAACAAGGATATGAGAGAACTGCTCTAAGCATATCCCCGTACAATGGACCTGAAATCAAATCATGATTGCAATCTTGAGTGATATTCATGGCAATCTCGAGGCTCTTCAGGCGGTGCTGGATGATGCACGTCAATTGAATGCCAAGTCCATATACTGTCTTGGAGATCTTGTCGGCTACGGGCCGGACCCTTGCGACTGTTTGCGACCATGTTCATGACTATCTGTTCCCGGAATGCATCTACTCGACAGCCAAATTGGACTCCGTGTTTGCTGGTTTTGATAAGCTATGCTTCGGCGGACACACGCACATTGCAGGCCTGTTCGTGCAGTGTCCCGCATTAGGGTGGGACTATAAGGCACCAGCAGATTGTGGATACAAATACGCGGTTCGAGGGCAAAAACTCTTTTGTAGCGTAGGGTCGGTCGGGCAACCACGCGACGAAGATCCGCGAGCCTCGTACGTTCTGTTTGACGGTGAGACGATCGTTTTTCGACGTGTGAACTATGATATCGAGAAGACGATAATGAAGATTCGAAAACATGGCGACGACGACATGCATGGCATGCGATTGCATTCGGGGCGTTAGCAGCAATGATTCGATCGGTATTCTATACCCTACGTGCTAGAGAAACCCGATTTGTTCTCCCTTCCTGCGATCGATGATCTATTGGTAGAATCCGGGAGTGTTGTTTTTGAGAAAGACTTGAACCTCTGCTGTCTGGATTGCATTTCATTATGACCGATCGATTGATTCCAACGACATCGAAAAGCAAGATATCTTCGGCGTTGGCGTATCCCGTCGGTGCACAATCGATATCACAAGCGCTGGCATCCGTGCCGCAGTTTGAGCAGTTGGAGCTTATGTTCACGGATAATCGGTATAAAGTCGCTGACTCGCTCGGCAATTTACCGATACTGGCGGGTCGCTACATCAAGCACAATTTGGGTCTTTCTGCGTCCCATTCGATGGATGAATCAGGCTCGTACGGTCCGAAATGGGAGATTCAGATATATACCGTTCCGAAGCAGCATAGCACCACCATTCGAAAGGCCGTTACGGAGCAAGGATTTGGATTACTCAGCGATTGGTTGTGTGAAAAACGCTCGAACTTTTGGCTGACCAAGTCCCATGAGATTTTGCTTTGGTACTCCATGGCGGATGCTCGCGTTGTTTCGATTGCCAACGACCTTTAGTTTTCGTCGGTCTTTCGTTCCATCTACCTAAGCATCTGATAGGTCCCTATAGATTGAAAGGCGTTCTCGAAGTGACGAAACGAAGGTTTTCCGTCTGGACCATGAAGGATAACCTCGATGACATCCGCTCTTCCCGGCGTGCCAAACAATCGATGCTGCTTCATAAACCGCAAAGCGACATCAGTGATTTTTTTCTGTTTCTGCTCGTGAACGCGATCCGAAGGGCCACCATCGTTCTCGTGTTGAACCAAAGATGACTTCACTTCTACAAAAACGATTTGCCTCTTCTTCCAAGCGGCAACAATATCGATCTCGCCAGAACGGGTGCGGAACGAATGCTCGATGATGAAATAACCTTTACGATTCAAATAGATCACGGCTAGTCGCTCGCCATAAGCACCAATCGACTCGTTGTTCTTTCTTGGCGGGTAAGGACGCTGCAGTCGATAATTGATCCATGGTTGGACGCAACGATCAGTCCAGTGCTCTAGGTCGATTCTCCAATTTCGCATCGCGTTCACTTTCACTTTGCAAATCGCTATTCACCATTGCCTGTTTACCCATTAGCCATCCCGAGTACATTCCTCCAAGAGATGGAAAAGACTTTTCCAATGTCGGCCACTGCTGGTCGCGAGACTTATCGCACAGGATCTGGCGTTGGTGTAGCCTTCGGCACAACCAGTCTGTTCCATTGTAGGCCCGATATCTTTGCCGGCGCTCTCCACCAACCCGGGCAACTCAAAGCCTCGATCTCCTCCCATTCCACAGCACTTTCCTTCGTGAGGCTGGATTACTTGATCGCTACAAGCCATAGCCAATTGCAACATCGGGGCATCCAAACCGCTCTTGAGATTCGAGCAAACCGAGTGCATGGCGATCGCATCCTCGCGCTTCTTGATGGTAAGCGATGGTAACAAAGCAACGGCCAACTCTACCGAGTCGACGATTCGCAACTTCTTCAGCCGATCTTTACGGACGGGGTCCAAGTCCCTCAAACCTGCTTTCAAAAAAGATGTACACGAACCAAGGTCCAAGACCACAGGTCGTTCACCATGCTTGCTCCAATCCCATATCGCATCGAACAGCTCCGATTGCTTGAACAGGGCTGCACTTAAGTAGCCTTTGGAGGAAAACGCTTGACCGCAACATTTTCCATTCGCATTGTTCGGTATGGCAATGGAAACACCCGCCCGATCGCAAACTTTCAAAAGCACATCTGCGGTGCCACCCATCATCCGTGACATGCAGGTTGGCCAATAGATCCATTCCGACTCTTCCATGGCATGGAGTGACGATCGGTCAATTCTCCCCATGTTTTCTGCCAATCCGCCGTGCCATTGCGGTAGCCCAGGAAACAACCGTGCCATCCAATGTGTCATGGTGCGAAGGGTTTTGGTCCCCACCAAGGAATTGGCGAATAGCCCATAGTTAATCGCATAATTTACTGCGATTTCGGCAATGCCAAAGTTCTTCGCCAATAGCATGGCCATACGAGAGTCGATTGCACCCGTCGCTTCGATGCGCAATTGTTTGATAAGATCTCCTGTATTGATCGCAACCGGGCAATCGATAGCGCAAAGTCCATCCGTGGCACAGGAAGCTTTGCCTGCATATTCATACTCCCGGTCGAGTTCTTTGGCTAGTTCCAGCTTCCCTTCTGCAATGAAGCGCATGCGGGCACGCCGTAGTACTATGCGTTGCCGTGGCGAAAGAGTAAAGTCTCGGCTTGGGCAACGCGGCTCGCATGCTCCACACTCGATGCACTTGTCAACTACTTCCTCTACGACAGGTAGATCCTTGATGTTCTGAAGATGAAGTTTTGGGTTCGAAGTGAGGATGACGTCAGGGTTGAGCAGACCATCCGGATCAATGGCTTTTTTCAATCGATGCATCATAGCGACGGCCTCGGGGCCCCACTCTGTCTCAACGAACGGCGCCATGTTGCGTCCCGTCCCATGCTCCGCCTTGAGAGCACCGTCGAAGCGATGCACTACCAGATCGACCATGTCGTCGATGAAACGACCGTAACGATCGTTGTCTTTTTGGCTTTCCATGGTTTGCGTGATGACAAAATGGAGATTGCCGTCGCGTGCATGGCCAAAGATGATGCCGTTGTCGTAGTGATGTTTGCTGAACAAGCTCTGAAGCTCCAATATCGCAGAGCCCAGTTTGTCGACTGGAAATGTAACGTCTTCCAAGATTGCCGCTTCGCCTCGTGCTCGAACCGCAGCTACCGCAGGGTACATTCCCTTTCTCAATTTCCAGAGATTCGTTTGCTTCTTTTTGTCTTGCGTGAATTCCACCGAAGAAAGCGAACGCATGCCAGGCGCGCATCGCGTATGAAACAGTTCGATGCGATCTCGCAAGGCCTCTTTTGTCGGAGCCTGAAACTCAAATAGCAGCCCCATCAATCGATCGTGTTGATTCAATTGGTCCGCCAATCCATCGGGCACCCCTTCAAGGTTGCGAATGGACTCCAGCGAGGCTCGGTCCATAAACTCTACGGCATCGCACTGAACATCGATCAAATCAGGAATGGAATCGCAAACCGCATTCGCATCTGAAAAGAACGTCAGCGCGGTCGCTTTTTCAGGATGGTCCGGTACGGTCTTGAGGACCGCTTCGGAAATAAAAGCGAGGGTGCCTTCCCCGCCTATTAGCAAATGCGAGAGGATATCGATGGGGCTTTCGAAATCCACGAAGGCGTTGATCGAATAGCCGACGGTGTTTTTCTGTTGATACTTGTGGCGAATCCTCGCCAGCAACGTAGCATTCGAAAGAATTTCATGACGGATTTGCAGAAGGGTGTTGGAGATCCGAGATTGCTCTCGTTCGAAACGTTCCGCTTCGTGTGCTAATGACGTATCCCAAACAGACCCATCGGGCAGTATAAAGCGAACCGTGTCAATCGTGTGGTACGCATTGTTGGCAACACCGCAGCACATCCCGCTCGAGTTATTGGAGAGCATCCCGCCGATCATTGCTGAATTGATCGACGAAGGGTCAGGACCAATTTTTCGCCCAAATGCACGAAGCTTCGCATTGACCAATCCGCCGATCGCACCTCCCTGCACTCGAACCCGTACTCCGTTGTCGAGTGGCTGGATCGCGCGCCAGTGGCGACCGATATCAACCAACCAACCATCGGTCACGGATTGCCCCGACAAACTAGTACCGCCAGCTCGAAAAGTGACGGGTATTTTACGTCGTTTGGATTCTCGAAAAATCGATTGAATCTCAGCCTCCGATTGAGGCTGCATGACCGCTTTCGGAATCAATAAATAAGGACCTGCATCGTTGGCAAAGGCATACCGCTGCCATAATTGCGTCAACGTATGCACACAGGGCCAAGCATCAAAATCAGTGGAGTTCGGCACAACAATTCTTCAATCAAGAGAGCGTTTATAGTCCAGACGTTCGAAGTCGCACGGAGTAGACCGAATCCGATGCTGTAATATAGAGAGTCTTTCGGTCGGTTCCGCCAATACAGACATTTGCAGTCCAACTCTCCGGCACGCTGATCACTTGTACTTTCTTCCCATCCTTGTTGTAAACCGTTACACCCACGTTGTTTGTCAAATAAAGATTCCCTTCGTTATCGATGGTCATGCCGTCGGATCCTTGCGAGCAAAAGAGCTTTCGGTCGATGAGGCTTCCATCCGTTGCAATGGTGTATTGATACGTCTTTTTGTCCCCGATATCAGCGACATACAGGACACGTCGCTTGGCATCTCCGACGATCCCGTTCGGCTGAACAAGTGCATCATCAACTCGGACCATATTCTCCCCATCGCGATCCACTCGATAGACGCATTGGTTCTTTTGAGGTTTTTCCTTGTGTTCCCACCAAGGCCGTTGATAGTAAGGGTCTGTAAAATAGATGGTTCCCTTCGCATCGATCCAAAGATCGTTCGGACCGTTGAGTTTTTTTCCCTCGAAATCTTTCAATAGAACACGATGAGATCCGTCGGGGAGAATCTCCCACATTTCGTTCTTTTCATCGGCACAGGCGATCAGTTTGCCATCTTCCGTGAAGAACATGCCATTGCTTCGGCCGGCGGGCTTTAAAAACTCGCTCACCTTTCCATTCGTATCTATCTTCATGATTCGATTGTTTGGCTGGTCAGTAAAGTAAACATTTCCTTGAGAATCGACCGCTGGCCCCTCAGTAAACTTGCAACCATCGACAACCAAAGTTACCTTGGCGTCTGCCGATTCCGTGACAAATTCTTGGCCAACCGTCAGATGGTTCCACAGGGACGTGAAGACGGTAGCTAGAAAAATTGAACGAGTCCAACGAGTCACAAGCAGCTCCAACTCAAAACATAGGGATAAAATTTTGCAGACTACTCACCGATTATATCCTGCCCGCCATGTTTTCGCGGTGGGGCTTTCTATTCTTCCGTCGATCCTTTGCTTCGGATTTTTTGGCTCGATAACGTATGGAGATTGGCCCGAGTTTCGAGGCCCCAACCAAAACGGAGCTCTTTCCGAATTGAGATTACCGACCGAATGGAGTGAAAGCAAAAATGTAATCTGGTTTTCGCCAACCAAAGGACTCGGCTGGTCTTCGCCGGTTATCTCCAAGGACAAAATCTTTTTTACGGCTTCCTTTTCCGAGAAAGTATCTGAGAGCAATGCGGATCTATCAGGTGCCCAAAGCCTCAAAATTTTGTGTTTGGACGCGAATAACGGCAAACTTGTTTTTGAAAAAACGCTATTGGAACAACCGGCAAACGCGCCATCGATTCATAAAAAGAATTCGCACGCCAGTCCAACTCCATTGTTGCATGAAGGGAAACTTTACGTTCACTTTGGCCACCAAGGAACCGTATGTACCGATCTCGACGGCAACATCGTTTGGTCGAACTGCGAGCATTCTTATCCACCAACGCATGGCAACGGTGGGTCACCCATCGTGGTGAATGACTTGTTGATTCTGACTTGCGACGGTGGAGATACTCCTTACACATTAGCACTCGATCTAAAGACAGGGAACGAACGGTGGCGTACGCCCCGCGGGATCACTTCCGAACGGCCATTCTCATTTTGTACACCTCAGTTGATTACCGTTGGCAATCAGCAGCAGATCATCTCGCCGGGCTCGGATATCGTCCAAAGCATTTCGCCCATCGATGGATCGGTGATATGGTCCGTACGATACGAAGGCTTTTCCGTAATCCCTCGGCCCCTCTATCACAAAGGGCTCGTGTACATCAGTACAGGATACATGATTCCGAAACTGTTGGCGATCGATCCGACAGGCAAAGGGGATACCACGAAAACGCACCTAAAGTGGACCTACAAAGGTGGAGTCCCTAACACGCCGTCATTCGTTGCGGCTGGAGATCAGATTCTGCTAGTTAGCGATGCAGGGATCGCGGCATCTGTCGATGCGATAACAGGCAAAGAGAATTGGAAGAAGCGAATCGGCGGCAACTACTCTGCATCGCTGGTGCTGGTCGATGACAAATTGTACTTCCAAGGGGAAACGGGGGAAGCAATCGTCTTCCGCATCGGAAGTGAGCTCGAAGAGATCGCACGCAACTCATTGCCTGGTCGAATCTTTTCCTCGTACGCGGTGATTGATAACGACTGGATTATCCGAGCAGAGGGAGGCGTTTACCGAATTGGCAACCGTTGATCCACGGTCTCGATCGACATCCTTTCATTACAAGCCGAAGAAATGGTTTGTTTGGTCCACCATTGGTTTGTTGTTGTTCCTGTGCGTTGCGATTTCTATTGCAGGCTTGATACTCTTGCGCCGAAGTTCAAAGCCGCGCATCGCACAGGTCGCTGGAAGTTCGATGGAGCCCGCGCTCCGTGGACCGAGATTGAAGTGGACATGCAACCGATGCGAAATCCCCTTCCATTTCTGTGTCGATTCCCTTCGACCCAACATACCGGTACGTTGCCCGAACTGCGGCCAAGTCGATGCTGATTTTGATTTAGAATCCGCATTGATCGAGCCCAGCGCAATCGATACGGGAGAACAGCTAGAGTACATGCCGCCACGATTCGTCGGAGCGCGTCGAGAAGCGAACCGCATCAAGACCGAATATGAAGGATTCCGGCGCGGTGATCTTGTTGTCATTCGGGATCCAGACGCACCGAACGATACGAGTCGTGAAGTCAAGCGTCTCGTTGGCTTTCCGAACGAATCGATCGCAATTCGAAACGGGGATCTATGGATCAATGAGGAACGAATGCAGCGGACCTATAGCCAACTCCTCGGCCAATCGCTGTTGGTAGATCCACTTTCGAATGTCGCATTGAAGAGCACGAGTTCTCCTCTCGATGAGCCCGTGAACCATTGGCAATTGGACGGCTCAATTGCATCTGGCAAAGTCCTGCTCGTTGGCTCCGAGGCAGATGCAAGAATAGAGGATACGAACGAAACAGAATCTATCACACCATCCGAGTCCTTCCTCCAAGGCAAACGGCTGGACTTCAGGACCACTCGATATCCATGGATTTCAAACGATTATTCGAGGAATGCTCATGATTCGCATGATGTCATTATGGTTGGCGATATCGGTTGTGCGATCCAAGTTGCAAATGCCATGAATGATTGGCAAACGACAATGACGCTTCGAACCCCTCTGCGTCAAACGGTTTTCATGTTGGATTGCTCCAACGGTCAACTATCCATCTCAAGCGATGGCATGGAGTCGGCATCCGAGTTTTCAATCCAAGATTCGTCGCATTGGATCCTAGTCATGATTGCAGATGGACAAGCGATCGCAGGAACTTCGGAGCGAGAAATACTCCGAATGCCTCTTGCGAATTCAGAGGATTTGGGGATCCTATCGGAACAAGAGCAAAGCCCGATATCGGTGGAATGTCGTTTCGGTAGAATGATGATCGAGCAACGACTGGTCTTTCGCGATATACATTATCGAGGCGCAGCCGATTCGCCGACGCAAACGATCGAAGCAGGCAATGGAATTGTAGTTCTTGGAGACAATGTGTCGCTATCGAATGATTCCAGGCAACGTTGGGAAGACGACTTAGGACTCGACACAATCAAGGGAATCGTGCTCAAGCAACGCGAGGGTCTGCAAGGACTACTCTGGCAACGATGAACTTTCAAGCCATGGTGTTAACAAACTCAACAGCCCAAGCCCGTAGAATGTGTACTCGATGTCTTGTGCGGGATCTAACTCGAAACCTGCAAAACCACCTTCGTCGCGAGCCATTGAGCAGCCGTACCGATAGGCAGACGCAATATCGATCTGCTCTAGTTGCTCCAAGTCCCAGAGCGTAACACAGGCTGTGAATGTGCTTAGTAGATCAGGGATCGGCATTCTCGAGTTTGCCTGAAATCCTCCTTCGTCTGTTTGAATATCGGTGAGAAAGTTACCAGCCGACGACGCAACATCATTCGGGAGCGCTCCCAATGTACGCAATGCTCCAATGGCTGCCGCGGTTGGGTTCGTACCGGATCGTTTGGCAACCCGTACTTCTAAGAAACCGCCATCACTTCTTCGCTGTGACAACAGGAACTCCACACAGGGATCGTCTTCTGGCAGTGGTTGTTCAAGCAGCTCTAAACAGATCGCAACAAGAAAGGTTTGGTACGTGCTGCCGACATTCCCGTGTTCGGTTCTCGCAAAGCCTCCATCCTCACGTCGCAATCGGTAGAGCAGTTGACGAATGTTGTCCTTCCAGTCGACGGCAATTGCATGCAATGGGTTGGTTTCGGTGGCTGCTTCGATCAATGCGGCGCTATAGATCAACGACAGCAGATCAACGATCGACTCTTGTTGTTGCGTTCGAGACATAAGGAATCGGCTAGCCCTATCCGCAGTTTCCCCCGTGAGCTCACCAAGGATGGCGAGGGACCGAAGCGCGAAAGAAGAGTAGTAGATGTCGCTGCCTCCTTCTCGACCACCCCACCCGCCGTCTTCTCTCTGGGCCCTCAAGACGTAGTTGGTATGAATACTTCGGATCTTCTCCGGAAGCATTGCAGCACCCGCCGTCAATTGGATGGTAAGTCTTTCTAAGTAGCCAAAATTCATTCTTTCGCTTTCATCGACAGTCGAGTGAACGCACTCGTCAAACACGTGCAGTTCCTATTGGATATGATTTGAAGCGTGGCTTTCATCGACCCATTGCGATGTTGCTGCAGACTGGCTCTCGTTTCTTTCGGTGGACTTTTCCGATTCATCGACGCCCGCTGTTTCTTCGGTTGCTCGACGCTTCCAGTATGCAGCGATCAGTCCACCCATGATGTTTTGGGTCACTCCGCTGAAGACCGTGGCTGCCGCTGCCAATGGGAGTGCTGGGAAATGCTCTCTGGCGAGCGATGCAGCCATTCCGCCATTCTGCATTCCGACTTCGATGCTCACGGTTCTCGCGACGGATTCGGGATAGCGAAGCAGTTTCGGAACGACGTAGCCCAACGCAAAACCGGTAATGTGCAGCACCATCGCTGCGATGGCTAGTTTTCCGAAATGGGTCGCGATGACGTCCGCGCTCGCTGCGACAATTCCGGCCGTTACAAAAGTGAAGGCTAACACCGCAAATGTGGGACCGCATGCTCCAATACCATCCGCGATCCTTGGTAGCTTCCAACGAATCAACAATCCAACGATCACAGGGGCGACGGTTAATTGAAGAGCGGATAGACACATCCCCCATGCATCAACGGGAACGTATTTCCCCGCCAGGATGCTGGTCCAGAGCGGCGTAAAGAGGAATGCCATGAACGTCGAGGCGAGTGTCAACAAAACGGACAACGCCAAATTAGCACGAGCTAAATAAGTGATCATGTTCGATGCCATCCCTCCGGGACAACTCGCTACCAAGATGATGCCAACTGCTAAACCCGTCTCCAAATCAAGGAGCGTTGCCGTTGCCCATCCGCAGAGCGGCATCACGGTGTACTGACACAAAAAGCCTAATGCGAGGCTGCTTGGCATCTTGCCAATTTTTCGGAAGTCCTCCAGGCTCAGAGTCAAACCCATGCCCAGCATGGAACCTGCGAGAGACCAAAATATCCAGGGCTTGTCAAACCAAATCATGGTCCATGGCCAAATGAACGCAATGACCGATAACGCGACAACCCAAAACGAATACAGATTATTGAAGTGTTGTAATAGACGTCCCATTCCCCTGCTCCGCCAATTTCGGTGAAAGTGATTCCGCTAGAAGACCAAGCTCCAAATACGACTCGCTGGCTATCCTAGCGGTAAAACGGCTGCCAAGTCAGCCACCTGGGACCGTACTGCGGTGGAGGCTGTCCACTTTCTAAAGCACCCAAATCGGGACCTTTCCCTTGGAATCCGTCATTGATCGTCGGGATTACAACTCCAGCATCGACCGCCTTGGATGTTGGTTTCAACGCAAAGTTCATGTCCATAGCATGGTAAACGGCATGTTCGCGAGTTGCGTCCGGTGGTGAAATTTTCTCGAAGATATCGTAATCGATTTCAATACTATGTTGCTCAAGACCTGTACCTGCAGCGAGATCCTTGAGAGTTGCGAACGATTGCCACTCCTCTTCCTTCGGTTCGTAAATCCTCTTTCCTCGACCGGGGGCGACCAGTCGATATTGATCGCGGACCTGCGGGTTTGGTCTATATCCGTTGTAATCCGAACTGTAGCTATCCGTCGCATGGGCTACCTTTAGTATCCCGCGTCCCGAAGCATCTCTCCCGAGGAACAGATTGTTTCGAAAGTGCATATTCGTTGCTGGATCGCTGATCATGTTTTCACTGATCAATGTGTTGTGGGCAACAAACAATCCCGCCGCCTTGGCCGAGAATTTGAAGGCGACACCTCGCGGAACGTTGTAAAGCAAGTTCCGATAGAAGTAGGCGGGGCCACCGAACACGGGTTGCGCACTATATCCACCCCCTGCCGCATTCAATCCTCGATTTCCAAAGACTCGAATGTTGTGCACACCACCATCGGTCTCGAGGAAATCGTCGTTCATAAGGTGGATGTCATTGTTGTAGATATCGATGGATGAAGCGCGTAATTCGGGATCTTTCTCGGGAGTCCCATAGGTAGAAATCGCAATTGCATCATGAAAATAAGCGACCGCATTGTGCGCGATGACATGCCCAGGTCCATAGACCTTCACCGCATAGTAGCTGGTCAACAGATGCGAGCCATACAGGGGTTCCGGCCAACTCGGCGCACCAGGGAATCTTTGACGCCCACCCCAGCCTATCAATCGAAAGCGGTCATCGCGTCCGAGGAATAGATTATCGGCGATGTAGAAGTCCCGCGAACCGGCATTCTCTGTCCAGACTCCGAATCCGACATTCTCAAAACGGCAATTTTTTACGGCCAAACCGACTGCCCCGAGCACCTCTTTCTGGCCAGCGAAGATCGCTACGTCGGTGTTGCGGAAGGTCAAGCCTTCGAAGATGTGGTAATGCGAGGCCATGACATCCAACAATCGATGATTTCCAGCTCCATCAAAAATCACTTCGCCGTCCCCAGCGGCTTTGATCGTGATCGGTCGTTCAGCAGTCCCCTTGAGCGTGAGAGACATTGATCCGTCAAAAGGAGCCATCAAAGGATCGACGTAATTGAGTCGCTCCGGGCGATACAGGCCAGCGTGAACCAGGATGTTGTCACCGGGCTGTATTTTGCGTTCCCAAACAGTTGACCAATCGCCGAGTCCCGCACCGTAATAGGCTTGAAGGATTCCTGTAAAACTCGGTTCGATCCTTGGTCCATTAAAGTCGGGAGGATAAACATGCAACGTCCTTCCGCCCTTGTACGGTTGTGGCTCGGTTCTTGTCTTGACCCTGACCGTTTTCTGGGAGTCTCCGAGGATGCCATCGGGATCGCTCAAATCAAAAGAACATTCGTACTCTGTGCCCGGTTGTAGATTTAGGATCGATCCCGCGAATCCGTCGGGAACGGTGTAGTCGAGGTGTTCATTCCGTCGAAAAACATGCTCGCCGCCGATACGCATCAGTGGCAGGGCCTCCCTCCAGTCCGACTCACCGACCTTGCGATAACGCACAGTGACAGCAGAGTTCCGATTGGCGTCACCTTCGATCGGCCACTCAAAACCTAGGTTCAGAAGCGTTGGATGCTCTACATGAAATTTCCCCGGCTTGGTGGCGTTTTCTGCGACACAAACGCTCCAGGCAATCACCAGTTGCCAACAAAGGATCTCGAACACTAGTTTTCCCATCGACCTTCCGCCTGTATTAAAAAGAGAGGACCGAAATAATACTCCTATAGAATACCGATTGGAGCTCCCTAGAGGTGTCTGGCAGAGGTGAATCCATGCCAAAAGATTGATTTATGCCGGATCGACTTCCTTTCGAGTTCTTTAGGCGAGGGGCAGGAATCAATCTGACGGGACACCGGAGTGGTTGCGCACGGCTGCTACTATTTTTAAAGTAGCAGCGCCATCTGCCCAGTACGGTGTTACCTGCCGTTTGTCTTAGTTACAGCGAAAGGATTTCAGCGAGGATAGCTACAGACCCAAAACACTCAAGTGGCCCGAGCTTCCAAGAATCCTGCTCGAGCCTACGAGGCGAGTCGCCATCTACATCGCCAGATTTTACCGCGAGTTCGTTGTGTCGCTCTTTTGAACGTTTTCGTCAATCCGGCTCTTCGATATCCATTGAGCTTCAAATCTGCCCTTCAGCGCAGTTCCTTTTTCTGATACGAAATCGAATTCACCGACAACTGGCTGGACACGATTCGACTTTATGAATCGGACCGAACCTTTCAATTCGTGACGCGGCTGACTCCTCCAGTTGACCGAGCTCGGTGATTTCAGATCCATGAAATACACCACCGCGCCCAAACTCCTCGGAACGGACTCATCCGGAAAGACAAACTTCTTCTGGGATCGCTCTGGTGCATCCCAGATCCTCAAATAAATCCAAGAATCAATTTTCCCACCGAATGGTTCCGCTGGAATCCAAATGCCGAATGCAGGCCCATCCCAAGGCGCGATGTCGTGCTCAACTGTCGTGGGTAAGCCAGTTCCTGGTCGCTCAGGCGGAGCGCCTATACCCTGACCACAGGGCAAACATACAAAGGAAAGAAGAAACGCTATAAGCAGTCCCCGCGAAGCATACGTAGCTGTATGCCAAAAATCGAACTCAATATTTTGGGCAGTGAATGGCTTTAGCATCTCTTGAAATCTCGTTCGTCCACTTGCGACCCCTATCCTGACTGTCTGGAATCTATTTCACGATGACGTCCCGGGCACCTTCTCCTCTGATTGAGCAGAGTGCTTTGGGCAACATTCGCTACAACGGTGCGTCAAATCACTAACAGCCATTGCAACCCTCACCGCCTTTGCTTTGGATTTGCCTGTTTTCTCAATGAAAGAAAGTTTTTTGACAAACTCCAACGCGACTCGAAAAACGACTCGATTTTGGGTGCGCGACGCGAAATGCAGCGCCGCGAACCGCCATGCACCGAGCCAGCATGGGCGCACCAGAACTCCAAATGAACTGGCGAGAAATGCGAAAAAACCTGGGAAAACCAGGGTTTTGCAGCACGGGCTCCAGAAAACTAACGGAGAGGACAGGAACCGAACTTCTGGGTGTTTTGGCGATGTTTCTGAAGAGTTCGAAAGGCAAGGAGAACGGTTGGTCACCCAAGAAAAAGTTTGATTCTCGAAGTTTTTTTATCTGGTTCGTCGCAACCATGCTTCATGTTCTTCAGCGGTGTGCATCACACCAAGAACAAGAATCTCAAGCTCTCGAACGTCGTAGAAGACGACGAATGGAAATCGGGAAATCGG
>CAIOHR010000316.1 GCA_903858115.1 uncultured Pirellula sp. | reverse complement strand
TATTGCAAATCACGATGTAATGCGGAGTTCTCACTTCGCCTGTCATGCTGCCGCGATCGCTTGGATCTTGAAACGTAAAGTGACGATTGACCCGAAGACAGAATCGTTTGTTGGGGACCCACAAGCGGAGATACTTCGGGCCCGACCGGAGCGAGAATGGCGATAGAGTTCGCCTGAAAGATGTGATGAACGTTAAGGAATTCTGAGTGCTCCTCAAGCTAAACGAGGAGTCACTCAGGTCAGTAGATTTTTGGATTGAATTCGGCTAGGATTAATCTCGCGATTGCATCCTTTTGAGCTCTTGGGAGATTCGTTCCATCATTTGGCGTATCTCCCGGTTTTCCTCTCGAAGTTGCTTTATTTCTTTCTGTAAGCCCTGCATGGCTTCTTCGCGAGCTTTCGGTGGTGTCATCGGAGGTACAATCGGTGGTCGAACGAACGCTCGTTCGGGAATTGGCCGTTCCTTATCGCCTTCTCGGCGATCCAATTCATTGCGTTTTTCGGATTGTCGTTCACGTTCCATCATCTCGTCATGGCGTCGCTTATCACGGTCAGCTCGCTGACGCTCGACTTGCTCTCGTTCAATCTGACGATTTTTTTGCTGTGCAATAGCCTGTTGTAAATCGCGTTCGACTTCTTCGGCTTGCCGCATCAGGTCATGTGCCATGTCGTGTTTCTGTGCCAACTTGAGATGTTCAGATGCGATTCGAAGGTGATTGATTTGCTGTTTGGCTCGCTCCATTTTTTCCATCATTTCAGGTGGCATGTTAGGGTTTTCGCGTTTGTCCCCCCCCCTGCCCTGTCCTCCCCGTGCCGCTTCGCGATCGAATTCCGACTGCAGCTCCATTAGCTTGCTCATCAACTTGGAGCGTTCGCGTGTTACTCGGACTACCTGATCAGGTTTGCCTTCTTGCAAATATCGTTCCGCTTGCTGTTCTAACTCCGCTACGCGTGCTTTGAGTTCTTCTCGTTCATCCGCATGAACAAATTCCATTTGTCCGAAGCTACAGGTGGCGAACACTAGGCATGCCAGAAACCGAATGTGGCGTTTCATCAATGAGTCTCCAAACGAGAAAGAGGAAGCAGGGTGAGCGGAGCATCTGCGCCCCGGTGGATTCTTCAAAGTGGTATCCTCACCTAATTGTAATTCGAGAAAACCGCTGTGTGGCTTGTTAGTAGCCAGTTGCTCTAAGAAAGGAGTGTCTCCGTTTGGCAACTTTCTAGAACGGCAGCTGAGGGAGGCGAGGCTGGGTGGATGAAGGATTGGTATTTGGTGCAGGTGGCTGGGACTGAGGCTGGGGTTGGTATTGAGGTTGGGGCTGGGGTTGGTATTGTGGTTGGGGTTGTGGTTGGTATTGGGGTTGGGGTTGTGGTTGAGAGGAAGGGGCGTTGGCATTTTTGTTGAGGAATCGATCGAGGATACTGCTCCCGGCCGCAATCGGGTCGATTCCCAAATCCCCCCCCTGCCCTAGCCCATTCCCTTGATTCGCCGAATACCCGGGACTCGAAGGATATTCGGAATTCGTTGGCCACCCGGAAGTTGATGGCCCCCCCGGAAACCCAGTTGGATCCTCCGCCAAACGGCCTTGCTCCAACTGCTGCCCAACATTCTCT
This sequence comes from uncultured Pirellula sp., assembly GCA_903858115.1. Lineage (GTDB taxonomy): Bacteria > Planctomycetota > Planctomycetia > Pirellulales > Pirellulaceae > JBKCUI01. The sequence goes on along the minus strand of CAIOHR010000316.1, from coordinate 464 downwards.
AGGTAAGGACCGATCACCTCTTTGACTTCATTCGGCATGATCGAGCCGGCATGGGCCAAAGCTTGCGCGATATATCGCCCACTCTTGGACTTGGCGATCGCAACCTTCTGATTCGGCCCCAACAACGTCATCGCAAACATCGTGACAATACAACACAGTGCAGCACCCTTGAGCAACCCAAATCCTGCTCCTAGCTGCCGATCAAACTCCTTCAAACGAATCTTATCAATCGATGAGCTGATCAACCGAAATAACATCCAAATAGCCAGGCTTGTTCCGAAATACAAAAGCAGCATCGCGAGAAACATATTCCAAGGGGGCTGTGCGTTGATCCACTGTGCGACATCGTTGCGGAAATAACTCGCCACAAAGTAACTGACCACGATCGAGGCCAACGAAGCGACCTGCCATGCGAAACCTTTGATGGCTCCGAAGATAAGCGCCGAAGCCAAAATAATGAGCAT
>CAIOHR010000315.1 GCA_903858115.1 uncultured Pirellula sp. | reverse complement strand
CCACGAGAGTCGACTCGGCCCGTGACATCGTATTGGTCCGCTCCAAAATTCGCAACAATTCGGCCATCACACCAAAAAAAGGTCTAAATCTCTACCGTCTCAATTCGGCCAAAAATACGACCACAATTCGGCCCGTAACAGCTACTCTTTTGAATTGGAACGATGCTTTGCGCTTTGAAGATGCATGCTTCGATGAGCGTTGCTCGATGTTTTCCGCTTCGTGTTCGCGTCGTATCCGACTGGCATCCATGACCATCCCGCCCGTCTTCTGCTCGACGTCCATGTCTCGCTATCTCAGTTCAATCATCTCTGACTTATCCGAACATCCCTAGCGATTTCAACCGGGAACGCTTCCAACCGAACTGGTTTGCATCAACGGCCAATCCACTGCAAGCGGGGGACGCATCCTGCTAAGACATTGCGGCGACTTCGTGTCGCCGCTCTCGAGTATTTATTCATACTGATTTTGTCAGAACCATCTCGCTTGAGACTACCGCTTTTTCGATCAGGACAGTGTTATGCATTGCGAATCGGTCGCAAAGATACAATGAAAAATCCATCGATTCATTGCGATCACTTGCAGAGTAAAAGACGGTACATCCCGAGCCGTTGCTGTTGAGCGTTCCGACATGACTTGCGCCGGAGGACACTTTGGTCGAAACATGCGTCAACTCAAATCTTCCTGCCTGAGCGAGCAGTTCTTCTATCGCCTTGACTCGATGCCAACTCGCATCGAATTCATGAAAGACTGTGATTCCGAAACTGGCAACACAATGTTTCTTAAGGGCGTAAACATCGACGACACAGGGCATGTCATCCACGATGAAAAACGATCGTGTTGCCCCCGAAAGGTACGGCGATTCATCAACAGGAACCCCACCCATTTGAATGAGACCACAATTGGAGTCGAATAGATCGCCCGTAACGCTACCGCACGTATCCGACAAGTGACGCGATGCAATTGCGTCCTCGAATTCCTTCTCGCTGACAGATCTAAGTACCATACTCTCTGCTCGCTTTCTCAGTCATCGATTGGAATGATAGTTCCATCTGGCATCCGAATTCGGAGAGGCCTGATCGGAATTGAATGCGTGTCCGGAATAGTCCCTTCTCCTCGCCATGGCCACATCGGCCATCCTCGACTTCGGTCCGGAGCGACGTCAGTCGCGAACTCAATGAGAATCTTTGTTGGATGAGCGGCTTCATCGAGACTGCATTCGTGGGCCTTGGGTCCTGGAAAAAGTCCTCCAGGACGTGGAGCGCCACCGCTCAGCGAATTGAACCAAAGAATCGATCCTAAGTCACCATTGTTCTGAAGTCCATGAACAAATGGGCCGTTTGTTCCTTGCGCGCCAAGAGGTCGAGTCGGAGGGAAGACCATTGACTGAGTCAGATAACCAGGCGTATTTGCAAGTCCCTCATCAACAATGATCGTCATTCCATAGGGACCTTCTTCAGCAATCATTACTCCAGCTGGCGGTTCTTGTGCATTTCTAATGACTGGTCGACCACCACGATATCCACCATAGCCAGCCAATCCGCCCATACCGAGGTGGAACGAACCTGATACATAGTTTCCATTCCGATATTCGCGTATCACCTGTGGTGCTTCAGATGCAACTCCAATTGCCCCTGCGTACGGTATCAAGCACGGGGCCGCAGCAAGTGTTCCGCCAGCAACTGCGCCCCCGGCAGTACTCTTTCCGGCTCCAACCCAATATTGTCCCGAGTAAGGAGTATTCGTGTGTTGGATTGGTCTATTGTTGATCAAGTCATCAACGGATTCTGCATTCTTGCTCCAAAAGAAGTAATTAGCACCTGCAAGAGCTCCAACGTAAATTCCATATGCAATGACGGGAGCAATCAAACCACTCGGATCAGTCCCATTCGTAGGCGAGTTCCCCACGTACCGATACAGGTTCGCATCACCACCGGCGAATCCTATTGGGTCTTGGCTGAT
>CAIOHR010000314.1 GCA_903858115.1 uncultured Pirellula sp. | reverse complement strand
GCTGCACTTGGTTTGTTCCTGGCTTGGCAACTCACCACGTATCGCGCAGCAGAGTTACTTGCTGGTTACCGAGGAGGATTTCGCCAAGGCAGTTGGTATGGCGAAGGTGATGGCCGAGGGGTGACAAGTTGATGTGGGGAGGGTGCCCGGCAACGGGCTTCCTTACCCGATTTAGCGTTGGTCAATCGCAGTTGAATCCTGTGAATGGGAAGAACTGGTCTTTCGAAAATTGAAATGCTGTACCGTCGCAAACGCTGCTAAAGCAACAGTTGCTAGGATCCATTCCAGCTTTGGGATTACAACGCAAATAGCAACCATTGCTAGCGCCGCAACAGCAGAGAGCAGACTACTTGTATGAATGAATTTCGTCATGGTGAATCTGTGACTCCCAACGACCATGTTGACCTAGCCCCCGCCAGAACGTAATCCATCGAAAAACGGATGGTCGGGGGCTTAGGTCCAACATTTGGTTCGTGCTTTACGACTCTGTCTCGTTACAGACTTGAATCGCGGAACGGGCTTTCTCTCGAATCGACAAATTTGAGTCGTCCAAAAAGCGATAGAATCCCGGCTCATGCTCGAGTTTAGGTCGCGGGGAATCTAGCCATGTTTTGAGTGCGTAGTTCCGAACAATTTCCGAGGAGTCCTCTGATCCGTGTTCGAGAAGAAATTGCAACGCAGCTGCAGGTGCCTTTGCGTCCCAGACAGCCCATGCTATGCACTCTCGAACACGATCACTTCCGTGCTCTTGTAACTCAAGCACTTTTTCAATAGGCACGCGTCCATTCCAAACCGCAGAAGCCAAATCGGCGGATGCTGCAGCATGGCCTGTCGTATCTGAATTCTCCAATTGGCGAACAGCTATTTCGAAGTCAAGCATTAGTAGTACCACCAATCAATGATGCCACTAACAATTAGAAGACCGCCACCGACAACGGCAAGGCCACCAGTGACGACGAGTAACGGGTCGTCTACGACTCCGATGACTGTCGCATCATCAGCAAGAATAACAGCACTGGAGGTAGCTCCAATAGCTACCATCCTCGCGCCAATAACGGCGATAGTTGCTCCAGCACCGATGCGAGATACTTGGCTAATTCTGTTCGGAAGTTTCCTCGCCCACTCTTCTTCTCTGCGAAGTCTTTCGCGGTGACCAGGTTCCTGGAGAGGATCTGCTGTTGGGCTGGTTATGTCTCGCAGCCTCTGACGTATACTTTCCTCGATTGCTTCTAGTGCATCTTCCAGTACACCAATTGGCCATGTTTCCGAAACAAAGTCTGGCAAATCATCGTGACACCTATCAGTCTGATCCGGGCATGGAAAATCGACGTCAGCGGGATTGCTTGACCGAGCGGTGGCAAGTAAATTCGCCATCAGGAAGCGGCCGATCCACCGCTTCGGTCCATCGGATTGTTCGGACCGGCTTTTTCTTTTGGATTCGAATTGGTTAGCAGATTGTAGAGTCGAGTTGGCACGCCAATAAAGAGGGAATACACGATTGCCTCCTGTCTTTGATATTCAGACTCTTCGGCAGCGGTCAGAGGGTATTGAAATTCGGAATCGATCCCCCGCGCCACGACGGTGCGAAGCCATCGGGAAGCGTACAGTGCATCGGCGACTTCGTGTTCCTCTACGATTCGGAATGATTCTATAGCTTGAAGCGGATCGTATTCAGAGTCCCAGAATTGAAGAAGGTTGTCGCATTCGACGTGGCCGATCGTTCCGTAGACCTCACGAGCAGCACGTTCCAATCGCGTCAATGGGATTCCATTTTCAAAACGAGCCTCAATCCTCAGCATTAACTCATTAAGTTCGGGGATGTATTCCGATGAAACTGGCATACTCCAGCCATCGGGATCATCATCGTCGTCTTCCAGACTCAAGGGAGCATCTCCTTTTCGTTGGCGGCGTCCGCATCTGACTAAAGATCCGAACTTGTTTTTGTAAGGATCAGCCTAAACTCTGTAGATCGCACCAATGCAGCCTATCACGCAAGCTAGCCTCGATCCGAAACTGAATGATATCAGGCACTTGCGGGCCTAGCAATCATTGGATGGAGTGATAGGCTGTTTCGGTCTAATCACCCTCAAAACCCTTGGACAGCCCGTCTGCAGGACTGCGAACGCGCTTACCGCCGCGATTCAAAACGTGCGTGTAAATCATGGTCGTACGAACGTCACTGTGCCCCAAAAGTTCCTGAACGGTTCGAATGTCATAGCCATTCGCAAGCAAATGGGTAGCAAACGAATGCCTGAATGTATGGCAGGT
>CAIOHR010000313.1 GCA_903858115.1 uncultured Pirellula sp. | reverse complement strand
CTTCCGAGATGGCTCGATCCGCTTGCGAAGCGACTGGCGACCAAGCCTCGCCTTGAATCGCACGTCAGCAAGATGGTCTTCTTTGCATGGAATGAGTTATTGCATTCCTCGTCCGAGGCCGGACGGGGTGGCTGCTTTGTGATACTTCCCCAGACACCAATCGACGCAAAGGCCACAAAGAACGACTTCGAGATTTCCTTGAAGTACCCAACGACAAGTATGGGACTCGGAAGGGCGGTGGCTGACTTTGTGGACATTTGCAAGGGCAACCCACTTCCTACCGATGCGGAGCAATGGAAGTCGTCAGTCAACGAGTGGCTGAAAGCTCGGTACGCTTTGCTCTCACTTGTCGAAAGTCTTGCCCGATTATCGGGGGTCGATGGCTGCACGGTTTTCGATAGCGATCTCAATCTTGTTGGGTTTGGCGGTAAAATCCTTGTGTCGGCTGCGGATCACAAGCGAAGGCTGCGTGACGCAATTGCGAACAAGTTTCTGTCCACAGATGTCATGCAGAAGACCGGAACACGTCACCTTTCTGCCTTCCGTCTTTGTGACGCCCACGAAGGCGTTTCGTGTTATGTGGTCTCCCAAGACGGCCATGTGACAGCATTCTGGAGTCACGGCAACATCGTGGAACGATGGAAGCCGTACCCCGCTTGGGTGAAGAGATCGGATCAATACTGACATGACCATCCCCTTCGTGATCGACAACCAGACTTCACGTCTGGCTGATGTGCTGAACGGCCTGCTCGTGCAAACGGCAGGCAAGCCGTTTGATGTGGCCTCTGCGTACTTCGCAATCTCCGGCTACCGTGCAGTAAAGGACACCCTGCATCAAGTCGGCGCTTTCCGATTGCTCCTGGGGGCCGAGCCAACAACAGGCAGCGATCTAGGGCTTCGTTCCAACGTGGACGTACTGAAGGCCCGGTTACAGGGCGACTTGGAAACCGAGCCATTCAACGAACAAACGCTGCGACTTGTGGAGTCGTTGATTGCCTTCCTTCGGGCGGACAAAGTGGAAGTCCGGCTGTACGAAAAGGGTTTTCTCCACGCCAAGGCATACCTGTTCCATCAGGATGTTGTCGGAACTCTGAATCGAAATGACCGCCTGCGCCCTTTCGCAGCCATCGTTGGATCGAGCAACTTCACAGGGCCGGGCCTGGGAAGCAATCGTGAACTGAACTTGGTTCATCGAGTGATCTTGCCCGATGAAGACGCTGTGGATCGGGAAGCCGCTAATCGAACAAGTTACCTCGACTACGTTCAGGAACGTGAAACAATCCTCGATCCAGCCGGTGTGGACCTGCCGGATTCCGCACGTCGCTTCATCAAGAGCGAAGTCGGGGTGAGAGCCGTCACGGACTTGATGCAGTGGTTCGAGCGTCAGTGGGGTGATGCACTGGACTTCAAGGACCAGTTGATTGAATTGCTCGATGCCAGCAAGTTTGGGACCAAGGAGTACACGCCATACGAGGTCTACACCAAGGCTCTCTACGAATACTTCAAGGAAGAACTCGGCGAGAACTCACCGGAGCTTGGCCGAAGTGCCGTAGATTTGGCGGAGTTTCAGGAGGATTCGGTCAAGAAGGCACGTCGCATCCTCGCCCGCTATGACGGAGTGATCGTTGCCGATTCGGTTGGCCTGGGAAAAACGTGGATCGGCAAGAAACTCCTGGAGGACTTTGCCTACCACCGCCGGCAAAAGGCCGTGGTTGTATGCCCAGCTTCCTTACGAGATATGTGGAATCGAGAGCTTTCGACCGCCACAATCGCTGGACAAGTCGTGGGCATGGAGGAACTTGGACGGACGGGTTTCGATGCGACACGCTACGGTGATGCCGACGTGATCCTGGTCGATGAATCGCATAATTTTCGCAACGACAAGGCGAACCGATACGCTGCTCTGGATGAGATCATTCAGCGAAACGGCGGTCGAGGACGTGATGGTGAGCGTAAGAAGCTGATCCTCTTGTCCGCAACCCCGATCAATAACGACCTGTATGACCTTGCCAACCAGATTCGGCTCTTCACGCAGAGCCAGCCTGATTATTTCCGAGAAGCGGGTATCGGTGACTTCAACGCCTACTTTCGACGGGCAAGGCGACTCGCAAAACAAGAAGGATCGTCAGCAGGCATCGTCCTCTTCAACTTGCTGGAAGAGGTGATGGTGCGAAACACCAGGCCCTACATTAAGGTGGCGTATCCAAACGCCACGATCAAAGGCAAGGCTGTTGCGTTCCCTGAACGCCGATTGCATACCGTGTCGTATGACCTCGGCACGACATACGGGGGCATCTACGACGAGGTCGTGGTCGCAATCGAAGCGCTCACCCTCGCTCCCTATAAGTTGGAAGCATATCGCAAGAAGTCATCCATCGCTGACGAGCAGGCGCACGAGTGGGAAGCCGGTCGGGAAACAGCCCTTGTTGGCATCTTCAAAACCCGATTCCTGAAACGCCTGGAGTCGAGTGTCGAAGCCTTTCGGTTGAGCCTCAAACGGGCGCTGACATTTGAGGAAACATACCGAGACTATTTGCTTGGTGGGAAAATCGTCTCCTCCAAAGACTTTCAGAAAGCAATGCGATTTTTGGCACGGGACGAAGAAGATGATTTGGCTGCGGGAAGCCTTGCCGACGAACTTGATTCTGTTGCTGAGGCGAAGGAGTACATCGAGAGTCTTCCTTCTGTTGATCTTAATGACTACGAACTCCGAAAGCTGAATCACGATGTCGAAGCAGACATCAAGATGCTAAAGCAGTTAT
>CAIOHR010000312.1 GCA_903858115.1 uncultured Pirellula sp. | reverse complement strand
TGGGAACGAAGCTGTTCGTGTTATCTCGAAACCACGCAATATGGCGATCTTCATCAAGCATGGTGACAACGCAGTCGAAGCGTTGGCTAAGCATCCGGGCTTGGCAGAAGATTTGATCGAGCGGTTTGGCAGCAGTGGTGCCACTGCAATGACCAAAGTCTCTCGGGTCAATGCACAGCACCTAGCGATCCTCGCTAAGAAGGATCCTGTCATGGCATCGGGGCAAGCTGACCAATTACTGAAAATCGTTGGTAAGTACGGCGATAATGCGGCAGAATTTATTTGGAAAAACAAGGTCGTACTTGCGTCGAGTGCTGTTTTAGCCGCGTTCCTAGCAGACCCCGAACCCTATCTAACCGGTGCAAAGGATTTGGCCTCCGCGGGAGTAACGGCCGCAACCCCGGTCGTAGCCTCCTGGGGCAATTCGATAGCACAAAGCACGCTTCCGATTTTTGTAGCAAGCCTGCTGGCACTCTACTTCATCGGACCTCAACTACTACGACGAATTCGGCGTTTTGTACGCAACCCATAGTCGCTCAGTAACTAATCAACAAATAGAAAAAGGCAAACCTTTCAATGAACATTCCAAACGCAAATTCGAAATCAAGTCTCAACCGTACGTCACGCTCCATCATCCAAGATATTTTGGTCACGATCATAGCTTTGAGCTTGCTGTACTCATCGTCCGACCAAGCCATGTCTCAGGTGAAGCAATCGCCGCTGGTCAGCCGAGCAGCGACTGGAATAGTAGTGGATTCAATGATAGATGTGCTATCAGCAATCGTTAAATCTCTCGCAGAACAGGAAACCATAATCGGTTCCAAAAGCAACGAGAAAACGATCGAAACCGGCGTGAAAGATCCAAAGCGAATCGTTGGAGAGTCCAAATTGGCAATCGATGTCCAAGAGTGGAACTCCGCTTGGTACGGATCGATTGTTGTAAAGCTCCTTTCCAAACCAACGGTAAACTACACCGTCGACTTTGCGAAGATCGAGATCTCCTCTGACAATGGGGAAGTCACGGTCCGTATTCCAAAGCCTATCGAGATCCAAGTTGTATCTGATAACGCTCCAACAACTGCCGAATATAGCTTTGTTCGAAAGTGGTTTGGAGCCGATACCCGACAAGCGTTGGAAGGCAAAGTAAGGAGCGAGTGCAATTCGAAGGCAATGGCCGAAGCTAAAAAAGAACTCAAGATCGTTCGCATCGAACTGCAAAAGAAACTAGAAGAGGAACTCGGGAAATTATTGACCGAGAAAGGACTTGCAAAGGTAAAGGTCGTTTTAGCTGGGGAGGCTCCTTAACTCCCGAAGGGTATGTGCTGCCATCCCAGTCACCATTGCAACTACGCACATCGCATCGACCACGCAACTCCCCTTTCGCAATGCCGCAATTGCAAAAGGACGGCGGAACACATCTATGAGCGCGTGATGGTGGGTTCCGCGGTCGGTGTATGATCGCAGCAGATGAAACGCTAGGTGGTGACCTGGAACACGGCCGTTGTTTAAGTTGTGACGGCCGACCGCTTCACCACACCCTACGAGCAGCCCACCCGCTAGAGCCCCGTCGGGCTTTAGGCTTTAGGAGTTGGTGCGAGGGAACTGCTTATTGATTTTGTACTTGCTGCTAAGTACAGAGTGCTTTGTAATGATCGCGGGTGGTTTCGCAATTAAGGGAACCGGCTCCACTACGATGACCGGACTCGCTCCTGTAACCACTGCGCTAACTGCTCCCGGAATATCTTGGAGTTGTGACGTATGTCCGTCGGTAACTTCTTGGGATATACGATGAACTCATCGATCACCACCCCAGGATGCGACTCCTGTACTAAACTCTGCCATGCCTCGCTG
>CAIOHR010000311.1 GCA_903858115.1 uncultured Pirellula sp. | reverse complement strand
GATCATGAGGTCAACGTTGTACTGGTGACCAACGCTGGGTGGGAACAGCTGAGGACAGCTGTTCTACGGTAGGGCAATGTAGAGCAGTTGTCCTCAACTGCTCTCGCCCTGCGCCGATTCTCTGAAGACGTCAAAAGCTGAGATACGGTACCAAGAGGACAGATCTATGAAGGTCTTGATCAAGAGGTAAACGTTGTACTGGTGACCAACGCTGGGTGGGAACAGCTGAGGACAGCTGTTCTACGGTAGGGCAATGTAGGGCAACTGTACCACTTCGCCGCCATTGATACTCAGTAACTGTTTAAAAACTTCGTACGTGAGCTTCGAATCAAATCTCCTCACAGATCCGTCCACGAATCCAAATGGGACTTGCTTTCGATTCGCAAATAGTCGGGTGTATGCCTCCTCGGTTCCGGCAACATAGTCTTCTGGTTTGGTCCAAACCACGGAGTCCGCAGGGTCGACTTCGACTAGCCAAATTGTGTTGCTGGTCCCATCGGTGATGTCGCGAAACTGAACGGGTTTTCCTTGGCGACCAAAAACGCTTTGGGGAGTCAACAGAGTCTGAATCGTCGTCTTGCCTTTACCCGCCCCCGCCGACTCATATATCTTGGGGATTCTATCGACCAGCTTGATGTTGTGCTCGCTGTCCCATGGCTCATCAAGGTGGAACTGGTTGTAGAGCTCAAGTTGCTCAATGAAAGGTAGAATCATCACCCTCCAGCTCAGTAGCTTCTTTCCATCCTTGCTCGTCAGAGTCTGTGGTACAAACGTTTGATACGCCGATTCAAAATTGTGGAACGCCAACGCAACTTGTTTGAGGTTATTCATTCCTTGCATCGCCTTGGCCTCATCGCGCGCCTCGCGAATCCAAGGAATCGACTTTAGAAGTTGATTGAGGTTATCGATGCCAACAACTCGCCATGTCAATGTACTCTCTAACACGGTAGGGCGTAGTTGTTGCGGGATCTTGGCATCGCTGGCAATCAGATCTCCTGCCGCTTTGCCAACATACTCGGCCGTCTCGGGATTAATAAAACCCAGCTTCAATTCGAATCGCTTTTCCTTTTCGTTGAGGGTAAAGCGGCCCGACTCCAAACCGCGAACGAGGCTGGCTGCGAATTGACCTTCCGATTTATTGGGGTTGGTCTCGAGTACTGTACTCAACATTTCGCGAGGCACACTCGGAATGGCGACCACCAAGCCATGGTCGCTCGACGCCTCGACAAGCACCTCACTTAGCTTCGCATTGGGAGTGCTTCGCTTGCCCCCTTGAAGACGGTCGATCCTCTGCTTGGGTCCAATCATAACCATGGAACCTTGAGCTTTAATTTCGAGGGCACTTTGAGAGGGCACCATCGGTTGAAAAACCTTCATAACGGCCGCAGGATCCTTGGCAGTGATCAATACCAATGGCGGTTGCCCCATGATAGCGCTGAAGTCGGCCACGAAGTAAATACGCGTTGCCGAGGCGGCTCGAAGGCTCTCGATCGTTGATTTGGCTTCGGCCAAAGGCTCGTTGCTCTCGTCCCCCATCCCAAGATTTGTAGCAAGCAACTGGAGTGATTCGAAGTCTGCCGTCGATGGGTTGATCCAGCCGACAACCATGGACTGGTCATCAAGTGCCCACTCGACGGATTGTGGCTCCTGGCAAACCGACTTGGGACACCACGCAAGGCAACACGCGAGAGCCACAACGAGCCAACCGAGTCGTCCGAGCCAACCAAGTCGTCGCATCGCAAATTCTAGATAGATCATAGCGTTACCCCAATCCTTATTGAAAATAGTTTTGAAGAGTTGCTGAAGAGTTATTGACTCGCTTTGGGGAGAGTGATCTTGAATGACTTTATCGATTCGTACACGTCGGGAGTTACCGAGGTAAGTGTTGCGACTTGCCCGTCCGCGGTTTGCTCGACAAGGTATCCAAAGGGCTTGTCGGAAAACGGATCCAGGGGTGCTGGCGTATCGGACAGATCGTCGAGTGATGACGGCAATCGCCCTTGATGAGAATGCGCATACAATCGCAGGGCTTCCGCAACAATTAGTCGACTGCGAATCATATTTGTCCTCAGCTCAGCACTTTGCGCGGCATTGATTGCTGGAAAGAGCAATGAAGCGATCACACCAGCGGTTGGCTTCATCGATCGGAATCCTCTCGATCTCAAGACCTTGAATGCTGCTCAGTTGCTGCAACTGCTCTTTCGACATTCGCTGCATCGCAGCGTACTGATTGACGACCGCGCGATAGAAGTGCGTCTGTGCAGAACCGGGTTTCAAACTCGTTCGCGATGGCCAAAAGCGGTACTTAAAAACTGGAGTAGGTTCTTTCGACGATGTTGCGACCATGGGCAAAAGAACTTGCTCGGTGGAAACAACGCCTCCAGACGTTACGTCACGGCGATTTGCACCTTGGATCCACTCCAGCGTGGCCGTCGATCCTAGATCTGTTTGCTGCCCGATGCCGATTGCAGGCCCCATTCCAACGGAAGCCAGCGTTACCAATAGAAGCATGCTGATTCGCATAAGGTTTTTCCAACTGCTAATTTGTGAAAGACTAAAGGCCTCGCTGCGGCGCCGATTGATTTCGTATTCGCCATAGCGAGCTTGGCGAAATGGTTTCATTTGTTTCGGCCTCAGAATCGGTGTTGGGCGCTACTCGCGAACTAACCCACTGCGTTCTCTCAGACAGACGCCGCTGATCCCATTGGCGTTTCGCGATTTGACTCAAAGAATCGCGAAGCATGTCCAACTCCCCTTTTCGCAAAAAGGGATTGGCAGAAGGAATCGCGTCTTCGCTAACGTGCGATGCATGGAGCGAATCCGGTCGCTCCTGAATTGGAATCACTGAAGCTGGTTTGGAATTTGAGGCCTTCGCAAAATCCGACTGGTTAGAGGTCATCCTGATAAAGAATGGTAGCCCCGTACAAAACCAAATCAGCCCAGCCGCAAGAGCACCGGAACCCATACCGAGCGCGAATCCTTGCCACCGCGGCTGGGCGCCCATTCGCTGTTTCATGGCGCTTTCGAATCCAGCGCGAAACATCACCTCTTCCAATGCAACCGGGCTCGAAGCCGGCGCTACACGACGCAACCGAGCTACGAAATTCCCATCGCTCGCAGAGTTGGAATCCAACGGGTCAAGATTATTCATGGTATTTCGCCTCAGAGGGTCGCAAGGAACACGCTTGTGTCAAATCGGTGTATTTATGTTCAAGTTGGTTTCCATCCATCACCACTCGCAATTGCTTGAGCGCAGCATGGTAGCGGCGGTGAACCATGGTCAACGACAATGCAAAGCTGTCCGCAATCTGACGGAAGGACAGTCCCGTCCAAATATGCGCTACGAGGATTTCCAAGTCTTCGACTTCGAGCGATTGCAAGGATTGTGTCAGCGCCAACAGGTCCAGAGGATCCGTCGATCCGTCTTGATGCGAGTCAAACCACTGCTGGCGCGTTACCGAAGGTCGATGTGTTTCAAGAATTTTCGCGTTCAAGAGCGATTTTCCTGCCGGCACCCCCTCGAATGGTGCCCTTATTTCTACCGCTTGGGTGTCGACTGTATTGCGACTGTATTGCGATGTGAAATACAACGAAACCGTAGGCATGTTGTCGACGGAGCCGCCGTCCGAGCCACGCGTGTAAGCAAGTGGCGACTGGACGCTGGAACCCGACAGCCCCCGACGCTAGTCATGATCGATACATCGGGACTAGAAATTTCAGTGTGCCTCCACCCGGCGCTGAAGCGTAGGACGCCGATAACAACTCCGCTGTCCCCCCACCGTACAAGCCGCACCCCTAGTTATTTTCCTTGCGGCTCAGAGAGCGTTGCATTAGATTCGATGGCGTCCACCCAACCGTCTTTTTTCCTTTTTCAATTCATTCGGAGCACTTTACCTATGCCTTCCCAATTCAATGTTTTCCCCAATCCCGTCACTCCTGAGAAATTCTCTTGCCGACACGTTCGTATTCATGTCGCATTTTCAAATGCGCCGACGACCGAAATCGCTCTCGAAGTCCGTGCTGGCGCAACGGGCGGAGTCGCTCTTCCCATCCTACCAAAGTCGGTTGCTACGACATCCGGTCAGCTCAATTACGATATCGAAGCCGTTATTTGGGGAGATGAAAGTCAATTGAATGATCCAACGCTAACCATCAACGTCACCGCCAATGGTTTAAAGAAGAGTCTTTCCGTGATGCCGATCGAGTCGTAATCGACGGAACTAAATCTACTTTCCGCGTCAACAAATTGAATCAAGAGGACCCGCTAATTCTTTGG
>CAIOHR010000310.1 GCA_903858115.1 uncultured Pirellula sp. | reverse complement strand
GGCGAAGCCAAGAACCCAATCAGAACGCAGGGCAAAACCCCTCACCCCCAGCCCCTCTCCCCTAAAAGGGGCGAGGGGAGCAAAGTCAAAAAGATGTGGGTAAAGATGAGGCTATCGCCCGCCGGCTCATGGTTAGGTCTTCGCCAGCGAATTCACTTTTCCAAGCTGTAATTTGCCAACTATTACCCGTTCTTGGTAGACTAAGGCTCGAATCCTTGATCCCGTGAAGCGATTTTAGTTGATGCACCGAAACTCTAAGCACCGATTTTATGTACCTTCGACTCGCGACACGCCTATTGGCGGAAACAGACAAGCGACTCCTTTGGAAACTCGCCTACTTGGCCGGTTGGAAAGGGCTACGAAGTGTTCAAAAGCACAAGAAGCGACTAAAGAAAGGTGAGTTCTTTCCGCCCTTTCTCTACATCTCCATCATCAACACCTGCAATCTTCGCTGTCAAGGATGTTGGGTCGATGTCGCAGGGAAGCAAACAAAGATCGATCTCGAGGCGATGAATCGAACCCTCAACGAAGCCAAAGCCATGGGGAACTCCTTCTTTGGCATCCTCGGCGGAGAACCCTTCTTGCACAAAGAGTTGCTCGACATTCTGGCGGCTCATCCCGATGCTTACTTTCAAGTCTTCACCAATGGGCACTTTATCACCGATGAAGTTGCCAAACGTTTGCGCCAACTGGGCAACGTGACACCGTTGATCAGTGTGGAAGGCTCCGAGATCATTAGCGACCAACGACGAGGCCGCGACGGCGTTTATAGCAAGACGATGGAAGGCCTCCAAAATTGCTTGAACAACCATGTGATGACAGGTGTCTGCACCAGTGTCTGCAAGACAAATATCGACGATCTCCTCAATGATCGCTGGGTAGACCGATTAGTTTCGATGGGCGTGATGTATTGTTGGTTTCACGTCTATCGAGTAGTCGGACCGGAAAGTTCTCCTGACTTGGCGCTGAACACAGAGGAGTTGCGCCGAGTGCGCGAGTTCGTGGTGAATACACGAGTCAAGAAACCAATCATCGTGATCGATGCGTATCATGACGGTGCAGGCCAAGCACTATGCCCAGCGGTAACCGGATTCACCCACCATATCGGTCCCGCGGGCAATATCGAACCATGCCCGATTATCCAGTTAGCGACAGAGTCAATTCACGACGAACGACCCCTTCGAGAAGTTTTTCAGAATAGCGCTTTCTTGCGAGACTTCCGAGAGACCGTCGCCAAAAATACGCGAGGTTGTGTTGTTTTGGAGCGTCCCGACTTGCTTTTGGCCTTAGCAGAAAAGCACGGCGCAAAAGATACGACGCAACGCCAAACGGCCATGCAAGAGCTTGCGAATATCACACCACGCCGAAGCCAATACGTGCCTGGAATGGAAATTCCCGAAAGATCTTGGGCTTATCGACTTGCGAAATGGTATGCATTCCACGACTACGGAACGTATACTAGGAACTTCACTCCTGACAGTTGGGTTGATCCTGCTATCGCGAATCCCGTTGCGAACGGATTTCCAATCCCGCCCGATGCTCCTAGTTTGGCGACCTCCACGGAACCCGCCGTTTACTCGATCACTCGTTCCACCTCCCATACTCCTACATAAAAGTTTAACCATGAAGATTCGGATTTTGAATTCGTCTTTGGCTCGTACAACACTTGCGTGCCTGGCACTTTCTGTATTCGGCGGTTTCGTATCGGCCGAGGAAGTGAAGTTGTTCAACGGCAAAGACTTCAGCAACTGGCATGGCCGATCTACGACCGACCCGAAAACGTACGCCTCACTCGCCGAAGAAAAGAAAGCTGCTTGGAACGAAGAAATCAAAAAGCACTGGAGCATCGATGGTGAGGAAATCGTCAACGATGGCAAGGGAGCTTATCTGACGACGAACGAAGAGTACGGTGATTTTGATTTCGCATTCGAGTACAAAATCGTTGCCAACTGCGACTCCGGGATTTACTTGCGAGGAATCCCGCAAGTTCAGATTTGGGACCCAGATTCCGAAGCCAGCAAGAAGCACGGTGCTGAAAAAGGTAGCGGCGGACTGTGGAACAATCCCGCAGGATGGGCTGGAAAAGATCCGCTCGTCCGCGCTGACAATCCTATCGGCCAATGGAATAAAATGAAGATCCGATTGATCGGAGAACGCTGCTCGGTTTGGCTCAACGACAAATGTGTTGTCGATCACGTACGATTGCACAACTTCTTTGCCAAAGGTGAACCACTTCCGACGCGCGGTCCTATCCAATTGCAAACGCACGGAGCGGAGATTCGATTTCGCAATCTATCGTTGAATACTCTCAATAGCGAAGAAGCGAACAAACTTCTTGTCGAATCCGAAGCGAAAGCGATCGGCTCTTTCCAATCACTGTTCAACGGAAAAGATCTTACCGGTTGGGCTGGTGCGGTCGACAACTACCAAGTGGACAATGGTGCCATCCAGTGCTTGAAAGGTAAAGGGGGCGTGCTTCACACTGCCAAAGTGTATGACAATTTCGTCCTTCGTGTCGATTTTCAATTACCACCAGGTGGAAACAATGGTTTGGCAATTCGATATCCAACAAAGGAAGAGCTAGGATCCAGCGCCGATGGAGCCTACGTCGGGATGTGCGAATTGCAAGTGCTCGATGATGGGCATGCCAAGTATGCGAAAATCGACCCTCGCCAAGCGCACGGCAGCGCGTATGGAATGGTCGCAGCGAAGCGTGGCTTTTTGCGTCCAGCCGGTGAATGGAATCATCAAATCGTTCGAGTCGAAGGTTCCAAGATCAACGTGGAAGTCAACGGAACGCAGATTCTCGATGCCGATCTGAGCACCGTCAAGGAGTATATGGCCAATACGCCACACCCAGGCAAAGATCGAACCAGTGGCCATGTCGGATTCGCTGGCCACTCGGATCCCGTTCGGTTTCGCAACGTAGAAATCTTGCCCCTCGCCAAATAGTCCTGCCCTTCGAAAATGATGCTCCTTCCCAAATTCGATTCACGACGCGCGTTCATTGCTCTGATTGTGGCATCCTGCCTCGATTGGAATGTTGGTGGCACCGTGTATGCTACGGACAAAGAATCCAACAAAAAGGATCGCGTGCTCGAGATCGTGGATGCGAACGCTACTTCGGCTTCCGAAATGAAGCCGTATACCGAGCGCATTGAACATTCGAATGCAGTCGTTGATATGCTGCCGATACCCGGTGGCAAATTCAAGATGGGGAGCCCGGACACCGAGACGGGTCGACGCAGAGACGAAGGACCACTTCACGATGTGGAACTCTCTCCGTTCTGGATGGGAAAGTACGAGATCACGTGGGATGCCTATGACATCTGGATGTCAGACATCGATGTGTTCAATCGTGAGGTGAACAAGATCGAAGCGACGACGCGCGACGCTATCGCAGACGCTTATCAGAAGAGTCAGCCGACAAAGCCTTATTGCGACATGTCCTTTGGCATGGGCAAGAAAGGCTATCCCGCGATCTGCATGACGCAACATGCCGCCAGGACGTTTTGCAAATGGCTTTCCGCCAAAACAGGACGCTACTATCGATTACCGACAGAAGCTGAATGGGAATACGCTTGCCGCGCGGGGTCCACCACCACCTATTCGTTCGGTGATGATCCTGATCAACTCGGTGACCATGCTTGGTTTGCAGACAATTCCGAGGAAAAATATCAAAAGGTCGGCAAGAAGAAGCCGAATCCGTGGGGGCTCCATGACATGCATGGCAATGTTGCAGAGTGGGTGCTCGATGAACATCGGCCCGACGGCTTTCCTCTTGAAAAGCTTACGGCGAAGAACCCGCTTTTGGTTCCTATGACTCTTTACCCACGTATTGTTCGCGGTGGTGGTTGGGACAAATCCGCAGTCGATTGTCGAAGTGCTGCCAAAGAAGGATCGACCGAGGATTGGATTGCACAAGATCCTCAGTTCCCTGTCAGTATCTGGTACTTGACCGATGCACTTCATGTTGGTTTCCGCGTCGTACGACCATTAGAAGAACCTACTCAAGAAGGGAAAGACAAGTTCTGGGAACATTCCGAGCCCATCATGAAAGAACGTCCCATCCCATTGGAACGCTAATCTCTTATTCGTTCAAACTTCACATTTCAACCTTCGCATTTCAACCTTCAACTTCCCTCTGGAGCCTTCCATGACCCTCTCCCATGAATCGCAAAATGACAGTCGTCGCAGCTTTCTAAAGACCTCGACCGCGGTTGCAGCAACTGCAGGTGCACTCGCCACAAACCTTTCAAGAAGTGTTCACGCAGGTGAAGACAACACAATCCGAGTCGCATTGATCGGCTGCGGTGGCCGTGGAACGGGTGCCGCTTCCAACGCGCTTACCGTGGATAATGGCCCGATCGAATTGGTCGCGATGGCCGATGTTTTTGATTACAAGATGAAGCAAAGCTATGAGAGTTTGGTCGGACAGCACAAGGACAAAGTCAAGGTGCCCGACGATCGGAAGTTCATCGATTTCGACGGTTACAAGAAGGCGATCGATTGCTTGCGACCAGGTGACATCGCCGTCATGGCAACTCCACCTGCTTTTCGATGGGTACAGTTTGAGTACGCCATCTCGAAAGGTGTCAATGTATTTATGGAAAAGCCGGTCACCGTCGACGGCCCCTCAAGCGTGAAGATGCTGGAACTGGCTGCAAAGTCTGTCGAAAAGAATCTCAAGGTCGGTATTGGGTTGATGTGCCGACATTGCGACGCACGGCGCGAGCTGTATCGACGAATCAAGGATGGGGCGATCGGTGACATCATGATGCTTCGTGCGTATCGAAACCAAGGCCCAACTGGTTCTGCAGCCACGACCAAAAAACCGGAAGGTATGAGTGAGCTCCTTTATCAAATCAATCGCTTCCACGGTTTCTTGTGGGCCAGTGGCGGTGGGTTTAGCGACTTCCTAATCCACAACATCGACGAATGTTGCTGGATGAAGGATGCATGGCCAGTGAAGGCACATGCGATCGGTGGACGCCATTATCGAAATGATTGTGTCGATCAGAACTTCGATAGCTATGCTGTCGAATATACATTCGCCGATGGCACCAAACTATTACTCAACGGCCGAACGATCCCTGGCTGCAAGACAGAGTTTGCCAGTTATGCGCACGGCACCAAGGGTTCTGCGGTCATCTCGAGCTCTTCTCATACGCCTGCCAAGTGTCGGATTTACAACAGTCAAAAAATCGGCACCAAGAAAGATCTGGTTTGGGAGTTCCCACAGCCCGAAGCGAATCCCTATCAATTGGAATGGAACCATTTGATCGCCGCGATTCGCGACAATCAACCGTACAATGAAGTGGAACGGGGAGTACAAGCGTCTGTTGTAACGAGCATGGGGCGAATGGCGGCTCACACGGGACAAGAAGTGACATACGAAGAAATGCTCAATTGCAAACACGAGTTTGCGCCAGGCATTGAGAATTTGACCTTCGATAGTCCGGCCCCTCTTCAACCGCTTGCGAATGGACTTTATCCAGTTCCACAACCGGGTATCGTAACAGATACAGAATACTAGTTAGGTTGATTACTAGATCAATATGCTTCGATGACCTCGGAGGGAAAATGAAATCTAGACGAACCGCGCTGAAAGGGCTGATTGGCTGCAGCGGCGCGGCCTTTTTCGGAGAGTCCCTTTGGGGCACTGAAGAGGTAAAGAGCGGCTTCGGAAACGATCCACTACCAGGAAATTGGACCGGACCATGGCGCCGTTTATTCTTGGATGGTTCTGTTGTCGAGCAACAGAGTGGCGTGGAGCGAGTCTTTCATCAGCTCACGAAGCATTCCGCTGAGCCGATTATCGTCGCCGACCAACCGTGGGAAGGACGCTCGGCGATTATCGGCCCTTACGTCTATGGCACTGTACGTGTAGAAGATGATCGCTTTCGATTGTGGTATCAACTTCTTTATCAAGGTAATCATGTCGGGTATGCCGAATCATCGGATGGGATTCGATGGCAGAAGCCGCGACTTGGGCTAGTTCGTCACGAAGGGCACGATACGAATCTCGTCGTATCCGCGTTTCAGCCTGAGGCGTTTGCTGGCGTTCAATGCCACAATCCGTCCGTCCTCTTTCGAAGCCGAGAAACCGATCCCTCGCGTAGGTATGCTCTTTACGGATTTGATTCAGCGAGTGGTGGACCACGAGTTGCATTCTCCCCCAACGGGACGAACTGGACTTATCTCGAATCAGAAAACGAGAATGGAAAACCGAAACCACTCTTCACGTCGGGGGATGTTGTCAGTTTCTTTGAAGACCCGTATCGCCAACGGTATGCTGCGACATGGAAGACTCGCAATCGCCGTGGAAGGGCAGTAGGTATTGCGACTTCGAACGATGGTTTGATTTGGTCCAAGGTGTATGACGGGCCCGTCTTTGGAGCAGATGATCATGATCCCGATACGACTCAAATCTACGGCATGCCCGTGTTTGCGTACCAAGGCCTGTTTATCGGTCTGCCCTGGATTTATCGTGCACGCTATTTCCGATATGGCGAGTATTCTGTCGAGAAGCTCCATGAAGCCCAATCCGATTCGCCTCGAACGATGGAAGTTCAATTGGCGTGGAGTTGGGACTTAGTCCATTGGAATCGACCAAAGGACCGTGAACAGTTTTTGCCGAGAGGTGAGACAGGGAACTGGGATAGCGGAATGGTTTTGACTTCCCGAGCGCCCGTGCAAGTCGGGAAAGAACTCTGGTTCTATTACTCGGGTACCAATCGAGCCCATGACGAACCGCGTGTTCAAGCTGCGATTGGTCTAGCCAAAATGAGGCTCGATGGGTTTTGTTCTATGCGATCCGAAAAGGAAGAAGGCTGGTTGATCACCCGTCGAGAACCGATGCGATCTGCTCGTTTGATGATCAATGCACGCACAGGTTCGGCTGGGTATATCAAGGCTGAGGTTCTGGATCGAAAGAACAAAGTCGTGCCGGGTTATTCTCACGATTTATGTCAACCTTTCTGCGGTGACGAGGTTTCGCACGAGATAGGATGGCAATCCCCACGCTCTCCCACCCTTCCCGATGCGAACGATTTCAAGATCCGTTTTTTGTTGAAGGACGCTGAATTGTTCTCGTACCTGCCGTTGGATCTGGATCGTAAACAACCCGATTTAGACGTCGCACTTCGCTGATTTCTCAAACGATTTGCGAGTCGTCGAATTCACCAATCAACGCGTCCATTTAGGCCTCTGCCCAAGAGCATCAACGTCAACTTCGAGGCAATGGCATCGTTTCGATAAGTCACAACGGGTAGAAAATTGGAGTAGACGGAAATGAAAGCCAGCAAAACTCCTTCTCTTTCTCCCTGGGATCGTTGCGACTACAATAGGGTTCCGCCCGGTCCCTCCTACCATTGCCCCGCCATTATGATCAAAGCCTCCATGAACACCCATTTCGGTGCCGGTATTTGCGCAGGCTTTTTGATTTTTGTCTCCGCCATAGGAGTTACTTGCTCTTTCGGGGCCGATCCCAGTTCGGAATACGTGCCAAAGTTTGAACTTGATATCCAACCGATCTTAACGGCGCGTGGCTGTAACTCAGGACCGTGTCACGGCAAATCGCGCGGGCAGAATGGATTTTCGTTATCCCTATTCGGCTTTGATTCGAATATGGATTTCGATGCACTCATCAAGAATGCACGTGGTCGACGAGTTTCCATCGCAGCGCCTACCGACTCGTTGTTACTCACCAAAGCGACCGGCAAAGAGCCTCACGGCGGTGGTATTCGATTGCGCGAGGAGGACCAAGATTACGCGACTCTCATTCAGTGGATCAAAACTGGTCTGCAACGCACGACCGCATCGGACCCAACGCTTGCGGGTATTCGATTCGAGCCCGATCCCCGAAATCTGAGCACTAATGAAGATGCCGAGGTCCGCGTCCTCGCGACCTATTCGGACGGTGTAGAACGCGATGTGACTGGAGTTTCATCGTTCCAATCAAGCGACCCAGGCATCGTGTCCGTAAAGTCGGGCACGCTTCGATCGGGGCCCTATGCGGGTGAAGCGACCATCATGGCTCGATACATGGGTCGGATCGCTACATGGAGCACGGCAGTCCTGAAAGCAAAGTCGATCCCAGTAACAGCCTTTGACGAGATACCTCGCAACAACTGGATCGACGACCTCGTGATCGACAAGCTCAAGTCGTTGGATGTCATGCCCAGCGAACTGTCGACCGAAACAGTTTTTCTCCGAAGGCTCTTCCTCGATGCTATCGGCAGACTGCCGACTCCGGAGGAGGTCGCTGAGTTCCTAGCGGATGAGCGATCGGACAGGCGGGTTCGTTGGATCGATCGAGTTCTAGATCAGCCCGAGTACGCAGATTTTTGGGCGAACAAATGGGCCGATTTGTTGCGCCCCAATCCATACCGTGTCGGGATCAAAGCGACGTATAGCTTGGACCATTGGTTGCGACAGTCGTTTCGCAAGAATCTACCACACGATCAGTTTGTCCGAGAATTGCTAACGGCGCAGGGTAGCACTTGGCGGAATGGTGCAACGACATTTTTCCGTGATCGACGGGAGCCGGACGAGATAACGACCGTAGTTAGTCAACTATTCTTGGGTGTGCGACTCGAATGCGCGAAGTGCCATCAGCATCCCTTCGAGGTGTATGGACAGTCGGACTTCTATGGCCTCGCATCTTACTTTGCAAAGATTGGCCATAAAGGAGTTGGGCTATCTCCACCGATATCGGGGGGCGAAGAAATATTCTTCGTGAAGGACAAGGGAGAGGTAAAGCATCCGCTGACGCAACAAACACTTGCACCGAAGCCATTGACGGGACCGTCCCCTGCGATACCGGATGGAACCGATCCACGTATCGCGTTGGTCGATTGGCTATTGTCTCCTGAGAATCCCTACTTTGAGAAAGCGGCCGTGAATCGATTGTGGGCGGAAGTCATGGGTCTCGGGATTGTCGACCCCGTGGATGATTTTCGCGCGACGAATCCACCTAGCAATGTCCCGTTGTTGAATCGACTGGCGAATCACTATCGTTCCGTCGGATTCGACAACAAACAGATGCTCAAAGTTATTTTCTCCAGTCGCACATATCAACTTTCATCCTTGCCTAACGCATCGAATGCCCACGACTCAAGGAACTTTTCACGCCACCAGCGTCGCCGAATGCGCGCGGAGGTTATGTCCGATGCGCTGTCCGACGCGACAGGTGTGCCGACGACTTTTTCGGGAGTTCCGTATGGCACTCGCGCCGTCCAGTTGTGGACTTATCGTGTGGATTCGGAGTTGCTCGACGCATTCAGTCGTCCTGATGCCAATCAGGATCCGCCCTGCGAAAGGACGTCGGATACGACCATGTCTCAGTCGTTACATTTGATGAACTCCAGCCAAATACAAGCAAGATTGACGGCAGAGGATTCGAATTGCGCCCGATGGGCTGCGGATTCTCCGTCCGAAGTAGTTTTGCGGAAGATGTATTTCCAGATATATTCTAGACCCCCAAGTGACGATGAAATAAAGACGCTGCTTGCGGAACAGAAGCATCAACCGGACCGCCGGCGATGGGTAGAAGATATTGTTTGGGCGATGATCAACTCGCCCGAGTTTACGTTCATTGATTAATCGTGAATCGATTCTTGAGGTATCCCAAATGCAACGACGAACCTATCTAAAGCTTGGACTTGCCGGACTCGCGGGTGGCAGCTTTTTGGATCTTCTCGCGTTGAGAAAAGCGAACGCGGAACAGGCCGGTGGCGGCTCCTCCTCGAAGAAGAAGCCTAGCAATTGCATTCTCATTTGGATGGATGGTGGACCGACTCACTTCGAAACATTCGATCCAAAGCCAGATGCTCCATCGGAGATTCGGGGTGATTTTCAACCGATCTCGACCAATGTGCCTGGGATCCAGATCTGCGAGCATCTACCCAAATTAGCTGCGATTGCGGACAAGTATTCCATCATTCGGTCGGTTTGCCATAACCAGGGGAATCACGGTGCCGGCAACCATTACATGATGACAGGCGCTCCGCCACGCATCCCGGTGGGATGTGGTGCCTTTGTGAGTTTCCATCCAAGCTTGGGGTCGGTGGCTGCTTACGAACGCGAAGCCCCGCATGGATTGCCGGGTTACTTTACGATGCCGTCCATGTCTCGGTCCGGTGGTCCTAACTTTTTAGGTGCCAAGTATGCACCGTTTGTCATCAACAATGATCCCAACAACAAGAACTTTCGTGTTCGCGATGTAGAGTTGCCGGTCGGGTTGGACCAACTGCGATTCACCAGTCGCCGGGATTTGCGCAAGACAGTGGATCGAATGTCACGCTTTGAATTTGCGGAGTCGGTAGACCCAGTGTCTGCCTACGATGACAACTATGCTCAAGGTTACGATCTCGTTCAAACGCCCGAGGCCCAACGAGCCTTCGATATCGGTAGCGAACCAGAAACCATGCGCGAAGCGTACGGTCGCAATGCGTTCGGACAACGCGCACTTTTGGCGAGACGATTGGTAGAAGCGGGTGTGCCGTTTGTCACCATTTACGATGGCGGATGGGATCATCATTCGGATTTGTTTGGCGCATTGCAAAAACGATTACCCACTTGGGATCAAACCGTTGCAACCTTGATCAACGATTTAGACCAACGAGGGTTGCTCGAAACGACGATGGTGATTGCGCTAGGGGAGTTTGGGCGAACGCCGAAGATCAGCACGCTTGCTGGACAAACCAAACCGGGACGAGACCACTGGGCAAACGCGATGTCGATCCTTTTTGCAGGTGGTGGTAGCCGCGGCGGGCAAGTGATTGGGGCGACCGATCGGCAGGGCTACGCAGCGGTCGAGCGGGTTCTTTCTCCAGAAAACTACGTTTCGACTGTGTATCGCAAACTCGGGATCGACCCGGGCAAAATCTATCACACCCCCGCCGGCCGTCCTACCCATCTCGTCAGCGACGCAACTCCCATCTCGGAGTTGATGTAGCGGACTCCTCGAATGCTCGATTTGCCGATATAACAAAGGGATGAGCAACAAAATTTGGATTATCGGCGTTGGGGATGATGGTTCCGAAGGGCTTACGAAACAGGCTGCGGAGACGATCGATTCTGCGGCACTGTTGGTCGGGTCACCTTCACTGATTGCTAAGTTCCCGAACTTCACCGGCAAAACAGCGACCGTCGGCGGTGATCTCGACAAGCTAGCCAACATGTTGGATCAATCGAGCGGGCCTGCTGTCGTTCTGGCAAACGGTGATCCTCTCTTTTACGGGACAGCGCGGTTTCTGTGCGACCGGTTGGGTAAAGATCGATTCGATGTGGTGCCGCACGTTAGTAGCATGCAATTAGCGTTCGCCCGGGTCAAAGAGAGTTGGGACGAGGCTTATTTGACGAATCTGGCTTCGCAACCTTTGGATAGAGTGATTGAACGAATTCGAACTGCTGAAAAGGTGGGTGTTTTTACCTCGGACGAGTCACCCCCCGCACGGCTTGCGGAGGCTTTGATATCGAAGGGGATCACGTACTTTACGGTCTATGTTTGCGAGAATCTGGGATCACCGGATGAACGTGTGACTCGGGGCAAACTAGCAGATATCGTCAATCAGAAATTCTCACCGCTGAACGTGATGATTCTTATTCGGCAGTCGGGCGCACCCGATCAGCCAACGGATGTTTCAGGCATTCGTATGTTTGGGAATCCCGATGAGGTCTTTCGGCAAACGAAGCCGAAGCGAGGTTTGGTGACCCCTTGCGAAGTGCGTTCGATCGCATTGAGCGAATTGAACCTTCGCGAAACGTCGATCCTTTGGGACATCGGTGCAGGGAGTGGTTCGGTGGCAATCGAAGCGGCGAAGATTGCTAGGCTTGGAAAGGCTTATGCGATCGAGATGGACCCCGAAGACTATCAGCTCATTCTAGAAAATGCGAATAGGCTTGGGGTAGACAACGTGGTTCCCGTACTGGGAGAGGCGCCAGCAGCATGGAAGAGTTTGCCGGATCCAGAGGCTATTTTCGTAGGAGGGACTGGGCGTGCTGTGACCGATATCGTCACGCATGCTTGGCCTCGGTTGCGAAACGGCGGTAGCTTGGTCGCCAATATGATGAGTATGGACTATGTGGTCGCGCTTCAGCAATTGTTGTCGAACAAAATGCGAGTCGAAGCGATGCTGTGGATGGTTCAGATCTCGAGGGGCAATTATCAGCTTGATAAGTTGCGACTTGAGTCCGCCAACCCGACGTTTTTGCTAAAGGCAGTCAAGCCTGAATAACCTACAGTAAAGCAGCGACCGCGACTGCAATGAAAGCCGCTGTCATACAATCAGCCGTCATACAATTTGTTGCCATCGAACGCCGTTACAAAGTACGCGGCTCGACCTAGGGTGCGATAACAGGTGGCATGACTCGTTGTTCGACGTTATCGGCATTCGCATTGCGTTGTTTACGGCCGGTACGGCGTTGAACGGCAGCATTCACAAACGCGGCAAACAGCGGGTGTGATTTGGTTGGCTTGCTCTTGAATTCCGGGTGGAATTGGACTGCCATGTAAAAGGGGTGTGACGGTATTTCCAGAATTTCTACCAACGTGCCGTCTGGGCTCAAACCAGAAAATCGCATTCCATGGGCTTCGAATTGGCTTCGATAGACGTTGTTGAATTCGTATCGATGTCGATGTCGCTCGGATACTTGTGATTCTTGATACGCTTTTCGAGCTGCTGAACCTTCGAGGAGAGAGCATGGTTGCGCGCCTAGACGCATTGTCCCGCCCAAATTCGTAACTTGTTTTTGTTCATCGAGCAAACAAATGACGGGGTTGGGGGTGTCTTTATCGAACTCTGTTGAGTGAGCTCGATCCAATCCGACGATGTTGCGACCGAACTCGATGGCAGCGCATTGCATGCCCAGGCAGATACCGAAAAATGGAATCTCTCGTTCTCGAGCGTAGCGGATCGCTTGCACTTTGCCTTCGACACCACGTTCGCCGAAACCACCTGGAATCAAAATTCCATCGTAGCCAGCGAGCAATCGTTCTGGGCCTTCTTCTTCGATATCTGCGCTTTGGATTCGGGCGATACGAATCTGCGCATGGTGATGGATCCCTGCGTGATCTAGAGATTCATAGATCGATTTGTATGCATCTTTGTGTTCGGCATACTTACCAACGACAGCGATACTGATTTCATGCTTAGGGTTTCGCAATGCGAACATCAAATTGTCCCATGCGTCCAGCTTTAGTGGTTGTCCCGTAAGTTGGAATTTTTTCATGACAAACTCATCGAGCTTGTGATCACGCAGCGAGAGGGGGACTTCGTAAATCGAAAAGTCCTTGTCCAATTCTTCGATGACGGCTTCCAAATCGACATTGCAAAACAAAGCGATTTTTTCTCGTTCTTCGCGCGAGATACTTTGTTCACATCTGCAGATCAACATTTCCGGTTGGATACCGATTTGGCGAAGCAACCCGACCGAATGCTGAGTAGGTTTGGTTTTGATTTCGGCTGCTGCCTTGAGGTAAGGCACCAAGGTAAGATGAATGAACAAACAGTTGTCGCGTCCGATATCTTGTCGGAACTGCCGTATCGCTTCGAGGAACGGGAGCGACTCAATATCACCCACGGTACCACCGATCTCGGTGATGACGATATCTGTTTCCTTGTCTGCCATCCGGTGGATCGCTTCTTTGATCTCGTTCGTGATATGCGGGATGACCTGAACGGTTTTTCCGAGGAATTGGCCACGGCGTTCCTTTTCGATCACGCGGAGGTAGATCTGACCCGTCGTGTAATTGGAATCCCGAGTTAAGCGGCCACTGGTGAATCGCTCATAATGCCCGAGGTCCAAATCGGTTTCGCTACCGTCATCCAAAACGTAGACTTCCCCATGCTGATAGGGGCTCATCGTGCCAGGGTCGACGTTGATGTACGGATCGAGCTTTTGCATGCGAACCCGAAGTCCACGGGCTTCCAAAAGCATTCCGATCGAGGCACTGGTAAGCCCCTTGCCAATGGAGCTTACAACCCCTCCAGTCACGAAAATATGCTTGGTCATGATATAAGATCCGTCATTTTGCGAGTAGGAACACGATTTGGAAGAGCGAGACGATGACGGACCCAAATCGTAGCATCGACAATCCCGGCTGACAAACGACTTGTTTTTCAGAAACACCTTGAAGGTTTTGGGCTCGACGAAACCGGGGTGGGCAAGTATCCTTCGAGGTTCTCCAATTTTTGGATGTTAGCCAATATTCCTAGAAAATTCCGTTTTACGAGCCATGTACGCGATTATTTGTGACGGCGGACGCCAGTTTAAAGTCGAAAAAGACCAGCTTCTGGATATCGATTACCGCGATACCGCTGAAACAGGCGACCAAATCGAATTCGATCGAATTCTTGCTATCGGAGGCGAAAGCGGCCTCAAGTTGGGGCAACCGACCGTAGATGGCGCCAAAGTAACAGCATCGGTCGTCGGCCTTGAAAAAGGCGAGAAGATCTACATTCAAAAGTTCCGTCGCCGAAAGAACTACGATGTCCGCACGGGACACCGTCAAAAGTACACTCGGATCAAAATCGAATCGATCAACGGCTAGGGTTGCGTTCGCAATTGAAAGCGATCCATCTCTATCTAACCGGATATCGGGGATGTGGAAAGTCTACGCTTTCTAGGCTACTTGGAAGCCGTTTGAATCGTCACGTCGTTGACACAGATGAATTGATTGAAATAAAAGCTGGCGCTACTATCGCTAGCATCTTTGATGCTGTCGGTGAGGAAGGATTCCGCGATCAGGAGTCTGCTGTGATTGCCGAGGTCGCCCAACGATCTGAGCCTCACGTAATCGCCCTCGGCGGTGGGGCCATACTTCGAGACACCAATCGAGAGCTAATCCGTCAAAGTGGATGGGTGGCATGGTTAAGAGCCAGCCCCTCAACATTAGCAATGAGGATCGCAAAGGACACGACCACCAATACACGCCGCCCACCCCTGAGCAAACTCGGAGTCGTCGAGGAGATTGAGACCGTCTTGGCACGGAGAACTCCTCTTTACCAAGCGGTCGCGCACGCATCTTTTTCGAGCGATACGGTAGAATTGGAGGAACTGGTAGACGAAGTCTTTCGTAGCTATATCCAATGGCAATCCACTGGCGATTGAATTCTCGAACGTCCTGAATACACCGGATTCATAGCATGCAACAAAGAAAGCAAAGTGGCGGGTGGAATTCATGATCGCTTTGCTGGGTTTCATCATCGCCTTGCTGGGACTGATACTCGGTCCAGCCGTCAATTACGCGATCTACCAGTTCGCATACTTCCCTCGACCGATCAGTCCGTGGCAACGAACAACCGATTCGCCCACTCGGCCTCTCTTTCAGAAGGTGCCTGTGTTGGGTTGGTTAGCCCGTACCAACGAATCTGACAAGCATGGATGGCTCTTTTGGTTGCGCCCGATGCTGATCGAACTTTCGGTACCTATAACGCTATGGTGGCTGTACTCCTACATCATGGATGGTGGATTGCTACCTCTCGGTGTGCCGCCCGCTAGCGAGTATGTATTGTTTCAGTCGTATGTATGTGTAGCTTTGCTAACATTATTATTGACGGTCGCTACGTTCATCGACTTTGATGAGCGGACGATTCCCGATGTCATCACGGTGCCAGGCACATGCTTCGCCGTTATCATGTCAGCAGCATTTCCAGACTGGCGATTAAAGGAGTTGGATCCAACGGTTTGGCCTACAGTGTCTACGGTCGACTTGCATGCGAACTCGCCGTTTCTGTGGCCTGCAAGCTGGATTCAAGGTGGCAGTCTATCGTTGTTTCTGGCGATCTTTTTCTGGCTTGGTTGGTGTTTTGCGTTGCTGAATCGGGTTTGGATCACGCGACGAGGTTGGAAGAAGGCATGGAACTATTTTTGGGCTTATTTGGCTCGCGACCCATGGACAATTCGAGTGATATGGATGGCAGTGGT
Source organism: uncultured Pirellula sp. (assembly GCA_903858115.1). Classification (GTDB taxonomy): domain Bacteria; phylum Planctomycetota; class Planctomycetia; order Pirellulales; family Pirellulaceae; genus JBKCUI01. The sequence continues at coordinate 5,787 of CAIOHR010000310.1, read as the reverse complement.
GGGAACCGTGGGGATCATCGCAGCCTATTATTTCTTAACTCCGTCACGGTGGGAAAGCATGCTCTCCTCTTTGTTCGGAATCGGATTGGGAGGTCTTTTGGTTTGGTCGTTTCGCATTGTTGCAGCTGTGGTTCTCAAGAAAGAGGCATTGGGATTTGGTGACGTAACACTCATGGCGATGGTGGGGGCATTTACGGGCTGGCAAGTGGTTTGGATTTCGTTTTTTCTATCGCCGTTTTTTGGCTTGATTTTCGTGATTGGTTTCTGGCTTGTTACCAGGGACTCGTCGACACCTTTCGGGCCTTATCTATCAATGGGCGTCGTTTACACGCTATACAACTGGGCGAATATTTGGACTTCTGTTTCGGAAATCATTTTGCCCCCTTCGATGTTGATTGTTTTCTGGGGAATCTTACTAATTGCTCTCGCATTGCTGCTCGGAGTTATCGAGTTTGTTAAAATGAGCGTGGGGAAAACGTTTTTTAAACGATAAGTGACGGGCTGGAGGCGACTAACAGGATGCAAGTCCAGAACAACCCAAAGCAACCAAGCCTATCGGATCGAGTGCTGCTCCGCTGTTCGATCTACTTTGGTATTCTTGCTACGATGATTGCCGGACTAGTCGGCCTGGGGCAAGAGTCCTGGTCGCTGCCGACATTGGTAGGTATCTCCGCATTGGTCGGAGTGCTATATACGGATCTTTTGCGGTGGTTCTCCATTCACCGATTCCTTGTCTATGTGCTCATGATCACGGGAGCTATCTTCGCAGTCGGCCAATTCCTAGGTGATGCGGCAGCCAATCGATTGCTAGCAGTAGGCAATCTGCTTGTTTACGTGCAGCTCCCTTTGATTTTTCAGAAGAAAACCAAGAGAGTTTTCGAACAATGGGGAGTGTTCCTGCTATTGGAACTGGTGGTGGGCGCTCTGGTGAATGACAACGTACTTTACGGCGTATTGATGCTACCGATTCTTGCGATTGGGACAGCAACCATGATCGCCCTAGCACAGTATGCTTCGCAACTGCGGCATGGCGAGTCGCAATCCGAGTCGATTAGTATGTGGGCAAAATGGATGCATTGGATCGGCCGCGAAAGCTCCGTTTCAAAGAAGAGATCTGGAGTGTCGCTGGCAGCGACAGATACGCTTGAGAATTTAGCTGCACGATCCACACTGAACCATATCGCGGGATGGCGAAGTAGCATCCTTCCTATCTCGTTTAGTGTTTTGTTGTTTTCTGCAGCTTACTTTTACACACTGCCTCGAACCCAGGTGGGAGCTTATGAACCAGAAAATTGGTTTATGTCTTCGGTTGGTTTTTCAGAACAAGTATCGCTAAAGTTCCGAGGTGACATTCGGCAGAACGAAACCCCCATGTTTCGAATGCAAATGCTCAACGAGCTAAGCGGATCGCCTTACCGCCCCAATCAGCCTCCCTATGTAAGACTCACAGTCCTTCATAAGTATTTCGATGGGCCCACGCAGGGAGTATGGGAAAAAGGTGAGCCTGCCGTTATGGTGGATCGAAAAATATTTCGAGCGGTCCCAAAACCGGGCGAAATGCGACAGGAGCTGGCAACGCAAACAGATAGAGTGATTATTTCTATCATTGAGAAAAACTCCCTTGGAGAGCCCGTTCCGGTTGTTGCACCGTTTGCTCACTCGAGTCTGCCTGAGAGCTTTATTGCGATGCGCCGCGACTGGCGACTTGCGGATACGACGGATGAATCTCGAACAAGATCCATCAAACGGCGATTCAGTTTTCGATCGTACGGGTTTCTTGCGGGCGAAGAACTGGCGCTGTTACCAAGTATGAATGATTGTTTACCGAACGAAACGGGAACGGGATCGGACCGTGATTCATTTCGGATCTATCGTCGAGAAGAGCTGACGGAATTCCCGATATCGCTCAGTGCGATCCTTCCCTTTCGAGATCAAGTTCTGAAGAAATGTTCAGCGGAACCGCGGGATAAAGTTGCGAGAGCGTTGTTCTTGGAGCAGCACTTCGCAACAAGCCAAGAATTCAAGTATTCACTCCGCAATACACCGCCTATCAACTCTCGGTTGGATCCGATCGCAGATTTCCTCTTGAATAAAAGAAGCGGCCATTGCGAGTACTATGCATCGTCGTTGGCGATATTGCTCCGTTCGATGAACATCCCAACTCGCTTAGTCAGTGGATTTCGACCCAGTGAATACAACGAAGTAGGTGGCTATTTTTTAGTACAACAAAAGCATGCTCACGTTTGGGTCGAAGCTTACTTTACCGTCGAGGAGCTCAAATCGAAGGCTCTCAACGAAAGAGTTCCTAGTTGGGTGAAGCAGGGGATGTGGCTTCGCATGGACCCCACTCCATCGGGCGATGGTTCGAATGCGCGTGGTTCGTTTCGAGAGCCCAGTGGTCAAACCTTTGGAGTAATGCAAGATCTTTGGTCGGAAATGATTTTAAACATGGACAAAACTAGACAAAGCGGAATGCTTTCCATTTTCGCTGAGTCTTCTCAGCAATCTTATAACGTCTTCTGGTCCAACCTGTCTGATTTTCTGTCCAACCTGCAATCAAGTCGACTGATGGGTGGACTCTTATCGCCAGACAAATGGTTCTCATGGAAAGCAGCATTGACCATTTCTTTTTTAGGGTTTGCGATCATTGTTTTTCAACGTGTATTGATGTGGATGTTTCCGCAGCTTGCGCCACGTCTGAGTGTGCGAAGACGAAAAGCGAACTCGGTAAAGGTTGAGTTTTTCCGACGCATCACGCAATCGTTGAAGCGGTTGGGATTGCAACGAAACCCTTCACAAACGCCACGCGAATTTTTGATCGAAGCCGCGGCGAATCTCAAGAGCCATCGTCTACAAGAAGACGCACATTGGTTAGCAGATTGCTTTTACGCGGTCAGATTCGGTCGCCAACCGGAATTGAGTGGGATAGACAAAACCCGCCTTGAATCTCTCATCACTTCGCTTGATCAGCTTCCGAGAACTCGCAAGTAAAGTAGATCGATCGTCGTTTGCCAACATGCAACTTAACACATTTTAGAGCAAACTTGTCGATCGTTCTACGAAACGCTTCAACCGGAAACACGTCGGAGTTACTCCTCAATAAGCTTGACGACTTCACTCCAACACAAACGGAACTGATATGTCTTTAACCATCGTTACCAATGAAGGATGCTTCAATAGTAGCGCAATCTCATCTGGTGATCGCCACCTTGGGACGCGCGACAGGTTTGACGCGTCCATCCAGTATGATTATCCCGGAAAGGCAATCGGTTGCCTCAAGGCAGCGAAAATGCTGCAGAGTCGAACCGGACCAGAAGCCTCCTTGACCCTTTACGGGCCGGTCGTCGATGGCAATGGTCAAGTAGTAGAGTCAATAAAGCTCATCTGTTCGTCTCGAATGCCGGACTTGAACGACCTCCAGCGCGGGCACGATGAGCAATACCTCCAAAATCTTGCGAAGTGCGCCGCGCGATCCAAGGCACTTGCTGATTCGGGCCAAGATCCGTTCATTTCGGATTTTGGCAAGGAAGCAGACATAACCCCGGGCACTCTGGATGCCGCCAGACTCGCTGTCGGAGCAGCTTACGATGTGGTTGATATCATTCTAGAGTCGACCAAGGGCGATACCGCTTTTGGTCTTATATGGCCACCGGGGCACCACGCCGAAAGCGATCTGGCGATGGGCTTCTGTTACCTATCGAATGCCGCGCTCGCGGCGCTTTACGCCAGGGATCATCAAGTTCAAATCCGTCCAGGTCATCGCAACAGGGTAGTCGTGATTGATGTCGATCACCATCGAGGCAATGGGACCGCTGATGTTTTGGCCGATCAGACGGATACGCTCCTGATTGATGTTTCGTATCGTTCACCCTATGACGAGATTCGACAACGTTTCACCGACGGATGCTATGACGTGGTTCAAGACCGATATCTTCAATCCGGCAATGAGTATCCCTATTCCCGGCCGGACAAAGACTGGGGACTGGAGGCTCATCCCATGGCAACCGCGCCGAATATCGTGTCCATCGAATTTGAGGGTGAGCAAATGCCTGACACGATCATGGAGCGATTTATTGGAGAGGTCCTTCCCCTCTTGAGGGACTTTGACCCAGATTTGGTATTGTGGTCCGTTGGACTCGACTCTGCGATGGGTGATCCCATCGGTGGACTTGGCAATCTGCCGAGCTCTTTTTACACCATGCTAAGAGGCCTTAGGATTGCCCTACCAGGTGCCAGACACGGAGGCCTTTTGGAGGGAGGTTATGATGAGTTGCGTTGGTTCACTTGCTTGCCTCCTGCTCTGATGGCTTTGCACGAGCAACCTCAAGATACGGTAAATCGTTGTAAGGTATTTGCCAGATATCGAGGAGTTTTTGAGCCAAAACCTTAGTACTTGCAGACGGATCGAAACAACAAAGTTACCCCGCCAAAGCTTTGTAGAGTACTGACCCTACTAGGCGGCGAATCGATCGGCGGCGGGAATGATCGCTTGATTTGGTTGCCCTCGAGCCATCGATTGGATGAACAAACGCAATACGCTGTGACTGTCCATCTTTCACTTTCTGGCCGAACGTACACGATCGGAACGGAGTACAACAGTCGCGGTGAGATAGGAAAATAAAAAGGACATGCACAGTTGTGAATTAGCTATTCTTGGTTTTCCGTGCGAATTCAATCTCTATTCGCACTTGCGCCATCGATTGCCGAACCATTAGGCCGCGATTCGAGCCAAGAGTGCACCTCGAGCGGTGCGACGCTATCGGCGATTGAAGACGATTCCGAACGATTGGACGTAACGCCCCCAAGGTCGAACCGCTTCTTGCCGTTCAGCAAGAGTTCATTGAGCTGTTATTCAGTCAGCTCGGATCAGACGATCGAACCGTCAGCCAATGTTCGCAAGACGCTGAACACCAAGCTTGCTCGCCAATGCCCGCAATCGATCGCGGCTGGCTGATAAGAAACGACCCATCCAGGGCTTCGCTTGCAATTTCTTCACGCGGCTCGACCAAATCTCGGCACTGCTACCTAGCCGCTCAAAGATCCCTTCCAGTTCCTTTGACACCGACGCCTTTCCTTTGCGAATCGTCCGGCTCGTGTAGTCCACTAGCAACAGATACTGGCCAAACGTAAATCCTTCACGCATCCCTTCGCGATCTTCACCCAATCGCCGACGATCTTCGATCGGGATCAACCACAGCCCCTTCTCGACCTTGCCACTGACCTTCGAAGCCGCCACACTTCCATTGCGAATCTCAGACACATCGCACATGCGCCCCTTCGATTTGGCATGATCCACCCGCTCCTTAATCGATGTATGCGGACTTTCCTCGGGCAAACTCACGATACCAGCCGCGACAGGGTTCAAGTCGATATAAGCACACACGGTAAGCAGTGCCTCTTCATCCAAAATCGCTATCGATTTGTAGCGTCCCTCGAAAAAAGCTCCTTTGCACTCATCTTGCTTATTGGCCATCCGCGAGAGCGGTTCCTTCAAGCATTTCATGAACCAGCCAAGCGATGAAAGACGTTTTCTTGCTTCCTCAACCCATTCCGGGTTATTGGCACGCAATTGCAAGAATTCGTCCGTAGGCTTCATCGGCTTCCGATCCGCCCCGCGAGGTGGAAACAACCGCGTCCATCGCTTAGCGATCTCGAGCGGCGACCAAGTTTTTGCTTGTTCGTCGTCGATCCGGACCAAAACGTGGAGATGGTTGTCCATGACGCTAAAACCACCTACGGACACTGCAAAAATTTGATCAAGCTCTTTGAGACGTTGATCGATCCAAT
>CAIOHR010000309.1 GCA_903858115.1 uncultured Pirellula sp. | reverse complement strand
GGTGCGGATTTTTCTGGGGAGTTTGGGAAGGAATGAATACGGGGACCAGAAGATATCCACATGGTCTCTTTTGCAGAGTTTCCCGAGAACGAGTTTGTTCCATAGGACAGGTGGAAGCCACGTCGCGTTTCCGTACACATTGCGCCAGGATCCGAGGTTCCAGTTGGCGAGTTCGCCGTCGAGATGGATTTTATGTTGGCAGTAGGCCGTGAAGGTTGCGTTTGGCAGGAGGTAGGGGAGTTGTTCGCAAAGTCGCATTGCGTACAGAGAATGGCCTCTGGGTTCGTTCGACCAGATGGTCGCATCGATGCCAACATGGATTCGGGGTGTCTCTAGCGGGGTTATTTCGCTGCGTGTGGGGTCCAAAAGGTCTGGATTCTCCGCCCGAATTGCATCTACTGCGACTTGTATTTTTGGTGCAGATGAACCCGACATTATCATGCTGCCTAGATAGATTTCTGCGAACTAGCGATCGTGGATCGCTGGCAGCCCTCCGGGGAAAAATGACTGCTTGCAGTGCTTATTACGATACCAAAAATGAGTGATATTGGAAATGAACAACACTCAAGACCCGCAGGGTAAGTGCAGATTCTTCCGATTCCAGGGGGGGCAAGACCTTTCCGTAGACTGTCCCCGTAGCATGCACCTCTTTGGCCGGGCGTGGGGCAGGTGTGGCTCACGCGAAGAGGCAAAGACGCCAAGAAGACCTGGGTGGGAATCGAATACGAATCCGACCCCGACCTACTCGATACGGAACAAGTTCCCTTGTTGGAGGATGTAGAAGTTTTCACGAAACGAGAAGTGCTGCCGAACACACCGGATGCCTGGATCGATCCGGCGGCTACCAAGATTGGCTACGAGATCAGTTTCACTCGCCATTTTTACAAACCTCAGCCTCTCAGAAGCTTAGAGGAGATTCGCGCTGACATCCTGGCTCTAGACCAAGAAACCGAGGGAATGCTAGCAGAGATCATTGGCGGATCGCCCCGCTTGTTACAGGCAGCCGATCATACAGAGGTTGTCCTTCCCCATATTATGGGCAAAGTTGCATAGCTTTCCCTCAGAAGATGAATTATTGGAACGCCGAGTATGCGAGACTTCACCCGAGTGGCTACCTCCCGTTCTGGGCGTAGGATTCCTTTTAATTCAAACCGCAATCGAGGCAAGCCACAAGTTGTAAGCCCTTGGCTTGTAGGGACTTGCTTGTTTTAGCGCAAAACGCCATGAACGAATCCAAAAACTGTGCCGAATTGACAGTTCCCGCATTGAAAGACCCCGTCTGGGGTGTCGTCGGAGGAAGCCGTATTCGGCGGTAGTATCCGATCACCATGGGGTGTATCTATGGACACGGCACGCCGGTCTACGCCCTGTCGGCAGTAAATTAATACAACCCGGAATTTGCTTGACGTTTGTCAACAGGGTGTAGTAGGATCGAGTCGATGACCAGACCGAGGCATCCAAGGCCAGAGATTGAAAAAGCAATCCAGTATGCGGAAGGGCTTGGCTAGAAAGTCGAACTTTCCAATGGACACGCTTGGGGACGGCTCTTTTGTCCACACGGTACGCGAGAAGGTTGCATTGTCAGTGTTTGGTCGACTCCGAGAAGTCCGGAAAATCACGCTCGGCAAATCCGAAAAGTGGTGGACCGTTGCCTTCACAGCAATGAACCAGAAAACATTGATGGCGATGAACCCGAAGAAGGTAATGACTAATGAACCCAACCACAAAACCTTGTGATAGGGAATATGATTTCGCCCTGATTGTCGGTGGTGTTAGCGAATTGACATCGGCGGTCGAGGACGCGTTGTTTCAAGCGGGTTGTGACGATGCGACAGTAAGCATGCAGCACGGTCGACTGTACATTGAGTTCAGTCGATCGGCAGTGTCACTCGAAGAGGCGATTATCGGCGCGATCCATGATGTTCGTAAAGCTGACATCGGAGCTGAGGTATTGCGAGTCGATGAATGCAACCCTGTGACAGCTTCTGAGATAGCAAGAAGAATGGGACGCACTCGACAGCTGGTGCATCAGTACATGAACGGGACCCGTGGGCCAGGAGGCTTCCCCCCACCTGAATATCATCTCACGGACCACGCACCACTCTGGGCATGGTGTGCTGTGAGTTACTGGCTAGTCGAGAACAATCTTCTGCGACCAGAAGAGAGTTGGAATGCAGAGGTTGTCGAGGCGATCAATAACTGGCTCGAATCCGAACGGCAACGCCGACGGTATCCCAAACTGATCGATACGATCGCTCGTGGCTTGCAACATCAGTAGGCATCCATGAACGAATCAGAAACCAGAGCAGAGCTGATCGATCCCGCCTCTCACGCCGCCGGCTGGGGTGTCGTCGATGGTAGCCGTATCCGGCGGTGAGTATCCGATCACCTTGGGACGGATCCACGGACACGGCTCGCGGGGTAAAGCCGTGACGGCAGACTATGTGCTCGAATATCGAAACACCAAGAGCGCTATCCGACACACCTACGCCACCAACGGGCATGGCATCTACGCCATTGACATGGAGACGGGGCAAGAGCAAGAGATCACCGCTTACCCTTCCCCGGAAGAACTTTGGAATAGGACCTTTGCCAAGGTCAACGCATCGCGAGATCGCTTCGCTGCCGTGCTGTGCCCTTCGAGGACAAAGGAGGTTACTTTCAAGGTCGCTAGTATCAAGACATCGCGATCGATCGCGTTTTGGAAGCCATCGCAGCGGGACGAGCAGGATATGGTGCGACGAGAACGCATGGCGATCGATGAGATCCGAGGTTTGCTTGCCGAGTCTACAGCAGACCGCGTGATCTCAGACGCCTGTGGGAGTTGAGTTGGCATCAGTGCAGAGTGGTAGTCGTGGCTGTCTGGTACCTGGCTATCATTATATGTTGGCGCTTTTTCCGACGCCAAAGTGGAAACGTTACCACCCCAAAGACGGGTACGGACTGGCAACGTTGCGACCCATGTTGTCATAGGCTTAGTCTGCCGACACGATGTCGTTGATCGTTAAGCCAGACGAATGACGCAAGATCAGGTATGTTGTTTTGGATACAAGCGATTGTTCGGCCCTATCTCGCCTGAAAAACCAGTATGTCATGATTGCCCTCATCCTTCAGCGTGAGCGTCGCTCCAGAGACCACGTATTTGCGCGCCTGCCGAAGCAAGCCGGAATAGAGCATTTCGGCTCGCGTCGCATCAGCAGAACCTGCCAACGCGGTTAAATAGTGGTCTCCGACCGAGAACGCTCCATCGTCAGTGACCGTGTAGGAACCGCTATACCTATTGATTACGGAAGTCCCGGATATACAGGACTCGTCGAAATCGGCGGTGATCGAAAAGCGTGCAGGGTCCAGAGAACTGACCGACCATGCGGCCAAGCGCCACTTGGTGCCGGCAAGAGTGCCACCGCCTGCGTCATTCCAATTGTCGCTCGATACTTCTTCTTGCCTTTGTTTCTTCTGAACGGCAAAAGTGCCACCGCCTGCGTCATTCCAATTGTCGCTTACACAACCTGTCGCTAAAGCGCACACCAAAGAACTCAGTATCGCCATCCATTTCATCTTCCTGCTCCTTTCTGTTTCCGAACGGTAACGATCACGTGGTCGTCGCGAACAACTCACCATTTCAACAAACTCATGTCGGCGACTCACCTGCGTCGTCTGTTTCGCATACTACCTTGCACACCAAACATCATCGCAATGCTGCAACGGCAAGGGCTGCCTGTCAACAAAGTACCGTAACTTTGTCGCAAATCGGTACTTCGCGTCAAGCTGAGGAATTCCGATCTCGGCAACAAGAATACATCCGTCGTCCGACAAGTGCGAACAATCATCGTCTCTAAAAGGATGACCACCGAGCGCTATTAACCGATCCAAATTGCTCGCGTGGGAAAGAATGCGAGAACGAAGTTCACTTGCCATCCAGCACAAATCCGCTTCCCAAGGATCTTCTGGAAAATCAGGATCGTATTGGCTGCCAGATGACCACACCCATGGCAGCGATAGTCCCTCAAACGCGGCGAGTGAAGTTCGTGTCGTTTCGGCAGTAGTACTTTCAAATGCGAAAGTTTGATCGACATCGAAGGAACAAGCTGAAAACGGAATGTCGTATGAAGCGGTGTTAACCTCAAATGTTAGAGAGAAAGTGCCCGCTCGCGGGAACACGCTTGTAGCTGAGCACTTGCCAATGTCTATTGAAATATCGACTCGACCATTACTTCTCTGTTCGATGACGCCAGCGATAGTGTCACCATCGCCAAGATTGCGGTACTTTACGAGGTAGACGCATGGGCGGGCCTGGCGTCGCAGGAATTCAACCGCAGGGTGTGAAAGTCCCGATGTGACTTCGGCGAATAATCCGTTGATGAATACTTGTTCGTTCATTTTGGTAGATCTGCAGACAAGCTGATTTAGCGGCGAACTTTTTTATACGGATCAGCTAAACCCTGTAGACTGCACCAGTGCAGCCTATCACGCAAGCTAGACTCGATCCGAAGTTGGATGTTATCAGGCACTTGCAAGCCCAGCAAGAATTTTGTGGAGGGATGGATTGTTTCGGCCAATTCACTCCGCACACCCCGGGACAACCCGATTGCCTGGATGCGAGCGACCTTTCTCTCGGACAGCGTTACGCAGTCCTCCGATCCACTAGCTCTCAAGAACTACCGACAGCACGTTAGTGCTTTGTGCTACAACGGAGTTGGCGGAAGATCTGGTGGAGGGTCCGGAATTCCGGAGCCGGAAGGTCGAGATGCAATTCGTTAAGATGATGATCGGAAATCGAGTCCTCGATGAGCGATACACCCGTATGCTACTCGCCCGCGCCGATCTTGGACT
>CAIOHR010000308.1 GCA_903858115.1 uncultured Pirellula sp. | reverse complement strand
TGCCACTTATCATCGTCAGTGGATCTGGTGGTGGTGCTCGAATGCACGAAGGAATTTTATCTTTGATGCAGATGGCCAAGGTCTCAGCGGCCTTGGCTCGTTATCATACCAACGGCGGACTATACATCAGTGTACTCACCAACCCAACCATGGGTGGTGTCGCAGCTAGTTTCGCGAGTTTGGGCGATCTGATATTTGCTGAGCCCAAGGCCTTGATTGGATTTGCAGGACCACGGACCATCAAAGCAACGATTCGCATCGAGCTCCCAGAAGGATTTCAAACGAGTGAATTTCTCCTTGAACACGGATACATCGACCGCATCGTAGAGCGCAATCGATTGAAGACCGAAATCGCCACCGCCATCGACTATTGCGGCAAAAAGTAAATCCATCCGGAACGTCCAATCCATGTAGCCGAAGTCGCCAAGACTTTGGATAGCGTGCCAGTGATCCATCCAATCTGTTGCCAGATCGGCTAGTGCGCCTGTGAAGGCGATTGAACTGTTGGGTGAAAGTCCCGACCGGGGAAGACGTTACCTCCCCGTATCCGAGGGTAACTGCGTTTTCAACAGAAAAGGTGGGGAGCAACCGTAGGAGAATGAACAGTCCGTAACGAAAGTGAACTCGATTCGGCCAAGCCTGTCGGGGAGCGTGCTAGTAAATCGCGAACCTCTGACCGCACAATGGTCCACGACGTGGCCCAACTCAGGGTGGCGGCTAACGACCGCAGGGATCGTGCGGCGGCGACGACGGTGAGAAACCGTAATGATGAAAACCGAGCGTCGCGAAATGGCAGTAGGGTGGTTGGAGATGGAATGTTCAGAAGTTCAATCGAGACAAGCAGGGAGACCTGAGCAAACCGGCAGACCCTAGTAGGTATGCTCAGGAGTCAGAACCTCCATAGTAGCGTTGACCATCGGGAACCAAACCCGATGCGAGCCAAGGGAGGTAGGAAGGTAGATTTGTGACGACCAAACATATGACAAGCAATAACGCTTTACCAATCAGAGTGCCGTTTTCGGCTATACCGACTGGAGAGACACCGGAGATATCCGCGTGGGCTCAGCATACTGTCTGGACGGATCGAATGTTGTCGACACTATTAGAAAACCAAGTGAAAGGAGGCAAATGGCACAGTTTGATTGACAAGGTGTACGCTCCGCTGAACCTTTACGCGTCGGCCTGCAAGGTGACCGAAAAGCGGAAAGCGGCAGGAGTCGATGGCCAGAGTTGTGAAGCATTCGCGGAGCATCTGTTAGTGGAGACACGCAATCTCAGCGAAGAGATCCGAACTCAAAGCTATCGCCCCAGCGCGGTCAGACGCGTTCACATTCCCAAACCGGGGAGACCGAACGAGACTCGACCGCTAGGTATTCCGACAGTACGCGACCGCGTCGTCCAACGGGCGATCGTCAGCGTAATCGAACCGATCTTGGATTACCAATTCCACGAACGAAGCTTTGGCTTTCGCCATGGGAGGGGTGCACACGATGCGTTACGCATCGTGGAACAGAAACTCCAAGAAGGCTATGTTTACGTGGTAGATGCGGACTTGAAAGGCTACTTCGACACGATTCCAAAAGACCGCTTGATGAACTTACTCAAAGAGCATATTGCGGATACCCGGATGCTTAAATTGATTCAGATGTTTCTGGATCAGAACATCATGGAGGAACTACGAGAATGGACCCCAATCGCTGGTGTTCCGCAAGGCGCAGTTCTTTCACCGGTGTTGTCGAATTTGTACCTCAACTCACTAGATCATATGGTTTCTGATCGAGGTTTCGAGATGGTGCGCTATGCCGACGATTTTGTCGTGCTTTGTCGCAGCGAATCGGAAGCAGCATCGGCACTAGAACTGATTCGTGTTTGGGTGGAGGCTGCGGGCCTAACGCTGCATCCGACGAAGACGCAGATCGTTGATAGCCGCACCAAGAGTTTCGTATTCTTGGGCTACTCGTTTCGCGAGGAAAAGATCTATCCTCGCCGGGAGAGTGTGGCGAAGATCAAAGCGAGAATCGTCAAATTGACGGCGCGTAATCGGACCGATTCGATAGAGGAGATTTGCAAGGAACTGACCTCGGTCCTTCGAGGATGGTTCCACTACTTCCGCCACTGTCGATGGACCATCTTTGCGGACCTTGATACGAAAATACGGGTTCGTCTAAGAAGGTTATTGCTCCGACGTCATCGGAACAACCCGAAAGGCCTCACCCGTAAGCAACGCTGGCCAAATGATTACTTTACGAAAGCGGGTCTCTTTAGTCTGCGGACGACCCACATTCGTTTCGGGCAATCCCATCAGGGAACTACCAACTAGAGAGCCGTATGCGGGAAAACCGCCCGTACGGTTCGGAGGGAGGGGAGTCCGGCTCAACCGGACTTCCCTACCCCTATC
>CAIOHR010000307.1 GCA_903858115.1 uncultured Pirellula sp. | reverse complement strand
GTCCTCAAGAAAAACTGAAATCCGGTCAGCCATACTTTCCCGTTGTCGCGGAAGGGAACTAAAGAACTTCTCTACTAAAAGTTCACCCCAACCGGAATCGTCACGTTCTTTCTCGCTAGGGAGAAGCCTCAACAAAACAGATTCCCTGAGTACGGCCCGGCGAATGGCCTGAAAAGTCGCACGACGCGATTCCCAATCCAGATGTCCTTCGGAGTAAGTAAGCCCAAATGCGTGCTTCTGTATCTCTTGTATTGTTCGGCCTACGGGTTTTAATTCGGCTTTAGTACTCTCCCAATTGGCCGTAGGATCTGTGTGCAACCACAGATTTGGACCTTTTGCATATACATCCAAAAGAGGAATGCGATCTTGACCGTGAGTGCGATTCCTTCGCTTAATTAGTTCGGTCGCGAGCTCTTGCGGATTTACTTGTTCCGAATTGACGGCATACTCGTAAACACTGTGAACTCCGCGTTCGTCGAAGTGAGTGGAATCTTCTCCCGCGTCTTCACCATCCTGCGACGAAGCCAAACCGTATGGGCCGCGAACCCATTCCTCATTAGCCATGGCATGCAGCATTTCTTTCAATTTTCCGCGAGGGGCTTTTTCACGTATAAGCCGATTTGCAATCGTGCATTCAGTAGCTCGGTGCAAAAACACTCGATCGACTCGCTCTGAAAGCAAGTCGACGTCGAATTTAACCGCGATTTTCGCCAACTCCGATACGTCGTCGTCCGTCAACACAAGATCATCCGGTCCAAGAGCTACCTTTGATAAACCCTGAAGTTCAGTGCACCACACTAAGGACCATAGGACCCTATCCATTCCAAGCACAACAAGGTCGCGGTCCCTTCCGGTCAAACGGGTTCTAAGCGCTTTGAGTGACTCGGGGCCGCCCATGCACCTATCACGGCGTCGATTCAGTTCCTTGCGAATTCGTTCGTCAATTATTTCGTGTAATCTTTTTGCAGAGTTCGTTCGAAAGCAAAAAATGAGCGTCTTTTCACCTGCCTTCCAGTTTTCCAACGCGGCATCCACAACTTCCCGCACCTTAGGGTGCTTGGGATCGTGCTTCTCACTTACCATCCCCATCAACAGGTCGAGGTAAACCTTGCCAACTTCCGTCCCGGCTAAACGACTTCGAACAGCCTTCCCTTCCGCACTATCAATAAGTGTTGAATAACATCCAGTGAGTGCGCTTCCAAGCGATGATCTTCCTTTTCCGCCTTTCATTTCAGACACACAACGCATCAACAAGTAGTGTGGCAATTCACCATCGCCCTTCACGTCAATACCATGCGAAGAATGAAGAACGTGACGATCAAGCCTATTAGAGGACGTAACATTCTGAGACTGGAATTCGTGTCCAACGCGAAAGTGCCTATGACCTGTTTGCCTGCGGTGGCGGACAACAATTGCACCAAGTTCATTTGATAAATCGGAGTTGTAGACGAACAAGCGAAGCGCCTCGCGAATGAGCTGACGTATCTCGGGTTCTATTCCAAGAACAGCAGGATCTATCAATTGCTCAATCTCATTTACCGTTGCTAGTCCATTTTGCTGAGCAATCGCAAAAAGTTCCTTTCGTACCTTGGCGATGTTGGTAGACTCCCACGCCGCCTTAATCGTTTCCGTCTTTACTGTTTGCGAAAGCTTTGACCATGCTTTCGCAAATCCTCTGCCGTACTTCGCTGCTCGGTCAAGTATCGGACGAAGAATCATCTCACGGTGATTTTGCATTCGATTTCGTCGAATTTCCGATTCTGCTTGCCCACGGCAGGGTTGCAAATGATCGCTAACTTTCAATATCTCTAGCATTTCTGATGGGCGTAACTGGAAGGGCGTTGCAGTCAGAAGGAGCAACCGTCGAATGCGTTTTTGAAAGAGACTAGTAAAATCTTTGTATCCGTTGCT
>CAIOHR010000306.1 GCA_903858115.1 uncultured Pirellula sp. | reverse complement strand
GATCCGGACCAAAACGTGGAGATGGTTGTCCATGACGCTAAAACCACCTACGGACACTGCAAAAATTTGATCAAGCTCTTTGAGACGTTGATCGATCCAATCTTTCCGATTGTTGGTTCCGTCGTCTTGGAGGAGCCACGCAGAACGTACGCATCTGGAAACAAGATGATACCAGCGAGTTACCTTCGTATCCACAAGCCGAAATCGAGCGGTAGTCATAGATTCATTTCCCGAACTGCAGAGGCGTCAATCGTCCCAACGAGCCAAATCATACCCCAAAAACAAACGCTGGTCAACAAAACAATGCCTGTCCTTTGTTTGCGCCTCATTCTGTCCGCACTACGAATCGTTTTACTTGCCCACGTTCTCAACAAATCGAATTTCCTTCAAGCTCGGTGCGTTATTCTCCTTGCGTGGGTCTATCAAAAACTTGTCTACGACATCTGGAGAGAATAGCCATAAATTCTCTGCTTTGAATTCTTGAAACGCTCCGAATTTCCCTTCCGACCTGCATTTGTGTATCGCATAAATGTCGCTGTCGACTTCCGCGGATTTCACTTTTTCCCATTCGAGTTCTGTTACGAATGGATAGATCAGATGCTCTGGAAACTCTTGGAATTTTTTACGCAGTTTTTCGATACTGAAATCGCCGATCACCGCGGGATTGAAGCATATCTTGAGGGGCAGTGCCCGAGCGTCAAATGTAACTTCCAAATTCAAATTCGGACCCTTTCCATTTTTACTTGCAAACAGTCCCCTCGATGTTTCTCTTGACGACTTTGATGCAAAACAATCCAGATCGACTGTGAAGAACCTCGGAGGGAGAACCGTTTCGTGAATTGTGTTGATGCGCAGTTCGTAGAAGTTTTTCGGATTGACGTATCCGACTGTTCGCACAATTCCCCCGTAGGGTTGGCACGGAGCCCAATAATTCTGGCCTCCTGGACGTTCGACAATTACGCTTCCGTCGCAATAAGCCTCATAATTGTCAACTCGTCCATCTTCCTCGTAGAGTTGAATTGCTCGCCACTGTTTTCGCAATTCATCGACCACGACGACATGCACGCCGCTGACCTGCTTCGGAAACAAGCTTCGACTCGAGTCTTCATCAAACACAGCCAGGCTTGAGTAAGTTGACTTTACGCAATACTTTTTTGGAAAACGGTTTAGCATGTCTAAGAATGTTATCATGCGCTGTTCCAGCAGCGGCTGATCATCATTTTTAATCGGCTCTCGAATCAACTCAGGCAGTTTTCCCTGTGCACACGCGTTGGTGCACCGTTCAGCCACGATTAGCAGAGCAAACAAAACCATTTGAAAGGATTTAATCCAACTCATTGTATAATGCCTTGCGCCTAGCCTAGGCTCCAGTACATGACGTCAGCGTACCGCACCTGGGCTAGTTGGTCTCGTTGCGGATCGGTATTGAGGAGAGAAGCTCCAATGTGGGGGCGTCGCATCGGCTTGATATTCCAGGTACTTGCGATCCGCGAGCGCTTTGTTGCGAAATAGGTTCGCAATATCGTCCAGGACTTGAATATTGCTGCCGTAGTACGAATGTCCCAGCAAACTAGAATCGATCTCGGTCGCGTCGATCACTTCGATGCCGGGAATCGACAGCACGCCTCGACTGGAGTCACCCACCCGATCACCTGCGTTGAAGTATCGCGATGCTAACAAGGCGAGATCGGTTTGCGACGTGTAGAGCGTGACTCGTTTTGCTGTCTTCGTTATTTTCGGAGCGATCTCTTCTCGAAAAACGGTTGCATCGATATCGGGAGCTGCTAATACGACTTGGTTGAACACAGGCTCGCGATCTGATAGTCCTGCCAACGCTTGTGTCAAACCAACACTGCCCATGCTATGAGCAACCAAGTTGATCGACTCTGCTTTTGACTCGCGTGCGATCTGCTCTAGGAAGCTGCGAATCTGGTTCACACTCGCTTGGATATTCTCCGCATCATCGGGGTATCGATACCAATCGTTGTGCGATGGCCAACTGAAGAATACAGGTGCTCCTGGAAACTCAAGGTCGGATGCCATTTGAGCGGTTCGGCGTGCCGCGTCTTCAAAAGACACATTATAGCCATGCACGAACACCAATAAATTCTTACCGGAGCGATCCATGCACGAATGCAATTGCGAGTAGAACTCCTCGCGCTCGAGCGGTTGTGTATTGGTCAAAACAATATGCTTTTCTGGGTCCCATTTCACTTCCATACGCAGCAAAAAGGAGGGAGATTCCAACTCGCCGGGAACGTGATTCTTTGGGATCGTGACTTGGCAAACACCCAACTTGATTTCGTCAGAGTATTCGCCACTATAGATTTTGGTGCGATTGGGAAACCAGAATGCCATATCGAGCGAATCACGAGCCATGGCCGTTAAGCCCATGAGGCCGACGAGAGCGACGATGGCATATACAATAGCTCGCCTCTTGGCGAACCCAACGATGCAGAACATCGTGCACCCCAAAGCGACTCCGAACGCCCCCCAGCGCAATCGACTACCGAACATGGACAAGCGATTCACTTGGCGGTTGGTTCCGTAGAAGACGTCGACTTTTCGAATGCCTTCGGTGGGTGGCACCATTGCTGAGGAGGCACTACTTTCGACAACTTTCTTTGAAGGTGGAGCTGCCCGTGGAGCACTGGGGGCAGCCGCGGCAGGTGCTGTGGCCGCCATAGCGGGTGCTGCCGCAGCGATTGACGGAGTTGCGGCGGGTGATTCCGCGGCTCGGGATGAGGATTGCTTGGCAGACTTTACGAGAGACTGCCGAATCGCGGACGGGCTCCAGTCTTGCTCATCGCCTGCGGCGCCGAGTCCATCGGTAAAGTCATCTGCGAGACTCCACAGTCTTTTCGTCACAATAGAATCGGATGGCAACTTCTCCAGTTTTCGAAACAAGGCAGGCACCACGGAATCATCAAAGTTCCAGGCCATGCGAAGTGATTTGGCAAACGCTTCACCATCTTCATCTTTCTCAACATAGCCAAGCAGTTTATCCCACTCTACCGGATTGGCAGATACGAGAGTTCGAAATGCAATTTGGCGTTGCGTATCGGAAGCGGTTGGAGAATCGAGTGTTTCCAACAACGCCTTTTTGCCAGCGAGCCCGATATCTCGAATTGCTTGCTCGATCGTTTCATCCATTTCCGAGGGGAGCAACCCGAGCAGAAGATAGACGGCTGTATTGGACTCGCCTGCCATGTGGTAGGCAAATCGCGCGGCGCAGGCAAGGACCGGATCTTCATGGTGTATGTATTCTGAAATCAATGGTATGGCACAATTGCCAGTGGCGGTCGCCAACGTCTGTAGCGCTGCGCCCTTGATTTCATTATATTCGCGTCGATCTCGCAGGCATGCTAGGACCTGAGCCGCGAGCAGATTGGTTTGTGTTGCACACACACCGCGCGCGTGCCAAGCCGCTAGACGTTCATCTGCAGGAACCGAATGATCATCAGCGATTCGTTGGCACACTTTATCCATTTCATCATCGTGTTGCCTAAGCAGTTCCGCGGCACAAATCAAATCGACGAGACACCGTCCATCTGCGTCGGAGTGGTACTGGGAGACGATCGCCTTCCTCAAGAGGGGAAGTGCAGCCGTTGCGTTTGCCGCAAGCACTTTTGCTGCAGCAATTTTATAGGTTACATCTAGATCTCGCATACTGAGGCGCTCGACCAGATATTCCACCGTGGACAAGTCTAGTCCATGGGTTTGAGCAAGAACCTGGAGCGAGGCTTCAGCCAACGAGTTATCGTCTGATTTCGCAAGGTCAATCAAATGCGGGTGTGCCATTTTGCACGCAACTCCATGGCAAGACAGCGCATGCAACAAACTAATGCACAGCTCGCTATCCCGATTCATCTCCCGAACGATTTCGCGGACCACCGCTTCGACAATCGATGGATCTCCGGGAAGCAACTCTCCCAATGTCGTCGCCGCCTGCCCTCTCTCCCACGCATCCAAACTTTCATTCGCTAGTCGATCGTGTGCATAGCGAACGATCGTTCGCAGTTCGTTGGGACGCACCGCCGATTTGTGATGAACGACCAAATCGAAGCAGTCGGGTAACCAGTCACATCGAGGTGTTGCAATATAGGCTTGAACCATTTGCGAGATCACATTCGGTTCACACTCCGCACTATTGCAGAGGCATTGAATCAACCCTGCCCGAACCTCATCATTGATACTGGGCTTACAAGCTTGCGTGGCGATCAGAGTACGGACACTCGATTCACTTGGTGTTGCGGAGAACAACAACCAAGTTGCTGCTACGGGAGATTCGACGTAATCCGATTCCAACACGATCTCCAGCACTCGGTCGTCGTACCGATCCGATGCGATCAAAAGCAGTTCGAGAAATCGAGGAGAAGCGGATCGCACCAATTCGCGAAGGATTGCTTTTTGATTTGCAGCATCCATTTTATCAAAGTGAACGTTGAGATATTGCCACATCTCAGTCACCTGGTCTTCATCGAATCGATAGAACCCATCCAAGAACCGTTCTGTCGGAGGTGCCACTTTACTCTTGGTGCGTGCGATCTGACGTCGCTTCGCATAGTTAGGTGGATCCAATGCGAGAAGTCTTTCGATCTCACGTTGGTCCCGAGCCATGGATGGGCGGTATGTCAGTTTGGCATATGCTTCCCGAAACTGGGGCTCGAGCTCGGCCCAATTTCCAATATCGCGATAAGCGTAAATACGGCGCTGTAGATTTAACGATAGCTGTCTTAAGGATTTGGACGCCGTCGAACGAACGAGGATATCGCTATCCTCGATGGCTTCCACAAGCCGAGGCAGGATGGCCGGCAGTTTTCGGATATTGCGATTGGCTTCGTTGCCGAGCGTCCGAATCTCCGCTGCTCTAGACAGGGCTGAATCGTTCGAATTTCCGAAGGGATTCGAGAGCGCAACATACCAACTGGGACGTTGCCATTGGGATTCGATCGATGGTCGAACGTCCTTCTCTTGACCAAACGATTGCTTGCTGAATTGTGGGGTGTGGTTCAGCAAGGCTCCAATCCAAAGGCAGCAAATGAATCGCAGATTGGCTGGCATCCGGAACCTCCGTGATCGAGACGACTACTGGGCAAGGCATCGCGGCGTACTGCCGCAACTGTTCGATTAGCAAGATCCGAAGGCTAGCACAAGAGGATTTTGACGAGATGGCAGCTGAACTGGACGTTTTTCGCCACGGCAAACCACTAAAATTCTTTGCTCGGAAATGAACCCGTGCATTCTGGTTGGCGTAGCGCGATTTCTAGTGTTGTTTTTTAAGGGAGCAAACAAGTCCACTTTCTGGAGGAAATTTGCGAACGGCGACTTTCCACGGTTCTTCTCTCTCCAAAAAACGACGATGAGACCGGAAGGCGTTGTTTGAGTAGACAATCTGGATATACTTCGACCCTCCACAATACAAAAATCCTTGGAAATTATTGCCTAACGGAATCCTTATGACTGAAACGACCACCAATTCTTCGGCCATGATCGAGGCGGATGGATTGTCCAAGTTTTACGGACCATTCGCCGCCGCCAGAGAGATTTCCTTTCAAGTCAACAAGGGGGAACTGGTCGCTTTTCTTGGTCCCAATGGTGCTGGCAAGAGCACGACGATGAAGATGTTGACCGGGTATTTGGCCCCGAGCGAAGGCGTGGCTCGAATCGCCGGCCACGACATGTTTCGCGATCGGATCGCGGGTTCGCAGCGATTGGGGTATTTGCCAGAAAACGGCCCGCTGTATCCTGACATGACCCCGCATAGTTTGTTGCGATTCTTCGCAGATGCACGCGGGATGGCGACTGACTACAAAAATACTCGTATCGAAGCGGTTATCGAATTGTGTGACTTGAAGTCTGTGGTTCACAAAGCGATCAGCAAGCTTTCAAAAGGGTTCCGTCAACGGGTCGGGATGGCGCAGGCGTTGCTCCATGAACCGGATGTGTTGATCCTGGACGAACCTACTGCCGGTCTGGACCCGAACCAAATTCGAGAAGTGCGAAACACGATGCGTAAACTGGGAGAGACGAAGACGATTCTTCTTTCGACTCACATTTTGCAAGAAGTCGAAGCCATGGCATCGCGAGTGATCATGATTAACGAAGGTCGCAAGGTCTTTGAAGGAACGGTCGCCGAATTGAAACTGGTCAAGGGTGACCTGTCCGATGCATTCCACAAGCTAACTGGCGCTGCCGTTTAGCCATACTCCCAATGATTCGCCCCCAATAATTCGCCAACAGTGGCGCGATACCAAATGATTCGCCCCAAGGGCGAATGTGTTCCAACTCAACATCGTCATACCATAACCATTAGGATCCATTGCCGTGACGCTTGTAAACGTATTGACTGCTTTATCAAAACTGCTGGTGCTAGACATCGTCTTTCTGTTCGTGATACTGGCCATCATCATGACGCTCTCCATGACGAGACGTGTTGGGTATGCGGTATTGAAGCGTAACTTTTATGGTTACTTCTCCAATCCGACCGGATACGTCTTCCTCTGTTTGTTCGTTTTGTTGACGAGCATGGCAGCGTTTTGGCCGCACGAGTTCTTTAGCTCCAATCTCGGGACTCTAGGACAGTTGAACAAGTGGTTCACCTACATCATGCTGTTCTTCATCCCAGCGATCACCATGAGTATTTGGGCCGAAGAACGCCGACAAGGGACCGATGAGTTGTTGCTCACGCTTCCTGCGGATGACTTTGATATCGTGATTGGCAAATATGTCGCTGCAGCGTCGATCTACTCGGTCTCTTTGCTGTTCTCGCAACTTTCAACCTTCATCGTATTGGCCTTCCTCACGCAAGGAGAGATCGACACCGGGTTGTTCTTCACCAACTACATCGGCTACTGGTTCATTGGGTTGGCGATGATAGCCATCGGAATGGTGGCGTCTTTCTTGACCAACAATTTGACGGTAGGTTTTATTCTCGGTGCTTTGTTCAATGCGCCATTGGCCTTTGCGTTCAAAGCGGACACGATTGCTGATCGTAGTATCGCGAGAGAGATCAAGAACTTTAGTATTCCTGAACGATTCGATGACTTCGGTCGTGGCGTTTTGAGCTTGTCAGGGATTTCTTACTTTGTGCTGGTCGCCATGGTGGGAGTCTATCTTTGCATGGTGTTGATCGGTAAACGTCACTGGACAGGTGGCAGCGACGGCAATGTCAAACTCGGGCACTACTTGTTGCGAATTGCTTTGCTTGTCGGAATTGCGATCGGAGGCACGATGTTGTTCCGCAATAAAGATCGCCGACTTGATGCAACCGAAATGAAAGTGAGTTCGCTTTCACCGGTCACTGCTGATCTGATCAAAGCGATGGGTAAAGATCGCGATATTGTTGTGGACGCTTATTTGTCCGCTGAAGTGCCGGAAGAGTACGCCAAGATCAAATACCAAGTGATCTCGTTGCTCAAAGAATTCCAGTCGACTGCGATGGCGAACGGGGTGTCGATGCAATTGAGAATTTACGATTCGGTCCTTCCTTCGAGCGAGGAAGAAAAACAAGCCGAGCAACAATACGGAATCTTGCCACAGACGATCCGAGTGCGTGAACGTGGTACTTACTCGGACCAACCAGTCCTTTTATCGGCAGCGTTTCGTAGTGGGCTTCAGA
This sequence comes from uncultured Pirellula sp., assembly GCA_903858115.1. Lineage (GTDB taxonomy): Bacteria > Planctomycetota > Planctomycetia > Pirellulales > Pirellulaceae > JBKCUI01. The sequence goes on along the minus strand of CAIOHR010000306.1, from coordinate 75,961 downwards.
AAGTCGTGATCCCGTTCTTTGAACCAGGAGTGCCCGTCGAATACGAGCTGATTCGCTCGCTGACGACCGTCGCGAAGCCTGCCAGAAAGAAACTGGGAATTCTTAATACCGATGCGAGAATGATGGGAGGATTCGATCAGAGGTCCATGCAATCGGCTCAGCAACAACCCATCGTCCAAGAGCTTTCTAAGCAATACGAAATTGTTTCGGTCAGCGCGGCTACTCCGATCGATACTGAAAAGTTGGATGTGATGTTGGCAGTACAGCCGTCATCAATGTCTCCCGAAGAGATGGTCAACTTTACAGATGCTGTGAAATCCGGATTACCGACTGCAATCTTCGAAGACCCAATGGTTGCGCTCGAATCGATGCCCGGAACCGGGGAGCCAAAGCAAGCGGGCGGACCGATGGCGATGTTCGGTGGCGGTGGACCTCAACCCAAGGGAGACATCCTGCCTCTTTGGCGAGCCCTCGGATTGGACATACCTAGACAACCAGGTCCGATGGGGCTGCAATCCCCAGACCTTTGCTGGCATGAATACAACCCATATCCTGTGTTGGCTGAAACATCGGAAGCGACCGACCTCTGGGTCTTTGCACGCGAAGAAGCGCCTGGTGCAGATGGAGCTTTCAGTTCCGAAAGTGAAATCAGCAAAGGACTCAAAGAAGTCATGTTCTTGTATGCTGGAGCCATTCGAGCAGCACCCGAGTCCGAGCGTAATGTCGAAGTCTTGCCACTGGTAAAGACTGGAGCAAAAGCAGGGACACTGTCCAAATCCGATCTCGACTTGATCGAACGCTCTGGGTTGTCTCAGGCGACAGAGTTACGAATGCGTCGAGGTGAGAATGCGGCAGAACAAATTCTGGCAGTGCTAGTCGAAGGAAAACCGTCTGCGGAAAAGAAAGAAGGAGAAAGACCGATCAAAGCCGTTTATGTCGCAGATGTCGATTGCTTGACACGAACCTTCGTGGATCTTCGCAATCGTCCACCGATGCTGGAAGAGATCAAGTTTCAGTTCCAGAATATCACATTCGTACTCAATGCTATTGACGTTCTAGCGGGTGAAACAAACTACCCACAGATTCGTCGACACGTTCCTTTCTTTAGCACACTGAGGCTCGTCGAAGAGCAGGCCGATATCGCAAGACAAGAAGAGGCTACCAAGCGATCGGAGTTCAGTAAAAACTTCAATGAAGCTATCGCAAAAGCGGAAGAAGAGAACTCGAAAGCTGAGAGAGACTTCAAAGATCGGATCGAGAAATTGTCGAAAGACGGAATGCTCGATGCATCGAAGTTCCAAGATCTACAACAGCTACAGATCGAAGCTGCAATGCGTCAACAGAACACCGCCAAACGATTCAAGGTGGAAAAGGACCGCCTGCAACGCGAAAGAGACACTGGAATTAGAAACGCACGCAGAGAAGCTGATGAAGCGATTTCCAAGATTCAGAATTATTACAAACTGCTTGCCGTTTTCGTACCTCCAATTCCTCCTCTTTTGGTGGGTATCATCGTGATGGTCTCTCGCAGACTGCGAGAACGTGAAGGCATTTCCAAGAACAGACTCAAGTAGCAAACCGGAGAGAATCAAAGTGAGTGAAGGACAGAAAACAGGTATTTTCGCCGTCATTGCTGGAGTGGTCGCTCTGCTAGCATGGGCTACCACCAGTCGCAACGTCGTGGTGAATGCTAAGACGAGCCGTATCGGTCAGGCGATCTTTGAAAAATTCAACGACCCCTTAACCGCAGCATCGCTCAAACTGCTTCGATACGATTCATCGAAAGAACAGATGGATGAGTTCGAAGTTTCAAAGGATCGAAAGACAGGCGTATGGTCTATTCCATCACACGAAAGCTACCCAGCCGATGCTTCAAAGCAGATGGCTGACGCTGCTACGCTTTTCGTTGGATTGAAAGCACTCGATGTCGCCAGCGAGAAACGTGAAGACCAATCTCTGTTTGGCGTGATTGCGCCAGACAAACAAAAAGAAGACCAAGGGGGTGATGGTGTCGGGATGCTCGTTCAAATGCGAGATGAAAAGGGAGAGATGCTTGCCGACATCATCATTGGAAAAGATGTAGATGGTAACAAAAAGAAGCGATTCGTTCGTATCCCTTCCGAAGATGTAATCTATGTTGCAGAACTCGATACAACTCCTCTGACGACCGAGTTCAAGCAATGGATCGAGCCTGATCTTCTCCAGCTCAGTAGCACGGACATCGAGACATTCGGGATTCGTGATTATCAAATCCTTCCCACGAACCAAGGACAGGTCTTGAGTCGCAATTACGAAGCGGACATCAATTACGTAACGGCCAGCGGACAGTGGGAAGCCACCCGCGTGAACACCTTTGATTCGGACCCTCCCGGAGTGAAGACTGTGGGTGAGAACGAACAACTCAACACCACCAAATTGAACGATATCAAGAGTGCGTTGGATAACCTCAAAATAGCGGACGTCACAAAGAAGCCTGCTGGTCTAGCCGCCGACTTGAAAGGGGATCGATCGAAGCTCACACGAGAGGTCCAAGAGTCTCTCGCTCGTCGAGGCTTCTTCCCGAATCCCAATCAGAAAGATGGGGATGTAGTCGATTTCTTCTCGAAGAATGGAGAACTGATCGTCACTCTGAAGGATGGTGTACAGTATTTGCTTCGATTCGGTGGCTCAGCGAGCGCTGATATCAATGCAGCGGTCGAAGAAGGAAAGGAAGAATCGGTTTCCATTAATCGTTTCTTGCTGGTAACAGCTCGATTGGACGAATCGAAGATCCCTCCTGCTGTTCTAGAAAAGATTCCAGAATCTGTTGAAGAGCTGAAGGCAATTGAGGCATTGAAGAATGCTGCTTCGAATCCAATCCCAGCGTTGACTCCATCGGCAGATGCCGCACCGGCCCTCCCAAACGATGCGCCTAAGCTTGAGTCGGACAAGTCAGCCGAGCCCAAAGTAGAAGAAACCAAGCCGGAGTCCGGCAAAACAGCCGAAGAACCGAAAGCAAATTCGGACGAGCCAGCGAAAGTGGATCCACCCAAGGCGGACCAAGTTGGCAAAACCAAGACTTCGGCAAAGTTGATCAGCACGACTCAAGAGCCGGACGCGAAGCCAGCAGCTCAGGAGCCAGCAGCGACACAAGAAACGGCTCCTTCGAGCCAGCCAGCACCTGCGACTCCTGCCGTTCCGCAAGAACCCACCGAAGAAGAGTGGAAAGAACGTTTGGAAGCCACCAAAGAGAAGATCACCAAAGAGAATTCTCGAAGGGTTGAAGAGCGTGAAGAAAAGCTGAAAAAGGCAAAGACGAGAGTTGCAGAACTCAATCGCCGCTTCGCGGACTGGTATTATGTCGTCAGTGAAGCGGACTTCAAGCGAATGCGAATTCCACTGAACGAGCTGATTCAACCCAAGGCAGCGAGCGGCGCGTCGGGGTTGCCTGGAGCTCCAGGTGGTTTCGGTGGCGGCGCTGGTCCGTTCGGTGGCGCGAGTCCGTTTGGCGGCCCGAACCAATAGAGCACATTGGATTTCTTCCGCGGGACGGGACCTTTGTCCCGACCTCTGTCGAGCAAGAGTTCAAGTTACCTTGCTGTTTTGCAGCCACGCTTCCGGCGTCTCCTAAGCCTAAGGGAATCAACGTGGCAAAGAAATCCACGCAACGCGACGATGTTGAAAAAGAACTCGCCGACCTGAATCAAAAGGCCGGCGATCTCATGGAGAAATCACTCTGTCGCTCATCCTATCGATTGTTTGGCGAGCTACGTCAACGTGCCAAGTCAGAGAATAGTCTCGTCTACTATGTCTTCGGCACCTTCTTTCAGATGAACTTAGCTCAGCGACTCTTCCAATTCGAAACCGTTCGAGAGCGTGCTATTGAGCTCATCGCTATTTTTGAGAACGAAGAGCAAGCTCGAAAAATCGAACCTGAGCTAAGCTTGGAGGAATACGAGGGGATCAGGTATTCGATGTGCGCTTGCGCGTACGAAGTACTCGCGGAAGCCACTGGAGATCTCGAAGGATACAACTCGGAGGGGATGCAAGAATGCCTGACAGGGGGAATCGAGGTATGCCAACGAATTGGCAAGCTATCATGCATAGGGTGTTTTCGCGAATACGCATGCGACATTCATCGCGCGGCCGACGACTCCGAGTTGGCACGTTACCATTGCAACCAAGTATTGAAGCAAGCGGAGGATTTTTCAGATCGAGGCGATAGACGATGGCTGGCAACACTCAAACTTGGTTCCATTGATATTCTCGAGGGGCAGCACGACATCGCTCGACAGAAGATGGAAAAAGCGTACGAGCTATCGCAGTCATCGGGCGTAAACGATTCGCTCGGGGCTCGTATATCGACGATGCTGGAATTGCATATGCTCGATTTATTGGATGGTCGACCGCCAGACCCCAGGTTCAACTATTTGTTACGAGAAATGCCAGCAAGAGACGAGTGTCCTGAATACGACTATGATGTCGATTGCTTGGCTGCCTTGCATCATACGTTGGCAGGAGATTGGGATGAAGGAGAGAAATTGCTCATCGACTGGAGTCGATTATTCAAGCAATCCAAAGCAACCACCAGGTGGTTAGAAACAGGTATTCGTATTGTTGCATCCAAACGATTGCGAGGCGATCTCGATTCAGCCAAACGTATTGCTGCACCTTTGGAGATGGCCGCGACGAAGGCCAATGATTGGCAGTCACTGCGACGCTTAAATCAATGTTTGGATAGCTTCTCCCCAGTAACACCCATCGGTACGGTTATTCGAAATTCGCGAGTGCTCAACAGCAGAAATATCGAAGCAACGAAAACATCGACCGATGAAATATCCACGGCGGATAGGGATCCAGAGCAACCGCCGACAGGATACCACGAGATCTCGAAGACCACGCCGCTATATGAGTGGCTAGAAGATTACGCCAAACGACTGCAGGCTTCTCGTGAACTCCCTCCAGATCAAGTTGATATCGAAGCGTTTCGTAGTGAATTGTTGGATAGCCAGAGCCGTGACTGGAGCCACCCGGAAGATATTGGTCGGGCACTCTACTTCATGTGCTATCTGGTAACACCAGAGAGCGACTATCGATTGATTTGGACGTGGGCGAATCGATTAGTGTCAAGCCATCAAGAGACGGGATACCTGGTATCGTTGCTAGCTCGGTTGGGGATGAGTATCAATGCGGCCGAGAGATTTGAGCAGTTCTCCAAGATAGACTTCGAGAACTTCGACGAAGACTTGCCACCGGCATTGATCGAAAGCGAGCGGCTCGATCAATTGGTTCGAAAATCTTTGCAACTCGACTCCGCTGGAGTGAACAACAACTTTCGAGCGGGCGAGATCTTTGAGTACATCGACAACCTGGGAGAATCGGAGCGATGTTACGCTCGAGCGTTCAAACTAGATCGTAAACGCGAAGATGCTGCATTAGCTCTTGCGAGGATCTATACCAACTCCGATCGCAATAGTGATGCTCATTACGTATTGGATCTTTGCATTCGTGAGGGAGGCAGTTCTTCTGATTTGTACTTCGAAGCTGCGATGCGCGCCCATTCGCTCAGTATGCATGAGCTTCAAGTTAGCTATCTACGAACGTTGCTTGAGAAGTTTCCACCGGTACCGTGGGCATACTATTACATGTCGATCGGACTACTGGAGCTCAAGAAGCCCGAAGAAGCGATTGAGTCCATCGAGCTAGAGATTGAGAAATTCGAGGGGAGCGGAGTCCATATCGAGTCGATATTAGCCGAAGCGAATGCGTTGCTCCATCGAACGCAACAGGCACAGGAAGCGATCGAACGTGGCTTGTCCTTTGGTTTGTGCGACACCGAAGATCTCACGAATGGCGGTATCGCGTCAGCCATCGAGCGATTGTGGCGAGCGTCCAAAATGCTTCCTTCCGCGGGTAAGCTCCGCAGTCGAGTGGAGAAACGAATGTTGCAGGCGGGGATTGCGACCGAAGAGTACTTTGCCGATCTTCGCGAAGAACAAAAGCCAAAAGATCTTTTCTTGTTTCATGTCAGTCTTTTGCAACCGCTCGATGAGCACTGGGCGGAGTTTGAAGGGTGTTTACCTGATCAAACCGATTGGAGTTCCTATGTTGCTCACTGGGGCGTTTTGGCGGACGACGACGAGCAAGCGGAGCAATACGCCATCGAGATGCAATCGCAATGCTATTCTCTAGAGCCGGAGGTAATGGACGTTTCGCAAGAAGAGGACCCGCTTCACGATCGTCCTGGTGTCGCTTTTCAAGGTTTTCGAACTTCCGGAGACGAAATGTCGGGAGAAGAGGATGATTTTGACGACGACGAGAATCCGTTCTAGCAATCAAGACTAGGATTGGCAGCCGTTTGTCGGTAAATTTCAGAACATCATGGCAAGAGAACTGAAAACCCTTCGCAATATTGGAATCATCGCCCACATCGATGCGGGCAAAACCACCGTCACGGAGCAAATGCTCTACATGAGTGGGACAAAGCACCGGGCGGGTGCCGTCGATTCCGGGACGACTGAAACCGATGACGACCCCGAAGAGCAGCAGCGCGGTATCACTATTTTTGCTGCTTGCGTGACCTTCAAGTGGAAAGACTACACTGTCAATTTGTTGGACACGCCCGGCCACGTGGATTTTACGGCCGAGGTGGAACGATGCCTTCGTGTCCTGGATGGCGCTGTTGTGGTTTTTTCGGCACGCGAAGGGGTCGAGGCGCAGAGCGAAACCGTTTGGCGGCAAGCCAACAAGTACGGTGTACCTCGCATCGTTTTCATCAACAAACTCGATCGCGAGGGAGCAGATTTTTATCGTGTTCTCGAAGAGATCGGTCCTCGTTTGTCGGCGGATCCGATTGCGATTCAAATCCCCGTCGGGCAGGGACCAGCACACACCAGCGATCCATTTCGCGGCGTTATCGATTTGATCGATCTGAAGTTTCTCAAGTTCAATCGTGAAGATGCTGGGAAAACAATCTTCGTTGAAGACATTCCCGAAGAACTCCTGGCGGACGCGATGGACTGGCGAAATGTTATGTTGGAAAAACTTTACTTGTATAGTAGCGAGATGATGGAACTGGCGATGGAAGAGAAACCCATCCCCAGCGAGATGATTCGCACTGCGCTTCGCGATGCGTGTATCGCATTGAAGATTCAACCCGTTTTGTGTGGTTCGGCGTTACATGGTGCTGGTGTTCAGCCGTTGCTCGATGGGGTCGGTTCGTATCTGCCATGCCCGATCGATCGCCCTGCGGTAACTGGAATCGATCCGAAGAAGCCAGAGAAAATCTTGGAGCGAAAGCCGAATGCGAAAGAGCCTTTTTGCGGGCTGGTGTTCAAAGTATTGCCCGCGAAAACTGGGGATATGTTTTGGATTCGAGTTTACTCTGGTCGTTTGGATTCGAATTCGCGGGTATACAATCCCAACCGTGACAAAAAGGAAAACGTCGCACAGCTTTGGCAAATTCACGCGACCAAACGTGAAAAGCAAGGACAAATTGATGCACTGGAGTGTGGTGACATCGCATGTGCCATCGGTCCTCGCGATTCTATCACAGGAGACACGCTCTGTGACACGCGAGAAATGATCGAGTTGCCATCCATTCAATTCGCGCAATCTGTGATTTCGATGGCGATCGAACCCGAGAATACGACCGAACGCAAGAAGCTTGCGGAGGTTCTGGATATGCTGAAGCGTCAGGACCCGACGTTCCATGCTTCGGAGAATTCCGAATCCGGTCAAACATTGATCAGCGGGATGGGCGAGTTGCATCTAGAAGTGATCAAGAACCGGTTGGTGCGCGATTTCAAACTGGCGGTGAAGTTCTATAAGCCGAGAGTCAGTTATCGTGAAACGATCAACCGTATGGCCGAAGTCGTCGGGGAATGTAATCGTCAGGTAGGTGCAAATCAGCTTTTTGCACGCTTGCAAGTTCGGTTCGAGCCCCTGGAGGATCGTTCTGCCAAAGTGATCGTTCTCGACCGAACCCCTGCTGAGAAGATGCTTCCGGAGAATTTGCGTCAAGTAGCATTAGAGGAATTACGCAATCGCGCCGAAGGTGGCGGGTTGATCGGCTCGTTCCCATTAACCGGAATTCGTATCAGTATTTTGGGTGCGGAGGTGGCCGAAACCGGCTCGGACGAAGTTGCATTTCGTATTGCAGCCAATGACGCGTTTGACGAAGGCCTCAAGCAGGGGACTCCAACATTGCTAGAGCCTGTCATGAAGATGGACATCACGACGCCTCCGGATTATCTCGGTGAAGTCGTTGGCGATTTGCAGCAACGCCGTGGTTTGATTGAACGGACCGAGTCTCGCGGCGCTGTTACGAGCGTGTGGGCATTGGCTCCGCTGAAGGAGCTATTCGGTTACTCGAGCGCCATACGATCACTGAGTCAAGGTAGAGCGGGTTGTTCGATGGAACCGAGTGGTTATCAGGTAGCTCCTGACGAAGACGCAGAAGCATTCGCGATGTAGCGGTGGTGCCGTCCGTTGGCTTGTTGGCGTCAAGAGTCTCTAGCTATAATTGATGCTTTCAGAATAGCTGCTTGACGAAGCGAACTTCCTGACACAGCGATCTTTCTAACACTTCGCAGCCCCCGGACGCCGATATGCTTATCTATGGTACGAATACCTACTTTCGTTCGAATAAAGTCACGCAGCATGGATTTTGCAGTTTGTGCAACAGCTACGCAAAAATGCGAAGCTTTACTGCGATGCTCTTTCTTCATCTCTACTTCATACCCGTCATTCCTATCGGATCGCGAAAGCGCAGCCACAAGCTATGTGGCAAATGCAACCAGTGCCAACAGGCGTTTGAACCTGCGGTATTTGATAGTATTATCACGCGGCTAAAGGATCAGTCCGCCGATGCGATTGTTGCATTGAAGAGTGGCGATGCTACGTTCGATAGCGATGATCCCAACGAAGCTCCCATCGAATGCGTCCCGTTCTTGCATAGCGCAATAGATTGGCTTTACGCATCCAACAACGTAGCGTTTTGCGAAAGTATGCTTTCGCAATTGACGGAACCTGAATGCAGATATGCACAAACGATGCTTCGTGGAGCGCTCGAAACATATCGCGGCAAACCAGACGACGCCATCAATACCTATCGTGAAGCCAGCCAGATTCAGCCGCAGTCGTTTCAATCTCATCATGCTCGTAGACTGCTGCTAGCGGCTCGAAAGAAAACAAGTGAATGCATCGAAGCTTATCGATCGGCCATCGCTTGTGCGACAACAGACATCGAGTACCAGCTTCGCTTAGAGTTAGTCGATATCCAAACGGCAGCCAAACTGTACACCGATGCCGCCGCGACCTTTGATTGGCTCCTCGCCGCGAAGCCTGACCTTCTAAGCAACAAGGATTTTATGAAAATTGTGAATAAGAACAAGAAAAAGGCTGGGATTGCGTGATGGTCTGATCGAATTCGAAATAATCTGCAGAGACAGTCATAGTCGCGTCTGGTGAGACACGGGTCTGTGTAGGAATCAGAGCTTAACTGGATTGACTCATCCCGGAGTATGCATTGTCGATTTCTGCAGCGAGGTTGGTTGGCTGGAAGCGAACCATTCGACCGGCCGCAAAATGCCGAACTTGGTTCCGCCCACCATTCTTGCAAGTATACAATGTTTCGTCTGCTCGTTCGAACAGATCTTGTGTCTCGGTGCCATCCAGAACAGATGACGCCAGACCAACAGATACGGTCACCTCGAGATTTTTCTCGCCATGCTGCAATTTTGCAGCTTCAACTTTCGCTCGGAAACCCTCCAATACGTTCATCGCGTCGACAGGTGAAGTTTCCGGTAGCAGCATACAGAATTCTTCGCCGCCATAGCGGAATGCGATGTCTCCTGTTCCGGGGCGCGTACAGGATTCGAAAATCTTGGCGACATGCTTTAGAACTTCATCACCAGCGGAGTGTCCATGCTGATCGTTGAATTGTTTGAAGCGATCGATATCGACAATGGCGAGTGCCATGGGCTTGTTCGTTTGAATAGAATCACTAGTTTGGTCGAAGAACACTTGTTCGAAGTGTCGACTGTTGTGGAGTCCTGTCATTCGGTCGGTGATTGACTGGCTGTAGATTCGAGTCTTATTCAAATTCACAGCAGCTTGGTCAGCGAGCCCCAGCAATAGCGAAACATCTTCCTCGGTAAATCGACCGAGCGGATCGAGGACCTTGTTCCCTTCCTTATCGATGATGACTTTATTGGTCATGTTGATGACCCCTTCTAGTTCATTACCGTACAAGATAGGAACACTGGCCATACAGAACACTTCGTGTTGCCCCACTTGCGGAATAAGCATGCGATCGTTCACTCGGATCGGCTTTTTGGTTTCGGCACAAATACCAGCCACACCCTCTCCCAAGTCAAACGATTTGGTCTCAACAAGTCCATTGTTGATCTCATCCCGAACGCCAATAGGTATGTTACCCCAGACAACTCGAATTTCCAATTTGCGGGTGATCTTGTTGTAGATCATCAAATTACCTTTCTGAGTCATCAGAACTTCAACAGCTTTGCTGAGCGTTTCAATGCAGAGTTTCTTAAAATCATTGACGTTAGCGATTTGCTGATTGACATCGTACAACGTTTGAATGTTCTTGAGGATTCGCTCATTCTTTTCATACTTGAGCGTGGAATCGATGTTTGTAATTGCGATCGAAGCCAATTCCTGGATGAATGCATAATCGCTCTCAGGAATCTGCGAACCATCTTGTCGTTCGCCGATCGTTAGAATGCCTAGCACTTCACCGCTCTTGATCAATGGGCACCAGACATCAGACTTGAGAGTATTCATATTCCATTGCTTCCATGCGTGCTTGAATCTCGGTCCGCGCTGCATATCGCGAACGCTAAACACGTTTCCTTGCTGTATCAACTGCCAGAGCAGGCCGTTGTTCTTCGGAAACTTGTACATGTAAATGGACTCTTCCAGTCCCGATGGGTGTTGGAATTTTTCTTCGAGGCCATAATGCGCTTTCACACGAAAGCAATGCTCTGCGTTCTCCAAATCGTCTTTGAGCAATACAGCCGTATTCACCGCGCTATACTTTTCCCGGACAACCGCCATGAATGTTTCTAGTAATTGCTTGAGATTGAGAATGTTACTCAACCCCTTGCCAGACTGAAGCAACGCCCGCATCTCAAAGATCTCGATGTCTTGCTCGATGGCTTTGCGCTTGAAGTAATCTAGCTCTTTGCGAATTGTTTCTTCTTCGGTGTTCGGCGCAATTTTGTTGGTTAACAATTCAGCGGATGTAGAGAAGGGAGATTCTAAGTGAGAAAGCAACTGCTCGCTCTCTTGGGCTCCGCTGCAAGAACTATCAACTCGCCTCAGTTCCAATGCTGGAATATAAAGGTCCGCAGGAATGACTCCTGTCTCGAGCGACAGCTTGATTGGATTGGTGCTGGAGTTAAGGCCGGAACTCATTGCAATTAAGCTTCTACTGGGAATCAGAACTAAGGAATGGGTTGAATACCGTAGCTTGCGAAATAGATGAGAACTCCCTATGCAAACGAAATGATGCCGAAAATCACTTAATCCACCGTGAGCCCCACGTTATTACCAGAACTCACAAATTACCCCTCCGTTGCAATCGATCGAATCGTCACAATCGCTCCGATGAAATCAGATTCTTTTTGACGGCCGGGCAGTTTCTATTCGATGGCCAGTCAGTTTCCATTCGATGGCCAATACTGTGCGATCTTCTTTCGAAGAAAGTCTGCGCTTCGAGCGAGCTGCTCAATCCCCTCGACTCCATCTTCAATGCTGATCCAGCCGTCAAATCCGACTCGCTTCAACTCCGTAAAGATCGCGTCGTAGTCGTTTAGCCCTTTCCCGATCTCACCATGACGCAATCGTTTTACATAGCCTGCGGAACCTGACTCTTCCCGTCGCAAATCCTCTAACGTTCCCTCGATCAAATAACGATCGCTGGCATGCATCGTAACGACCCGGTGCGAGACCCGTTTGAGAAGCTCGATCGGATCGTCCCCTGCGATGTATGCATTGCTCGGATCGTAGTTCACTCCAAAGTGCGGATGCTGGACTGCATTCACCAACGAACAAAAGACGTCCATCTTCTGGGCGAACTCTGGATACTCCCAGAAGTCATCTTTGTAATGGTTCTCGATGATGAGCGTGATACCTCGCTCTTCGGCATACGGCAAACACTCCAGAATGCATTCGGCTGCTAATTTGACGCCATGCTCTATCGACAGCTCAGGTCTTCGTTGTCCGCTCAAGACTCGACAGAACTGGCCTCCCATGACGGACGTCATATCAATCCAGTAACGTTGCTTTGCAATCTGCTCTTCACGAAAATGACGATCCGGATGGGTGAAGTCCGGGGAGCAACACATCATCGGGACTCGCAGCCCCAATTGATCCACTTGTTGGCGTACGTTGTGCCAGTTCGCTCGATCTTGCATCTCGAGGAACCCAGCATAGAACTCGATGCCATCGACCCCTAATCCGCTAGCGAGTTGAAACCACTCCGCCAATTTCATAGACCCATCTTTGCAGAGGGCATGCATGTAGGCTTTTGGGAATGCGGCTAACTTTGGCATCGATTATCCTTTGATCCAATGGTGAACTTCGTAAGCGATATCATCATGCTCGATTTCATCATGCGCCGCTAGGAGATCGCTAACAGCAGCGATCGCGGCCCACCAATGATCCGTCGAGAACGTTTTATAGATTTTAGCAACAGACTGCTCTAGCAGTTGGAGGCACTCTCTATCATTGCGAGTCCTGGGGCGGCAGATTTTCCAAGCTTGCTTCCAATCGTGGGCCCATTCCGGCACAAAACCGGGGTGATACGGTTCCCCGGAAAAAATCATTTCCGCTACCGGACCAGCCATCGCTACGGAGAGTTGGTCTGCCATGGAGGAGCCGCTCGGCCAGTAAATCTCGACAATCCCATGAAATCCATCTTCCTCCGGTGCTATCGTCGCTCGCCCAACTTCGGCGCCGCACAGGACGGCCATGACGCAATGTCCTGCCTCGTGGTACGTCGTTTTTTCTAGTTCGTCATCCATTCGTATTCTTGCTGCGGAAGATCCGTCCCGTTAATGTCGATTTACCAAGCGTGTAAGATTGTAGTTATAATATGGCGATAGTCCTCCCATCTATCCCTCCCACTTTTTCACGGTACCAAATCTTGAAACTTACTCGTCGCAACTTTGTAAAGTCAACCGCTATCGCGAGCACTGCATTGGCGATTCAGTCTGGCAGTTCTTACGGCATGGCAAATGATGATATCCGACTAGGATTTATCGGCTGCGGTGGGCGAGCGGGCGAACATATGTCCACCTTCTCCAAGTTGCCCGGCGTCAAGATGACTGCGTTTTGCGATCCAGACTCGAGCAAAACTGCCAGCGCGAAGAAAACTTACAACGCAGACGGGAAAGAGTACGCGGATCTGCGAAAACTCATCGATGACAAAGATATCGACGCAGTCGTCGTGGCGGCCTGCAATCATTGGCATTGCCTCGCTGCCATTTGGGCCATGCAAGCTGGGAAAGATGTCTACGTCGAGAAGCCTCTCTCCCATAGCCAATGGGAAGGAAAGCAAACGATTCTGGCCGCAAGAAAATACAACCGTATCTGCCAAGTGGGAACGCAACAACGCTCGGACCCCATGCAAGCGGAGATCAAGAAGTTTCTGCATGAAGAAAAAGCACTGGGCAAAATCTTGTCCGCACGCGTGAATCGTTATGGCGTCCGTCAATCGATCGGATTGCGCACCACTCCGTTGCCAATCGATCCAAAGATCGATTACAACCTATGGCTCGGACCAGCGCAAGAGCGACCGATCATGCGTGAAAAATTCCACTACGATTGGCACTGGGACTTTAACACCGGCTCTGGTGAAATGGGGAATTGGGGCGTTCACGTCCTCGACGATTTGCGAAACAATGTCTTCCTCGATAAAGTCGCTCTACCGAAACGCATCTTCGGTGGCGGTGGACGCGTCGTTTGGAATGATGCAGGGGAAACACCGAATGTGCACTTTGTCTATTTCGATACAGGCTCGATTCCTGTCGTGATCGGATTGACCAATCTTCCTGCCAATCCGAAGAGCGATAAATCCCCCGAAGTCCCCGGCCCAGGCAGCGGTTATATCGCTTATTGTGAAGGTGGTCGATTCGAAGGGCAACGAGGCCGCGGCGCAGCGTACGACAACGAAGGAAAACTGATCAAGAAGTTTTCAGGCAATAGTGGTGGCCAACTGCACCAACTGAACTTTATTGAAGCAGTTCGCGCGCGAAAGTCATCCATGCTTAACACCGATGTCCAAGTGGGGCATGACTCGACGGGTTGGTGTAACATGGCCAACATCGCATTCCAAAGTGGTCAAGCGTTCTCGCTATCGGATGCGAAGAGCGTCGACATGAAGGAATGGAACGTCGTCTTGGGCGAAATGAGTGACTTGCTCAAGGCTCATTCGATGGACATCAACCAAGCGAATCTCAAACTGAGCAAGATGCTTCTCATCGATCCTGTTTCAGAGCGATTTGTCGGAGAAGGATCGGAGCAAGCGAATCGATTCTTGAAACGCGAATACCGCGCTCCATTCGTGGTCCCGGAACAAGTGTAGAAAGGATCGAACAAGTCATGCGCGTGGCAGGTTTTCAACCTGCCAGTACAAAGAACGATTTGAAATGGTCACCCGATCTTTTCACACGGAGGGTTCGCATCGATTAGCCAGTGGTTGAGGAGCGAAGCGACGACACCACAATGCATGAAGACACAACGCACACGTTACATCACCGTATCCCACTGAATGTCAGATCAAGTCCTAAGTATTGCACCTTATGACCCATAGTCAAAATCACTTCTTCTTTGAGTCTGATTTTAAGTTGAATACGTTGCTGCCTCGTAGTTCCATGTAACTTTTTGTGATCCCACCGAACCAATCGCTCTTTTCGTTTTGAAAAAACTCGTCCCACTCTACTTTCCGGATCAAATCTTCATGCTTCGAACTCGGAAGAATCTCGAGTTCTACTTTGAATTCAGAATCAAAACCTTTGTCGTTGCTTAGAGAAACAATTCGTTGGGGAACCCAATGATCACCAATCTTTCTCCACTCAGTCCTGGTTTCAGAGTAATAGTCCTTGGTTCTCTTACCGGACGCATCAAGCGAAAACATTCGAAGCACTACAGGCATCCCTCCCATCGCGTCGTCAAACAGTAAGTCCGCAGAAGTCCGTCCGTTTTTGTGGATCCATGTTGAAAAAAGTATATCTCTATCGGATTTCTCAAATATAGGCTTCCATTTCGTAGCCCAACTAGCAGTCAAAAAGTCGATATCGGAGTACCTAGACTTTGCGCCCAATGCATCGACTATAGGCAACCCAAATGGTTCGATCTCTATGTGCTCTACTCCCAAACCCCTGCATGTTCCCCCGATGCACTGCGGCCCGTATCTCTGTCGGCCTCAATGGTCTTAGCTCTACCGTTCGCTCCGTCGCCACTAGCCAAATAGTATTTTCCTTTTTCGACGCCGTTCAATCGAAACAACTCAGATCTACGCGGCAGGTTGCTATCTTCGTCTGTTTGTTGATTGCAAGAATACAACAACTTCTTTCTTGCATCCTCAATTCTTGGGCCGCAAGTATCCAACAGCTTCAGCGATTGATCGTCTTTTAGAAGATTTGCTTCGATGATTCTAAAGAAAGTGCTCCGGGAACTTGGTTGCATATTCGCTTGCGACAAATAGGCATCCTTTCTATCTTTTGCCGACAAATGATGCGTAATTTCCGGAATTCCATGCTCTCCACCGAACATTCCAAGACTTAGAAGAATCCCTACAAAAAGTATCTGCAACATCTTCGTATTCTTTTGTTATTCGGGTGGAGACGGACGCAAAATCGTTACGGCGAACGTCTGTTCATAGACGATAGTCGTGGTAAACAATGCCACAACTACCAACGCCAATAACATAATGCCCTTCGATGGCTGATTGCAATCGATTTCCAAGCGACCGATTCACGAATTTTGCAAATCGAGCTATGCGGCATAGAATCCATTCGGTCGCCTTAAGAAACTCAAATCATGTTTAGGAGACCGAATGCCATCTTCCGTCTTCAACCGAATGCTGAAATCCCTCCACGATTCGAACCATGTTTTTCGTTGGGTCCGGTGTCGCTCGTGCCTCACTCAACCACGGGCTAATAGATGTGATGCCGTTGGTATCTTCTGACTGGTTGATATTGAATTGATTTGAAGCGAGCTATGATCTGATCGACGGATTTTCAGAGTTCCAAGGATCGACGGAGCGATCCACTACTTTCATTGGAGTTCTGGTTGCTCGATGACCAGGAGTTGGTCAACTTGAGGTTTCGAAATTGTCTGCTTCTTGCCGTTGGGCCAATGGATCAACATCCGATCTATCTCGTCCGACATCCCCAATCCAAAGGTTACCGGCAACTCCACTTGCGACAAATAACTCCGCGTAGGATTGACTCGTCGACTCTGCGTTTTCTCACCGACTTGGATCTCAACCAACGCACCGATCGCATCGCGATTGGATCCTTTTCCAACGAGCTTGATACGAATCCAGTGGTTCTGGAGCTTCTGATCGTTTCGCAACAACCTTGGCTTCTGGCCACATCCAACGGCGATCACATCCAAATCGCCATCATTGTCGATGTCTGCATAAGACGCTCCTCGTCCCACCATCGGTTTTTGAAGATCCGGACCTGTCTCTGCATCTCTGCACTTCACAAACTCGGTCGTAAACTCAGGTCCAGCGTTCCAAAACAGTTGCGGAGACTGTGCGTATCGTTGACTCGCTTGCACTTTGGCAATGTCTTCTTCTAAATGTCCATTCGATTGAAAAATATCAAGTCGCCCATCCAAATCAAAATCCATAAACAACACGCCAAACGTCAGCTCCAGTCGCGTTGCTGGTCCGAATCCATTGGCCACCGCTTCATCGTAAAATTGCAAACTACGGCCCTTCGATACATACAACGCGGACATCTCATTTGCAAAGTTTCCGATCGCGATACCGACCGACATATTGTTTCGAAACGCGGCCGCATCAATTCCCATCGCACCACGTGCAGCGCCTGTCGCATCGAACGCCACGCCAACCATGGCTCCGACTTCTTCAAACTGACCATTCCCCTGGTTATGGAACAAAAAGTTCTGGACGGTATCGTTTGCAATCACACAATCGAGAAATCCATCGTTATCAAAGTCTTCAAATACGAGCCCCAGCGACTTGCCCATCGGGACCGAGGTGGCAGGATTCAACACCTGGAAGCCTGCCTCTTTGGAAACATCTGAAAACTTACCACCTCCATTATTTCGAAACAACGATGGAAAGGAACCACCGAAACGTTGCGGGCCACCATAAGCCCGCTCTTTGCCACCCAACAATCGAAACTCTTGCGCTAAATCGAACTCGCGAGTCCATTCGACATAATGACAGACGAGCAAGTCTAAATCGCCATCGTTGTCATAGTCGAACCAACCGCTCGAAACACTCCACGCTTTAGCATCTCCTCCAACTCCCGATTGCTCCGTAACATCTCGAAAACGTCCTTTCTCGTTGTGAAAGAGACGATCCTCTCCGAGACAGGAAATGAACAGATCGATATATCCATCGGCATCATAGTCTCCGCAAGCGACTCCCATGCCGTACACGGATAAATCAAGTCCCGTCTCTTTCGTCACGTCTGTAAATTTGCCAGTCCCATCGTTTTGAAAGAGAGCGAGCGTCGTGTCTGGAGCATTAGCTACTCGGTTGTTGGGCCAAGCACATGCGTTCACCAGCAACAAATCCTGATCGCCATCTGCGTCATAGTCAAAAAACGCACACCCACCACCCATCGTCTCGGGCAATAGTTTTTCACCAGCAGCACCACTGTTGTGAACAAAGTGGATGCCGGCCGAATCGGTGATATCGGTCCACTGCGCAGTAGGCACAACTGCCGTTGGCATCTCTCGACGCTCGGGCAGTGAGATGGGTTCAGCAACCGCTATCTCCACTTTCTTAGTGCCCCTTAAAAAGTAATACGATGTACCGAGGATCAATCCGAGGCATGCGAAGATCGCGATCGATCCGAGAAACGCGCGGCCGATCACCGAGTCGTCGTCCCGTTCAGGAGCATCGTCATGCTCTTCGTTGAAAGGATCCTGGCCAGCCACCGACATAGTACTATGGAGATTCTTGTTGGAGTGGATAAATCACCAGCGACTCGGCGGCCAAGTTCGCGTCCGGATACTTTTCGCGGGCCTTTCGAACGGCGAGCCCCTGGGCGTTGTCATCTGGTTTGTAACGCAGATGCAGCGCTTTGTGTTTCTTTTCAAGCTCGGACTTACCCATCTCAGCATAAATCAACCCGAGATTGTAATGAGCGTTTACATTCTCGGAATCGATCGCGAGTGTCCGCTCAAACTGCTTCGCC
The DNA here is from genome assembly GCA_903858115.1 of uncultured Pirellula sp. GTDB lineage: Bacteria > Planctomycetota > Planctomycetia > Pirellulales > Pirellulaceae > JBKCUI01. The sequence goes on along the minus strand of CAIOHR010000306.1, from coordinate 57,551 downwards.
GCATCGTCCAACAATTTCTTTCGGTCGTCTTTTTGCGAATCGAGTCGCATCTGTTCACTACGATCGAACAATGTCCGACCGAGCGCGTTCAGCACTTCGATGTCACGACTAAAATCGAATCCACGTTTGGTTCGCTCCTCGGTGGACTGATCGACAATGGCACGGAAATTCGATTCCGCCTCGACAAGCCTTCCTTGCTCTCGGTTCACCTGACCGCTAAACCACGCGAGTGTCCATTCCGGTGCTTTCGGCTCAGTGGCCAATGCTGCTCGCTGAATTGCATCCGCCGCTTCATCGATGCGCCCTTCTCGCAAATACACACGTGCCAAATTCAATGGGCCATCGAATCGCTTCAATTGCTCTACTTGCATGAATGCATGCTCCGCTTGTTTCAACTCAGCCTTGCCCTCCAAAAAGAGTCCGATGCCATAATCATTCCATCGTTGCCATTCTGGAATCTTCGACTCTTGCGGAGGTAGTTCGCTCGCTTTGCCTTCTACCGAAGTGCTTTCGATCGGAAATGTTACAGTATCAGAAGCCAACGTCAGGACTGGCAGGTTATTGTAGTAAGTGCCATCTTCCTTCAGGCCGGAGTTCGCAACATTGATCCCTGCATCCAAGTTTGGATCCACAATTCCATGAGCTTCGCGAAGCCTTTTGTGGACGATCTCCATGTACCCATGATCGAATTTGCGATACTGCAGTTTCACTGTTGCCGTTAGCGTTCCTTCGATTTCCTCGGGAACTCGGAATGCATAATGAGCTACTTGTCCTGCTCCTGGTGGTATTTGATGGTTGTAAAGTGGGGTAAAGATTTCTTGGGCGTTTCGTCTATTGATGCGATCCCCGTCTTTGTTCAGCATGAAGACGTTCACAAAGTGGGATCGTTTGTCGACTTCCCCTTGCGCGTCCATGCCACCACTCTTTCCGACGACGCGGTCTCCATTCGTCAACGTGACCTCAAGCCACACTTCGTTCGAGTCCACGGTCCCTTGAGTAAACTCGTGTCCTACCTTTAGGGTTCGAACTACCGCTTCCAACAAATAATTTTCACCTCGCTTCAAGGTCGGAACTACAGGTCGAATCGGGCCAAGGAGCTTTCCGTCAACTTTGCCTTCTTCCTTGACGCCGAAGATGTCTACACGCAACGATCCCTCGAGAAACTTTTTGTGTTTCCCCTCCACTTCATCGTAAAAGCCTCTTAGGAAGGGTAAGCCTGTGTTTCCACTCGCAAAAGTATGATCGTGAATCGAGAACTTGCTATCCGGACCTGCAAACTGTTTGGCTCCAAAGTCTTTGGATTCCTCCAATGGCATATGACACCCTGCACACGCCTTTTGAGCTTGATCGGGATAGTAAAAGCTTCGCGAACCGTGCCCAGAAACGCCGCTCAACAACCACGAATCGTAATGGTTTTGTCCACGCAAGAAATCTTTGTAGTGATTGAGCGCATAAGGTAGGTGCACCTTATGACACGCGGAGCAAAACTCCGATGTCTTGTGAAAATCTTTGAGGAAGGTCTTTTTGTGAAACGCTGGCTTGGCCTTGATCAACTGATGATTGACCCATTGCAACAACGGGTTCTCGCTCGTCGCAAAGGGATAGTGCAATGGCTCCTCGATGGTGAAGTCTGCATTGCCACGCGTCGAGTTGATATTGGTGATCGCATGGCACACCGTGCATGTGATGCCCGCTTGGGAGGTTGGATGTTTGACATCATCAAAACGCGGATCGTCGAACGCACCGCTAAAGAATGGAACGGGGTCATGGCAACCCGCGCACCATCGAGACGCTTTGACATTTCCATCTCGCTTCATCGACGCTTCGCGAGTCTCCCGCACGCTGACCAAGTAAGCGGGGTTATTGAAAGAGCTAAAATGGTGAGCGCTGTGACTCCAACTCTTGTACGCATCTTCGTGACATGACAAACAATACTCATCATTATCGAGTACGCTGGCTGAGATAAAAGCGCCGTTCGCTGTCCTCGCCAGCGAAGGCTCAAAGTACTTAACCCCTTCTGGCGATCCAGTCTTGTTCCACTCGCGGGGATCCTGGGTGTGCATCGAAACCATCACCGCGACCGAAGCCACCGCGATGGCTCCGTAGGTGACACCGATCTTCCATTTGATCTTCTGACCCACCAACCGATGCAACCAATACAGCCATATCGCAACGACTGGACTCAATACGTGCAACCAATAGACAATCGATCGCGTGGTCGGTTGTTTCAGATCGAAAATGTCACCGACTCTGACCAATAGCAATCCGGTCACGAGCACCACAATACTAATGGCAAAGAGGGCGTACCCAACCCGTATCGCACGCTTGTTCTTCCTCTTTCGCGAAGTGAACAAGTGGATCAAACCGAACAAAAGAAACGGGACAAGGAAGATAAGCCCAACCACGATATGGCCAAGGAACATAGCCATATAAAACTGGTTCTGATAGGACTCGCCCCGTTGCCACTCTAAAAACGTAATCGTCGCCAGATAAAGTGAATTTGCTCCGAGCAAAGACAGGATGGCTAAAACGACATAGAAAAGCTTCTTGAGCTTCGGGCCGATCGCTGGAGCATATTTACGTTTCTTCGAAACTGCTTCTGTTGCAGCCATAACTTCTCTATTGGGAAATAAGCTTGAGCTTTTTTTCCCCTTCTATCGGCAGGGAAAAAATTTGCTTCAAATGCGGATCGGCAATAATTAACCGGTCTTTGTCGAGAGCGATTCCGACTGGGTGCTTCAATGGCTCACCGGAAAAAACCTTCTCCGTCTTTCCATCCGGTGCCGCTTTCCATATGGTTTTGGCATAACCGTCACATATATAAGCATTATCACTCCCGTCCAGCACCATGTGATTGATAAACTGGAAAATCGGTTCTCCGATAACGACTTCTTGCTTTGCATCCGCATTAAAACGAACTAGCGGCTGCTTCGAGTTTGAGATCACCAAAACGCGATCCTTGGAATCGACTGCAATTCCTCGCGGCCCTTGGACCTTTGCCCATTGGGTCACAGCACCATCGGCTTTTGCAATTTTGAAAATGACATGCCGCTCGGTGTCCGCAACAAACAAATTGCCCACCGAATCGAAAGCTAATGCCATCGGAATTCCGATCTCCCCTTTCGTCAACGGCACTGGTTTGCCTGGTTCGTCAAATCGATAAACCTCACGGGTTGAAGAATCGCCTGCGTACAAAACGCCTTTGCTGTCAAACGCCAGACATCGTACAGCGTTCAGAGGTGTGCGAAACTTCTTGGAACCTTGAAAGTAAATCGAGGGCTTGCCGTCTTGAACTTTCCAAATCCCAGGCAAATCTCGATCCACCACATAGATCGTTCGATTGGAGTCCACCCCTACAGCCAATGGATACTGAAATCCATCGGCCAGCAAATTGCCGCTCCAAAACAAACCGAGCAGCAAAATTCCAACCGCACGCGCAAGGACTCGTGGGTTGTTCTCGCATCGCATCCCATCATGCCAATCGTTCACAGTGCGTCTCTTACTTGGTTCCAAAATGAATTCAAATTTTGCTCTCGGGTTTGATACTTTCGCAAGTACTCCTCATGCTTCGGTGTCGACGGGAATGACTGATCTGGCTCGTACGGATATTGCGTCATGCCTCGAAATGGCAAAGGCTCGACCTGCTGACCGTGAATTGTATTCAAGTCGGCATCCTTGTCCCATCCAACATTGTAGAGGATGAAATCTCGGACCCAGCCCTCGGGCAGCGGATCCGTTCCTACGGGAAACTCAAGCGTCAGTTCATCCCCTGCCCCCATCACCACTTGCATATCATCCGCGGTTGCGACCAACTCCGTGACCTCACCAAAGCGAGTAAACGCACCGCTCATGGGCGGCCAAATCGACTCTGCCGTCACTTTATTGTATTCGTAACGTTTCGGAGCGTTCCCCGACTGAGCGATAAGCTCCGAAAATCCTCGGTAACGAAGCTCCGCTCGTTCCAGCTTTAACGGCGAAAGACGGAAATCCTCTGGCTTACTGGCGACCTCCCCCCGAGTGAAGAAGACTTCGTCCCAGCAAAGTTCCATGTTCGTGACGATCCGCACCCGATGATCCTCGCTCAAAAATTTACCCGTCAAGTCCATGGCGATCGTCTTGGTCTTGCCTCCCGGGAAGCCTGCGTACGGGACGACCTCAACCCAGTTTCCATCGCGATCGGGAACGTGAATTGCCGGTGGCCTCAACCGTGGGCGAAGCGGGTTTTCTGTCATTGCCAAGTTCAAAGAGGTGCAAGTCGGAAAGACCCATCCGGTCAGAAACAAAGTCAATTCCTCGGAATTGCCCCGTGATTCATTGAGGTCGATCTCGAGCCAATGGGTCTCGACCAACCCTTGATTGAAACCGATCTCCCAACAGCGAGTAAAGTGCTGATCGCGTTTGGCAATGGTCGTCGACCAATCTTTACCCTTTTGATCTGTGACTGATTTCGGAATGAGTCGATTCTTTACTGTGTGCACTCGAAATTGTGCAACATCCGGCGGTCCGACTTTCTCATTGGTATAGACATCGATCTCCTTCGGGTGATCGATGGCAATCAACTGCACGGCGTCAAAGTAAGCCGCTTCCCAAAGCTCTTCGGTCACTTGAAGAATGTACTTGCCGTCACGTGGCTGAATGGCAGAGCCATCGATCTTCAAGTACTCCCATTCTCGCGTCGGAGCTGCAACTCCCTGCGCAAATTGCAGACCGATAGGAGCAGCCCAAAGGCAGTCGGTACAAAATTCAAACCGCTCACCATTCCAAGCATAAAGATAAGGACACGAACCGCCCAAGTTCTGTTGGTCGAAGATGGTCGACCGGTTCGCCAAGTTAAGGACATTGTTGGGAATGCCGTTGGTCCATACGATACGCAACAAATCCGCTTCACTTTGCGCACCAAGCCCGAGCTTCGTTCGAGTGCCACGCACGATGCGCGATTGATATCGACCACCAGATTTAAGTTCAAGCAGACTTCCCACGCCGTGCATATTGCATCGTTCACGCGGACGCTGCTTCCCCTCCTCGTCCGCTCGGAGCACTACCTCTAGCGATTTGTTCGCATTGCCTCCTTGATTGACGAAAGACTGAAGCTTCCCATTCTCCGGTAATAAGACCATGTCATCGTCGCCATCTTGGTCGAAATCCATAACGACACATTGCGTGATGGGTTGCGGAGTGCTCAAGGAGACCGGATCTAACACCATTTGTCCATCCGCATTACCACGGAACAACTCCATGCCCCGAAGCCCCCACGAGACACAGTCCATCAATCCATCGTTATCGAAATCGCACGTTGTGAGCCCCGTCATCGGCTTCGTCGACAACTTGACCGTACTGTCTGGCACCCAGCGACGATGGCCTGGCGATTTCATCGTCGTTAGGAAAAGGCCCGCTTTTCCACAAGAAATGATATCCCAACAAGCATCGCTGTTGACATCGATAGCCTCCACGAAACGGCATGCACCACTCAGTTCTTTGGGCCACGATAAATCTCGCACTTGATAACGCCCATGCAAACTATTTGCGAGCATCACAGGCAAGCCGTCTTCGGATCCCAAAAGAAAATCATTGAGTACGTTGCGATCCAAATCCAATGCAGCGATCGAACTCCAAGCCCGCGACTCCTTGGGAAAAGACGAATAAGCGGTAAAGTTTGCAAAGGTCCAATCGCCGCGATTCGACCACAACGAAACCCCCTCGTTTGAAGAGACGCACATATCCAAATCGGAATCGTGATCCAAATCGATCACCGCAACTGACTGGATTCCTTTCAAGGCTGAAAAATCTTCCGCTTGGGGCATTACGATCAGAGTTCGTTTGCCTGACTCTTTATCGAGTTCATTCTTGAACAAACGAATTCCATCGGTCCCGAACGCAATCAAATCTACATCGGTGTCCACCAAGTTTGCCGTCGACGATGAAGGGACATCAGGCGGATTCGTTGTCGGTAACGCGGACGGTGGAAGTTCATCTTTTCGCAATTGGAAATCGTGATCTAAATCGGCGAGCACGATCCCTGTGGCCTTGATATCCAACTCGGTCGAAAGCAATGCCGTGAACTCCGACTTGGACTTTGAACCAAAGACGGTGATCCCTCCTTGGGTTGCAATGACTAGATCCATCACTCCATCCAAATCGAAGTCCTCGGACGCAATACTCGTAACGCCTTCGATGTCGATGGATAGTGGCTTTAGATCGAACGACAACTTTGTCGACGCACCCGCGTTCGTACTGACGGGGACTTGAGTGGCGTTTTGGAAATTCAATCGGATGTACTCGAGAACATGGGGCTCGAGCAAGTTCATATCATTCTGATATGCGACTTCCGCCAAAAGGACGTTGCGCAAGAATGCCATTTGCGTTTGTGCGGTCCTCCAATCCGACTTGCTGGCGGCCTCGCTCCCTTTATCAAGAAGCTTGGTGATGCTGCTGTTCGTTCGAGCGGTCAACGATTGAAACAATTCTCGACATCGAGAGATCTCGTCGATCAATTTCGGATTGCTCGCTTTGGCAAGAGCGTCGACATAGGCAGCAGCGAGCACCAGATTGTTCGGAGCCAGTTTGATAGCTGACTCCAAGGACGTGCGAATCTCATCGCTTGTGGCATTCCCTAGTTCCGCACGAAGCAATTGGGCCAACTGGTAATGCGTATCGGCTGTTGCATTTATGCGAGACGTGGCCGCTCGCATCTTTTGGATGGCCGATTCGCGTTCATTGACTAATTGGAGATACCGACTCTCCAGCACATCCGCGTCCGGAGCGTCGGGCAACATCTTGCGCAAGGATTCGATCGAGTCCTTTAGTTCACGACTCAACGCCTTGGAGGTATCCGAGGATTCCCCATGGTCGGATTGTTTGAGACGCGAGAGCAATGCGATGCAAAGGTTCTGTAGCCCCAGCGGATCCTTGGGAACATCCTTCGCGATCTTTCGAAATCCGTCCGCTGCTTCCGATAGCAGCTTTCCGTTTTTATCCGATTCGGCCCCATTCTCAAGGAGTGCGACAGCTCGATTTTTGAGTGAGACAATCTCGACAGGCACTCCGCTCTTGGAAGCTTCTGTAGCGGAAGTCCCAGCATCCTTTTGAGGATTACACCCCGCTATGGAAGGCAACGTCAAGGAAAAGCATCCAACCACAACAACGAAGAGACTGCCTTTAGGGTTTTTCATCGAGATTCTACGTTCGTTGGAGAGCGACCAAGTCGATCGCGTCGTATTGCGACTTGGAGAATTCGTGATTCTAACCCCACGCTGGCCGATCGTGAACCAATGCCGCAGATATTCGTTTGCGAAAGATAGTCGCGAACCGCTCCGCCGGTCATCCTTGACTGCGCACAAACCGATAACGGAAATAGTTTCCTTCTCGGATCTATATTCATCTCAGATTATTCGAGCACAGAGGATCGGCGGAGCGATCCACGACAGTCGGCTTTGATGTACAATCAGCAGATATCCTACCTGCTTGTTTGGTTCTCGACTCCGGAACCCCCTCTCCATGTCAGACAATGCGTTCCCTGGGCGGTACTGGCCAACAATTGCCTCCATTCTCCTTCTTTCTAATTTCGCCACTTCTCAACTGGCGAGGGGAGACGTTGATTTCGCCAAAGAGATTTTGCCGATTTTTCAAAAGCACTGTTACGAGTGCCACGGACCGAACAAGCAAGAGAGCGGCTACCGGCTCGACAATCGTGACATTGCGCAGAAAGGAGGTGATAGCGGAGATATCGTTATCCGTCCTACGGATGCGAAGAACAGCCCTCTCTTTCGCTACGTCAACGGGGACGAAGAGGGCATGTTCATGCCTCCGAAAGATAGTGGCAAACCATCCCTCTCCAGCAATGAACTCCGGTTACTTCGTACCTGGATCGATGATGGTGCAATCTGGCCTGATGAGTTTGCCGGACACCAACGCCAACGCAGCTCGCACTGGTCGCTCCAACGACTCGTAAAGCCAACACCGCCCGCCGATCACCCCAACCCTTTGGATGCCTTCATTCAACGCGAGCTGATGGCGAAAGGAATTCATCGATCTGTAGAAGCTGATCGCCGAACACTGATTCGTCGATTGTCTTTCGACTTGATCGGATTGCCACCGAGCCCATCGGAAGTTGATGCGTTTGTGAATGACCGTTCCGACCAAGCCTATAGCAATCTTGTAGATCGTCTTCTCGCATCACCTCATTATGGCGAACGTTGGGCACGGCATTGGCTCGACATTGCACGATACACCGAGAGCCAAGGCTTCGAGTACGATCGACTTCGCGAGAACGCTTGGCACTATCGCGATTACGTCATCAAAAGCTTCAATGAAGATAAACCTTACAACCAGTTCATGAAGGAGCAAATCGCGGGCGATGTCATGGAGCCGATGACTACCGATGGGATCGTCGCAACTAGCCTTCTCGTGTGTGGCCCATGGGATCAAGCGGGAAACAGTCAAAAGAATCAAACACAACGATCTATCACGCGAGAAGATGAACTCGAAGATTTGATTGGCGTCGTAGGACAGTCATTCCTGGGATTGACCATCAACTGTGCACGATGCCATTCCCATAAATTTGATCCGATTCCTCACGAGGACTATTACCGCATCAAATCCGTCTTTGAAGGGGTCAAGCATGGCGAAAGAACTATCGCAACCAAGGCAGAGATCGCTGCCCGTGAGAATCGCCAAAAAAACCTGCAACGCGAAATCGATCTTGCGACAACTACACTGAACAACATCGAATCCGAAGGCGCGAAGCAGACGATTGCCAAACGCCCTGCGGGTTCCATCGCGGTAGGCCCTACTCCCTACGCCAAATGGACATTCAGCGAAGATGAAGCCAGTATACTTCCCGGTGAATTGAAAGGCGGAGCGTTGATCAAAAATTCAGATCCGTCGCGTGGATCGCTGCACCTGCCAAAAGAAGGTGCCTACTTTCAATCAAAGCCAATCACGAAAGATATTCGCGAAAAGACCTTGGAAGCCTGGGTCGCACTAGCGAACTTAGATCAGAGCGGCGGTGCGGCCATTTCCATTGAGTCTAGCAATGGGCAAGTATTTGACGCGATCGTATTCGGCGAACAAAAGCCAAAGGAGTGGATCTCGGGTAGCGAGAACTTTTCTCGGACGAAGGCTTTCCGTGCTTCCGAAGAAACTTCATCACCCAGCACTCTTATCCATGTCGCGATCGTTTATTCGTCAGACAACACGATCACCTTTTTCCGAAACGGTCAGCCTCAGGGCAGTCCTTACCAATCCTCATCTCCGATTCCGACGTTCGCCGCAGGTGATGCTCGGATTCTACTTGGCCGTCGGCACACTGGCGGGGGCAAACCTTGGCTACTTGGCGAGATTCAACAAGCATCTTTGTACGATCGCGCGCTGACCAATGAAGAGGTCGCTCAATCTTATCGTGCCCATGGAGCGTCCGTCTCGAAAGAGGATATCATCGCCAATCTGAGTCCAGAACAGTCCGCTACTCATTCGCATGCATTGACCGAACTGCAACGTGCGAAGACATCGTTGAGCGAACTAGCAAAGCTCCCGGTCTCGTATGTCGGTGTTCGCGTTCAGCCAGCGACGACCAAACGACTGGTACGTGGTGACGTCAACTCACCGGATGAAGAAGTGACGCCATCCGGGCTCTCGGCTATCGTAGATTTGGATCCCAATTTTGGATTGACTGCTGATGCCCCGGAAAAAGATCGCCGATTGAAGTTTGCAGAATGGCTGGCCAGTGATCACAATCCTCTGCCAGCGCGAGTCATGGTCAACCGGACTTGGCATCTCCATTTTGGACAAGGACTGGTTGGAACACCCAATGATTTTGGTGTTAGCGGTGAGCGACCGAGTCATCCTGAATTGTTGGATTGGCTTGCAGTCAACTTCATCGAGAACGGTTGGAGTATGAAAGCACTGCATCGACTCATTGTGCAATCGGAAACCTATCGACAAGCGTCCGCATTCCAGCCATCCGCTGCGGCAATCGATGCTGACAACCGTCTGCTATGGCGATTCGCTCCCCGGCGATTGGAAGCCGAAGCGATTCGCGACGCGATACTTTCTGTCAGCGGTCAGCTCAATACGAAAATGGGTGGCCCCGGATTTCGGCCTTTCACAACTACCGAGTTCAATGCGACTTTTTATACTCCAGTGGATCGCGCCGAGCCAGAGTTTCAGCGACGTACCGTGTATCGTATCAACGTCAACAGTGGCAAAGACCCACTTCTCGATTCGTTCGATTGTCCTGATCCTTCGGTAAAGACGCCAAAGCGAGGAGTGACAACCACTCCTCTCCAGGCGCTCGAATTGATGAACAACGCCTTTATTCAGCGGCAATCCAACCACCTATCGGAGCGAGCTATTCAATCTGCAAACGGAGATTTCGAAAATGCGATCGACTTCGTATACGAGTTTGCGTTGAGCAGAAAGCCGAATAACGAAGAACGGCAGCGGGCACGTGCGGCCGCGAACGAACGAGGTTTGCCAAGTGTATGTTGGGCGCTCTTCAATTCCACGGAGTTTGTTTATGTCCGCTAATGATCGCTCGATTCGTTCCTTTATTGAACAAAAAGTTCCGTTCGATCGTCGCCATTTCTTATGGAACGCGGGAGGAGGACTCGGGGCCATTGCCTTGGCGTGGATGTTGAACCGCGAAAATGTGATAGCGGGCGATACGCCAAGCAGTTCCTCGCTCAGTCCGCACTTTACTCCGAAGGCGAAACGAATCGTCCAGATCTTCTGCGCAGGTGGCGTGAGCCATTTGGACACCTTCGATTATAAACCAGAGCTTGAAAGACTCGATGGCAAGACGTTTGAAAACAAAGGAGAGAATCTTGGCTTCTTTGGTCAGCCCGGACGGCTGATGAAGAGCGTCTATCCTTTCCGCCAACACGGTAAATCGGGAGCTTGGGTTAGCAGTTTGCTTCCTCATCTGGCTGAGTGTGTGGACGATGTTTGCTTTATTCACTCGATGGTTGCCAAGAGCAACAATCATACGCCGGCTGCTTTTCAGATGAACAGCGGATTTACCTTGAATGGTTTTCCAAGCATGGGTTCATGGCTGAGTTATGGATTAGGAACGGAGAACGAGAACCTACCAGCGTTCGTGGTGTTGCCTGACCCACGAGGTTTGCCAGCAGGTGGATCGATCAATTGGACTTCTGGTTTCTTACCCGCAAACCATCAAGGGGTTGCGTTTCGAACGCAATCGAGTGAGCCTGTCCCAGATCTGCAAACACCGAAGAGTATCTCAGCATCCGCACGTCGGTCCGATATGAAGTTGTTGGCGACCATGAACCGAGAGTTCGCCACGAATAATCCTGGCGACAGTGCTTTTGCCGCAAGATTGCGAAGCTATGAACTGGCTGCCCAAATGCAATCGAGTATTCCCGAGGCGACGGATTTGTCGCAGGAGACTGAGAGCATGCAACAGATGTACGGATTGAATGAAGCGGCGAACAAAGGCTTTGCGAAGAACTGCTTGACCGCGCGAAGGCTACTGGAACGAGGTGTCCGATTCGTTCAGATCCTCAACGGTGGTTCGTTTGGATCCCCACGTATCAATTGGGATGGACATGAAAACGTTCGAGAGAATCATGATGCGCAAGCGTTGACGATGGACAAGCCGGTCGCAGCGTTGCTTAGGGATTTGAAACAGCGAGGCATGTTGGAAGATACGCTCTTTGTTTGGACGACAGAGTTTGGGCGTGGACCTGCGACGCAAGGGATCGGTTCGCCAGGTCGCGACCATCATCCTAGTGCATTCACTTGCTTCTTAGCAGGTGCTGGCATCAAGCCAGGTATTCGTTATGGCAGTTCGGACGAGATCGGATTCTTCACAGCGGAGAATAAAGTGACGATTCCCGACTTCCATGCAACGATCTTGCACCTACTTGGATTGGATCACGAGAAACTGACCTTTTATCATAACGGCATCAATCGACGATTGACGGACGTTCATGGCCAAGTCATCCGGGGAGTGCTTGGCTAAATGTCGTTGACCTCGTAAAGCCTGTTCACATCGCAAGTCATGAGTTTAGCCGGTTAGATCGCTGGACACGGAGTATCTTTCCTCACGATTCGCAAGCTTGGGATCGGATTGCGTTCCAACCTCACGGGCTATCGTTGGGCTATAATTAGACGGCTGGAGTGGTAATCGAAAACACTACTCTTCCCTCCCACCTTCATTTGAAAGTCCCGTTCTTCATGAATAACACCTTCAACAAAACTGTATGTGTTCTTGTCTCGATGTTCGCCCTGGTTTTCCTGCATAGCTGGGACCAACAGTTGCATGCTCAAGGTTTTTCGATTTCTCGTGGGGAATCGCACGTTACGATCGAATACGATGGGAAATTGGTAACTCGATATCACTTTCAAGATGCGGATGCAAAGAAGCCCTACTTTTGGCCCGTGATTGGTCCCAAGGGGAAGTCGATGACTCGGGCTTTTCCGATGGAGACCGTTGCAGGAGAACAGCATGACCATCCGCATCATCGAGGCATTTGGTTTGGACACCAAGGGGTAGCCGGAACCGATACGTGGCTGGAATCCGCTTCGAAGAATAGTAAAGGTGATGAACAGCAAAAGTTTTTGGCTGGCTTGGGTACTATTGCGCATGTGAGCTTTTCAGAAACGTCCGCCAACAAGCACAATGCCGTAATCCGTTCGAGTCATGACTACTTGGACTCTTCTGGAAAGAAGCTGATGGCAGACGAGCGAGCCATGATTTTTCAACGATCGGAGAAAGGGCAGCTTGTTCTGGACTTTGACATCACTTTGATTGGAAAGTATGGAGACGTTGAGTTGCAAGACAAGAAAGATGCAGGATTGAATGTCCGTGTTCCGACTTCGATGTCGCTAACTCACGGCAAGGGGCATATCATCAACAGTTCTGGTGATCGCGATGTAGATACGTGGTCGAAGACGGCGCAATGGGTCGATTACAATGGACCTATCGATGGTGAGCATATGGGAGTTGCGTTTCTAAATCATCCTTCGAGTTTTCGTCATCCAACGCGATGGCATGTGCGCGACTATGGGTTGTTCACAGCAAACGCATTTGGACTACAGAGTCTCGACCCAAAATCGGAGTCTGGTACGTTTACTTTGAAGAGTGGCGAAGCCGTGCAGTTACGACATCGAATCATCTTTCATGAAGGGGATGAGAAAGCGGCTGGAATTGCCGAAGCCTATCGAGCGTATGCTGCATCGAAACCAAACTAGGTTGTGACAGACCGTTTACCATTTTCGGCTTCTTTTGTTGCGCCCTTTTTACGGAAGCACGTCGAACTCCATCGTTTTTCGCTGGAGAATGCTATTGAATCTCTACGAGTAAGATCGAGACGTCATCCAAAGGCCCCTTGGGCTTACACCAATCGTTCACGATCTCTCGGACATGGGTAACTTGATCACCCAGTGTTTTCTCGCGGCTGGCATCTAGTTCTTCAAGCATTCGTTGGTTCGTTAGCTGCTCCAGACTCGCGTCCATCGCTTCAGGTACGCCGTCGGAATAGAGCAACAATCGGTCGCCGGCAGCCAACTGCAGTGTAAACTCATCAAATTCTACGTCGTCCACCCATCCAACGGCCAGCCCCTCGCCTGACGCAAACACGGCCTTCTGGCCCTTGGGTAGATGTACCGGTTGTGGGTGCCCTGCACATGCGTATCGAAAGAGCTTTGTTCGAAGGTCGAGAACGCCGTATAGAATCGTAAAATGCAGACCTCCCTGGCTTTCCATGGGGAAACGCTTGTTCAGCTCACCGACGACAGTCGTTGGTGGAGTGACGACACGTTTGCCCGTGAATGGATCGAGTCTTACCAGAAGCGATGTTGCAGAAACAACCGTGCTGAGAACTCGTCCAATCGCAACAGCCAACAATGCGGACGCAGCTCCATGCCCACACACGTCCACTACGTACAAGCCGAGAGTGTTCTCGTCGAGCTTCGCATAGTTTAGGAAATCACCGGCTAACTCCTCGCATGGAGTATAGTCCCAGGCGACCGCGACTTCGGGAAGTTCGATTGCTTCGTTCGGTAGCAAGGATTGTTGCATTCGAGCAGCCGCTTGTAGATCTCGCTTCATACGACTGTTGAATTCATTCAACTGGCTGTTCAGCGATTCGAGTTGAGTGTTCCATGCGGAGAGTTTTTCTTTAGCCAAAATCAAGTGTTCATTACTACGGTGCAGTTCTTTGTTCTTCTCGACCGCATTTTCGAACACGGAAACCAGCAAGTTCAACGTCTGCTGTCTTCCTGATCGTACTTCGTAGACCTGCCCTCCAAGTGTCACAGGAATGGTACTCGACGATTCGAGATCTACGTCTTGAACTGGATTCGATCGAAGATCTTCGATCCTTGCGATAAGAAATTTGATGTCGTACGGTTTGGTAATATAGTTATCAGCACCTGCGGCTAGTCCTTTGATAATGTCCTCGGCATCATTCAAGGTAGACAGCAAGATCACTGGGCAGCGTTTAAGCTCTTCACTCTGCTTGATCGCACTACACAGTTCGTAACCGTTCATTTTCGGCATTTCGATATCCGATACGACGATGTCAGGCTTCAGCTTCTGCACTAGCTCCAGTGCCAATTCGCCGTTGATACCGACATGTGCATCGTACCCGGCTGCGATGAGGCGCTGCTGCAGCACTTTTCCTTGAACTCGGCTATCCTCTGCAATGACAACGATGGGGGTGGTACGATTCATTTGTATTTGGAAGTTGGATGTGTATGTCAAGTGTTGTTGCGCAATGGTGCGTCGGGGTTACTTCGACTTTTCTCGACGATGCGTACGATCCAGGATGCCATCTTTTCCAGTGGCACCACTCGATCGGCTAATTGCTCTTCAACGACGACCTTGGGCATGCCGTATACGGTGCAACCGTCTGGATGCTGCGCGAAAACCGTCCCCCCCAATTGCTTGATCATTCTACATCCTTCTGTTCCATCACGCCCCATTCCCGTTAGGATCACGCCTAATAGATTGCCAGAATAGATATTGCATGCAGCTCGAAAAGTAAAATCGACCGCAGGTCGACAATTGTGCTCGTGCGGAAGATCCAATGTGCGGATGACTAACGTGCGATGCACACGTTCAAGTCCCATATGCAATCCACCCTGCGCGATGTAGACATGATTGGCTTCGACTTTCATTCCATCCTCGGCTTCATGAACCGGGAGTTGACTGACCTCTCCAATTCGATAGGCCAACGACTGAGTGTACTTGGGTGGCATGTGTTGTACCACAAATACGGGAACACCTAGTGTTTTCGGCAACTTCGGAATCAGTTCACGAAGCGCCACCGGGCCGCCCGTCGACGTTCCGATCAAGACTGCGTCGATCCGAGAATTCCGCGTTTCAGTTCGCACTTCAGGAAATGCAGAATTGCCAACAGAGTTCTGAGTCGCGTGATGGAGAGGCGATTCCTCGTTTTGAATCCGTCCCAAGTTTGCCGTTTGTGTCCCCGCTTTCTTGATAGGCATCGATAGGGTGCGACTCTGTTGAAACGCTTTAATCTTGTCCGCCAGGAGCCCCTCCAGTTGCATGCGATTGGTATTTGGATCAGGGTTGTTTGGCTTCTGAATAAAGTCGAATGCACCTGCGAGGAGTGCATCCGTGGTCACTTGCGCTCCGTGTGCCGTTAGACTACTTATCATAATTGCTTTGACCGGAAGTCGACGCTTCTTGATTTCGCGAAGCAATTCCAGTCCATTCATGTCGGGCATCTGAACGTCGAGTGTCAAAAGATCCGGATGCAATCCCGGTATCTTTTCCATCGCCTCTTTTCCGGTGCACGCAAATCCGACGACTTCGACATCCGAAATGTTTCGAAGCACATTCTTAACGAATTGCCGGTAGAGCCCAGAATCGTCGACCACCATGACTCTTACCGTCATTGGATACGTCCTTGCTTTTCGAACAAGCTGATCAATTGCGACTTTTCGAATGGCTTAACAACAAAATCGATCGCTCCGAGTCGAATGCATTCAGCTAGCTTCTCTCGTTGATTCAATGCACTCACCATGCAAACTCTTGCGTTGGGGGCCGCTTCACGAATGGCCTGAAGTGCATCCACACCATCCATAGAAGGCATGACGATATCCATCGTCACGAGGTCCGGTTTCAAGCGACGAAACATTTCGATCGCTTGGTTTCCATCGGCAGCTTCTCCCACGACTTCCCAGCCAGCTTGGGTTGCTATTTCGCGAATTCGTAGCCGCATGATCATGGCATCGTCTACGATCAATAGTCTATTGCTCATCTCGGTAATCTCAAGCGGATTTTCGTTGTCTTGGGGATATTGCAATCACATTTGGACTACGGTTTGGCCAACGACGTGAATGTGAACCAGACCTGAGTCGACGTCGACTACCATCCGCCGACCAAATGTGCCTCCTAAGTGTCGCGCCAGGATCGGGATTTGGAGGACCGTTAGGATTTTTTCTACCGCCACGATGTTCTGTTCGCCTATGGTGTTGGTGCTGTTGGGTAAAACATGTGAAAACATATTCGCTCCCCCAGCAATTTTCGCGGTCAAGGATAATTTCGCGCCTCTTGCGAGCGTCGTCATTTGTCGAATCGCCTCCGGAATCGCTGTATCTGCGTACTTTCCGAACGATTGTTCTCGCCCAATAGAATTGGGCATCACGATATGCGCCAACCCCATTACCTTCAGTTTGCGTTCATACAGCGCGACACCGACGCATGAACCCAATAGCGTTTTGAGAATGCCTGTTTGGTGCAACACTCCTATCTCCGCCATCTTGACCAACCGTCCATCTTGCTCAGCGATATTGCTCACCGAAGATTCCTCGCGAGATGGTCAAGAGCTTTAGCGTCTGGGATCAGTAGTAATCGCCAAGCGATAGGCATGGCATCGATGGAGAACTGGGCATTGGCAACGAGAACCGTATCAAATTCACAAACTTGGTCCGTCAACGCAAATTGCATGATGGCTGCGGCAAAATCGCGAATGAATACGGGGGGAGTTGGGATCCAAGTGCTGTCAGGTGAAATCCGATCCGCTTCTTGGTAGGAGTCGGTCGCAGGAAAAACGCGAGCGAGCGAGTTGAGAAACGCACAGCCTACAATGTTCGTGGTCTCTGTCGCAGCGGATATCTCTATCTCCCCCCACGACTCCGATCGTGATTCTCGAGTCAATAGCGTATCGCAAAGCGCCAGGCCACTTCTATCGTCAAATCCAAGTAGCATTTGACCGCTGACTCCACCGGAGACTCGCATACAACATGCGCAAACGATGGCGTCTACTGGACCGAGTAGCTCGGTTGCCGTCTCAAAGGAAACCTGATTGAGTTGCTCCAGCGATACGTGAACATGACGTCCCAACCATGTCGATAACGCTTGCGACGCGTCCGACGCGCCGACGCGAATGTACGAGGCCAAAGTCTCTTTTTGTTGCAGGTTCAACGAGTTCATGTGGTTGCCATCGGACGTTGGAGCGGCCTTTCACGCAGCCGCTGCCGAGCCAGCTCCAAACAGGAAACGACATCCAGTAACAAGCAAACGGAGCCATCCCCCAGAATACTGGCACCCGCGACCCCACGGATTTGAGTGAAGTTATCATCCAGCGACTTCACCACAATGTCTTGGCAACCATGTAGTGCTGAAACAACCAAGCCCATCGACTTCGTGCTGGAAGTCAGGATCAAAACACTTGATGTATCTCCATTGCATTCAGATTCCATCTTTATTTCGTGCACGTTTGAGTACTTTATCTCGTGCCAATCGAATATATCCTCGATGCGCACCAAAGGAATAAACTCTCCACGCACCTCGATGGAGTCCCGTCCGTGAACCGAGATAACATCCCTATCCCGAACCGAAACAATTTCACGAACGTTCTCAATCGGTGCAGCAAACGTGCCTTGTTGAAGCTGAAACAGTAGGCTGCGAATAATTGCCAACGTCAACGGCAATCGAATAACGAACCGCGTTCCTTTGCCCAACGTTGAATCGACTTCAATCGTACCGTTCAATTCGCTTATGCGAGTCTTCACAATATCCATACCTACGCCACGTCCTGAAATGTCCGATACGACCTCTGCGGTACTAAAACCCGGAGCCCAAACGAACTGCGCAATCTCGTAATCCGACATCATATCCGCCTCCATCGTGGAAACGAGACCTCGCTCAATAGCTCTTCGTTTGACTTTTTCCGTATTAATGCCACCGCCATCGTCCGAGATGGTGATCAAGACATTGTTGCCGCTATGAGCTGCTTCTAGTGTCAGCGTTCCCTCCTCCGGCTTTGCTCGACTGCGTCGCACTGACTCTGACTCCAATCCGTGATCGATGGCGTTGCGAACTAGGTGTACCAGCGGGTCCCCTAGCTCGTCAATCATCCGCTTATCCAACTCAGTGTTCTCCCCTCGAATGATGAAGTTCACTTTCTTTCCTAACTCGGAGGAGATGTCGCGAACAGTGCGTTTGAAACGATTGAAGAGCGGTCCAACGGGAACCATTCGTGTGTCCAGCACGCCTCGTTGCAGCCCGTCGGAAACTCTCGAGAATTGATCGATGGCTTCGTTGAGTTGGATAAAGCTACGTCGACCGCGCTCGAGCGTGTGTAGCTGCTCTTCGAGTGCCACTACCGTCGAACGAATTTCGGAATAGCGATCGTCGACCGCGCGGATTCTTTCTTCTTGAGTCAATGCGATTGACGTGGTAGGTGCACGCAGCAGTTCACATAAATCCCGCAACTGCGAAATCAGTCCTGACTTCTTGAACGTATCCGTCATTTGCGAAGCGAGCTGCACAAAACGGGCACGATTGACCACCAGCTCCCCTGCCAAATTCATCAACCGATCAAGACGCTGAATGTCGACCCTAAGCGTTTCCACCACCTTGCTGGACGTATCGGGAGCCTGCGTAACCATTTCTTGGTTTGATGTTGAAGGACTCGACCGTTGAGGAGGCTCCGAACTCGATACTTCCTCCAGATAAGCTAGAGGTTCTTGAACTATCGTGTTTCCAAGCGGTTCTGGCGCAATGGGGGGCAACTCCACTGCGGGGGAATGAGGAGCATGGACATTCAATGGTTCTACTATTGGTTCGTCGCAGACATCATCGATTTCGATCAGATCTACACCAACGATGTCAACAGCGGCTCGCAAGTCAACATCCTGCTTCGTGGTTTCCAGCCAAACCTGAAGTGTGCGCAACTCGGAAAGGCTTCCGAGCTCGTCGATGTCAGGGCTGGTACGTCCGATCACGGCCAGATCACTCAACCTGGCGATGATAAGCTCCGCCTTCAGTTCGGGCAATTCGATCGTTCGATCGAGATAAACAATGATTCTTTTCTGGACGTTGACACCGCGCAATGCTGCAATAGCATCGATGGTTTGCTGACCATCGGAAGAAGGCTGATTCGGCTCCACGAATGAGCCGGCCATTTCATCAGCGGCGGCTACACTTCTCTCGAACGGAATCTCCGCACCAAATTGGGAGAGCTGTTCGATCAAGTCTGGCGCACTAGCTAGAGGGCGGCCCTCACGAAGCATATCGACGGCGTTGCGAAGAAAGTCGACGCACTTGAGGATCAGGTTCATCATCGATCGGTCAAGTGTTTTGATACCAGACCGAAGATGTTCGAAGTGATTCTCCAAGTGATGTGTTAATAGCGTAATGCTATCAAGCCCCATCATTGCAGCCGCTCCTTTGATCGAGTGGATCAATCGAAATGACTCGTTAAGATGCGTAGGGCTGTCAGGTTTGGTCTCCAAGACTAGCAAGACTTCGACCAGATCGTCCAATTGTTCTGACGTCTCATCGACGAACATTTGGACATACTCAGCCATCTCATCCGAAGGCATACCTGTTGAAAAGTTGAAATCATCGTTCACGATCGTATCTTGACCTATTGCTTTTGATAGAGAAACGTACCGCGTTTTTGGAGCATGCCCAGCATGTCGTACACACCTTCCGAAGGCCCGACAACTAAGTAACCACCACTGACCAGTGATCGAACAAGGTTCGAGATTACTTTTGCTTTCGATTCACGATCAAAATAGATTAGGACATTTCGAAGCCAAATACAGTCGAATGGCGCTTCGAGGATTGGCTTCATCAAATTATGATGCTTGAATTTAACCATCTGCTTAATCATAGGCCGCAGTTGAAACTCGCCAGGTATATCTTCCGAAAAGTAGCGACGAACCTTGGCATCATCCATTTCTTGCATGGTTCGCCTCCGGTAGACCGCGTCACGAGCCAATTTCAGTGACGACTCGCTAATGTCGGTACCCAGAATTTGGATCGTCCAGCCGCGCAACGAGGCACTTGCTTCGGCAAGACACATGGCAATGGAATACGGTTCTTCGCCGGAACTGCAAGCTGCGGACCAAACTCGAAGGTTTGATTCGCGTCTTCCATCCGCTTTGCCGCGGAGCAACTCGCCTAGATACGCATTCTTGAACCATTCGAAATTGCTTGGAGTACGGAAGAACGAAGTTTCATTCGTTGTAATGGCATCGACGAATTTAACTAGCTCCGTCGTCCCAAGCTTGGATGTAATGAACCTATAGTAAGTCGCAAAATCGGCGCAGTTGGCTGGTTGTAGACGTCGCCGAATTCGGTTGCTTACCAAAGTTATCTTCGACAGATCGATTTTGATGCCACACCGCTCGTAGATGAATTTTTGGAACAACTCGAATTGCTGAGGTGTAAGTCGTTCCGGTTCCTTCATGGCGTTTGTCCGCAACATTAAATTCTAAACTTGGCAACAAGATCACGAAGACTTTGGGCTTGGGCGCCCAGTTGCTCTGCGCTTGCAGCCATTTCTTCTGATGCGGCAGCGTTGGATTCTGTCGTATCCGAAACGCTTCGAATGGCTATCTTCACTTCTTGAGCACTTGCTGCCTGTGCTTCCGTCGAGGCAGCGATTTGGCCTATACCATCCGCGGTATCGTCGACGGATTCTACAATCTTCTTCAACGAATCGCCAACCTTCTTGGAAAGGCTAGCCCCTTCTTCGACTCGGCGAGACGACTCTTTGATCAATTTGGTGATCTCCTTGGCCGCTTCGCTGGATCTTTCTGCAAGCTTACGAACTTCATCAGCAACCACGGCAAAGCCCAGGCCGTGTTCGCCAGCGCGAGCGGCTTCAATGGCTGCATTGAGTGCCAGCAAGTTGGTTTGGCTCGCAATCTCGCTGATCACTTGGATGATTTCATTGATCTGCTCACTAGATTTCTGAATCATTTTCATGGCATTTACGGCCTCTTCGACCGTAGTACCACCCCCTTTGGCCAACTTCGACGTTTCGACGGCTTTGCCTTTGGCGATGTTGGCATTTTTCGAGATAACTTCCATGGCCTCGATCATTTGAGCGACACTCGCCGTCATCTCTTCGACGGATGCCGCTTGCGTTTGTGCACCTTCGCTGAGATTTGCACTACTTTCGGCAATGGTCCGAGCGCCTTCGTTCTGCTGCTGTGCGGCAGCCATGACCTCGCCAATGATCGATCTGAGATCGCAAATCATCTTGCTCAAGCTGCTTCCGAGTCGTCCCATATCGTCGCTTCCGCTGACGAAGACTTGTTGCGTCAAGTCACCTTTCGAGGCAGCCTGGACGTTTAAAGATAGTTCATTCACCTTGTCTTCCAGAACTCGTTTTTCTTCGGCTTGTTGATCCTGAATCGCATCTTCGCGTTCCTTGGCACGAATCTCGCGCATTGCATCTTCGGTCACATCTGCCGCAAGCTTCACGACCTTGGTAGTCATCCCATTTTCATCGATGACCGGGCTATACGCAGCCTGCAAGTAAATCTCGCGCCCACCTTTCCCAATTCGTTTGAAACGAGCTACCTTAGATATGCCTTGGCCAAGCTCATACCAAAAGTCGCGGTACTCGGCCGACACTCGGTGCTCCGGATCGACGAAAAGACTATGGTGCCTTCCTTTGATCTCATCGAGGGTATAGCCGATCGTTTGAAGGAAATTCGCATTGGCCCAAAGAATTGTGCCGTCAACCGTGAACTCGATCATTGCCATAGAGCGACTGAAAGCATCAAACATAGCGCTTTTGGATGCATGCAAGTCGCCATTACCCGACTTTTTTGCAAGCACCCTTGCCGAGGTTGGTTTTCGACTGTCGCTCTTGGTTGCTGGTATGTTATTATCGGCCATGGTTTCGTGGGCTCCAGTCGGACACAGATGAAAAAAAGGATTAGGAGTAGCAGTCGCGATCGCAACCGACGCGTCAACGTCGACTGGAGGATTTGCTATTTTTGAATTGCGTTGCGAGGAAGTTCAGGAAGGGCGATCTTGCTCACTTGTTCTAGTTTCTGCAAATCAAGTAGTTCTTCGACCTCGAGAAGGACAATAAGCTCTTCTCCAACCCGGGCGAATCCAGAAATGTAGCTGGCACCGTGCCCGGTTACCGTTTCCGGGGCTGCGTGCACAGCGTCTTGAGCGATCCGTACGACTTGGGTAACTGTGTCTACAGTGCATCCAATCGTTCGCTTTCCAACATTGACGACAATGGTACGAGTATCCGTATCGATCTGCTTAGGCTCTAAACCAAAGAGCTTTCGCAGATTGACAATCGGGATAATGGAGCCACGCAGATTCGCAACCCCTTCCACATAATCTGGGACTTGAGGAGTCCTGGTAACTTGGCTGAGGATGACAATCTCTTGAATCTGCTCGATCCGAAAAGCATACGTTTGATTCTCGATGCGGAACGCAACAAACTGAGCGACATTCCGCGTAAGGTTGTCCGACATTACTTTCGAAGTCTTCAAGATGGAGGTAACCAGAAAAAATGGGACCAAGTCATTGGGATGTTCAAAATTTAGCGATTTCTGAAGTTGTTTATCATAATCAGGCCCCGAGTAGGCTCAAGGAAAGAGGCTTGTTTCGGGAGATTCCGTTCGCATTTTTATCTCCATAGCCGAAAATGCCGCGTTAAAACTCGCGGAAGCCAGAAGGACTCAGTACCGTGATTGGTTCTGCGTTCGATCTTTTTGCCTACCAAGTAGAATCGCTAGCCAGTTGGATCATCGAGGATTATCTTCAACCGCTCGCTGAGTGGTTCAGGGAATCGAGTAACCCAACTGCGATCAATCAAGCCGACTCCAATCATGTCCTGCAAATGAACTTGATCTTTTCTTCGGTAGGAATTCAATTTCATCCGCACCAAGGTCTCGAAAGGAACCGTATTGAAGTCGTCGGCTCGGAGCTGTGGCTGAATATCAGGGTTCGATTCCAGTTCCCAAGGCTTCACCATCTGCCCAGCGAGTACGACGTGGATTCCATCTCTCGCTGACCCTTCGGGCGTATCCGTGAAGATGTCCACACCAGCCGACTCACGATGGAAAAAACCACTCCGCGTCATTGCCTCGATCATGGCTGGTAGATCACCGCAACGCAATAAAACATCCACATCCTTGGTCGTGCGCAACGCTCCTTCGTCCACTTGAGCAACCCATGCTCGAACAGCATGTCCGCCGACGATAGCGTAGGGGATCTTTGCATTCTCGAGAATTTGCACAGTTTTCCGAAGCCGCTCATTAACCTTTTCCACAGCCCGCTCCATCCGCTCCCAAAGAGCCTCACCCGTAATTTTGAACTCAACCATATGGAACTCCTTGCAATTTGATTCGTTGATTCTAGTTGACGAGGATCGAGTCAACAATGTGATCAAGACTCAATGTTCAGCATTGCGTATCGATAGTGTTTTGGAGCGGAACGGTCCTTTCGCGTTCAAATAAATTGGCAGGAGAATGAAGGCACAAGAATTGGACACACACATTATTGTACTACCCTCATTCTTTGCCAACTTGTCGCTGATGAGAACTTCTTGACTACTAATCATCTGGCCAACGCGACCTTTCTCGCTATCGCAAGTTCCTCGTCGGTTTTGATAACGAGAATACGAGGAGCATTGGGATCGTTGAATGGAGAGGTAATGTCTGCGATGCCATTATCAAATAATGGCGACTGGTTGATCTCCGAATCGATCTTGCATCCGAAACAACCTAACGACTCGACTACGCGTGATCGGATCTCGGGTGAGTTTTCTCCTACGCCTGCGGAGAATACCAAAACATCCAATCCACCAAGCAGCGCAAAGTAACTGCCGATCGTCTTCTGGATTCGCCGTACGTAAATGTCGATCGCCAACATTGCGGACGGTTCTTGCGAGTGAACACGTTCGAGAACACGTCGAATATCAGACTCGCCACACAATCCCAATAGACCGCTTTCTTTGTTGAGAATGCGATCGATGTCGTCTGCGGTTCGTGGTGTATTGCGAAGCATGTAGAGAATGATTCCTGGATCGATATCACCACATCGCGTTCCCATGACCAATCCTTCCATGGGCGTTAGGCCCATGCTGGTGTCGATAGGTCGATTTCCTCGAATGGCAGCCGCGCTCGCTCCACCTCCTAGATGCAATGTGATGAGCCTTAGTTGCATTGGATCCAAATCACGATCCGCAAAGTAGCTTGAGGCCCGCTCCATCAAGTATTCGTGTGATGTTCCGTGCGCACCATACCGACGAATATGGTGCTGCTCCAGCCACGAGTCAGGAATTGCATATCGATAAGCGACGGGTGGCAAGGCTGCGAAAAACGATGTATCAAAGACCATGTACTGCGGTGTACTCGCACGATTCTGCCACACGTACTCAATCACACGCCGTGCAGGTGGATTATGCAACGGAGCAAGTTGATCGAGCTTGCCTAGCCGTTCAAGATTCGGACCACTCACCAATGTAGGTTGTTGGAAACAATCGCCGCCGTGAACGACTCGATATCCAATCGCATCAAAAGGTGCATTTACTAGCCGACGGAAGAGCTTTTCTACCGCATCGATTGCATTTGCTGCATCGCCATCCGGTTGTCCAAGTCGATCGAAGATTCCATGTTCGTTACGGATCTGCGAGTCGGGATCTAGAATCGCATACTTGAGCGACGTGCTCCCAACGTTGATGACGAGAATTCTCATCCGCAGCTTTTCTCGCTCTAGAACAATTCGCGGATCTCTTTGAAGCCGAAGTCCACCAAAGGAAATGGTCGACCTGCTGGGCCAGGGAGATGGGTCTCGACGTCGAGTCCAAGGGAATGGAATATGGTCGCAACGATCTCGGGCGGTTCGGTGGGTCGATCGACGGGAACGGCACCGATCGGATCACTTGCTCCAACAATTCGCCCTCCTTGCACGCCACCGCCAGCAAAATAGACGGTGAAACATTGAGGCCAATGGTCTCGTCCACCTGCGGGATTAACCTTCGGGGTCCGTCCAAACTCGGCTAGATTGCAAACCATCGTGTCGTCCAATAGTCCTCGTTGATCGAGATCTTCAATCAATGCGGAGTAGCCTTGATCGTACATCGGCGCAACCACATTCTTCATCCCTTCGATGGAGGTAAATGGTTTGCTGCCATGGATATCCCAGCTGATTTCATCGAACACTGTCAGGAACGTATTGATCGTGACAAATCGAACTCCCGACTCCACAAGTCGCCGTGCAAGCAAACAACATTGGCCGAATCGATTCATGCCGTATCGTTCTCGAACGGATGTCGGCTCTTTGGTCAAATCGAATGCATCGCGGGCTTGGGAGCTGGTCATCAATCGATATGCGGATTGAAAGTTATCGTCCATCATTTTGGCCGCTTCGCTTGCTTCAAAATTCTTGATGGTGCTTTCCACGACATCTCGCATGCGTCGACGTCGATCGATGCGAGCGATTCCGATGTTATCGGGTGGAAGCAAATCGGGTACTTTGAAATCCGGTTTCGATGGGTCAGCCATCAATGCGAAAGGGTCTTGCGATTTGCCTAAGAATCCGCCCGCTTGTCCATTAGGAAGATTGCCCCCGCCACGCCCCATAGTCTCAGGCAGGACCACGTGAGCAGGCAAATCGGAACGTCTACCTAGCAAATAACCTGCTGCCGAGCCGACATGGGGAGTATTGACCCCTCCAGCAAATTGACGCCCAGTTTGCATGATCTGCCAGCCGGCGTCATGCACAGCAGCTCCGCGATGGAAGCAGGAACGCACTTGTGAAAACTTGTCCGCAATCTTGGCATGGAGTGGCAGGATCTCGGAGATTTGGATGCCAGGTGCACTGGTTGCGATGGGTTGAAACGGGCCGCGAATTTCGGCGGGCGCGTCGGGCTTCATGTCGAACGTATCAAGCTGGCTCGGTGCGCCCAAGTTAAAGATCATGATGACCGATCGCTTGCTCTTGGTCGGATCCGCTTTCCCTGCCTCTCTGGCAGCGAGAAGTTGCGGCAATCCTAGACCGATTGCACCCAGCGTACCGACCTGTAAAAAATCACGACGGGTCGTACCATTGCATGTTTGTGCGGAACCATTTCCAGTAAAGGTAAGCATAGCGATGTGGGATACTGAGAGGTTAGAAGTCTATTCAACAACCAACTACTGTACCATGAGTTCCCACGGAAATCATAGAACCTGCTTTACTGATTACCGTGAGTTAGGTTATTTTTTCTTGCGACGATCAGGCTCCTTGATCTCATAATCCACTTTGGAAGAGGGCAATTCGACCTTAAGTCGAACTTTTGACCCTTGGCCATATTCCTTTGGCAGCAGATCTTCGCAAAGTTCGATCTATCTACCACCGGTATGTTTGCTGCGAGACGCAATTCCAACACCCGTTGAACCCGTTGCAACGATACACGGAAGATTCTGCAATGGAACGTTTGTACTCGTTCCGCAATCATTGTTACGATCGGGGCTACAACTATCCAATCAAGAAAAGAAAAAGGAAACCATTTCAGTTTGTATCACCAACCCAAATCACACACGGCTTCTTCTCTGAATAGCTGCGAGGTTCAGCCGTATTAAGTTGTTCTAGTTGACCCGTTTGGACATTGACCACATTCGCTTGCAAAGCAGTTACTTTGTTGAGCTTTACTGCTTGCGAGGCAACAATCATGACTTGTTGGTCGACATCGTGTGGATGCAAATTGCTTGCCTTTGAACTGCGCAGCGACCACTCCGGCTTGCTCGTCTCTGGACTAAGCTTGACTAACTCACGCAGCATTTTTTCGTCTGTCCCTGTAGGAAGCTCTGGCAATGAACACCCCGCGGAGAGAAGCTGCCAAGGACTTTCCGTTGGCAACGAACAGACCACCGCTTTTTCAGGAAAACGAGCTTTCAAGTCACGAACAGACAAACACGTGCTTTCTGTTGTTCGCGATTTGGGTCCGGACCAAGCGCGCAGCTGTTGGCGAGGCGCTTGATTCTGACCACCGGGAGGATCATACAACCCTCCGCTAGCCGTATGCCACCAATACTTCACATCGATCACGTCGACTAACTCCGCATGCTCAGGTGTCGAGAGAATCTCCTCTTGGACGTTTCGACATGCACTTAACATGACCAGAACATCGCGATTTTTCTCACGGGACCATTTGCGAATCGTGTCCAACCAGAACCTCACAAAGTGGATCGGGCCAGAATACTCTTCGCCCAACACAAATATGACGTTGCTAAACCTGCTCAACGTATCCAAACAATGTCGGATATAGCGAGTATGCATCTCACGGCGCACTGGATGAGATACATCATAGAAGGCTTCGGACATGAATACTCGTTTACGGTTCGCGTATACAGGTGGCTCATCGAAACCGACATCTTGTATACAATTAGCAGTACGCCACGGAAAATCGGCCCAATGGGCACCAGCTTCGAGCACGTTATGCTGAAAGTACATGTGCTGCATCAGAATCAGGCCATGCTGGTCGGCTACTTCCGCAAACTGTGCTAGCCTGGCGAAATACCATGGATTGAATCGGCTCAGATCATATTTGCTCAATCCATCCCAAGCTCGACCTTGTCCGCTGCGTGCCCACGGTTGTTCATAAAACGGCGGCCAAACCTCGGCATCCATTCGACGGACCATTTGATGATCATCGCGACGGCGATCGTACCAAAGCCCCCAGTGGTGCTCCAATGCGATTGCACTTCGACTGCGCATTTGAAAAGCCAAATCGTCGATCGAGTTGGTAAACAGAGTACCGTCCAAGCCTGGTACGTATCTCGTTAATCCGGTTCCAAACTCAGACGCACGGGATGGCAATAGACTGCCGCGCCACCATGACAACGTTTGACGCTTGCCCGTCGCAATCTGATCTCCCAGCGTCAACCAGCCGTTTGTAACCGACAATTTGCGATTAGACTTTTCTAGATCGCTGGATTTTTCTGATGAAGAATTTCGATGTGCATTTGGCACGGCAACGAACTTCATGCCAGTAGTTGCCGAAGCCATTTCTTGTTCGGCCAGGATCTTTTGGCTATGCGATTTGCCCAATCGTTCAACTAACTGAGCTTCAAAGAGACTATCTGGGGAAACGAACTCATTCAAACTGCGCCAAGTTCCATTACCAACGACTTCACCCCATATTCCCATCGCGATATTGAAAGCGGTTGGAGGACGGCGGCATACGATCTTCGGTGCTACGCAATTCCACAACACGCTGTTCGCCGCAGCCCAACCGCACCCTGCCATCTCTGTTTCGCGATTGGTAAGCTGAATCCCATTCCCGTCCACTTCCACGTTATCGTAAAGAACGCCGGTCGCCCAGCTTCCAATAGGGCCTGAGAACTGAGCTGCATTTTTCGCAGAACAACGAACGAATGCATTCGGCCCTGAAGTGAGCGGTCCAGTGGAAAAGTCATGCCGCCCATCTTCCGCCGTACATCTCAAAAACAATGTTTGTTGGCCCATGCAAAAAAAGGTGTGACGTCGCCAGCCAGCATGCTCCGAAATCGGATGACTTGAATGGCAGTTGCTTACCGTTACACGTCGGGAATCGTACCCAACATGGACCGCCGAACCGACAAACTGTCGAAATGTTACATTTCTGGCCCATGCATCAACCACTCTGCTAAAACGCACTCCATCCCATGCATGCTCCTCGTCTAAAGGATTTACACTTGTGTCCGCATCGCTCACAATTCTCAAGTTCTCGACACCTAAATGATGGTGCAATGGCGATGGCGTGAGGGTGACTCTGCCCTGCGTGAGTTTTGGGTCGATCGAAGAAGTGATCGGCGCGTCCAATAAGATCGAATTACCATCGATCGAGACGATGTTTCGGTTCCAACTTTGATCGATGGTATTGGCTTTCCAGTTGAGCCACGAACCTTTGCCATCATCATCGGGAAATGACCGCATCCCCATGGCTTCGATCCATGGTTGCGAGGATGGGTGCACAATCGAGATGGATTGGCCAACAGCTAGACCATGAGTGCTTTCGACATGAACGCGGTTTGCTCCAACAGGGACGTAGCCAACGATGGAGGTAGAGAACGTTTGATCGTTGGCAAGTGTCGTCTTCGTTTCTTGCCATCGATCATACGAATCGCTCCCAACGACGATCGCTGGTCGTCGAGACTTTCCTAGCACGCGAAGCTCTGTCGAGACATCGGCCCCCGATAGACTTCCTCGCAATACGACGCGATCACCACGAAGATATAAAGTTGTTGAAACACGAAAAACGCCAGGTGCCAATACTACGGCTCCTCGCCATGTTCCGGAATCGGTCTTTCCGGAAGCCATCGCCCCTGAATTCGCCGTGCTGCCGTCTCGTTGTGACAAATGATCGAGAGCCGATTGAATGGCATGCGTATCATCAACACCACTCGGTTCGACAACGAAAACGGTTGTTACGTTAGGAATCGCTGCGTTGCTGGCTTCAAAGCCACAGAACGAGAAGTCTGGAATAGAATCACCGTTGCTTGAGACCTTTCGCACCAACCTGCCATCGACGCTAGTCAATAGCAATGGCATTTCATCAGCTTCTGCAAACGCAGCGCTGAAGATGACCAGGAAACAGAAAAAATGGATACCACGAATCATAGAATCAATGATGGAATGACGCCGCCAAGAACTTTATTACACTACTGAGATATCAGTTCCGACACAATAGTCTTGGAAAAGTAAACTCCCGAAAAAGCGCTTTAACGAAAACTAGAATGCCTTTACGTGAAGTTTGTTGTTCTAGGCCCGAGAAAGCATGGAGACGCTCCGGACCGGCAACAGGCGAAATCGTCAGGCGCGCCATCTATTTCATTGCTTCCTCGAACGCTTGTACCAACACTTCGTGCCCCACACGCAGATGGATCTCCGCCAATTCCCTTGCCAAGTCGCCCTTTCCTTGTCGTACAGCTTCTACGATTTCTCGGTGCTCGATCAAACTCTGACTAACTCGACTGGGCAAGCGTGAGAAAACGCGATTAATGACCTGAAAAATCTGAACGGAAAACTGTTGCATAGTATTGATGATGAGCTTGTTGCCGAGAAATTGAGATGGCAACAGATGAAATTCGGCATCCAACAATACCGCTTCCCTCAACAGTTCTGGCTTGCCCTCAGCAGCCGCATATCGCTCGAGATTCAATTCCCACTTCGCCAATTGCTCACTCGTTAACCGACCCGCTAATGACCGCAAAACAAACGCGTCCAAGGCTAACCGAATTTCATACATCTGCGTGATTTCATCAAGACTCAGCTCTCGAACCACAATACCCGACTGAGGTGATACGGTGATGAATCCTTCCAACTCCAGTCGCTCAAGTGCCGCCTTGACCGGAGTCTTGCTCATCCCTAACTCTTCCGCCAACTGCCGTTCCGAAAGAAAAGTCCCCGGTGGATAAAATCGATTGTCGAATCGAGATCGCAACTCGTCGTACGCAATGTTCTTGAAAAGCTCTCGAGGAGCTTTTTCCGCCTTCGCGGGACTAGGTATTGTCATCATGTAACGTCCAATTGTCAGAGCAAAGCGTTTACGTACTGTACTGGGATCTCAGTTTGACCTAAACTGACGTTCATAGCACCGATGAGCATGAGAATTCACTTGCCTGCGATTAAGGTACTCTTAACCGGCTTCGACCTGCAAGACTATGGTCCGTGATAAATGTCGACTTCCTTCCCCATCAAGCCACTGTGCACAAAGCAACTGTGCATATCCGTACAAGCCATATTCTTGTATCTATTTGGCACACTCGGCTGGGCTAGCAACAGCTTCGCAGAGGACTTGAAGCACCGCAAACAGATCCAAGTTCCAATAAGTGCAGTGCGATGGAATGCCGAGAGCTTTTGGGGATCCCGTTTGCATCAATCCCTCCACGGCTTAACGAACTCGATGACGCCACTGATGTTGGGGTCAGACAAGTCGCACTTTGTTCAGAACTTTCGTATCGCAGCCGGATTGGCTGACGGCAAACATCGCGGGCCAGCTTGGAACGATGGCGATTGTTACAAGTGGATCGAAGCTCTCTCGGCTTACTACGCGCAATCTTCCGATCCCGAACTTCGAAGCCTTTTGAACGAAGTGATTGCGGTCATCGCTTCTGCCCAACGCTCCGACGGCTACATCCACACGCCCGTACTTATCGCTGGACGCAACAATCAAGGAGATGCGAAGCCTCTAGGCGATCCCGCCAACTTCGAAATGTACAACATGGGTCACCTGATGACCGCGGCAGTGGTTCACTTCGACGCCACCGGTGATCGCAGTCTGCTGGATGTCGCGATCAAAGCAGCCGACTACTTGGATCACGAGTTCAGCAAACCCGATGCCTCGCGGGCTCGACACGCCATCTGTCCGGCGCATTACATAGGCACCTTGGATCTCTATCGCACCACCGGAGATCGACGCTACCTTCAATTGTGCCAACGATGGTTGAGTATGCGCGATCTGGTCGATGGCGGCGGCGACGACAATCAAGATCGCATCCCCTTTACCCAACAACGCGAAGCGGTGGGCCATGCGGTGCGCGCGAACTATCTATACGCTGGTGCAGCGGATCTTTTTTTGGAAACAAAGGACGTGAGTCTCCTTGAAACACTGACCGCGTGCTGGGATAGCGTCCATCATCGCAAGATCTACATCACGGGCGGTTGCGGAGCTCTTTACGATGGCGCATCGCCTGACGGTTCCGACAAGCAGAAGTCCATCACACGTATTCATCAGGCCTACGGTCGCAATTACCAGCTACCCAATTCGACCGCGCACAACGAAACCTGTGCGGCGATCGGCAATGTGCTGTGGAATCATCGCATGTGGCAGATCACTCGCCAAGCCAAGTACATCGATGCCTTGGAGAACTCGCTCTACAACGCCGTCTTGGCCGGAGTCAGTTTGGATGGCGAGCGATTCTTCTACACCAACACGCTACGGCAACTAGACCAGTTGCCAACGCAGCTTCGTTGGCCGCGACAACGTGAAAGTTGGATTAGTTGTTATTGCTGTCCTCCGAACGTTGCGAGGACCATCGCGCAAGTCGGTCGATTGGCCTACTGCGTTGACGATAAATCAACTGTCGTTCTGCTGTATGGTTCCAATCAATTAGACGTCTCGCTTGGAAACAATCAGCGGATCTCGCTAAAGCAACAATCCGACTACCCTTCGCACGGCCAAGTTCGCATCCAGGTCCAGTCCGCACCGAACGACCTGTATTCGATTGGCCTACGCATCCCGGGTTGGTGCAACACAGCGAAGATCATTGTCAATGGGAAACCGCAATCGCAGGAGCTTCAACCCAGTTCGATCGCCTATATCGAACGGCAATGGCAGGTTGGCGACACCATCGAATTGCAGTTGGATATGCCCGTGCAATATCTTGCGGCTCATCCCCTGGTCGAAGAGTGTCAAGGACAAATCGCTGTTCGCCGTGGACCACTAGTCTACTGTGTTGAATCCAACGACCTTCCGGAAAAGGCTCGAGTTCAGCAGGTTAGCATCGACGCTGGCTCAGAAAAAGATTGGAAGTTAGTGTTCGGGTCGGGACAGCTCGCCAGCGTACCGCAGCTTCAAGGTCCATTGCTCGTCAGCACCGACGATCGATCGAGCACCAATAAAGCCAACCCACTGTATCGTCCCTATGTCGCCAATCCAACCAAGACTGTTTTGGCAAAACTCACTCCTTATTATGCGTGGGGTAATCGCGGTCCTTCTGAAATGTCTGTTTGGATTGCCGTACAACCATGAACCTCCGCTTGAATCGATTCCGTTGTTTGCACATGCTCGACATGCTCGCGCCACGAGTCGCTTTCTTAGCTATGTGCATGGCACTTTCAATGATCGCGAACCCATCGAAGGCCACGCAAGCTCTGGACGACACCGCGGCTATCGTGGTTGACTTCAATCCAGATAACGGGCGAAGCGATGTGCGCACCAAGCTGGCCCATAACTGGGTGATCCAGCCCGGGAAGTCCTCAGAGCAAAGCATTGGCCCGCTTCAAGCTCGCATCACAACCGTCAACGATAGTGTTGTGAGTGGCGATCTGGCGTGGGGATGGTGGAAAGCTGGTTACGACCACGGATCGACAATCAGCTCCGATGGTGTAGTCACGCAGCAGTCAGGCGATGGACTGATGCTTACGATCTCAGGGCTAAGCGCTGGTAAACACAGCTTGACGACTTGGCACAACCATTGGGACGCCAACGCTGCATCACAGTCGATTCGTGTCTCAGTCGAGTTATCCGATGTTGGTACGATCATAGCCTCGACCGTGAATCCTTCGTACCAAGTCAAGCACGACGACAATGCAGCCATCGCACATTTCGAATTTGAGTTCGCTGCTGGCCAACAGTTGCTCGTCAAGTGCTTGCCCAGCCTCTCCGACCAAGCGGTCATCCTCAACGGCTTTGCAATCGACATTCCCGATCCAGCTCGATCCATTCGCGTTCCGACGCCCGCTCATGGAGACGAACACACAATCGAATGCCCCACGTTGACTTGGCAAGCTCCCCGCGTTTGCGACACTCAGCTCAGTCCAACAACAGACCCCGTTGCCGGTTCTCCTCAGACTCGACAGTTGCGAAGCTACCACGTCTATCGCGGTTTAGACTCCAAAGTATTGGCACGAGCCGATCGGAAGTCGGCGGAATATTGCGGTACGACCAAGCAGCTAAGTTGGCCAACCGATGCAACCGATTTCTTGCGAGATCATTTTTGGCGGGTGGATTGCGAATACGAAGACGGTTCGAT
Source organism: uncultured Pirellula sp. (assembly GCA_903858115.1). Taxonomy (GTDB): domain Bacteria; phylum Planctomycetota; class Planctomycetia; order Pirellulales; family Pirellulaceae; genus JBKCUI01. Next base: position 23,570 of record CAIOHR010000306.1, on the reverse strand, counting down.
TGTCACCGGCAAGGTGCTTCGATTCCGTGTTCGTCATGATGCGTTTCCTTCAGCGGAAGGCTATGGCCGGTTTGCGATCGGCGGACGTGGTGGCCGCGTAATTCAGGTTACCAACCTGGACGATTCCGGCCCTGGCTCGTTGCGCGAGGCAGTCGAAGCCGAAGGTCCGCGGACGATCGTCTTTCGGGTCGGGGGCACAATACAACTGAAGAGCAAACTGCTGATCCGCAATCCCTATGTGACCATTGCAGGTCAAACAGCACCCGGGGATGGCATCTGCGTTCGCGGATACACCTTCGGTTGCTTCGGCACACACGATGTCATCATGCGCCATATGCGATTGCGCGTCGGTGATGAATCTGGCAGCACGATGGATGGCACCGGATTTGCCAGTACAGATCATTCGATCTTCGATCACTGCTCGATTAGCTGGAGCATCGATGAAGCGGTCAGTTCCCGCAGTGCCAAAAATATCACTTTGCAACGTTGCATCGTGGCCGAGGCGTTGAACGTAGCCAATCACAAGAAGTACAAGGAAGGCTCGGGGCATTCATTCGCTGGAAGTATTTCCGGGGACATCGGCAGCTTTCATCACAATCTGTTAGCCCATTGTGCGGGAAGGAATTGGAGTTTGGCTGGTGGCTTGACTCGCGGCGGCGAGTTCGCAGGACGATTGGATATTCGTAACAACGTGGTCTACAACTGGCGGCATCGCACCAACGATGGTGGTGTCAAAGCATTGAACCTAGTCAATAACTTGTACATCCCTGGTCCCGCCACACAAGTGTTCCATCTGCTCAAACCTGACGCCGGATACCCGCACGATCGACAGCAGTATTTTGTAGCAGGGAACCGCATGGAAGGCTACTTTCGGGAACAAGGCGATAACTGGGCCAATGCGGTGAAGGTCGATTCGGAACTGGTAAATGCGATTAAGCTGAATGAGCCCTTTTGTGATCCGCTAATGAAGACACATACGGCTGCCGAGTTGCTGCAAGAGGTTGTCGGCGATGTAGGTGCGAATCACGCCGGATTGGATGCCGTCGATAAACGTGTGATCAACGATACGCTTCAACGAATCGCAACCAGCAAAGGCAGCAAGACAGGCTTGCCGGGCATCATCGACTCGCAACACGATGTTGGTGGATGGCCTGAGCTGCGAACGGCAGAGCCTCCCACAGACAGCGATCGCGACGGACTTCCCGACGCTTGGGAGATCGCTCATCAACTGAATCCTAACCAATCGGATCAGAACCAGGCGTTGGAACCCCGCGGAGTAACGGTTTTGGAAATGTACCTCGCCGAACTTGCACGGCCAGCCAGCAAGTAAACCACTGCTCTTACCTCAAGCACTTATCTTATGAAACCTGCTACTCTTATTTTTGTAACTCTTCTATCAAGTCTCGCATGCTCGCTGCAACTCTGTGCACAAGGCTATCCACGGTTATCGTCCGAAGCGTTTGCGGCCGCGACGGCAAAGCAGAAGGCAGCAGATAGTCGTAGCGATGCGATCTTTGAAAAGACTCTGCCCAGCATCGAGGCAGGATCGAAACACAACAAGCCTTACATTCCCTGGGCCGCCGAGCCCAAAGATCTGCCTCAAGCCGATATTCCTGCCTTTCCCGGCGCGCAGGGAGGTGGCATGTATAGCTTTGGCGGTCGAAGCGGCACAGTGATGGTCGTTACCAATCTGAACGATGATGGTCCGGGCAGTTTTCGTGAAGCTTGTGAAGCAGCCGGCCCAAGAATCGTTCTATTCAATGTCGCCGGAATTATTCGCCTGAACGATCGTATTCGTATCCGAGCGCCTTACATTACGATTGCAGGCAACACCGCGCCGGGCGATGGAGTCTGCATTGCAGGAAACACGGTCGAGCTCGAAACGCACGACGTGATTATCCGGCACATGCGATTTCGTCGCGGCGCGATGGACGCCGGAGATCGTAACGATTCCATTGGCGGCAATCCGATCGGCAACATTATGATCGATCACGTTTCCGCCTCGTGGGGTCTAGATGAAAACATGTCGATGTACCGACACATGTACACGCCACCAGGCGGTGGTCCTGATCAAAAGCTGCCGACGGTCAACATCACAATCCAGAACTCGATCTTCTCCGAAGCGCTGAACGTGTATCACCACGCATTTGGTTCAACTATAGGTGGATTGAATAGTACATTTGTCAATAACTTGTGGGCCTGCAACACCGGTCGCAATCCAAGTGTTGGCATGTACGGCGACTTTACCTTTGCCAACAACGTTGTCTTCAACTATCGGCATCGCACCGTGGACGGCGGCGACCATCGCAGCTTCTTTAACATCATCAACAACTACTTCAAACCAGGACCAGGCACACCGCGAGAAGCTATCGCTTATCGTTTGCTCAAACCGGAATCGGAACGTAGTAAAGTAGTCTTCGACAATTATGGCAAAGCGTATGTTAATGGCAATTTCATCGAAGGCTATCCGGAAGTCAGCCAAGACAACTGGAAGGGTGGCGTTCAACCTTCTTCGCGAGCTCCAGTCGAAGAGGTGCTGCCTAAGATTCGCTCCAATGAGCCATATCCTTATGCCAAGATTCAGTTGGTGGATGCCAAGACAGCCTTCGAGCATGTCTTGCAGAGCTCAGGCGCTACGTTACCGGTTCGAGACGCCGTCGATAAACGCATTATTGAATCGGTTCGGTCCGGGAAAGTTGCTGAAACGAAGGTTGCTATATCTTCGCTAGAGCTGGCCGCACAAGTGGGCTACGCGCAGAAATACATCGACGAACTGGCCGACGGTGTGAAGGTCGGCTTCATTACCGACCCCAATGAAGTGGGCGGCTATCCTGAGTACAAAGGAACTCCCTATCGAGACAGCGATCAAGACGGATTGCCCGATGATTGGGAGAGACTGAACAAACTGGACCCCAACAATAAATCGGATTCCGGGTTGGATAGCGACAGCGATGGGTACAACAATGTAGAAGAGTTCATCAACGCAACAGATCCGCAACGGGCTGGTAGCTAAGGTCCTTTGTACTTTCGGTGGGAGTGAATTTGCCGATGCGAAATGTATTCCGAACAACCTTTCTTCTTTTCGTTTCCATTTTCAACGGTGCTGTTTTCAACGATGCACTCGTGATAGCTGACACGGCAGCGACGGTTGCCATCAAAGCACAAGCGGCAATCGACAACGGGAACCCACCGAAGTGGTGGACGCTGGACTTACCGGAGGACGTTCGACGCGACATCGACAACAAAGCCAAACGTCTGACGGAACGATTAGAGGTAAAGGATGAGGGAACTGCTCAAAAGACAGAGGCCGCGATTATTCAGCACTTCAGTCGTCTTTGGGCATGGCATCAACAAGTGGACGAACGATTGAATGCCGCTTGGGCTGCACCCGATCACCCGGGGCCAAACGCACATTTGATGCTTACGTCGAGATGGTCCCGGAGATGACGGATACCGAGAAAGATGTCTTATGGGAACGCATGGTGCAGGCCCGCGAGGATTCGTTAGCAGCCTGGACAGACGGACAAATCGTGAAGATCTTCAAAAAGTACAAAGTATGCAACGAGCACTCGTTCGACGACTTCGGATACGGCTATCAAAAACGCTATCAAGCCTGGGTCAAAAGCAAACGGCCATGAGATACAATAAACGGCTGTAGCCTCATGTGCGCAACTTGACAGAATACAAACCTAGAGACTGAAAGGGCTCCATTATGATCCGACTCTCGGCAATCGTCTTTACTTCGCTCAGTTGGCTGTTTTTGTCTCCGAGCAATTTGCTGGCCGCAGATCTATCGAAGAAGCCTGACAGTTGGTTTCTCAGCGACGAGGGCCGTCAATCGATGGAGCACCTTCTCTCCTGGCAATCCGATCACGGTGATTGGCCAAAGAACAAAGATACTACAACCAAAGCGTACTCGGGCGATCGTAAAAAGCTCCAAGGTACATTTGACAACGGAGCGACCACTGGCGAGTTGCGAGCGTTGGCACGTGCTTTCACGTTGACAGGAGACGGTCGCTATGAAAAGGCATTCCTCAAAGGATTCGATCATATCTTAGAGGCACAGTATGCAAACGGAGGGTGGCCGCAATACTTCCCTCTTCGCAAAGGATACTACACGCACATTACCTTCAACGACAATTGCATGGTGCGACTCTTAGAGTTTCTCCAAAGCGCCACCACGGCCAAAGAGTTTTCTTTCCTCGATGCCAATCGCCGCGACAAGGCAACGAAAGCGATCGAACGGGGTATCGATTGTATTGTAAAGTGCCAAGTGGTCGTGAACGGCACGCCAACGGTTTGGTGCGCGCAGCACGATGCCGTTACACTGGCTCCAGCCAAGGCACGAAGCTATGAACTTGCCTCCCTCAGTGGTTCAGAGAGCGCTGGCATATTGAATTTTTTGATGGGTCTGTCAAACCCTTCACCCGAAGTTATTCGCGCCGTCAAAGCCGGAGTCGCTTGGTTCGAGTCGGCAAAAATCGAAGGTGCCAGAATTGAAAAGATAAATGGTGACCGAAAAGTGACTAAGGACGAATCCGCTCCCCCCGTTTGGGCGCGGTTCTATGAAATTGAAACGAACCGCCCGTTCTTCTGCGATCGGGATGGTGTACCCAAGTACAATCTCGAAGAGATCGGTAGCGAACGTAGAAATGGGTATGCATGGTATGGTAATTGGGGCTCCAGTTTGGCCAATGCGTATGCGAAGTGGCCCCATCGTTAATTCTTCGTGGCAGCTCCGATCAGAAGAAGATCCATCCATGTTTACAACGATCCCAAAATCGATATGCGTCGCGATCCTTGCCGTCGGTACTTCGAGTTCCGTTTTAATGAACATTTGCAGTAGCGCCACGCTAGACGATGGAGCACTTACAGGGCACCGCCATCGAGTCCTCGTGTCCACCGACATCGGCGGAACGGATCCGGATGATTTTCAATCAATGGTGCATCTGCTTGTTTATGCTGACCTCTTCGACCTGGAAGGCTTGATCTCGTCTCCCTTTGGACCTGGACGAAAGTCGGACATACTCCAGGTGATCGATCGCTACGAACAAGATTTCAGAACCTTGACGAGCCACTCAGACCGATATCCAAATGCCGAATCGTTGAGAGCAATCACCAAACAAGGTGAAACCGAAGAGGCAAACGCTTCTGGGGTTGGCAAGCCAACGGAGGGCTCGCAATGGATCATCCAGTGCGCGAAGCGCGATGACTCGCGACCACTGCATGTTCTCGTTTGGGGTGGTATCGAAGATCTTGCACAGGCACTGCATGACGCTCCTGATGTTTTGCCCAAGCTTCGTGTTTACTGGATCGGCGGTCCGAACAAGAAGTGGAGCGTGAATGCTTATAACTATGTTGAGCAGAACCATCCCCTATTGTGGATCATCGAGGCGAACGCAACCTACCGCGGCTGGTTTGTTGGTGGCGAGCAAAACGAGCCATGGGGCAACAAGTCTTTCGTGTCGGAGCACATCTCAGGTCACGGTGCACTCGGCGACTACTTCAGCACCCAACTCAAAGGGACGATCAAGATGGGGGACACACCGTCGGTTGCTCGCTTGCTGCGTGGTACTTCAGAAGATCCGACGCAGCCTAGTTGGGGTGGAAAATACGTTCGTATTTGGGATGGACGCAAAACGACCTTCGATCGACTGACAACAGAGGTTGATCAAGTCGAAGTGTTTGGGGTTACCGAGTTTGTACTTACCAAACCGAGCGATTTTTCTGCGCAACACAGCGCTGAGATGATTTTCGATCGGGGAGTTCCAAGCTCCAAAGGTGTGATCGAAGATGACAAACTGCGATTTCGATTCTCTCCTCGCGACGCCAAGTTATGGTCGTATGAAATCAAAAGCGATCATCCCAATCTCCAAGGACTTGTTGGTTCTTTTCAAGCAGTTCCACCTTCAGAAGATCGCACAAAAGCGACTTCCGATTCGCATCCCAACTGGTGGATCGACGATCCCCATCCTTCAGTCGCCGAAGGTGTGCATCCAGGTGCGAAGAGTGTCAATCAGTGGAGAGTGGAGTTTCTTTCAGATTTTGCAAAGCGAATGGATCGTTGTAAAAACCTCTCCACTACATTTCGAGAATGTCGTTGACCGCTCCGTCGGTCATTCTTCAATGTCGTTGACCGCTCCGCCGGTCACGAGAGATTGTCGTTGACCGCTCCGCCGGTCAAAAAAAACCTCTCCATTCTTTAAATCATCACCATCAATAGATATACTTGCAGCGAACCAATTCCTGCTCGACCGATCCTTATCACACCAAGGATCGACGGAGTGATCCACGACTTTCTTTTCCTGTCGTCTTATGCTCGGCGAGCTATTCGACCCAAAAGCAGAGTACTTTGTCCAAGACCGATTGCGTCCTCATTGGTCTCAAGCTGGAGCAATCGTTTTCATAACGGCACGAACGCGTGATTCGATCCCGAAGGAAGTATCGAAGCTATGGGATCGAGAGAAGAATGAGTGGTTAGATCAACAAGAAATACGACAAGGCATACCCATTCGGCGAGGTCGCAAATGGTCCGACGCCATCCATGAGTTGAAAGAAATAGATCGCATCGAATTCCAGAAACATTTCAATCGAAAGCGAGAAGTTGCCTTGGATGAATGTCACGGAGCTTGCGTGCTTCGGGACCAGCGATTGGCTGAGATTGTTGCGCAAAGCTTGTTGCACTTTGATGGCGATCGATACCATATGGGTGACTTCGTGATCATGCCCAATCATTTCCATCTACTCGTCGCCTTCTCGACCCCAGAAGCGATGAATGCACAAATCGATTCGTGGCTTCACTACACGGCGACACGGATCAATCGTCTAACGGGCATCCGTGGACACTTCTGGCAACAAGAACCGTTCGATCATCTGGTACGCAGCGAAAAACAATACCATTACCTGCGTGACTACATTGCAGACAATCCCCGTAAAGCCAACCTTCGCGAAGGCGAGTATCTCTATCGAAGACTGGAAACATAGTCGTTGACCGCTCCACCGGTCAGGAAAGATTGTCGTGGACCGCTCCGCCGGTCATTCTTTTGTCGATCCAACAGCCATGGATCGGCGGAGCGATCCACTACAATTTTTCCGTCCTCGAACGATCTTGAGTTATGATGGTTCTGTAGTTTGACCGCTTACCTTTTTCGGAGTCGCAAAGCGATGATTTGGATCACTCGAGCGATTGGCTCGGCATTGTGGATGGTTGTGCTTCTAACACCAACTCTCCACGCACAAGAAAAACCGACCAATCCCCTGAACGCATCGAGCGTTACGATATCGGCTGCTACTCCCGAAGACATACAGCAACGCATTCACAAGCTCGATCTCTATATCGAAGCTGCGTGCAAACAATGGAATGTGCCGGGCGCATCCGTCGCAGTCGTCCACAAAAATCAAGTGCTCCTTAGCAAAGGATATGGAGTCCGAGAAGCGGGTGGCAACGTGAGCGTCGATGGAGATACACTCTTTGCCATCGCATCCAACTCCAAAGCGTTCACTTCGGCGGCACTTGCGATTCTTGTCGACGAAAAGAAGCTTCGCTGGGATGATCGTGTTCAACAACACTTGCCGTGGTTTGAACTTTACGATGAGTATGTTAGCCACGAGATGCGAATATCCGATCTACTTTGCCATCGCAGCGGCCTGGGCACTTTTAGTGGCGATCTCCTTTGGTATGGAACTCCGTTCACAGCCGAAGAAATCGTTCAACGCTGTAAGCACTTGAAGCCAGTCGGTAACTTTCGGTCGCATTTTGGTTATTCCAATGTGATGTTTCTTGCAGCGGGTCTCGTCATTGAAAAGGTAAGTGGCAAGCCATGGAGCGAATTCATCCACGAACGCATTCTCGCTCCAAACGAAATGACTCGATCGATTACCTCCGTGCGCGACCTCATCACCAAAGATAATTTTGCGACTCCCCATAAAACACTCCCCGAGAGATCGGAACCGATCGCATGGGTGAATTGGGACACGATGGCTGCAGCAGGAGGGATCATTTCCAGTGCGAATGACATCTCCAAGTGGATGCGATTGCAATTGAAACGAGGCAACGGTCCACACTCGCGAATCTTTTCTGAAGCAAGTTCGGATGAGATGTGGCAAGCGCATACGCCAATTCGTATTTCCCCATCGGCATCGAAACGCATTCCATTAACTCACTTTCGCTCTTACGGACTTGGTTGGGGGCTAGCCGACTACGCTGGCAAAAAGCTCGTGTCACACGGCGGTGGTTACGACGGCATGTACTCGCATCAGATACTGATCCCCGAAGAAGAGTTCGGTGTAATCGTCTTGACCAATAGCATGACCTCCCTTCCTGATTCGGTAGCCAATCGTGCGGTCGACGTAGCACTCGGATTGCCCGAACGCGATTGGAGCAGCGAAAACCTGAAGAAGTACGAAGACGGCCGCAAAGAGTTTCGCAACCAGATCGAGGAGGCGATCAAGGTTCGAGCAGAGAACACAAAGCCAAGTCATCCACTCGAGTCGTATACAGGAAATTTTCAATGCCCGCTTTTTGGCCCTGCTTCGGTAGCATTGGAGGATGGCAAGCTGCTACTTCGACTAACGTCGAACCCCGATATGGTCGCCGACCTTGAGCACCAACACTACGATTCCTTCGTGATTCGATGGCGCAACAAATTTGCCTGGTTCGACGAAGGAAGCATTCTCTTCGTCGCCAACTCCCGTGGCGAATTCGATCAACTCAAGCTGGACGTTCCTAACGAAGATTTATGGTTCTACGAATTGGATTTTCGACGGGTGAAGTGAGAGCGAGTCAATTGCGTTGGAGAGTTAGACTTTGGTGCGTTTGAAGATGAGATGAAGCGATTGGGACTAGGAAGAAGATCGGCGGAGCGATCCACGACTTTGGATGCGCTTTAGCGTTTCTTGTCGATGGAGTCCACCATCTTTTCGATGGGTTCAAGTACGTAGGGGCCATAATCCAATTTGAGAATATACTCGCGAGCGGTCGAACCTTTCTCGAACGCACCAACAAGTTGAAGATATTCAGCAAGCTGGTCTTCACTCAGCACGGAAAGTATTTTCGCTTTCTCCACCGCATAGCTCAGTCCAAAGTCAATTTGCTTTGGAATTCCCTTGGAAAGATCGATTCCCTCGATAACTTTTGCGGAAATCGCTGCCCTCGAAAGGACCATCGACTTCATTCTTTTCGCTTGAGAATCGCTAAGCTCGAGTCGGTGCTTCGCCAACGGATGGGATAAGAAGGGTGCACGCGCAGCGATAGGCGCAAGCAGAATATCCAATTCCATTGGATCCAATTCAGTCCTTAACGATTCTGCCAACTTTTCTTCGGCCAAAACTTCGGCTTCGAGATATTCGCGAAACAACTTCTCTTTGACTTCCTCCTGCATCCCTTTTTCGTTCGCAGAAATTGCACGCAGAACTGCATGATTCGAACGATGCGTTTTGGATCTCTCCGTTATGATCTTTTCAACTTCCTTCAACGTGTCCGACTTTAGTCCTACGTTTAGCTTCTCCAATTCCTGCATTGCGTTCCCATGCATTAAGAATACGGACAACTGAAGTTGCAATTGCTTTCCTCGAACATGAAGCGGCAGTTCTTTATTCGCCCACGGCGGAGTATAGATTTGAGCAAAAACAACACCCGCGAACAGAATCCAGAGCTTCAAAAACATTGCGGCACTTTCTACTTGTTACGGGTATTTATTAGAGATCATATTGATCGTAGTTCGAAATATCCGGCCCAGAAAAAGTGGTAGTCCTTTTGCTCTAGATCCATCCGTGAAAGCATGGTGTGAAGAGGATAGAGAGTATCGTTCTCTATTTGTTCTAGATCATGCATGTGGCGGCACGTTTCGTGTATCTTCAAATGAAGACGCCGAAGCATCCTCTGGCGGATCGCACCAAGCCTTGTTGGCTGAAAGAGCTCATCGAACCACTGGGCGTGGGTCATAGTCGCTGCTCCGAGTCTCTCAATGAGACGAAGGGGTACATTCATCAATCTACGGGGGTAGAAGTATCCAGTTTACCAAACCGAAATAGTCAGGAGCTGCCCCATGCTACGATTCCACTGGTTTTTCATGGCACAAGTTGGATCTGCATAAATGCCTGGAAAAGAATAAGCTCGCAAAAGGATCGGCGGAGCGATCCACGACTTTCCGCTACGAGGATTAGAAATCCTCTGATTGAAGAGAGAATTAGATGCTCGATTTCGGCTACAATACTTTGCGGAGGTTGAGCAATGGTTGAGTTTACGATTGTCGGGGACGAACTATGGGCCCGAATGGAGCGAGCAGTGGAAAAAGTCAACGAGCGTCTGCGCAAGACAGTTCGGATACTTGAAGACGCAAACGTTCCTTACGCGGTCATCGGCGGGCATGCGGTGCGTGCTTGGGTTGCCCAGGTCGACGAAGCTGCGTTACGTACGACTCGCGATGTAGATATTCTCGTTCGCCCAAGCGATTTCCCTGCATTGATGGATGCGATGGTTGCTGCAGGGTTTCATCACCGCAACACCTCAGGTCTAGACATGTTTCTGGAGCAGCCTGACGCTTCGGCTCGCGATGCTGTTCATGTTGTACTGGTCGGCAAGGTGGAACGGATTGGAGACGAACCGAATCCGGATATCGAGCCATGGGTTCGTGCGAATGACTTTCGCGCCATTGCACTCGAAACGCTGGTACGAATGAAGCTCAATGCGTTCCGTGATAAAGACCGAGTCCATCTACGAGATATGATTTCGCTCGGGCTGATTGATTCGTCGTGGCCTGCGCGATATCCAGAACCATTTCAAAAACGACTGCAGGACTTGCTAAACGATCCTGACGGTTGAGGATTTTATTTGTAAGAAGAATTGCGCCTGAGGATCGGCGGAGCGATCCACGACATTCCAAAACCTGTGCGTTCTAAATTTGCACAGATTTTGTTGACGCTTGGAGGTACGGATCTTAGGATGCGTGTCTTGCTGGTTTCGTTGATTCGCTTCTATTGGCTGACTGACCTTCATGATAACACGACGAGGATTTCTCTCTCACTCAACAGCCATAACCGCATTGGCCTTGGCTCCGCTGAACGCTCAGGAAAAATCCTCCGCCAGCAAGACGCAAAGCCGCGTCATGTCAGGATCGAGTGTAGCAGCTACAGTCCATCCGCTGGCATCGCAAGCGGCGGTGTCGATGATGGCTCAAGGTGGCAACGCGATTGACGCTGCGATTGCGGCATCTGTCTACTTGAGTGTCGTCGATGGTCACAACTCGGGGCTCGGCGGCGGTTGCTTGATGCTCATTCGACGCAGCGATGGTTCTCTGCATGCGATTGATGGCCGCGAAAAGGCGCCTGCGTCCGCTTCCAAGGATATGTTCTTCAGGAATGGTGTCGCCGACGTGAAGCTTAGTCAAGATGGGCCGTTGGCATGCGGAGTTCCAGGCTTGATCGCAGCCCTTCATTCGGCTCATTCGCGATTCGGAAAGTTACCTTGGGGCGATCTCTTTGTTCCTGCCATTCGCGCGGCCCATGATGGTTGTAAAGTCAGTCGATCCAATTACAACACCATCAAAGCCGAACAAGAAGTCATCAAACGCTTCCCAGCCTCGGCAAAGGTTCTTTTGAAGTCCGATGGCAGCCTTTACGAGATAGGAGAGACTCTCGTTCAACGCGACCTCGCGAAGACGCTGGAGTCGATCGCCAAGAAGGGTCGCGATTGGTTCTACCAAGGGGAATTCGCTGAACAATGTGCATCGCATCTTCGCGAACAAGGAGGTATGCTCACGCTGAACGATTTCAAGAACTATGAAGCCAAGGACCGACCACCCGTTCGAACCAACTATCGAGGCTTTCAAGTCGTCGGGTTCCCTACGCCCAGTTCTGGCGGAATTCATATCCAACAGATGTTGCAGATCCTATCTCGATTTCCTTTGAAGCAGCTCTACGAGCAGGGAGATTCAGTGAACTACTATCATGTGCTTGGAGAAGCCATGAAGCTTGCGTTTGCAGATCGCGCTCATTATCTCGGTGATAGCGACTTTGTCGAAGTCCCATCCTTCTTGACTTCGATGGAGTATACCGATGCACTAGCAAAACGAATCGATATGGAGAAATCGACTCGCGTCCCTGGCCACAACGATTCGAAGAGCAAAGCGATCGACGACGGCAAGAAACACACGACACACATGACCACGGCCGATCGCGATGGCAACTGGGTAGCATTGACCGCCACCGTAAATACGAGTTGGGGCAACAAGATGATCGTGCCTGGTACAGGCGTCGTACTGAATGACGAGATGGATGACTTTAGCATCTCGCCTGGCGTCCCGAACGCCTTTGGTCTCATCGGTTCGCGAGCCAATGCGATCGAACCGGGCAAGCGACCGTTGTCTAGCATGAGCCCGACCATCGTGCTCGATGCAATGAGTGAACCGAGCTTGACGTGCGGGGCGGCTGGCGGTCCACGGATCATCAATGCGACGTTGCAAACGCTTCTACGATGCATGGACCTCGGGACGTCGATGGGAGATGCGATTGCAGCATCTCGTATCCATCACCAATGGCAACCGGATTTGCTATATTGTGAATCCAGTTTGGGTGGACCATACTCTCGCGAGGGCGGTAGCAACAATCCTATCGTGGAGAGCCTAAAGGCCAAAGGGCACGACGTGAAGATGTTTGGTAACATTGCGATCGCGCAGGGAATTGAACGGGCGAAGAAAGAGTCAGGCGATGGTGTTGCATTGATAGCCGCATGCGACCCGCGAGGCGACGGGATGGCGGCTGTTATCTAGTGTGTATTGAGATGCCGGTTATTTACTTCAAGCGATATCGCATGCAGTTTGACTTCATCGAACGCGAAATACCAAACGAGAAGCGGTCCAGTCGGCTGGAGTATCTCGACTGGGATGAGCGACTGGTCGTTCAACACGGATTGGCCAAATGGGAAAGCTTCCGTCGCGAGATGGATGTCAGTGTCTTTCCCTGTCTTGGAAACAAGGAAGGTTGCAAGAAGCTCATGCGAGACTTGGCCAACCGAGACAATTTCGTTCCCGAGGCGACGTGGTTGGCTCTCGATCGTGAACCGGGTGCTCGTACCGGACGAGCAATTGGCACCATCCAAGGCCTGCGAACGAATGCGCTCGTGGGTTCGATCCAAAACATCGGTGTCATCCCCGATTTTCGAGGGAAAGGTGTTGGCCGTGAACTCATTCGGCATGCGCTCGTCGGATTCCGAGATGTCGGTTGCCGCTATGTAAACCTCGAAGTCACCATTCATAACCTTGGTGCCATTCGACTTTACGAGTCGATTGGCTTCCGGCATCTAGAAACCGTCTTCAAAGTCGGCAACGTCCCTTTTTCCTAAGGGATAAGCCAATTAAAGAAACGCACGCTCCGCTTTTGTTGGTAATTTGCGGGACGCAGATCGCCGATTGGCGAACAGTACTTCAGCTTGGTGGGTTTTATGGGTAAAACATGGATTCACGGTATTCCCGTTTGGAATTCTGTTATCCCATTTTGAGCGTCATTTTCCATGAAGATCGTCTGCAACCGAGACAAATTCCTGCATGCCTTCCAGATTGCGGCTGCCGTCGCACCTGCACGCAGCCCAAAAGAAGTGCTCACCAACGTCAAAATGGAAGCCCGTGACGGCAAAGTCACCCTCATGGCCACGGACATGGATGCAGGCATCCGGTTAGAACTCGATGATTTGCAAGTCCTGACGCCTGGAACTGCGCTGTTGCCAGTTCAAAAAGTCGGGAACATTCTGCGGGAATGCAACGATGACACGTTGACCATCGAACTGACAGAAAATTCGCTGGATTTGCTAGGTGCCAATTCGGAGTTTCATCTACCTCGCGGCAATCCCGACGAGTTTCCAAGCGTGGTTTCCTTTAACGAGAATGCATACTTTGAAGTCAACGCGCGACTGTTCAAAGAACTGGTGAAGCGAACCGTCTTTGCGACAGACGTAGAAAGTACGCGCTACCAACTCGGAGGTGTACTTTTCGAAATGGACGACGAGTCCATCACCACAGTGGCAACCGATGGTCGACGGCTAGCATGCATGGCAGGAAAAGGAGCCAGCATCGGCGGATTCAAGAACTCGGGCATGTCCACCATCGTGCCGACGAAGACGCTTCAATTGATGGAACGCTCCATCGTCGATAGCGATGATATCGTATGCATCGCAGCCCGTAGCAACGACATCCTGATCCGAACAAGTCGCTGCACCATCTACTCACGGCTCGTCGAAGGTCGTTATCCCAACTGGCGACAAGTCATGCCTAGCCGCGAAGGGCGCACCAAGATCGATGGACTCGTCGGCCCATTCTTTTCTGCCATTCGCCAAGCGTCCATCGTTGCGGATGCCGAGAGTCGCGGCGTGGAGTTCACGTTCGGCAATGGCTCTCTCGTTGTCGCCGCCCGCACCGCGGATGTAGGACAATCTCGTATCGAGATCCCAATCGAATACACTGGCGAGATGGTCAAGATCACGATGGATTATCGCTACGTAATGGATTTCTTCAAAGTTCTCGACCTCGACAAGTCGTTCTCCATCGAAGTCAAAAGCAATGCGGAACCGGCAATGTTCACGACCGAAGACGGCTACACCTATGTCGTCATGCCTATGGCACGCCAGTAATTCGCCACTCATTACCTTGTTCGCTCGCTAACAGTCTCTCGCCAACAGTCGCTCGCCTGAAAAAGGAACCAATTCGAATGAGCATTTCCGCGTTCATGGAAAAGCACTATCGCCACTTCAATGCACGCGAGACCCTCGCGGCTGCCAAGGGCTATCGCAAGTTCATGGACAACGGCGGTGCCATGATGGTTTCGCTCGCTGGAGCGATGAGTACAGCGGAGCTTGGTGTGTCGCTCGCCGAGATGATCCGCGAAGGAAAAGTCCATGCCATCTCGTGCACAGCAGCCAATTTGGAAGAGGATCTCTTCAACCTTTTCGCTCACAACGAATACAAAGTGATCGAGAACTGGCGTGCTCTGAGCGTTCAGGACGAAGTCGATTTACTGGAGTCCGGCTACAACCGTGTTACGGATACGTGTATCCCGGAATCGGTGATGATGCATATGCAATCCAGGCTCGTCAAGTATTGGAAAGAGGCAGCCGACAAAGGAGAGAGCTATTTTCCGTTCGAGTATATGTTCAAGATCCTCGACGAACCGGACCTCAAACAACATTACCAAATTCCTGTCGAACATTCTTGGATGATCGCAGCCAAGGAAGCTGGAATACCCGTGTTTTCCCGAGGCATCGAAGATAGCACGCTCGGCAATATGTTTACCGCTCGCGTGATGGATGGCACCGTCAAATCCCATCATGCACTCAAAAGTGGCACGGCTCAAATGCAATTCCTCGTGGAATGGTACAAACGCCTGAGCAAGGATCGTCCGATCGGTTTCTTTCAAATCGGTGGTGGTATCGCCGGCGACTTTGCTATCTGCGCTGTACCTCTCATCATCCAAGACTTAGAAGAAGAGATTTCGCGTTGGTCTTACTTCTGCCAAATCAGCGATGCAGAAACAAGCTACGGTGGCTACTCCGGGGCTGTCCCTAACGAAAAAATCACTTGGAATAAATTGACGGCGACCGCGCCAAAGTACATGATCCATAGTGACGCTTGTATTGTCGCGCCATTGATTTTTGCATACGTGCTCGGCCACTGAATCGGTAGGGTAACACGGTGGATTTGACTTCGAAAGAACTGTGGGAACGGATCCATCGATCAGGCTTGGCGAGTCAGGACACATGCCGCACTTGGGCAAAAGAACTGACGACGCCGAATGACAAAGGTTCTCGCGATGATGCGATGCAGTTGGCCACCGATCTCATCCGCACAGCTAAACTGACAACCTTCCAACTCAACTCCCTTCTCGAACCTACCCCTCGGCCGCTTGCGCTTGGACCGTATCGAATCGTCGATACCCTTTCCGATCTGCTCGGGCCGAATTGGGTTCAAGCGACGGATATTCATCGTGGTACCGCGCATTGGTGCATCCAATGGACACGAGAGGATCTTCAACGACCGACCTTTAAGACTTGGCCTCCTTCTGTGGATTTGGCAAGGCAACATTCACGAATCGAGGGGCCGGCCTTAGACCGTTGGGAATCCGTACTTGCGGAACCTGGATATCTTGCATGCTTTTGCGAAGCGATGCAGGGACAGTCGTTAGCGCAATCGTTGACTCAGGGACCACTTTCGGTCGAGTCCTCGGTTCGAATGATGCGAGATATGGTAAGTGCGATTGCTGGATTGCACGATCAAGACTTGATTCATGGAGCGATCACACCAGAGTCCATTTGGAAATGCAATGATCAACGTTTCCGATTGCGTCGCGATCCGATCCTGCCTCCTCAGTCTCCGTATTCGGCTTCGTGGAATAGTGTTATCTCCATTCCAGAGATATTGCGCCATGCTGCAGCGGCACCCGAGTTTACTTTGCCAGGTACGGAACCCAGCCAACAGACCGATCTGTATGCACTCGGCGTGGTTTGGGCTCATGCATTGCTCGGTCGCATCCCGTGGCCGAATAGCGATCGATTGGACGTCAGTGGTTGGAAGAAAACTCACCAACAAATCCCCATCGAGCTTCCAGCCAACTGCCCCGAGCCGATCGCCCGTTGTATCCGTTATTTGGTCGCCAAGAATCCGAGCAGTCGGTTTCGCGATGCAAGCCAACTCGCGAAAGCGATCGAATCACTGGAAGGGGGACGCCCCGCGCGAGTCGATCAAGAACTGTTGGTGGCTCCAACAGCGAAACCTTCAGAACCAAAGAAACCCGCAGCACCTGCCATACCTGCAGCAAAACCGTTGGCCACGACCAACCAACCGGCAGCGACCGCCGCCCCAAAGGATGCGCCAAAACCGACAACTCCTAAACAACCCAACATTCCAGCTCAGCAACCACTTCAAGAGCTAACGCAGCCTGCTAAGCCGATCGAGCAAACTGCGATACCACAGGCCCGGCCCAAAGCAGCACCTCAAAAAGCGGCGACAACGAAATCACCGGCCGCCCGAACCGGCAAGAAGAAAAAAAAGAAGAAACCAGTCTGGCTTTTGCCAAGCATCGCAATCGGTTCCACTGTAGTTTTCGGCGGCCTATTGGCTATCTTGCTCAACGGTAGCGGCAGTACGGCGGTTGCAAAAAAAGAACCTCAAATTGAATATGTCGAGAGAGATCCATCCACCGATAAATCGAAGAGTTCCTCTTCGAATTCCGGTGACCAAAAGTCCTCTGTGACAACCGATCCTGTGGCTGAGTTTTTCGCGATCGGAGGAGACGACGGACAAACATTGTGGGCACCTCCATTTGCAGGGAACGCACTTTCCGTGGAATTGCTTCCACCGGGTGCGGAAGCCATCGTCTTCCTTTCCCGGTCGAGTTGGACCGGCAAAGAGAACCTTGCGAAAGTTCAATCCTGGCTCACAGAAAGTTTGCCTTCATGGAAAACGTTTGCGGGATCGATCCCTTTCGCGTCGGACGATCGGATCAGTGACGTTGCCATCGCTCTCTTCCCGAGCAAAACACCAGGTGTTCCTGAAGCCGTGTTTCGATTCGGATTGAAAGAGGCCGAGACGATTGAGTCTCTATTGCCAACACTTGCGGGTTATGCGCCGAAAGGGATTGGAACGGATCGACAAATGTGGTCCGATGGCAAACTGGGCGTTGTCTTTGACAATCTCACCAAAGATACCAAGCTCAAGACGCGAAGGCTCACGATCGGTCCTGTGCAACAACTCGACTCGATGGCAGATACACTCGGAGGAGCAGTCCCTTTGCGAAGGCAATTGGACTCACTTCTCCAGAATACCGATAGTCGATCGGACTTTACACTGATAGCGGCTCCCAGTTTTCTACTTGGCGATGCACGAGAACTATGGACCTCAGCCCCGCTCTCTGCAATTGTGTTGCGCACGATATTGAACGACGAAGTTCAGGGAGTCAGTCTCTCATCCTCGTTTCAGCCCAAGCTGTATTCTGAATTGCGTTTGGTGCTTAGCGACCCCAAGAATGCGGGAAAACGTTCCAGCGAACTGCGAGAGTCGCTGGAGCAGCTACCAAACAAACTCGAAGCGTCGTTCGTGAATTCACCAGCACCGACGTACTGGCGAGCGATTGCCGCTCGATTTCCGCAGATGGTCCGAAGTGTTGCGAAGAACTCTCGTTTTGGAATCGAAGATGGACAGATCGTAGCGAACGTCTATCTGCCGAGCGACTCGCTTCCGAACTTAGTGGTCGGATCATGGATGAGTCTGCAAAATCCGATGACCAGTGTCGCATCAACCTTGCCATCGAATCCATCGACAACCGCCGCGATGAAGACCGTGGATCAGATGCTTGACTCACCGATGAACATTGCGTTTGAGCAAGAGTCGTTAGAAATGGGACTGGCTGCGATTGCCACCGAGTTCAACGATAGCGTATTGAAAAGTCAATCCTCGCTGCGCATGTCGATCAATGGCACAGCCTTTCAAAAGGAGGGGATTACGCAGAACCAGCAAGTCCGCAATTTCTTGCAAAAGGGAGTCCCGTTGCGCACGGTGTTGACCGACTTAGTTCGCCGCGCGAATCCAGTGACCACCGTGCAATCACCGACCGAGAAAGATCAAAAGGTAGTATGGGTCGTACTCGATGATCCAGAGAATGCTGGTGGCAAGAAGATCGAACTAACCACTCGCACCTGGGCCACAGATAACAAGGTCACATTACCAAAAGAGTTTGGCAACTAAGTAGATGGTTTTGGCAATCGATCGCGCCGAAAATAGAACGCGTGGGGTATGCCAATTAGTTTCTCACGGAGGCACTAAGGCACTGAGATCCCCAGGATGCACCTCAGTGCCCTGGTGCCTTTGTGAGCAATTCTTAAAAGACGCACGCAGCCCGATACGGTTCCACCCACCTGTCAATAAAGAAAAAATCTGCTGACGCCTTATCCACAGGTTTTCTCAGAACTCGGGAATTGCCGAAAGAAACGAAAAAAGACGAAAAGAGGATCGCAATACAATACATCGCCTCGGTGTTTTTTCGCATTCTTCCGCTTTTTTCGGCCAACTGTTGCTGATGGTTTTGGCGATCGATCGTGCCGAAAATAGAACGCGTGGGGTTGCCAATTAGTTTCTCACGGAGGCACAAAGACACAGAGATCCCCCAAGAGGTACCTCCGTGCCTTGGTGCCTTGGTGCCTTTGTGAGAAATTCGTATAAGACGAACGTACCCCAATACGGTTCCACCCAACTATCAATCAAGAAAGCACTGCTGACGCCGTATCTACAGGTTTCACAGAACGAGGGAATTGCCGAAAGAAACGACAAAAGACGAAAAGAGAACCGCAATACAAATGCATCGGCTCCAGGCTTTTCGTATCCTTCCGTTCTTTTCGGCCAACTACCCGAGGTACTTTATGGATGGTGGGTATGCGTGGCCGATTTGAGGCCCCACCTTATAGCCACGGATCTGCACAGATCAAACACGGAAAAGAAAGAGGAAATCCTATCCGGTGCCACCCATTGCATGCTTAATCTCGCTCATTTCTATTTTTCACGTTCTTCCAAGTCAGTCGCATGACTTAACTTAGGATCGGTTAGTGGCATCCACTTCTCAAATGAACTGATATCTAATCCGTCAATAAGGGAATCCGATATTGTCTCGTTTAGAGAGAACCAATGAAAATCAAAGATCTCGTCGCGAGGGTAGGGGTAAGACTGATCTTTCCCGTCTTCACTCGTTTTCTTGTGCGTTCCCGTCGCTACCTGATCGATGGATCGAGGAACGAAACATTCCGATAGTTCTTTCCACGAATATTGCGCCGAAGTATTGCGATTGGCGACTGCTTGCCCATCTGATTGCGTGCTTGTGGAGCTTACAAATTCAAATGGCATTGTTTTCTCAATATCAACAAACCAAATCATTTGAGCAAAAGCATTTTGGCTAGATGGTATCGCTGCTCGTTGTACAATTCGAAGCGAGGTCGGCATCCTATTTTCAATACGGTACGGAATTCTAGAATTATCGGCGACATTGATGGTCGCCAGTCGTTTTTCAAAATCAAATCCCCGCGCGCCAAACCGAACCGGAAACCCTGTTAGCCCCGCAAATCGCATATCAATTAGCTCTGCGGATATGCATGCGTCGCCAAAATTCCTGGCGATCGGACGTCCGTGCATTATTGGGGTGCTCAAGTCGAGTTTACCGTGATTGTATTTCGCAGCGATATACCACGCCTCTTTCTTTTTCTCACCCTTCTCGTCGACAGTCGTACGTTCCGCACGATGCAGATGCAAGAACTTTTTTGAATCAAGATCTAGAATTAGCCTCGAGAAGCTTGATTCCTCTTGACCTTCGTTATCACGCAATCGATGAAAGCACTCTTTGCGAAAGAGAACATCCATCTTGCGAATGCAACTATTATTGAGATGCATCGCATAGATGCATGACGACGCCTCGGAAATATCTTGATCGACCTGTGCAAACACAACATTGGCACGTAATGCAAGGGCAATAGTCACAAGCCGTAAAAGCATTTTATTTACACTCACAACAGTACTTATCCGTGAACAATCCAATAGTAAAAATAGTTCTCAAATCGACTAAGTACCCGTACAACCGCCGTTTCCTTGCAGTATCCAGTAGGCAGGCCCAACTACAGTCCAGGACCCGCTTCCTGATAAACAATCAGCGGTCGGCTCATTAAAATAGTTGAAATACCAATCCGAGCAGCCGTTGCACGCTCGTTGCAGCTGGCAATATACATTGGTCACGTACGTGATAGAAGTGGTACCCATCTCACCTTGTCCCGCCGTCCGGAAACCATCGACAAAAGTATTCGTCGGTGCGATTTCTTTCGCAGCCGATGGGCATTGCCATAAATCGAGAAAAAAGCAGGAAGACTCGAAGCAATATTTTTGTTCGGTTTCAGGACAGTTCAATGACTCGATCACCTGACAAACGATTTGTGCCTCAGCGCGACAGAAAAGCAACAGAAACAAAACGACAGAAGTACCAAATTTGATGTGCGACATTTCTTTTTTCTCCAAACAGGTAATGAAAAACTATTTTTTTGCGAACCGAACGCCAAGTTCGCGCGTTGTCGATTTTAGCGGCGTTTCAATCTTTAGCGTCAGTGACTGAGGTAATGGCAATACCGCATCTTTCTTTTCGGATTTGGCGGTGAAAGTTAGTTCAATTCGATAAATGCCTGGCCCCATACGAGCCTGCTGATTTATCTTCACAGATCCATCCTTGCAGCTCGCCTCAATCCGCGGTGAAAACTCGACTTGTTGTTCATCGAACGCCAGCACGCTCTCATTGAGTCGGACGATTGCCCTACTCTTGTATTCTTTGTCTCCATCCGACAACACAAATGAAATGACATTCGGAGCGATCGATATCTGCGGAATCACTTCCACAATCACCGGCAGTCGAGAACTGCTTTTCGATTCTTTGTCCTCAATGGTCAAGATTTCGACGATACTTGCATCTAGCCCCTGCGAAACAGACACCCTACATTCCACGAATTGCTGCCCATTCCTCTCGAAACAGCGAGTCTTTAGATCTTTAAATAACGGCCCACCATGAACGGAAACGTTGTTCAATTTGACAGGCTCAGTAACGAGAATCGGAACTTCGAATAAATGTTCTTTCGAATTGGTTGGCACTTTTGTTAAATACGATCCTGCCCCCCGAAAAGAGACAACACCCGAAAGCGAATATTCAATCCAAACACTAATGCCTTGATCCGTAGCGTACATTAGGTGAATCGCGTACAAATTATTTGCTTGCTTAGCGACGTTAGAACTTTCTGTCGTCAATTCCACGTCGAGATGACCAACGTCATTTTTCTTAATGCTGTTTTCTCGCAACACTGCCTTAATGCAACTACAAGAAGTTTGCATTTTTTGCAGGTCAAAATCGACGTCTGAGTCGTTGACCAACTCGAGTTGAAGCTTGAATTTTTGCTTGTTCGGCAATGCCCCCAGTTGGAATTTTGCACCAAGGCTGCCAGTCGCTTCTCGTCGGATCAATGCAGATTGCGATATAGTTTGTTGCGAATATCCGAGCTGTGAAAGAATCCCAAAGAACGAAAGGACGGCAATCGGACTCCGCCATTTGGCAACCGGTACAACCGAACATCGAACAATTGAACAAACCACAACTTCATTTATCATGAAAATCATGGCAACCCGGAATACCTCAGTGATTGATGAAAAGGACATCATAACGTCGAATCCGCTAAATTTGTGTAATAGTATTCGCGCAGCTACAGAACTAGTCGTAAATGGCGTCCGTTCCATCCGGAAAATTTCCATTTTCCGAAACTATTTTTTCGTCTCTCGTCTCTCGTCTCTCGTCTCTCCTCTCTCGTCTCTCGTCTCTCGTCAAGATGATTGCCGTCGCAACGAACACGATCGTTTTTCTTATTCTCTGTACTGACGCCAACGTGATTTGCATTTGTTCGGCAATCGCAGTTTCTGAATGACCATCCCATCGTAGATCAAGCACTTGTTGCTGCATGCTGTCTAGATGCATGTCCAACAAGGAACGCATTTCCGCAGATTGCATTTCGGACAAGCAGTCCGAACAATGGGGATCCTGACATTGCAAAAGGTGGTCGCTGCCGACTGCTTCCAACTGACCTCCTCGTTTCCACGATTTCTCTGAACGAATCGCATCCAATGTCCGCTTTTCTACGATCCTCGTCAGTAAGCCTATCAAACGATCATCCGAAAGGGGTTCGTTTGCGACGTCGCTTTCCATCACAGAAACCACTTCCATCCATTCTTTCGCGGCATCATTCACGATCTGAGAAACATCCACGCGAGAGCGAATCCTTTGCGAAACTCTCGACATCGTTTTGCTCTCCAGGATTGTCCAGTACATTCGCAGAATGGTTGCGAAGCGAACTTCTCTCGGGTTCGGGCTATTCATCGTTGATCGTTTCGAATCGGGGTGCTTGATTCAACGCGAGGCGTCGCCTCGCTCTCAGGACCATCGTAGAGCACTGTCGATGGCAGATGCAATCGCTTCAACAAAAGAATCTCAAGGAATTGTCCACGCCCCGCTCTGCGACAAAATTCTAGAAAGAAACCTCAAAAAGTTGCTCTGCATCCCTAAGAATCGGTCGTCGTTCCTCCATTCCAATAGGGTGGTTTCAAAATGGCTAGCCTAGCAGTAAGCCACCGTAAACAGGGCTGAAATACTTCTTGGCCCGCATCCGTGAAATTCCGTGCGAATCCGTGGCTGGTTTTCGAGATTCTTTTCTAGCCACGGATGGGCTCGGATCAAACACGGATAAGAAGTGAGCAGAATCAAGTCATCATCGGAACTATTTCTCCGACTCCAGCTTCTTCAATTCTCACCACAACGCAAACCGGCCACCCATCTCGCATCTTTAGCATCAACAAGCAGTAAGCCAACCGCGAACAGGGCTGATTTACTTCTTGGCTCGCATCCGTGAAGATCCGTGCAAATCCGTGGCTGGTTTTCGAGATCCTATCTTTAGCCACGGATGGGCTCGGATCAAACACGGATAAGAAGTGAGCAGAATCAAGTCATCATCGGAACTATTTCTCCGACTC